>CAVQDO010000021.1:0-153728 GCA_963711255.1 uncultured Gammaproteobacteria bacterium | reverse complement strand
CGAAGGCGGCAACCTGGTAATTACTGCACAGTGCAGCAATCAGACTACTAATCCGGCGCTATGTAATACTGCTGGCGATGATGGCACCATCACCTCCGCCAGGATCAATACCAACGATAAATTCGAAGTAAAATACGGCAATATCCAGGCACGCATCAAAGTACCACCCGGTAAAGGTACCTGGCCTGCGTTCTGGATGCTGGGCGCTGATTTTCCGAACACCCCCTGGCCGCGCGCTGGCGAGATCGACATCGTCGAGATACACCAGTTCTATTCAGATATTAATACTACCCATTTCGCCATGCACTGGTGTGATGACTCCATTCCAGGTCCGGTTCCCTGTGAATTTGTTCCCGGGCGTGTATTCGATGAGCAATTTAAAAAATTCGATGATATCAATCTGAGCGATGACTACCATGTCTTCGAGGCTCAGTGGGATGAAAGCGGCATCATCGGCAAAATAGATGACATTACCTATTTCAACAAATCAATTGATCCAGTAACCATGGAGGAGTTTTATAACCGCTTCTTCATGATTTTGAATGTTGCTGTAGGTGGCACCCTGGGCGGTCCGCCAAATACTTCAACCACCTGGCCGCAGGAAATGATGGTTGACTGGGTGAGGGTGTATGAGAAAACCCAGCCCGATGTTCTGCCCATGATATCGGACGATCAGCTGGCTGCAGCGGCCATATGTACGCTTTTTTAATAGCGGTGAATTTGGCGGTGACGCTGTAGCCGTAACGGTACAGCGCAGTATTAGTCTGACAGATGATCCAGCAGAGAATCCGCCCGCAGTTACGCCGCTGGTGGGTACCAGCGTAATCGAGTTTGATTATGAATCGGCAAACACCTACTTTTCTGGTGCGGCATTTGGTTTAAACCGTAAGGATTTCACTCATTATGAAAAGCTGGTATTTAGTCTCGATAGATCCAAATTTCCAGGTCTGAAAGATATTAGCTTCGAGATACAGGACTACCGCTTCACCGGCGACGGCGAGCCCGGTAAGACGAGTCATGCTGCTAAGCAACTATACACCGACAGTGTCGGGCAACTGGCAGACCTACGAGATACCCTATAACTGATTTCAACCAGACTAATATGGATGGCGTTTCATTGTTTGGTTTCTGGAACCCGACTGATTCAAGCGGTCAGCTGATCGCCGGAAAACTCTATATTGATGATGTCAAGTTCGTTAGCGAACCATGTTCGGCGAATGGTTCGGTTAGTTTTAACGCGGACAGTTATCTCGCTTATGCAAGCAGTACAATAATTACAGTTAATGACGCATGCCTGGCGAACAAAAATAAAAATGTTGTTGTGCTTGTCGATAACGGCAGAGACACAATCGGCGTAAGTGCTTTAGTAGATGCCAACGGAAATGGTTCAGCAACGATTAACTTCGGTCCTAGCAATGACGCCAGCAGCACCATCGAATTACAGGAAGGCGATGTAATAACACTTACCTATACAGACACTAACGGACTAGGTCAGACTGACACAGCTAACATCATCACGCCGCCGCTCGCCGTGTACTCTGAAACCCTGGTTGACAATGTACTGGCTTACACTGGAATCATCAATGAAAACACGGTAACGGAAGAGGCGAGTACTGCTGTCACAGCAGAAGAAGGCTCTGTTTCGCTACAGGCTGATTATGCAGTACCCGCAGGCGGTGAGAATGGGTTTGCCTTTGAATTTCCCGGATACGTCAGGCGGACTGATACTGAACGGCAGTTTTGAATTGCCCGACGCATCAGGTGGAACCCTGGACTGTACAGCCGGTGCTGTGACTGACTGGGAGTGTTTTAATCCGGCCTTTGTTTTCAGTAACGCTAATGCTGCTGAACCTGGCCCGCTTGCGTTCGATGGCAGCCAGGTGCTGGTTACGATTGGCGGTGATGGACTTGCCCAGCAATCCGTCGCGGTAACTGCGGGCGAAACAGTAAATGCTTCAGTGTATGCCATGAACTGGGCCACTAACAAATTATTTGATGGCAGTATTGCAATTTTCCAGCTGGCTTTCTTTGATGCCGGTAATAACCAGGTTGGTGTTAACAGCGAAGTCAAAGCGGATTCTGTTGGCAATGAGGACTACACGCTGACACAGATGCCTGGCACTTCAACTGCTGACTGGACCCGGATGGATGTTTCCGGCGTCGCACCGGTGGGGGCTGTAAGGGCTCAGATACTGATGCTTCATGTTATTGGTGGCGGTGATCCTGCCAGCCGTGTTTTCTGGGACAATGTGAGTCTGTCACTGGCATCGTCCGGGCAGCAGTCTAATGACATTTCGTACTTCGAGACGCTGAAGTTTGCGGTTAATACATCTGCGGCTGGCTCATTGATGGACCTGGAAGTAAGAATGGAAGATGCAGCGGCAACTGTTGCTACCGCCTTCCTTTCTGATTACACACCGACAGCCAGCGGCGTTGCCGGCTGGGATCTGTATGAAATATCGCTGAGTAATTTTGCCGGGGTGGACTTAACCGATATAAGGGCACTGGGTTTCTACAATGCATCAACGGTTGATAAAATGGACGGCGCATATCCGGCCTATTTTTCAGCTACCCTGTATTTCGATAATGTGCACTTTGTTGCCGATCTTCCGGCTCCGTTAATCGGACTGCTGGTGGATATGCCTGTAGAGGGCGTTACTTTCAGCTCTGAAACACAGTCGGGTATCACCAATAGTGCAGGTGAGTTCCTGTATTTGCCGGGTGAAATGGTTACCTTCACAGTGGGTGATATCTTACTGGGTACCGTATTAGGCGCACCCATTATCACGCCACTCGAGCTGACTGGCAGTGCTAACCCGACCGATCAGGCAGCGATCAACCAGCTGGTCTTCCTGCAAAGTATTGACTCGGACATGACTCCCTCCAATGGCATCACCATCAGCGCAGCCAGCCAGGCGGAAGCTATTGGCCTGAGCCTGGACTTTACGCTTGGTTCTGCCGCATTTACCTCGGCTATATCGGGTCCAACAGGGCTTGTTAATATTATCGCCCCGGGTAATGCGGTTGTCAGTGAAACGGATGCGGTAAACAATTTCTATGAAGCGTTCCCGCCTACGGGGTCGGGTGCCAACACCACGATGAGCCTGGATCTTGGTACTGTTGATGCTAATGGCACGGCAGCCATCACCATAACGGTTCAGGCAAAAGACAGTAGTGGTAATGATATTACCGCAAGTGCCGGTCTGGTGACGTTAACAAGTACGGGTAATGCGATAGTAAGTACTCCCGTGATGGATAATAACGACGGTACATACACGGCGACCGTGACTAACGCAACGCCAGAGTCAGTCACTATCACTGGTACTATCGGCGGTAATGACATTACCTCGGGTGATCTCACTCTTGTCTTTGTCGGTGCAGTCGATCTCTTTGCCACAATAATAGATGCGCCATCTAATATTGAGGCTGATGGTATAACAAAAACCACAGTTACTGTTCAATTAAGGGATGCTAATGACAATAACCTTGGCACGGGTGCCGGTCTGGTGGAGCTGACGATTGGCGAAAGCATTCCCGATAACTCTGCTTCATTTGATAATGGTACTCAAGTAACAACGGCAACCAATAACATGGACGGTACTTACACCGCCTTTGTCAAGAACAGTCAAGCCGAAGACGTAACCATCACTGGCACGATTGCTGGTACGGTTACTGGTGCGTTTGATGATGACGTGACCGTCAGATTTATCGTCGGTGCAGCCTCGGGTGCGACTACCACGATTTCAGCAGTGCAAAGTGCGGCTGTGAATAATGGCAGTAACACCAGTATCAGGAGCAGGATAACGATACAGGCGAAAGACACGGGTGGTAATAACATCACGGTAGGTGGTGACTCGGTGAATCTGACAATTACCGAAAGCACGCCAAATAACTCTGCTTCCTTTGATAACGGAACTAATACCACAAGTGCTATTGATAATTCGGACGGTACTTACACCGCCTATGTGAAAAACACGGCTAGCGAAACGATTGTTATCGAAGGCACCATTGGCGGTAATGCTATTGCTGATGATACGACAACAGTGCTGTTTGGTAATTCGGTTGCTGTTTCCTCCGAGACTAACAACGACTCGGAATTGCTTGCTCGTGTGCCAGCGTTTAACGACGCCGCCTGTGATCAGACAGTGACTCTAACTGACGGCGTGCCGACAGCAACATATCCATCATACGAGGGTGTGGAATCCAGTGAGGCTGCTAACTTACCTGCAACTCCGACTAACGGTTGTGTTGAATCTGTTGTTGACTGGGGTCCTGGTATCGATGCAATTTCAACTTACAGTTCTGACTTTGAAAGCCCCTTGCTCGCCGATATGGTTGGTGATACCGATGTTGAAGACTTTAAAATCGGTAACATTGTAAACGGTGGTGCTGGATGGTTCCCTGGTACCTTTGGTGCACCAGCTAACTATAACAATGGCTTCTCAAGGATTGTACCGGGAGAAGGTGATTTAGCGCAGGGCGACCAGCAGCTGTCAATCTTCAATGACTACAACTCTTTCGGTGCATTCGGAACGAACCCTCCGGGCACTAGCGTGCAATCTTTTGTAACCCGCGATGTCGGTACTGTCGGGGCTGGTGATGAGGGTGTAACCTATCGCTTCAGTTTCGACGCCAAGCTGGGTAACATCGAGAGTCCCTGGCAAGCAGAAGCCTTTGTTAAAGTACTGAAGCAGTCTGATGCTAGCTATATCGAACTTGCCAATAATACATTCGATAGCGATGCAATCCTCACCGTTGACTGGGCCGGTGGCTTTATCGAGCTTGTTATTGATTCAGGCATGGTCGGCGAGCTGGTTCAGCTCGGTTTTAATAGCACTTCAACTGATTATGGGCCAACGGGCGTATTCTACGATAACCTTGATTTCTCACCATTGCTTGTTGACCTTACAGGTTATGCGACACTCAAGTTTGCCTTCGATACATCGGACGTAACTGGTGCCGCATTTGCTGACATGGAGTTGAGGATGGTGGATGGTAATGGCGGTGTTGCTTCGGTCTACATGTCGGATTACATTCCGGTACCGGCCAATCCGGCTATTGCCGGTGCGGACTGGCAACTGTATGAGATTCCGCTGGTGGACTTCACCGGTACGCTGGATAAGACCATGATGAAAAGTCTGATCTTCGCCGATCCATCATCGACTGTAATACCGATACCTGGACCGGGTGTTACACCGCTGGAAGGTACGACCAGAAGCGATGATCTGCATTTCATCGAAACGCCTTAGCAGGCAGGGCACTGATAACGTCATTAGTTGTTGGCGTGAAAGTTGTTATCAGTGCTCTGGCACCTGTCCTTGATCGTAGCTTCGATCAAAACCAATTGAGACAAAACAGCGGAGCAGAAATTACGTGGCTGAAATGAAGCATTACGAAACCGCTACCAGAAGACCGTATTTCCCTGGTACATAAAATCATCTATGGTTTTGGTGCCTTTGTAAATAACCTGCTTGCCGCCGCTATTGGTGGCATGGCTATTGTGCTCAACCTGGGCCTGGGCATGAATCCTGCGCTGGTTGGTTTGCTGGGTGCATTGCCACGATTGACTGATGCCATCACCGATCCGCTGATGGGTTACATCTCTGACCATACCCGCACCCGCTGGGGCAGAAGACGGCCGTATATTTTTGTCGGTGCGATACTGGCCGGCATCATCTATGCGCTGTTATGGCAACTACCGCTGGGCATGAGCGAGGACTACTACTTCTATTTCTTCCTGATAGGTTCTTTCATTTTTTACCTGGCATATACCGTGTTCGCTACACCATGGGTGGCGCTCGGTTATGAATTGACGCCAGACTATCATGAGCGCACCAGGCTCATGGGTGTGCAAAATTTTATGGGCCAGCTGGCTTATGTTATATCACCCTGGTTTTTATGGATAATGCAGGCATGGTTTTTTGATGACCTGGTCGAAGGCGCTGCTTACCTTGCCATCGGTATCGGTGCACTGACTATCATGGTTGGTATCCTGCCTGCGATTTTTTTGCGTGAACGTTTTAAACATCCACCGCCCAGGGAAGAGCTGGTAAAAGAAGGCGAACAGGTGCCTACAATAGGGCAGGCGCTGAAGAAAAACATCGGTGATTTTTTCAGTGGTTTCCTGGAAACATTAAAAGTTACCCCGTTCTTAAAACTATGCGCGGCAACATTTCTGGTGTTTAACGGTTTCATGCTGGTCGCGTCGTTCCAGTTCTATGTGATTATTTATTACGTGTTTGGCGGTGACCAGGTGAAGGGTGCGGAATACGCCGGCTGGTCAGGTACGCTTGCAGCAGTATCAACTTTCTGTGTGATTTTCCTGGTGACATGGTTATCGACAAAGATAGGCAAGCGACGCACTTTCTTCATCGCCATCGCCATCTCCATGGTCGGTTACGGTCTCAAGTGGTTCTGTTATGACCCGGAAATTCCGTGGTTGTTGTTATTGCCTGCGCCGTTAATGGCGTTCGGCCTGGGTGCATTATTTACCCTGATGGGCTCGATGATCGCCGATGTCTGCGACCTCGATGAATTGAACACCGGGCAGAGGCGTGAGGGTATGTTCGCTTCGATTTACTGGTGGGTAGTCAAACTCGGTATGGCGCTGGCACTGGCACTCGGCGGCTTCCTGCTTAACTGGACTGGTTTTGATGTTGATCTTGCTGGTGAGCAGACAGAACAGGCTATTTTCCTGATGCGACTGTTTGATGTTCTGGTTCCTTTTGTTAGTTCAGCGCTTGCTATATGGGCGGTATACGCTTTCCCGATTACTGAAGCGAGAGCGCATGAAATAAGGCTGGAGCTGGAAGCACGTCGTGGTGAGCCGGTTGTTGAGAATTAAACTGCTTATTTGGGACAGCTTATTTCAGGCTGCTTATTAGTGAGTATTTAAAAAAACCAAGATGAATTCAATTGCAATTATGATTAGCGCTACAACGATAGCCTCGGGAACTGGCAATATGCTGGATATTACAAATATAGATTACAAATTAACGACTACCACTGAGATACTGCTGACATCAGAAAGTGGTGACAAACTTGCCAGTAAAGATAATGTCGTTTTTGCAACTGGCAGCGCAAGTAAAAATGTTATCCATGTTCGACCTGATGTTATAAAGCAAACGCTTAATGGTATAGGTACATCGTTTACTGAATCTTCGGCATTTGTACTGGCGCATCTCAGTGAGCACAAACGAAAGGACGTGATGAATCAGATCTACAGTAAGCAGGGAGCGAATTTTTCAATAGCCAGAACCGTAATCGGAGCCACTGACTTTTCTGTAGCAGGGGGCTTTTCTTATGACGACGTTAAAGACGACAAAAAATTGCTTCATTTTTCTGTTACACCTGATATTGACGGTTTTAGCAAGAGAGAAATATCCGGGAATCAAGGATGAGGCGTTTGATGTTTTACCGATGATCAAGCAGGCACTGGCGATAAAAAAGGAACAAAAAGATTCAACCCTGGATATTATCGCATCTGCCTGGACTGCACCTTCCTGGATGAAGGATATCGAGGACTGGCATCAGCCCGGTACTGAGGCAAACAATTACCAGGGAACGGGTGGTGTCTTAAAGCAGGGCTACGAGAAATATTATGCCGACTACCTGGTCAAGTACCTTGATCACTATGAAAACCAGGGTGTAAAAATCTGGGGTTTGACGCCGGTGAATGAACCTAATGGCAATAGCGGGCAGTGGGAGAGTATGCATTTTACTGCTGAATCACAGAATGATTTTATCAAAAACCATCTCGGACCTGCGTTACATAACAGTGATAGAGCTGATGTAAAACTGCTGATGCTCGATCATAACAGGGATGCGCTGGAAGACTGGGCGCAGGTAATGTACAACGATGAAGTAACATCAAAGTATCTATACGGTGCTGCAGTCCACTGGTATGAGAGCACATACAAAGTATACGAAGATGTTTTTGATCGGGTTCACAGCGAATTTCCAGGCAAGGCAATTATACACACCGAGGGCACCATCGATGACCTTGGCAAAGACGCACCGGCAGGAGTGACCGACCCTGTGCGCTATAAAGAATCCGGCTGGTTCGATAATGATGAGTTCTGGTGGAATGACAATGCGACAGACTGGGCCTATACGGTTACCTGGCAAGGGGTAAATGCCGATGAGCATTCTATCTATACCCCGGTTCACCGTTATGCGCGAAATATTATCGTCAGTCTGAATCACTGGGTTTCGGGCTGGATAGACTGGAATATTGTTTTAGATAAAGACGGCGGCCCCAATCATGTTGGCAATTACTGCGGCGCACCAATAATGGTCGATACTGATACGGGATACGTTTATTACACCCCCATTTTTCATGTGTTGTCACAGTTCAGCCGAACCATTCGTCCCGGTGATAAAGCGGTTGCAGTCACCGCAAGTATGGATGATCTGGATGATGACGCCATTCACGCCAGCGCTTCACTTAACAGCAGCAAACTGTTGAGTGTGCAGGTTTTGAATACAACAAAAAAACCGGTTGATTACCATCTGCAAATTGGTGGACAGTTTGCAACGGTTACGATTGCTGCCAATGCATTGCAGACTGTAAGGGTGCAACTCTAGTGTTTAAATTTGAGAAAAACGAGCATGCTGCTAATGAGAACGAATATAGGCTCGTATAAAATATGTTAGTGCATTTAAGCTATTGATAAATAAATAAAAATGATTAATGAATATTTGTTTTAAATACACATATTTCTTGACAACCTATATCGCTTTGTGCAAACTGCTATATAGCATCAATATTAATGTATGTGGCAGATGAATTTTAATCAGGCTTAGTAATCCGCTTCTTCAAAAAAGAGTAAGTGGACTGAAAATTGTTAATAAATACATTGATCACCAGGGGTGGAGTAATGGCGAAATCTATAAATATGAATTTGATAAAGAAATTCAGTAATGTTTTTATTGCTGTGCTTGTCTTTTTTATCTCCGCTTCATTCAGTATCCAGGCACAGGCCGCTGAAAGAGTAACTACATACAAAGATAAAAATGGCTGGAAGATTCAGGTCAATGGTAAAGACCATTATGTAAAGGGTGTGGTCTGGGGTTATACACCTCGTGGTGAAAATTACACTTACAGCTTATGGAACAAACCAGAGCAGCACATCAGGGATGTGCTCGATCACGAATTCACCCTGATGAAGGCAGCCAACATCAATTCTATCCGTGCCTTCAGTACAATTCCACCCAAGTGGGTAACTTACGCTTACGAAGAATACGGCATCATGACCTCAATCAATCCGTTGATGGGCAGGTATGGTGCAGATATTAATGGCGTATGGACGCCTCAGACAAACTACTCTGATCCGGTGACACGTGCGCATCTGAAAGCAGAAGTCGCTGATATCGTCAAAAAGTATAAAGGTGTACCGGGTGTACTCATGGTCGCCCTGGGTAATGAGAGTAACTACGGTCTCGAATGGGCTGCTGATTTTGAAATTGAAAATCTGCCACAAGGCGAGCAGCACAAAGAAAAAGCCAAGTATCTGTACAGCCTGTATTACGAGGTCATTAAAGAAGGCAAAAAGATTGATCCGACCCGTCTATTTAGTATTGTGAATGGCGATCTTCAATATATTGATCTGATTAAAAAATATGTTACCAACCTGGATGTCCTGGGAACTAACGTGTATCGAGGTATCGGTTTTACCAACCTGTGGAGTGATGTCGATAAAAAACTGGATCTGCCTGTTTTGTTCTTCGAGTTTGGTGCCGATGCGTTCAACTCGAAAGAGTTTGTCGAAGACCAGGCATCACAGGCGGAATTTCTTCGGGGCCAGTGGCAGGAAATGTATAACAAGAGTTATGGTAATGGCCAGGAAGGCAACTCTGTCGGTGGTTACGTTTTCGAATGGCGTGATGAATGGTGGAAATACAAACAGGTAGAGTTTCTTGAAGAGCACAACACCAATGCCTCGTGGGCTAATGGTGGTTATACCTACGATCATGTTGAAGGTGAGAACAACATGAATGAAGAATGGTGGGGCATTATGCGCTTAGGCCCTAAGAATGCTCAGGGCATCTACGTTGCAGAACCAAGGGCGGCCTACTATGTGCTAGGTGAGATATGGGGTCTCGATCCCTATAAGCAAAAAACCGCGTCAATAAATACCGATATTCGCAACATAAATATGAGTCTTTACGAGGCTAAAGGCGAGCTGAATATGCTCAAAAGCGAGGTCGAAGAGAAAAAGAAATTTGCCATGACCGGCGGCAGTCTTTCAATGGAGTTCCTGGCTAATGGTTTTTCCGGGGATGTTAAAGAGGATGGTGAGAATGCCATCAATAACAGTAATGGCCAGATGGTCTTCATGGATTTTGAATTTAATCCCAGCAAGGACATCTCCGGTCAATTCTCGATAAACATTCTGGGTAATGTGCCGAACAGGACTATGGAGTTTAGATACGGTGACCGTGGAGCGGCTTTTAACACGATCATCGAGGAAGAGATAATTGATGATGCGCCTGTATCTGAAAGGGCTATAGCTGATAATGAGCGAATAGAAATTTATGACTATAACGGTACCTATAAAGCCGATGATTACGATCTCACAACCTTCTATCATGTACCGCGTTTTCACTGGGGTTACGAGGGCGATTACTTCGGCCTGCTAAGAGAAACCACCGACATGGCTGGTCAGGATATCTGGAACTCCAAGGCGCCTTATGGTGCAGAGTTTGAGGGTAAACAATCTCTTGATGGTCTGAAGTTCCTGTTAGGACCAGAAGTTTACTGGGGCGCTAATCCTAAATTTATGCTGAAGTATGAATTTGGCGAGAACATTGGAACCAGCCCCAGGTTCGCATTCATTCATTCTGAAGACATTGCACGTAAAGATACAGTAACAAGCCCGGGTGAGGCGGTTGCGATACAAACCCGTCAGTCAACGATATATTCTAAATTTGGCAACACTAAGAACCTGCTTGAGATTGGCGGCATCATGGCCAGTACGGAAAAAATTGATGACCAGTATGACCGTTTAGAAAACGGTAATAGAGTCGTTGATACAATCGGGTTTGAGGACACGCTGGGTGTAAAAGCAACGTTTTCCTTTGAAGCCTTTGGAGCATCTCGTGCTTATCTCGGAATGCATTATGCCGGCCTGACTGCTGATGGTGGTGTTACCCAGGCCGGATACGGTTATTCCAACGGTGGTATCTTAAATCACAGCCAGTTGCCTTACTCTGATTTAGGTAACAAGAAAGAGTTTGAAGCCGGCTTACAGATGAATTTCGGATCGATAACACTTCTGCCGCGACTGCTTTACCGTGAGAACCTGGTGGATGCGAATCCGAATATTGATTCTTCAACTTCGGGTACGACCTTGACCACGGGTCTATCGGCTCGCAACAGAGATGATGATCCCTTTGCGGTCCTCGGTAACAGGGAAGCCAGGTCAGGCGAGATATTTTTTACCTATGACCCAACGCCCGCGACCGGCTTTTATGAATGGGACAACGACCGCCGGGAAGATGCTGCTTTTGCATTTAACCTCGGTGCAAACTATACAAGTTACCCTACCGAGACAGACTCCTACCAGTTCTTCTACCGGCCTGCCAGTGTCAATGCTCCATTTGGCGAAGGCCTGGCAGCGGAAGATGTGTGGAAGGTGATGAGCCGGATGGTGATGAATGCCGATGGCGGAACTAATGTAGTGCTGAATCTTGAAGGTGGCTTCCAGCAATCATCAGGTGCACCCGACGGGCCAGCCCGGGAATATTATAAAGCCGGCGCCAAGTTATGGCTGACCAATGATCACGTTATCGAAGGCTATGTTTATAAAGATGCCTGGGGTCCTTATGACTTTTATCGTCAGTTCAACGTAACTTTCCCCTGGCAGTTCAAACTCGATTATTCCGTGTTGATGGGACCATACAGCTGGGCGGCTACGCCAGATTCAACCAGTAAGTGGGGCGTAAGAGGCCTGTATAGAACGCTTGATGACCAGTCACCCGAAGATGAATACCAGGATGGCAGAAATGAATCGATGTTTGAAATCATCGCCTACATGACGATCACGTTTTAGTGTTTAAGCGATTATTGCCAGGATAACTATTATGAAAATGCTAAATATGAATTTTATAAAGTATGCAGATCAGCCTCTAGTGGCGCGACTTCTAATTATGCCTGTGGCATTAGCGTTTGCCGGTGTGATGATTTTATCGGTTACGGGATGCAGCGAGATTGAAGGTGGCACAGTAGAGAATGAAGTTGAGTTACCGTTAGATTCAACGCTCAACTTCCGATGTGAGGACGAAGGTGTATACCTGGAGAATTGCGTACTGGATAACCCTGAAAATCCATACGCTAATGTCAGCGTTACTGAAGATAATAAGTTTGATCTGCAGGATGCTGCGCCATCAGCCAAGTCGAGATATTACCTGTGGGCGACGGCATTGGCGAAGGGTGCCGGTATACCGGGTGAAAACCAGTACTACACCGCTCTGTCATTGCACGAGGTGTACGCTGAAAGCAGCAGTGCTACCACCAGGGACCAGGCAAAAAAAGCATACCGCTCGGTGCTTGATAACTATTTTCTTTCGCCAACTTTTTTCGGGCCGTTTACCGAGGATGATATTGTTTTTGCGGCTTTTCTAAAAGATCTGGTCGCTCAAAACCTGTATGACCCAAGTGCCACTAATCTCGTTTCATTTTATATCGATCCGATTTACGCATTAGAGGAAATGAGTGAATGGGGATACGTCTACGATACCACGAGCAAAACTATTTCAGTTTTTGAATAGTTGAGCAGGTTGAAGACCAGTTTTTCAAGGAGTAATTTATGTTACCTAAAGATATTACTAACGATGGTGCATTATCCAGTGGCCAGGGAAATAAAGAGGCTGATCAGGACGGCGCAGCAAAAAATAAAAATAACAAATCAGATAATGAGCGGTTTTTAGATAAGGTAAAACAGTCAATGGATATTTACACTGGAAACAACAATTCTATTTCCGGTGAATTTATCGATCTTGCCGGTGAACGTTTTTACGCAATACATAACGCGGACAAAATGGCGCCATTTTTTATTAGCGTTATATCTGATAGTGACCACTGGTTGTTCGTGTCTTCAACCGGCGGGCTTACCGCAGGCCGGGTGTCACCTGATACCGCTCTGTTTCCCTACGTAACCGTTGATAAAATTCATGAAAGTGCGGTGCATACCGGTTGCAAAACGATATTGCAGATTAATGCTAACGGCAGGGACTATGAGTGGGAGCCGTTCAATATGGAGCATGATGGCCTCTATGTCATTAACCGCCATGTATATAAAAATGTGCTGGGCAATAAATTGTGTTTTGAAGAGGTCAATCACGATTTGCAGATGGTATTTCGTTACACCTGGATGACCAGCGACAGCTATGGTTTTACGCGGCAATGTGAACTTGAGAACCTGGGTGAGAACAGCATCAGTGTAAACATGGTCGATGGTTTACAGAATATCCTGCCGGCAGGTACGCCGCGTATTGTGCAGACCAACTCCAGTAACCTGGTCGATGCCTATAAATGGACAGAACTGGATGTGCAAAGCGGAATTGCTATGTTTACCGTGTATTCCGGCATAACTGATCGCGCTGAACCCTGTGAGTCACTAAAGGCTAACACCGTTTTCTGTCTTGGTCTTAAAGGCCATAAAGTTCTGGTTTCCTCTGAACAGCTCGATCATTTTCGTCTCGGCATAGCGTTAGAACAGGAAGTCCATAAGCGCGGTGTGCGCGGTGCCTACCTGGTAAACCATAGCCTGAAACTCAAGCCGCAAGAATCCCGGCAATGGCAGTTTGTTGCGAATATTGAACAAAGCCAGGGACAGGTAGTGGAATTACGCAGGCAGCTTGGCAACCCGGATGGTGTTGCCGAAGCGATTGCTGCCTCTGTTGATGAGGGCTCAGATAAGCTGTCACGTATTATCGGTCGAGGTGATGGTCTGCAGTTAATGGCTGAAGAAAATGTGGCCGTACATCATTATGCCAATGTGCTTTTTAATATATTGCGTGGTGGTATTTTCGTTGATCAGTACCAGGTTTATTCGCGTGATTTTTCTGCAAGTATCAAAAATTTTAACAAAGCCCTGTATCAACGACACAAGATAATGCTGGAAGGGCTACCGGAGAAACTTAATTTCAAGCAGCTGCTGCTGACCATCAAGCAACAGGGCGATCTTCAGCTTGAGCGTCTTTGTCTTGAGTATCTGCCTATTACCTTCGGCCGGCGTCATGGCGACCCTAGCCGTCCATGGAACCAGTTCGCGATAAAACTTAAAGATGAAAATGGTAATCGCCTGCTTTCTTATGAAGGTAACTGGCGTGATATTTTTCAGAACTGGGAAGCCTTAACATTAAGTTACCCGGAATTTATAGAGAACGTGATAGCCAAGTTTGTTAACGCGTCTACCATGGACGGCTATAACCCTTATCGAATCACCAAGCAGGGTATCGACTGGGAAGTGGAAGAACCGGATGACCCGTGGAGTTATATCGGCTACTGGGGCGATCACCAGATTATCTACCTGCTTAAATTTCTTGAGCTGTCTAACAACTTTCACCCGGCAAGGCTAAGTGCCCTGTTGCATCACTCCGTTTACAGTTATGCCAACGTACCATACCGGATAAAGCCTTTTGGCGCCTTGCTTGAAGATGCCAAGAGCACGGTTGAATATGACGAGGATCTGGCCCACAAGATCGAACAGCGGGTAGCTGCCATGGGGGCTGATGGCAAACTGGTGCTGGATTTCAATGGTGATGTTTACCAGGTGAACCTGCTTGAGAAACTTCTGGTGCCATTATTGAGTAAGCTTGGCAATTTCGTGATTGATGGCGGCATCTGGCTTAACACCCAGCGCCCGGAATGGAATGATGCGAATAACGCACTGGTAGGCCAGGGTGTATCCATGGTCACGCTTTATTATTTGCGCCGATACGTCAGTTTCCTGGAAAAATTACTGGCAGCAGAATCGAAGCCGGTCAATTTATCTAATGAAGTGAGCCGCTGGCTGTCTGAAACAGCCGCTGCTTTAAGCAATGCACGTTCATTACTTGAGGACAGTGCAAAAACCGAGGTATTACGATACCAGTTGCTGGTCGTACTTGGTCAGGCAGCAAGTCGTTATCGCGAGTCCGTTTACCAGCAGGAATCATTTACCGGTAAGGTCGATGTGCCGATAGCGCAGGTCAGGGCGCTGCTCAGCGATGCCCTGGCGGCAATTGATCATAGTATCGCTAACAATTTAAGAAAAGACGGTTTGTACCACGCCTATAACCTGCTGGAGTTCAGGCAAAAGCAGGAAAGAGTGGTGATAGAAAATCTTTACCCGATGCTGGAAGGACAGGTTGCGGTGCTTAGCGCCGGTGCTATTGAACCGAAGCAGGCGGTTGCAGTACTGGAAGCATTATTTGATAGCGAAGTGTACCGTCCAGACCAGCTCAGTTTTATGCTTTATCCCGACCGGCCGTTGCCCGGGTTTCTGGAGAAGAACCGGGTTCCTGGCGAACAGGTAAATGCAATTCCGTTGCTGCAGTTAATGCTGAACGTTAAAGACCAACGTATTGTAGTGCGCGATGTAGACGGCTGTTATCGTTTTAATGCGGATTTAAGCAATGCAGGTGATTTGAATAGCCAGCTTGATTCACTAGCAGCAGAATACGGCGATTTACTTGAAACAGCGCGTGAACAATTGCTGGCGCTGTATGAAGATGTATTCAACCACCAGGCATTTACCGGCCGCTCTGGTGGCATGTTCGGTTTTGAAGGCTTAGGCTGTGTTTACTGGCACATGGTATCCAAGCTGCTGTTAGCGGTACAGGAAAATTTCTTCGCGGCACTGGACAAGGGAGCAGATGTAAGCACCTGCGAACAGCTCGGCAGTTTATATTACCGTGTGCGCAAGGGTATCGGCTTTAATAAAACCCCGGTCGAATATGGCGCATTTCCAACCGACCCATACTCGCATACGCCGAAACATGCCGGTGCTCAGCAACCGGGTATGACAGGGCAGGTGAAGGAAGAAATACTATCCCGTTTCGGTGAACTGGGTCTTAGAGTGAGTGGCGGTGCGGTGTGCTTTCAACCGGCGCTGTTGCGTAGCCGTGAGTTTCTTTCACAGTCACGTCAATTCAATTACCTGGATGTCGATGATTACTGGCAGGAACTAACCGTTCCGGTAAACGGACTGGCGTTTACCTGGTGCCAGGTGCCCATTGTTTATCAACTGTCAGAAGTAGACGAAAGCGAGCCGACCCTGGTCATTAGCTGGGATGATGGCAAACAGCAGTCTATGACGGAACTGGCGTTGCCCGCTGAAATCAGCTCAGAGCTGTTCAAGCGCAGTGGACGTATTCGCCAGCTGACACTGGTATTGTCAACCAGCCAGCTGTTCTCCGAATAGTATGAAATTTCCAGATAACTTTGTCCTGGGGGCAGCCACATCCAGTTATCAGATCGAGGGGGCGGCATACCATGACGGCGGCGGCAATTCTATCTGGGATATGCTTGGCCGCCAGAATGGGAAAATTGCTAATGGTGATACCGGCGAATTTGCCTGTGAGCATTATCACCGTTACAAAAATGACGTTGCTTCAATGGCAGAAATCGGGCTGCAGGCCTATCGCTTTTCAGTAAGCTGGCCACGGGTGTTGCCAGACGGCACCGGCAAGGTTAATCAAAAGGGGCTGGATTTTTATAGCCAGCTGGTTGATGCTTTGCTCGAACAGAACATCGATCCCTGGATTACTTTATTTCACTGGGACTATCCCTATTCACTTTATTTTCGCGGCGGCTGGCTCAACCGCGACAGTGCTGACTGGTTTGCTGATTATACCGCGCTGATAGTGGACAAACTTTCAGACCGGGTTTCACACTGGAGTACCCTGAATGAGCCCCAGTGCTTTATTGATTTGGGCCACCTCGACGGCACGCATGCGCCCGGTTTGAATATGGAAATATCTGATGTACTGCTGACCGCGCACAATGCTCTGCGGGCACATGGTAAATCGGTTCAGGTTATTCGGGAAAATGCTAAAACCAGGCCGGTCATCAGTGCATCACAGGCATGCAAGGTTTCGATACCTGCTTCAGACCAGCCGCAAGATATTGAAGCTGCCCGACAGCATATGTTTTCTGTTCGAGAAAAGCGTCTCTTTAATAATTCCTGGTTTTCAGATGCAATGATTTACGGGCACTATCCGGAAGATGGTGTCAGCTTGTTTGGCGAAGACATGCCGGAAATATACGCTTCAGACCTTGAGACTATAAACCAGCCGCTGGATTATTTTGGCGCAAATATTTATTCGGGAACATATGTTCAAGCGGCTGAAGATGGCGCTATTGAAGTCGTACAAAAAGAGGATGTTGCAGTTACCGCAATGGGCTGGCCGGTAACACCAGAAGCCCTGTACTGGGGGCCAAAATTTTTACATGAACGCTACCAGCTGCCTGTGGTTATCACTGAGAGTGGCATGGCAAATCACGATACTGTGCACAACGGCAAAGTTCATGACAATGACCGTATCGAGTTTCTGAATAACTATATGAGCGAATATCAACGGGCAATCGATGATGGTGTGCCTGCGCTGGGTTATTTTCTATGGTCGCTAATGGACAATTTTGAGTGGGCAGAGGGTTACGCTAAACGCTTTGGCATAATTCATGTCGATTATGAAACACAAAAACGCATTCTAAAAGATTCTGCCTACTGGTATAAAAATGTTATTGCTGAACACAAAGCTGACTGCTCAAAGCATGTTTCATCAGCTGCTGGTAATGAACCATTAGCAAACAAACAGGCAGTCAATGAAAGGCAGGTTGCAAAATGAAATTAACCTCCACATTGATTTTGAACGGTTTGAAAATACCATGTGTTTAATCGCCGATATTGGTGGTACCAATGCCCGCTTTGCGATTATTGATGAGGGCGGTATAACACCAACCCTGGAACGAACATTGCCCTGTGCGGAACATCCTACTTTAGTCAGTGCGGTGCTCGCTTACCTTGATGATGTCGATCATGCTATCCCGGAATCTGCATCTTTAGCTATTGCAACTCCGGTGTTAAATGATCGAATCGTAATGACCAATCATGTATGGGACCTGTCAGTCGAGGAAACCCGGAAAGTGCTGGGTACCCGGTCACTAAAAGTAATCAATGACTATACGGCGCTTGCACTGGCGCTGCCCTGCCTGGGAGATGATGATCGCCGCCAGGTAGGAGGGGGCAGTGCCATTGAAAAACAACCGATGGCTGTACTCGGACCCGGTACGGGCCTTGGTGTTTCAGCTGCAATTTATGCATGTGACTACTGGCAGCCTTTGCAGGGTGAAGGCGGGCATGTTTCCTATGGCCCGTTAACTGATCGCGAAGCTGATGTATTTGAGATTATCCGTAAACGCTATGAGCACGTTTCTGCGGAAACGCTAGTGTCTGGCCCTGGCCTGGTTTTGTTATATGAGTCAATCGCTTTATGTGATGGCATCAAGTGCGAACAACTGTTGCCGGAACAGGTCAGCCATGAAGCATTAAATGGCAGTAACCCCTGTGCTGAAGAAGCGGTGTCAATGTTCTGTGGCATCCTGGGTGTCATTGCCGGCAACCTGGCTTTAACCATGGGGGCTCGCGGCGGTGTCTATATTGGAGGCGGAATTATTCCCAAGCTGGGTGAGTATTTTGATACTTCATGTTTTCGTGCGAGTTTCGAAAACAACGCCCGTTTTAGAAATTATCTTTCACAGATACCCAGTTATGTTATCAGTTCGAAATATCCGGCGCTGAAGGGTGCAGCGCTTGCAGTAAGACCGGAGTACAGTCATCTGGGCATCAGCAGTATTGCAGATTGATGCCTTTTAAATAAATTAATTCTGGTTATTAAGTTATATAACCGCGGAGAATAAAGTGTCGGGTAAGTACAACGTAAATAAACATTTGGCGGGTATTGATTTTTCATCACTATCTCATGCCGAAAGGGCTTTATTAATACGGGAAATACTGGATCGAAAAATACACGGTATGTCGTTTAGCCCATACCTGGATGGCCAGGAGCCTGGTACTGAAATCAGTGAAGCCCAGATAGAACAGCGCCTGAAAATAATCCAGCCATATGCAAAGTGGATCAGAACTTTTTCCTGTGTTGAGGGCAGCGAACATACGCCTCGCATCGCAAAACAACTGGGTTTAAAAACAATGGTTGGTGTCAGCCTGGGTTCCGATCGGGAAAAGAATGAAATCGAAATGAATAATGCGATTGAAATAGCCAGGCAGGGGCATGTTGATATCCTTGCTGTCGGTAATGAAGTGCTGCTTCGTGGTGACCTGGGCGAACAGGACTTGATTGATTACATTGTTCGTGCCAAACAGGCAGTACCAGAAGTGACCGTTAGTTATGTCGATGCCTACTTCCTGTTTGAAGATTACCCGGCAGTTGCAGATGCCTGTGATGTCCTGCTGGTTAACTGCTATCCGTTCTGGGAAGACTGTGCTGTCGAATACTCATTGCTGTATATGAAAGAAATGTATCGCCGTGCAGTTGTTGCTGCAAAAGGCAAGAAAGTTATTATCAGTGAAACAGGCTGGCCCAGTGCCGGTGATGTCAGCGGTGCGACTGTACCCTCATATGATAATGCTATGCGCTATTTTATTAATACTTATCAATGGGCCGATCAGGACGATATAGAAATATTTTATTTTTCATCTTTCGATGAAGCGTGGAAAACCGGAGATGAAGGTGATGTGGGTGCTTACTGGGGGTTGTGGGATAAAGATGGCACTTTTAAATATAACTAATTTTGAGATTGAAAATGATGAATAAAAAAAACTTACTGGATTTAGGTTTTCAACATGCAATTTGTTATTCCGGTTATAGAGAAGGGCAGTCTCCAGTAGACGGTATCTTTCCTTCTTACCAGGAAATACATGAGGATCTGAATATTCTTAAAGATAACTGGAAACTACTCCGGCTTTATGACTGCAGCTGGCACGCAGAATTTGTACTTGAAGTTATTCGCAATGAAGGGCTGGACATTAAAGTTATGCTTGGTGCAGATATGGCTGCTGAAGAAAGTAACTATAACTGTCCCTGGGGTGCTAACTATGAAGAGAAAACGCTGATAGCTAACAGGCGTGAAAACAGTCACGAAGTAGACCGGTTGATTGACCTGGCAAATCGTTACCCGGATATTGTTTCTTCAGTATCTGTTGGCAATGAAGCGACAGTAGAATGGAGTGATCACATGGTAAGTGTTGAGAAGCTGATCAGCTATGTTCGCCGCATAAAAGCCTCTGTTAAACAACCGGTCACGTTTTGTGAAAACTACGTGCCATGGACTAACAAGCTGGAACCGCTGGTTGCTGTACTGGATTTCATTTCGCTGCATACCTATCCAGTCTGGGAATACCAGACGATTGATGGCGCAATCGATTATACAAAGCAGAACTATTATAGCGTTGCCAATCATTATCCCGACAAACCGGTAGTAATCACAGAAGCTGGCTGGACAACCTGTTCAAACGGTCGTGGCATACAGCCGTGGAATGCTTCGCAGGAATTCCAGGCCAAATATTACTGTGAATTACTGGACTGGTGTAAAACTGACAATATCCTGGCTTTTGTATTCGAAGCGTTTGATGAGCCCTGGAAAGGTTCGCCCGATCCGCTTGAGCCGGAAAAACACTGGGGTGTTTTTACAATAGATCGTAAGCCAAAGCTGGTAATGCAGGAACTTTACTCTCATCTATAACTGCTCCTTCTGAATAAACGGGTTTCTGCATCTGCTGGATGCAGATTCAGCTGCTTATTCTCCAAATGATTTAAATAAAAGAGCGTTGAATATGAAACTCGCAATGATAGGCCTGGGGAAAATGGGCGCAAATATGGTCAGGCGGCTGGCCAACGACAAGCATGAAGTTGTTGCATATGATGTTTCGCATCAGGCGGCACTTGAACTTGAAAATACATTAGACAGCGTTCTCGCAGTTGATAATCTTGAAACCTTGCTTAGCAGTCTGTCGACACCACGCATAATCTGGCTAATGGTTCCGCACCAGTTTGTTGACCAGACCATTGATGATTTAGTAGTGGCAGGACTCGCCGCGGGCGATGTTGTTATTGATGGCGGTAACTCAAATTTCAAATTGAGTCAGCAGCGTGGTGAGCGCCTGCAGCAACAGGGCATACACTTTATCGATTGCGGTACTTCGGGCGGCGTATGGGGTCTGGATAACGGTTACAGTCTAATGGTTGGTGGTTCTGATATTGCTGTCGCATCTATTGAACCGGTTTTACAGTCACTGGCACCCTCGGGTGATAGCGGCTGGGGCCACGTTGGACCTGTTGGCGCCGGGCATTATGTAAAGATGGTACATAACGGTATTGAGTACGGAATGATGCAGGCTTATGCCGAAGGTTTTGAATTAATGAATGCAAAGCATGAGATGGAGCTGGATACACACCAGGTATCCCGTATCTGGCAGCATGGCAGCGTGGTCAGATCATGGTTGCTGGACTTGATTGCGGACGCACTTGAGCAGGATGTCGAGATGAGTACATTAAGCGACTTTGTCGATGATTCCGGCGAAGGCCGCTGGGTTGTACAGGATTCAATTGACGAAGCGATACCTACGCCTGTGCTTACATTGGCATTGCAAATGCGTTTTCGAAGTCGGCAGGATCCATCCTATGCCGGCAAAGTGCTTAACGCGATGCGTGCCGGTTTTGGCGGGCACCCGATTAAAGCAGACGATAATGGATAGTTTGATTTACAGGCTATCACTATGGAACTATTGTAATGCTTAGCGCTAAACAGATTTTTGAAACCGCAGAGCCGACGAATATTGTTATATTTGGCGCGACCGGCGACCTGACAAAACGAAAGTTACTGCCAGCACTGGTACGTATGTTTTGTTCCGGGCTGATACATACCGATAGCCGAATTATTGGTGTGGTGTTTAACACTACCGAAGAGCAATGGATTGAACTGGTGCGTCAAAGCCTGCATCAATTTTGTGCAGAAGTTATGCATGATGAAAACAAGTGGCTGGATTTTATGTCTCGTCTCAAGGCGGTGCCAGGTGATCTTGAAGAAGAGTCAACCTACGAATCTATCGCGCAGTCACTGGAAACGCCCGGTGGAAAGAAAAATGCAATGTTTTATTGTGCCATCCCGCCGGAACTTTATAGCAGTATAGCGCAGGGGCTGAACAGTGCAGGGCTTGCCTGCGAAGATGAGGGCTACCGCAGGCTGGTCATCGAAAAGCCCTTTGGCAATAACCTTGAGTCAGCACAGTTGCTCGATAAACAGCTGCAATCTGTTTTTGATGAAAACCAGATTTACCGTATTGACCATTACCTGGGTAAGGAAAGTGTTCAAAACTTACTGGTATACCGTTTTGCCAACAGTATTATGGAGCCCCTGTGGAACCGCAATTACGTCGATCACATACAAATTTCAGTTTCCGAAACATTAGGCATTGAGTACCGCGCCAGGTACTATGAAAACTCGGGCGCTTTACGCGATATGATACAGAGCCACTTAATGCAGGTGATGACACTGGTTGCGATGGAGCCGCCGGTTGAATTTACTACCGATGCTGTGCGTGATGAAAAAATGAAAGTGCTGCGTGCAGTACGCCGTTTTAAGCCCAAGAATATAGCAAAACAAACGGTATCGGCGCAGTACGCTTCCGGTACAATAGCGGGAGAAACTGTTCCCTCCTATGTCGCAGAAAAAGGCGTGTCTGCGGATTCCTGCACTGAAACATTCGCTGCTGTGCGCTTTTATATTGATAACTGGCGCTGGCAGGGTGTACCGTTCATACTATGTTCCGGCAAACGTATGAAAGGCAGAGTATCGGAAATCATGGTACGTTTTCGCCGGCCGCCATTTAATCTATTTGATAGCCATGCATCAAGACCCGATGCCAACTCCCTGGTCTTCCGTTTACAGCCTGAAGGCGGTGTAGTGATGCGGCTCAATGCCAAGAAGCCCGGCTTAACAACGGACAACGAAAGCATGGTGATGCGAGCTCCTTATGCGCATGACGTTGAAGAAGTCGCTGATGCCTATGAAATATTAATGCACGATGTATTGACGGGTGATGGCACATTGTTTTCACGCGCAGATGAAGTCGAAGAATCCTGGGCGATAGTCGAACCGATACTGGCTGCCTGGAAAGATCGTATTTCAATTAATGGCTATCGTGCGGGAACCTGGGATGTTCCAGGTATGGATAAATTAACCAGGGGCTGCGTCGGCGGCTGGCATAAACCAACAATTTATGAATAACACGAATACTAAAGTTTACAACACGGCTGAAGAAGTTGCCGATGCTGCTGCTGAGTACCTGTGTCAGCAGATAAAAAACTGTGTATCAGAAAACGATATCTGCCATGTTGTGTTACCGGGCGGTACAACACCGGCACATTGTATTAAATTACTTGCCGATAAAGCATTGCCCTGGGACAAGATTCACTGGTATCCGGGTGATGAACGCTGCTATCCCGTTGGCCATAAAGAACGTAATGACACTATGATTGAAAATAGCCTTTTTAGTCATGAAGGAAACGTCATCGAAAACTTTCATCCAATGCCGGCAGAGCTGGGGCCAGAACAGGGCGCTATACAATATGCATCGTTGATCGAAACCATCGCTGCATTTGATATTGTCTTACTGGGTATGGGAGAAGACGGTCATACGGCAAGTTTGTTTCCGGGTAACGCGGCATTGAATAACGAGTCAGCCGTGGTGCCGGTCTATCACTCACCAAAATCACCTGATGAAAGAGTATCGATTGGCTTAGACATGCTTAAGTTTGCAGGAGAATGTATTGTTATTGCCACGGGCAGCGGTAAAAAAGATGCTCTCGATAGATTGAAAGCAGGTGAGCTTTTACCGGTAGCTATGGTTGAGCCTGACGTCTGGTTTGTCGATATTGATGCAGTCGGTGAGATAACTGGTGATATAGTTGGTGAAGCAGGCGAAAGTTCGGCTGCATAGTATTTTGAGTGTGTTGATTTTTTACTAGCGTAGGGGGAGGTTATCACCATGACTGAGTTACATAATATTTCACCGAAAGCAGCATTTCAAATGCTTGAGGATGATCCGCGTGCCATATTGCTTGATATCCGCTCCAGTATGGAATACCTGTTTGTCGGGCATCCTGTCGGTGCTATTCACCTGCCGTGGATTGATGAGCCGGACTGGGTGATTAATCCGCATTTTGTTTCCGAGGTTCGAAAGTTAATGCTGGGCGGCGCAGTATGTGATACCGAAGACGGCTGTGCTCCTATCGTGCTGATTTGCCGAAGTGGTAAACGATCACTGGAAGCGGGCAAAGCATTACTGGCTGCCGGGCTTAGCAGTATCCATCATATCGATGAAGGCTTTGAAGGTGATCTGGATGATCATCATCAGCGTAGTGCTATTGGTGGCTGGCGGTTTCACGGCTTGCCGTGGGAGCAGTGTTAAAAACGTCAGACTTGTCTCATGCGTAAGATTACTTCACGTTTGAGCTGGCAGCTTTTGATTTTCTTGTGAAAGTGAAATTGAGAAATACGAGGCTAAGAATATGCACAGGTTTATAAAATGCACGAGTTAAATAAATGCACGAGTTAATTAAATGCTAACGCCACCATTAAGTTTTGCCGAGAAGTTTAATTACGCGCTGGGCGATACCGCTTCAAATTTTTTCTTCCAGTTTTTTGCCATCTTCATTATTTACTATTACACCGATGTCTATGGGCTAAGTACGGCGGCAGTCACTACCATGCTGTTGACGGTAAAACTATGGGACTGGATTACCGATCCGATAATGGGCATTATCGCCGACCGGACCAATACCCGGTGGGGAAAGTTTAGGCCCTACCTGTTGTGGATGGCCGTTCCTTACGGTGCATTAGGCTACCTGATGTTTATCAACCCTGACCTGGGGGAAGAAGGCAAACTCATCTTTGCCTATGTTACTTATATATTAATGATGACAGCCTACACCGCCATCAACGTTCCCTACGGCGCATTGATGGGAGTGATGACGACATCCTCCAGCGAGCGTTTAACACTGGGAACCTACCGTTTCGTTGGTGCTTTCAGTGCAGCGATTATCCTGGGTATGTCGGTGAGGCCGCTGGTCAGGATTCTGGGTGGTGAAGATGAAATGCTTGGTTTCCAGTATACGATGGCAATTTTTGCCGTGTTATCGGTTTTAATGTTCCTGCAAACTTTCCGTGGTACTAAAGAACGGGTTGCGCCGCCGCCAAACCAGGATAGCGATATCGGCAAAGACCTGCGAACTCTTGTCAGGAACACTGCCTGGCTGGTAATGGTAGTCGCCGGTGTATTTACCCTGGCCAGCGTCGCGATCCGCGGCGGCGCAACTGTTTATTTCTTCAAATACTACATGCTGGATGATAACTCTTCATTCATCTGGATCTGGGATCGTACCAGCTTCTTTATTACCACCGGTGCCATCGTATTTGTTATTGGTGTTATTGCAGGACGCTTCCTGAGTAATATCTATGACAAGCGTTCGCTGATGCTTTTCCTGACGCTGTCCAATGCCGTAATCATGGGTTTAATGTTTTATATTCCAAACGATTATTACTGGACCATGCTAACAGTCAATGCGTTGGCGTCTTTACTTGCCGGGCCGACGCCTGCACTTGTCTGGGCGATGTACGGCGACGTTGCCGATTATGGTGAATGGCGATACAAACGAAGAACCACGGCGCTGGTATTCTCCGCAGCACAGTTCGCACAGAAGCTCGGTTTAACCATCGGCGGCGTATTGCCGACAGCAGTGCTGACCTATGTTGGCTACGAAGCCAATATGGCGCAATCAGAAACCTCCCTGCTGGGAATACGTTTAATCTTTACCTGGCTGCCGGCGATCTTCGCGATTATTGCAGGCCTGGCGTTTATTTTTTATCCGCTGCGAGATACGCAGCTGGTTGAAATTGAGAGTGACTTGATCGACAGGCGGTTAGCTCAGACTGCGTGAATTTGTTTGAGGTAAGGCTTTGGTTGTGGGACGTTCACTTTCATAGCTAATTCGACTTACTGCTGCTCTGCATGCTAACAACCTTAGCGTTACGAAATACTATTATTTTGCTACGGTTCATTACCTGTCATTCCTCATTTTTCGCAAATGACCGGGCGGCCACCATGGTAACAATATCACTGGGTATAGATAACAATGGCTTCTTCTATTAGCGGAAACTATCCATTCAAAAAGCCATTTGTTAAACTATTCATTAACTATTCGTCAAGTGTTGGCATTTTTAAGAGTAATAATGTGAGAAGAGCGTTCTTTATATTGTCAGTATTGATATTAATGGGTTGTAGTGAATCACTCGATGTTCAACTAGAGCCTGAAGTCACTGTGTATTTTAGCGACGACAGTGAGCAAAGATTAAGCCTTACCTCAGCCGATAATGAGTATGCTGTTCTCAATGAATGGTTGCAAGAGCATAATTCTGACTGGTATCCCACCTCAGGTCGTTATCCCGGTGGTGTTTATATAAAATCTGGACGTTACGGTATTCAAATAACGAAAATACATATCGTTCTATATTCAACGACTTCTTCTGAGCCAAAGGCAATATATGTTCAGCAAATTGCCAGAAATGAGCTCAGTGAAATAAAAAACCTTGGCAAATAGAGTTAAATACTACAGTCATGGCTGGCGGTAGTATTCTAAAATTTATATTAAACAGGTGTTTTATAGGTTTTTTCCTCATCCTGCTGGTGCAATCCATTTAAAACTTTCGCTTTATCGTCCTTAATGGTATTCAGTAATGCTTTTATGTTGTTATCAAACATTATTAGTCCCTTAGTTAACGAATAGCGAAACATCGTTCTGTTACCGCTAAAGTTTCATCCCCTATATGGGGGGTATGAGTAATAATCACTTGTTCCTGTGTCTTTTGACTAACTGATCTTATGACAGGTTTCGTGCAGTATCAGGGTAGACCGAGAATGGGGTTAACGCAGCTCCTTTTTATTCATGATCAAGTTGCTGAGCTATATAGCCCAATATGTATGGCAGGTAGCTTTCAATAAAGTATTCTATTCGCTTTCAAGCAGTGTCCAGATTTTTTCAAGCTCCAGGTCCAGTACCAGCAATGTAGCCAGTATCGCGATATAGGGCAGGGCATTATCTATGCCAGGTCGTTTTAACCATTTTTCAAACCGGCTTTTTTTATAAACAATATCGAGTAACACACCATCTTCCGTATGTTGACGTATTTTAATTCGATTGCTGTCTAATTCAAGCGATTGTTCCAGTGTTTCTGAATCGACTGGAAATAATGCAAATAACTTATCCGTTTCACATTGCCGGCATAACTCTATGCTGTCCACACTATCAACTAATATAATATTTGCCAGGCGCGCAGACTGGCATAAAAAACGATCTGCTTCTGATGATCGCATACCATTGCGCCAGACGGGTGTCGTGATGCTTTTGTTTTTACAGTCTAAAACAACCGCTATATCACAGCCGCCCGTACCCAGGCCAAAATTCACCAGGTCTTCTACACTGCGTTCAATTATTGCGGCGCCCACCGTATTGTTTCTGAGCAGCTGTAAGCCGGGATTTTGAAAATCGACACGTTCAGGTTTGGCCCAGACCTGTCCATTAACAGACATACCTTGCTGATTGATTAATCCGGCAGAGTAGCCAAGCCTGTTAAAATAATCCGCGAATAGAAGCGCCGATGCATACGACTGCCCGGCGGCCTTAAACATGATGACTGGCACATCGCCGTAAGCAACATCCGGCAGCATTCTTTCAATCAGTCGCCGGGCGGTATCATCAAATTTATCTTCTGCATTTTCGTGAGATCCAGTAATGGCGGGTGAATGATTAACTTCGATGATTGTTAAGTCGTTTTCAATAAACGATTTGCTGATATCACTGGTAATTAGATCGACACCCAATAAATCGATCTTTAATGCGACCGCTGCACGTTCGGCGAGCAGCTTATTATCGGGATGGATAAGTTCAGTTACTTTTTCGTAGGTGCCGCCACACGACCAGTTAGAATTCGCCCTTAAGCGTACCACCTGTCCATTTTCAGGGATGCTTTCTACAGTCATGTTTTGTTTTTCAAGCATCAGTAACTCTGCCGCTTTTAACTCCAGATGAATGTACCTGGTCGTAGCCTCAGTTTTTCCACCGCGTTCGGGATTTGTATTCTCAATTGCAACCAGTTCTCTTACCGTGTGTTTTCCATCACCCGTTACCCCCGCCGGTACCATGTCGTAAGCATCAAAAAACTGCCCCTTGACGACTTCTACCCGATATACTTTTCCTTCTAGATGATTTTCTACAAAAATGGTGTGTTTCTCGCCATAGCGTCTGAGATCATTTTCAAGCACGTGAAAAGCCGCAGCTAATTCTTCACAGCTTCTTAAGTCAGCAT
Organism: uncultured Gammaproteobacteria bacterium; assembly: GCA_963711255.1. Lineage (GTDB taxonomy): Bacteria > Pseudomonadota > Gammaproteobacteria > SZUA-229 > SZUA-229. Next base: position 125,299 of record CAVQDO010000021.1, on the reverse strand, counting down.
ATACTCGATGGCCATAAGCACCGACATCACTTTTTAATACCACGGGATAACCTAAATGGCGAGCCTGCTGGCAGGCATGTTCGGCATTTTTCACAACGAATTGTCTGGGCACCTGGAAACCTGACTGCGCTAAAAACTGTCGAGATTTAATTTTACTAAGCGAGGTCATCACCCCTATAAAAGACGAATCAAATGATATTGCACCATCTAGATACTGTTGTTGGCGACCAAAACCCGCCTGCAGGCAGTTTTTATTATGCTTATCAAAATCCAGCGAAAACCAGGGTTTATTCGCCGTCATTAAATTATGCTGTAATTCTTTGCTTGTACGTGATTTGCCTGATTTTTCAACATTAACTAAAAGCTGTTTTAAATTGGTCAGTAACCGGGGAAGTTCTATCGTTTTCTTATGTTCATTTCGTGAGAAAACACTCATTACATAAGTTGTCGCCCGTGCCACAGCATCAAATGTGAGCAGGCGGTCTCGCTCAACAAAGGCAACAAAGACTCTATTTTGTTTACCGTCCTGTACGGTAATAGCTGGTTCACAATAAAGATCAAGTCGCCGCATTATCGCTTCGACCAGGTCAATAGATAAACCAATATATAATGGTAATGAAGATTTTATCGATGAGGTTGCATATGTTAAATCAACACCAATCTCTAATAACTGACGGATGGCGATTTTTTTCGCAGCTTCTTCCGCCTGCCTGTCAATACAATGCTCGGAAGAATCGAGATCAAAGGTGGCTAATACGCAGGGTTTTGGACAAAACAGAGAAGCGTCCATTAATACTCGGATTGAATGCAGACTCATTAAACTGTTACTTCAATAATGGGGATAAGGTACTTACATAAATATGTAAGGTGGTAAAACTTGTATCTTTTCATGGTTACTGCCAGTCGAAACTGCTAATCAATTATTTTGCTAATTATTTTACTGTGGTGCTGCCGTTTCTATTTTTCATGGATGGCGCCTTTTTTTGAATGGCATATTACATTTAATGCTCAAATAATGTCGGCTAAATTCGTAGCTTCCTGACTAAAGTGGATAATTAATAAAGTGTAAAGAATCTTAACTTTGTCAGGAAATCTTTACACTATTTCAGCGTCAATTATCGCTTTTATTAATCTAAGTTCATGTAAATCAATCAGTTGGATATCTGGTATGAATTATGCATTATATTCTTCACAACTAGTATTTTCTATCAACTAGAAACAAAGGGTTTTAAAATGAGAATAAAACTTTTAGCAATATTTGCTTTACTGGCAGGCAGCGCACTTACTTCGATGAATGCCAGCGCAATTACAACCGGGACCTATAACCTGCATAACCATCCAAATGGTAACGCCGCAGAACCTTATTATGGTCTGCGACTCGATGGTTTGCTTTCTGTTCCTAGCATATACACCTTCGATTTTGACCATGCCCTCAGCAGCATGCAACTTACCTGGGATGGCACTAAAATTGTTATTGATGGTAGCGCCTTCGGTGGTGAAGATTCTGGTGCACAGGTTATGTTGCCGGAACCACTGCAGTCTGGGATATCCATTTCGAATATACCCTGTCGGAGTGTGATTTCACAGCCAGCTGATGGCGGACTTGACGATCTTAAAGTGAATGCAAACAACGCTAACTTTGGAACAATCAGCGGTACAGTTGGCCTCACTGATTACGCTATTTGAGCTCGAAGATAAAGCTTCTGCTAGTGGCTTATCCTTCCAGTTTGGTGATGAAGGTGGTGCAGGTCATAGAGGCTTTAATGGTATCTCTGGCTGGGGCTGGCTTAACCATGGTGATGATTGCAAAACTGCAGACTGTTCTCATATCACGGCTAGTGACTGGCTGTTCACTGCATCGCCTGTGCCGGTACCCGCTGCCGTATGGTTGTTCGGTTCTGGTCTCATCGGTCTGGTTGGTGTTGCGAGAAGAAAGCAGGCATAACCATATAATGTTAATTGACGTATGCTAATAAAAGCATGCTAGTCAATAGCATCTAATTAGAAACGGCTCCTACGGGAGCCGTTTTTGTTTGACTGTCTAAATGGGCAGGTGACTACATCACCACCTGAAGCCGTTTTTCAAAAATCCCAATAATGTTTTTAACTGGTGTTTTAATCAGCCACTTTGTTTAGTCCACTATTTATTAACATAGGTAAAAATAGCCCTGGTTCTCAGGGCATATTTTTAATATATTACATCAGCAAGATTACTGGTTAATTTTAATGTTCCGGTGGAATAACCGTCTGCATTTCAGCGACTTTCCACGCAGCCATGCCACCGTTTATATTTTTAACGTTATTAAATCCCATTTGTTGCATAACAGCAGTTGCCATTGCGGAGCGACCAGATGTGGCACAAAGTAGCAGCCATTTACGGTCGCGGTCCATCATTTCTTCTCGACGGCCAGGATACTGTCGGTCACACAAGGCTTCAAGTACACCGCGTGGAATATTGAGCGCGCCGTCTATAGTTCCAGAATGGTATTCAGCGGGTTCACGCACATCAAGTACTTCATATCCTTCGTCAAGCAGTGGAATAACTTGGTTAACGTCTACTTCGGAAATTTGTGATTTAGCTTCTTTAACAAAATCAGTTAATGTTTTTTCATTATTCATCTAAAATTTCACCTGCTTTAGTGTTTAAGTTTTTTGCGCATTATAGTAGTAAATATGGCTTATAGATAGGCGAAATAATGCGTAGAATACTGTAGGTTTTGCGGTTCTGCATCTGCTGTATAACCGACTGTGGTGCCGACCGTGTATTTATTTGTATATGTTTGAGATAACCTGTTTCAAGCTATTAAGTCAAAAACCATCAGAGGAAAGCAGTCTATGGCTACGTTATTGATGTTATCGGGAGGCGCTGACAGGGCAGCGTCCCTCATTTAGTTGCTAACTGAAAGTAAGGAACCTGTATTTCGTGTCAAACAAGAAAGGAGATTGGCCGTTTTCCACAGCACGGCGTCTAATAAAGGGAAAACACTAAAGCAATAAGAATGCTTGAGACACTCTTTTACCACCTGATAGATGCCCAGAATAGATTAAATATTACTGACTAGAATTTGTCGTATTACCTGCTAATTATGCCGCTATCATGACTTTACAGTATCGAATTTACTTGCTGATATAGTCATTAATGCTGACTGCACAATTGCCTGCAATTTGATATCATCATTTCTCTTGAAAATATCTCTCGAATGTTGATACTTGAAGCAGTAACAGATAAAAAATCATGCGTTTATTCGTTTTTTTATTTGACTGACTTCACCGTACAGAGTGTAACGATGCAATGAATGAAACCGTTGAAAATGGCTTGCGTAAGAAGATAAATGGCGTGACAAGCGTCTTTTATGAAGGTTACTGGATAAAGTGCTATGAACCGCCGAAAGATACGCTAACTGCAAAGAAACGCCTGATTCAGTCCTTAACCCGACGCCTGTTTAACCATATGGAACATGGCATTAATATCCCGGGGCGACTGCTTGATAAAATTCGTGCCGATTATGATGCAGAAAAGGATGCCCGGAAAAAGCGGGTCAAAGGTGCAATGCTGGCTGGTGCGTTATTTAACCGGGCTGCAGACATCTTTACCCACCTGGTTGAACTTGAAGCCAGTGGTGTAGAAATACTGCCTGGTAATGACCTGATGCATACCTGTGGTTTGTGCCTGCGCGAGGCACTGGAATTGGGCAAGCTGGTCAAGCATCGAAATGGTGATGAGGGTATTGATGAGCTCTGGGGTGAACCCTTCAAGGCTTTTATCATGTCGATCGAAGATTTCTACAGTAGCCGCTATGTCAAAATTGCCATGACCATGAAGAATATAGACCAGGTGTCAACATACATGGCTTGCTGCATAAGAGAGGATCCTCGCTATCCGGGAATGGATGAACTGATCCTGGAGTATGCGAGGGTGGCGCGATGCAAGTGTGAAACCCTGCGTACCGACGATGACCTTTTTGACATATGGTCAAATTTTGTCGTGGCGGGTGAAGCGATTACTGATTATCAGCCCTTACAGGTACCCCGGAAAGACTGTCAAAACTTGCTCGATGTGCTGGACGTGAGAACCATGTTAAAAGCCGGTGTCAGATTAATTGCATTTATTACCCGTGCGCGAACACCCATGAAAAAAAGTACGGCTGCATACCTGGATGAATGTGAAGAATACAAAAAGCGGGTGAACTAGGAATAATCCTGTAAACGGTTTTATAAGGTGTTTGCTTGTACTGGTATTTATAAATTAATTTATTGAGTTGATACTTCACAAAAATGAAATGGTCACAGATTAGTAACCGCCTGCTGCATAACGGGTTTTTTAAAGTTAATGCCATTCAGTTAAAGCACGAGTTATTTGCCGGTGGTGAAAGTGAGCCACTGATGCGTGAGCTTATTGACAGGGGACGTGCGGCGGCGGTGCTGCCCTATGACCCGGTACGTGATGAACTGGTACTGATTGAGCAGTTTCGTATTGGCGCTGCTGCAGATCCGGCAGGGCCATGGGTAATTGAAATCATTGCCGGCCTGCAGGAGCCGGATGAATCTGCTGAAGAACTGGCTGTTCGTGAAGCGATAGAAGAGGCGGGCTGCGAGATAAATGATTTAATGCCTGTTCACACTTATTACTCCAGTCCTGGCAGTAGTAACGAGTTAATACAGATATTTTTTGCCCGCACTGACAGCAGCAATGTTGGCGGTATTCATGGTATTGATGACGAGGGTGAAGATATAAGGGTTCACGTTGTCAGTAGTGAAACGGCTTTTCAATGGCTCGATCAGGGACGTATTGATTCTGCTTTGCCGATAATTGCATTGCAGTGGTTTAGATTAAACCGCGATGATATTCGCCAGCAATGGCTGGCCACTTAACTAATAGTAAGTTTTAGTGGAGCACTATCTATTACTGTTTTAGCTAGGCTTTAAGCGTTGATACCGAACGATTATTATTAATAATCTGCAGCAATTTGAAGTATTGCGGGTCTTCAATATGTCCCTGTTCAGGCATGCAAATTTCTGCAAGCCTCTGCATCAGGTATTGCGGCTTTAGCTGCGCAACATCCCTGGTGTCAATATTACGATGCAAACTGTCCAGGCATTTCCCAGCGTCATTATTCATTTCAGCATTGGCTGAGAAGGTAAGTGTCAATAAAGCTAGTGTCAGTAAAGTAAATTTCATAACGGCCTTCCGGGTATATCCCATGAGTTTGTTGTGAATCACTTTGAGTATAGCTATTACCGGCCATATTACCCGTTCAGCTAGAAATAGGTCCTGATTAATTGTAATGCCTGTTTTACAAACGGAAGCGCCTGCCTGCAGAGCCCTGTCTATTAACAGGTAATATCAGGTAATCACGTCAGCGGCTGTGCGATCGGTAAACTTTTCTATTTCTGCAATAGAACGTGACAAGGTAATGAGTGCGGCAAGCAGTTGCTGGGGATCATGTTCAAGTTTTGCCGGGTCATTTTCAGGCTGTTCAATATAAACACGTAAAGTGGCACCTTCGGTGCCGGTGCCTGAAAGGCGATAAATAATACGTGCGCCGTTTGTGAAAAGTATGCGAATTCCCTGCTGGCTGCTGACACTATTGTCGACACTGTCGGTATAACTGAAATCATCACATAATTCGACGCTGTAATTTTCTAATTTCTGACCGGCGAGTTTGCCAGAATTAGCTCGCAGTTGATCCATAAGATCATTAGCGCCTGCGGAGGATACACCTTCATAATCATGGCGAGTGTAAACATCACGTCCATATTTTTTCCAGTGGTCATGAACAATGTCAGCGACGGACTGTTTGCGCACAGCAAGTATATTTAACCAGAACAGCACCGCCCACAGGCCATCTTTCTCACGTACATGGTCTGAACCCGTACCGAACGATTCTTCACCACAAAGGGTAATCTTGCCGGCATCAAGCAGGTTGCCAAAAAATTTCCAGCCGGTAGGTGTTTCATAACAGTCGATACCGAGTACTTTAGCAACGCGGTCAACCGCCTGGCTGGTGGGCATGGAGCGGGCAACACCTGACAGGCCTTTGGCATAACCCGGAACCAGTGTTGCGTTAGCCGCAAGAATGGCGAGGCTGTCGCTTGGCGTAACATAAATATTAGCGCCGAGGATCATGTTACGGTCACCATCACCATCCGACGCGGCACCAAAGTCAGCTGCATCTTCAGCATTCATCATGCTAACCAGTTCTTTGGCATGTACCAGGTTAGGATCGGGGTGAGCGCCGCCAAAATCTTCCAGCGGTTCACCGCGCATCACGGTGCCGCTTGCTGCACCCAGCCGGTTTTCAAGTATTTCTTTTGCGTATGGGCCGGTGATTGCGTTCATCGCATCAAAGCGCATGCTGAAAGTACCGGAAGCGAGCAGGGCAGACATGGCATCAAAATCGAATAATTGCTGCATCATATCGGCATAGTCAGTAACCGGGTCGATGATTTCAACCTGCATATCACCTACGCTTTGCTGGCCGATGTCATCCAGGTTGATATCGTCTGTTTCAAGGGTTCGATATTCGGTGATTTTACGGCTCAGGCTATAGATTGCTTCAGTGATTTTTTCAGGCGCAGGTCCACCATTACCAGTGTTGTACTTAATACCAAAATCAGCATTCGGCCCGCCGGGGTTATGGCTGGCAGATAGAATGATGCCGCCAAAAGCTTTGTATTTACGAATTACACAGGAAGCGGCAGGGGTAGATAGCAGGGCGCCCTGGCCAACCATAACCTTGCCAAAACCATTGGCTGCAGCCATTTTGACGATCAGCTGGATGGCTTCACGGTTATAAAAACGACCATCGCCGCCAACCACCAGCGTCTGTCCCTGAAAATCATCAAGTGCATCAAAGATAGACTGGACAAAGTTGGCCAGGTAATGCGGCTGCTGAAAAACGCTGACTTTTTTGCGTAAACCGGAGGTGCCGGGACGCTGGTCATCAAACGGAGTGGTGGTGACGGTATTTATATTCATGAGGTTTAATCAGGGATTGAAATTTAATGTTACGGATATGTGTATGGGTCAATATTATATGACATCTCGAGCAGCAGGAGATTTCTTAAGCTTCGCTGCAAAAGATTTCTCGGTAATTGCTACTGCATGACTCTAACACCTGCATCCATGCAGGCATTCCGCTGCTCGAGATGACACAGTCTGATTTCAGTGCATGGCCTGATCAGTTGTCCATCAATACCCGCTCATCATATTCTGCTTCAAAGAAAAGCTTATGCTTGGCTTCTTCTTTAGCCAGGCCGGTGAGCACTTCTTTCAGGTGACTCTCAGGCACTTTTGCCGCCATATCGCTATAAAGGTTATAGGCTGCTCGTTCGCGTTTCATGGCAATAATCAGAGCGTCCTGGTAACTGATGTTGTCATTGGCTTCAACTTCAACAAGGTAGTCAGAAATTTTTAAATCCAGCACTTCCTGTTCGGGGCTGAGTTCATGCTCGCCAGCCTTGACCTCCTGCAGGATTTTTTTATGGTGTTTTTCTTCTTCGGAAAAGTCCAGCAGTATTTTTTTCATGCCCGCTGTTTCAGCGCGCTGAGCTACGTCGTGGTAAAAGTCAGCCGCTTCCTGTTCCTGGCCTATGGCATAGTCCAGTATTTCATCAACTGTATTCATATTAATTTTCCCCGCTAATTTTAGTTACATTGCCGGTGTATGCATCCGGGTTTAACATTCGGTCGATGCCACGCGCTGCGTGATGGCCATCTTCTATAGCGCTAATCGCATCGGCAGTTTGATTGGCAAAATCGCCGCCAACAAAAACTTTTTCCAGTGTCGAGTGCTGGTATTCACCGGGGGTAAACTTACCCCATTCAATCGCCAGCTGTTCGTGCATTTCTTTTGAAAGGTAATCGAGGTTACTGCCCTGGCCGATAGCAGAAATAATGCTGTCGTAGGTTTCGATATGCATGCGGTCTTCCTGCAACACAGGGCGCGGCCTGCCACCTTTAGGGTCATTAACCATTTCGGCTTCGCCCCATTTGATTGAAACCTGTTCACTATCATCGGCATTCAGGATTTCAACAGGAATTGCCTGCTGTACCAGGCTGCAGTTTTCTTCTTTTGATTCATGAATTTCATCAGGGTCTGCCGGCATATCACTGATACGGCGGCGATAGAGAATAGTTACTTCTGCCTTCAGCCGTCTAGATACACGGGCTGCATCCATGGCGACATTACCGCCGCCAATGACCGCAACTTTTTTACCGATGCCGGGATCGCGGCCGCTGGCAACATCAGCCAGTACCTGTAAACCGGATAGTACGCGGTGATGATCTTCACCGTGTATTCGCATGTTTGATGGTACCGAGAGGCCGGTAGAAATGAAAACTGCATCATGGTCTTCCAGTAACTGCTCGAATTTAATATCTGCACCGATGCGGGTATTGTATTTAACAGTAACACCGAGGGAGACGATGTAATCAATGTCTTTATCCAGATCAGCATCGGGCAGGCGATAACTGGGTACACCGTATCGCAACATGCCACCGCCGGATTCATGTTCTTCGAAAACAGTGACAGCATAACCTTTCTGACGCAGGTAATAAGCTGCACTGAGTCCGCCGGGACCAGCACCGATAATGGCAACTGTTTTACCATTCTCGGTAATGCTCTCATTTAATATGCGTGAGTATTCGCTGCTTTCAAACTGGTCGACAATAAAGCGTTTCAGCCAGCGAATGGCAACCGGCTCACCATCGATACCAACCGGGCAGACTGATTCACAGCGCCGCGTGCAGATACGTCCGCAGGTTGCCGGGAAAGGGTTGGTGCGATACATCAGCTGCAGACCTTTTTCGTAGTCGCCATCACGGATGCTGTGAATGTAATCAGGAACATCCATATGCGCCGGGCAGGTGGCAACACAGATGCCGCATTCAACGCAGCGATCGGCTTCCTTTTTCGCCTGTTCTTCGCTGTAGCCTTTGGCAACTTCTTGAAAAGAGTTTACGCTTTCTTCCGGCGGCAGCATGTCCATCTCAATGCGCTTGTGCGGAAACAATTTGTAACCTTCAGCGCGGCGATAACCCAGTTCATTATCCTGCCAGGGTTTATCATCAACGCCGGCGGTAAAATGGTAATCGGTCGGGTCCCGGGTCAGCCAGGTGTATTCGTTGCTCATGCGCAGCGAGCTTGCGGTACAGATATCAACACACAAGGCACACCAGCAGCAGCGGCCATAATCAAAACGCGGCCGTAAACCGCTATCGCCTTCACGGTTGGCGTATTCTTCAACCGGTACCATGTCGATGGCTTCGTTCTGACAGATGGTATGACAGCTGCCGCAGCCGATGCAGGTCTCTGCAATGTTGATATGGAATCCACGGTAAGTTGCCGCGCCGGGACGCTCCTGTATCGGGCGGATTGTTGTATAGGGTTTTTCGAAGGCACGCTGCCAGACGAAAAAAGGAGAGAGCAGGTCTTTTAAGTTTATCATCGTCGCTTACCTCTCGATCTCGGGCGGATAAGAGTGCAGCGAAACCATCAGGCCGGCGATGTCTGCAATATTGGTACCCACCGCAAGGCGTTCCATAACTGCAATCGCATGGGTATAGCTCGGGCCGCGTACGTGTACACGGCGAACAAATTCTGAACCATCAGTAACCATAAAGTATCCGTATTCTCCGCGGGTACATTCCGCTTTTACATAAGTCTGGCCGGGCGGAATTTTCCAGTGCAGCATGTTTGGCATGTCGGCCTGGAAGGGCCCATCGCCTGGCATGCGGTCGATACACTGGCGAATCAGGTCGATGCACTGGCGTGTTTCCTGCAGGCGTAAATAAGCGCGTTCATAGGCATCGGAATCCGTGCCGGTGATAACCTCGAAATCAAGCTGGTCATAACACAGGTAAGGTTCGTCTTTTCGCAGGTCGCGCTCGACACCGCAGCCGCGAGCGTTAGGACCGACGATGCCGTAAGGGTCAATCATATCGGGTGTAATAATACCCAGGCCTTTGGCACGTGCTTTAAATACAGTGTTATTAAACATAACGCGTTCAATCTGATCCAGCAGTTTTTCTGCACCATCCATTACTTCCCGGATACGGCCTTCAAAACCATCTGGCAGGCCGGCGCGTACACCACCGGGAACCATGTACATGTGATAAATACGGCCCCCCGTCATTTCTTCGAACAGGTCAAGCACATAGTCGCGGTAGGCTATTGTCCAGTTCGGCACGGTATATAAACCAAAGGCGCCGCTCATGCCGCCAATCCACATCATGAAACTGGCAAGCCGCATCATTTCAAGATTCAGGGTGCGAATCCATTGCGCGCGTTCGGGCGCTTCGATACCGCTGAGGTTTTCCAGGGCGGCCGCGTAAAGGTATTCGTTGAATGCCGGTTCGGGTACAGCGATGCGGCAGACCACGGTAAAGTTCTGAATGAAGGTGCGATGCTCCATCAGTTTTTCAAAACCGCGGTGCAGGTAACCGACATGGGTTTTACAGTCGATGATTGTGTCACCGTCCAGTGTCAGTTCCAGCGCCATGTTGCCGGTAATGCCCGGATGCTGTGGTCCCTGCCAGATTTTGACGTATTTGCCAGAAGCCAGATCAATCGGCTCAGGCTGTGCAAAATCCAGTGAGGCAGCATGTCCTGTAGTAACGGTCTTGCTAAACAGTGACATTATTCGTCGCCTCCGCGCATTGGGTAGAGTTTTACTTTCATGTGTTCACGCGGTACTTCACTTTCCCTGCCTTCGCGATGACCGAAACGGTCGGAACTGTACTGCTTGGTATTAAATTCACGGCGCATCGGCGGGATATCATCCCAGCCTTCCAGGCAGAAGTCTTCTTCAAGCCGTGGGCTGCCGGGAAAGTTTATGCCATACATTTCGCGCAGTTCACGCTGATAGGTCCATGCCTGCGCCCACAGGGTATGAATGGAAGTCATCTCGGCATTTTCACGGCCGATATCCACCTCAACAGCAACGGTTTTATTTCTTTCATAGTTGTGCAGCATGTAAACCAGGGTGAAAAATCCATCTTCGATATAATCGATGCAGGTAAGAAAATTGAGGTGAGTAAAACCATCAAGATCGCGCAGTTCACGAATCAGGCGTTCAGCATTATCCTTATCTACCTTGAAACTGACGATTTTAGGTTTACGCTCGGTGATGTCGCTAATAGCGAAATCCCGTTTTAGTTTTTCTAATAATGCTTTCATAGTTGCTTACCCGGTATTGGCTACCAGTTGTAATCTGGCATATCCCAGTTTTTAATGACTTTCTTCTGGTTGGTTTTATACCAGTCGAGATTATTAACGTAACGGTTAGCGCCGTCACAGTTTCCAGCCCTGATATCTTTTTGCAGTTCCATAATGCTGGAGAGCAGTGCTTCAGGTCGTGGCATACAACCGGTGATATACATATCAACGGGCAGGTAAAGATCAAACTGATTAATCGTATTGTAACTATCGAAATACATGCCACCATTGGCCGGGCAGGAGCCCAATGCAATAATAAATTTAGGTCCCTGCATCTGTTCGTAACTGCGAATGATGCGTTTCAGTGTTTTTACCGAGACGTAGCCACCGATAATGAACAGTGATGACTGGCGCGGTGTTGGTCTGCCTGCAACGCCAAATCGACTAATATCAAAACGCGCAGTCATTAACGGGCGAAGTTCAATGGAACAGCAACCGGTACCAAAGGCCAGTATCCATAATGAATTAGCACGTGCCCAGTTGGCGAAATCTTCCACTGCCTTAATCGAATAAGGCTCGTAGGGTTTGGGACGTGCATCACTAAACAGAAGCTTTTCGTCTTCACTCAGTCCTGCATTTTCGAAAGTATCATTTGTGCCAGGGTTTTTAGCCATGCTCAGGTTCTCCTGCAACGGTTACTGTAGTTATCATGACAGCACCATCTGCACATATACAATGGACATAATGCCGATTAGCGTTGGAATCTTGAAGAAGAAACGAATGCCCTGGTCAACACGAAAACGCGGGAAGGCAACACCAACCACGATCGCAACCATGTAGATCAGTAATGTTTTAATCATTAATTCTGGCAGGCTGGTGGCACCGCCAAAAAACAGGTTCATAAATAGCACCAGTTTGGTTGCGCCGAACAGGGCACGGTTAATCTGCAGAAAACTAAGATAGGCACTATGAAATTCGGTTGGAGGGCCTATTGGAATTTCCTGTGGTGCGAGGAAAATATCAAACGGTGAGTAACCCGCCATGCCAAGGAAAGCCAGCATTGCCGCCAGTGTTGCAACCCAGTTAGTGACCACGGTCCAGTTCTGCCAGCCACCTTGCTGGGCCTCAATGATCTGCGTGATAGACAGGGTATCGTATTGAATGACGATGGAAATAACGGCCAGTGCGAACGGTACTTCATAGGCCGTCATTTGTGACAGGCCACGGGCAATACCAATAGCACTGTAAGGGTGGCCACTCTCACCAGCGCCAAGTGCCATGCCGAGCTGGCCAAAAAACATAAAATAGATGACCAGGAATAAATCACCCGCCATGCTGAAATTGGAGAACATTTCACTGCCGTAAATAACCGGAATAAAGGCCAGTGTGCCAATACCGCCAGCAAGACGGAATACCGGGCCAAGGTAAAACATAATGCCGTGGCTGACAGCGGTACGCTTGAAAAAAGTTTTAACGATATTAATAAACGGCTGCGAATAGGGGATACCTATACGGCCCTGTACCTTGGCAATCGTGCGATCAATAAAGGCGCCAACAATGAGCCCGTAGACGGTGACGATCAACAGTGTCAGTGAGAAATTACCAATTTTTCCTATCCATTCGGACATGTCGTAAATCAAAGCTCGAGACCTCCGTTCACCAGGAACATGGCGACAAAATACATAACAATAAACAACGCATAAGTTTGCCCGTTGCCGTTATAAAAAACTCGCAAGGCTGAGCCTAGTGTGTGGCTCCATTCTGCGCTGCTATTCCAGAATCGGGTAGCTCTTGGCCTGACAAGGAAACCGATGGCGCGATCGTAATGCGCAAAAAAGTTATAGGCAAAATGGGTTTCTTCAGGACGACGTGGACGTTCTGCGGCAAACACAATATTAAACTGTTCGACTTTCTGTATATTCATGGTTAATGAAACCAGCAATAAAACAATGAGCGGTAGCGCCCAGACGCCGGCAACAATGGCCATGATTAATGGTGCATTCCAGTAACCGTAATGCGCCAGCATCGCGCTGCCTTCCCAGACCAGGGTATTGCTTATCCACGGGTCGATAGCAGCTGACATTGGGTCGAGCAGTAATTTAGGGTAGGCAGAGATAACCATAATGCCGGCAATCATTACCGCCTGTGGAACCAGCAGGATAGCAGGCGCCTCACGCAATTTGGCATGTTCAAGTTTGCGTTGGCCGAGGAAAACGGTTTGCAGCAGGCGGAACATATAAAGGAAAGCAACGGCGCTGGAGAAGAACGCCAGTGCGGCTATCCAGTACCAGCCTTTATCCATTAATGCATTGAACAGCATCCACTTGCCGCCATAACCGGACAGCGGCGGAACACCCGACATGGCAATAATAGCGATCATGGTAAAAGTGAATGTGAACGGCATGTTTTTAATCAGGCCGCCCATTTTGTACATCATCCGCTGATTCGTTCGCAGTATGATACCGGCAACAGAAAGGAACAGAATGCCCTTGAACAGGAAGTGGTTGACCGTAATGTACATTGCAGCAACCCAGCCAAGATGGTTCATTAAGGCAACACCGGTAACAATGTAACCCAGTTGCCCCATACTGGAATAGGCGACCAGTTTTTTAATGTCTTCCTGGAACACTGCCATCAGGGCGCCAAAGGTTGCTGTCAGGATGCCGACCCAGCCAAGGACATAAGCCGCATTGAGACCAATCTCTGAACGTACACCAAGCTGCGCTGCGATTATAATCAGGCCAAAAATACCGGCCTTGCTGACAACGGCTGAAAGCATTGCAGAAAAGTCATCATCGGCCTCGCCGTAGCTGCCCGGTACCCAGATGTGTACGCCAAAACCGCCTGTTTTAATAACAAAGCCGGCAGCGAGCAAACTGAAGATAATTGTCATGCTGTCGCCGGACTGGCCGAGGCTGGCTAACAGTGTGCTGCCGGTGACACTATAGGCAACTGCAAAACCGCCCAGGATTAAATAGGCTGAGGCCAGTGAAAATATCAAATAGGTGAGTGCCGGTTTCACACCTTTACGGCCAAGCGTTATCAGCAGGTAGGAGCTTAATGTCATTAACTCCCAGCTGTAAAAGAAATCGAGGGAAGTTTCTGCACGTAATAATGTTGCCAGTGATAATAGTAATACGGCCAGCAAGGGGTAAAAACCTCTGCGCGGATCAGCACGGTACAGGCTGGCGATGCTGATAAGCAAACCGCCGCCTATTAGCAGGTAACTGAACAGCTGGTTGATGCCCTGCAGATCTTTCGTCAAAAAATAACCGCCAACAGCAACACCGGCAAGCATCGGCAGTTTTGTATATCGGCTGTTCACGCTATCAATTAACCATAGAACAAAACCAACAAGCAGCGGCAGGAACAGGTAAGAGCCGCTAATTTGCATTTGTGTCGCTACGACATAACCGCAGGCAAATAATAATACTGCTGCCACTGCCACGGGTGCTGGCTGCCAGAAACTTATAACGGCTTCAGTTGTAGTTTCCTGTTTCTGCCTGGCATAACTGAACCAGCGGAAAAGGTAAGCGGCCTCCAGCAGAGAGCCTAACAATATAATGCCGATCCAGGCGTACTGCTGTGAGCCTGCCAGCTGCATAACCAGTTCCCACTTGGCCCAGAAACCGGGGAAGGGCGGGAGGCCGATCAGCGCACTGATAAAAACACCAAACAGCAGTAATAAGCCGGGGCGTTTTGCTAACGCAGACCAGTCCTTTATATTTTTTCGATCAACCAGGTCAGCCAGCCAGAACAACCCGGCTTTGGCAAACAGGTGATTGATAAACAGGCCACCAACAATAATCGGCAGATATGCTTCATTGCCTGACTGCTGCATAAGCGCCAGTGCCAGCGTCAGCAGGCCCATCTGTCCAATGGACGAATAGCCCAGCAGGCGCTTGCTGTTTTCCTGCTTCAGGCCAATGATATTGGAAATCAGGAAGGTCATGCCGCCGATTAATGCAACGCTGCCCAGGTAATCACCCATTAAAGGCAGCAGTTTATAAACAGCAAAAAATACGCCGGCGGAAACACCAACTGAAATTATTGAGGCGATACCACCGGGCGTGGTTTCGTAAACGTCCAGTCCCCAGCCGTTTGCCGGATAGGGTTTTAGTTCGATGATCAAACTGGTCAGTAAAAACAGTGTCGCGATTAAACCGATGGATCCCTGGATAAGGCTACTGTGTGCTATCACATCGTCGATATTCAAGGTGCCTGTCTGGTAATAGATGAAGATGGTGCCAAGCAGGAAAAAGGCAGAAGCAATCGAGGTTGCCATGATGTATTTGAAGCCGGCGACAAGCGCACTGCCTGAACGGTCCATACCAATCAGGGCATAGGTTGCGATTGATGTGATTTCAATAAAGATAAACAGGTTAAACAGGTCGCGGGTCATAATCATGCCGTTGATGCCCATAACCAGTATCAGGTAAAGCAGCAGTGCCGCGGCGTGCTGTTTTATTAGCGGCAGGTAGTGCCAGGCGGCGAGCAGTGCAACGCTATTAACCGCGAATGCAAAACCGCCTTCATATAAACCAAAACGCAGGTTAATTGAAAAGGGCGAAGCGATGCCGGCTGTCTCAATATCAATTGCAGGCGCACCGTTCACTATGGCCAGCAGGTTTACGCCGGCAATAACAACCATTGCAGTGAGAGTCAGCAGAAAGACCATTACTGCGGAACCACGGTGTGCGCGGTCAAACAGCGGAATTAAAAATCCGGCGCCGAGAGCGAGTACGTAAATGCCCAGGGGATGCAACAGGATGTCAGTGAAAGTTGCCATTAGCCTTTTGACTCCGTGCACTCATCTATCATTAGTGTTTTTTGTGCTTTGTGTATGCGCACGGCGAATGACAGCATTACCGCGGTAACGCCGAGACCAATAACAATGGCAGTCAACACCAGTGCCGAAGGTACCGGGTCAACAACCAGGTTAACGGCGTCAGCCATAGGAACTGCATCATTAATAATAGGTGCGGTGCCGCCGGTAACATAACCGATAGAAACCATCACCATATGGATACCGGTATCCAGCAGTGAGAATCCGATAATTATGCGAATCAGATTTCGTTGTGTCAGCATGCCCCATAAACCGATTAGTATCATGCCGAGACCGCTACACAAAACGATCAGTGAAATAGGGAATTCGTTAAGTATATTCATAGCGGGCCAGTGTCCTCTTTACGAAAGCGGTCGAGCACCGCACTTAGTTCAAAGCCAACTTTGAGTCCGACCAGTGTGTATATAAGGGGTATTGCGCCTGCACTGAACAGGTCACCGTAAGTACCCAGATCCATAAACCGGTTGTCAAGAAAACCACCGGCATAGATAACGCCAAGCACACCGACAATAACGTAGCTGAATCCGGATAGCGATTCGATCATGGCAATCATTAATCGACTAATGTGCGATTCCGGCAGAGCCAGCAACAGGAACATGGTGCCGGACGCAATGATCGCGCCACCCTGAAAACCGCCGCCAGGTGACAGATGGCCATTCATAAAGACGTAGATACCAAACAGGATAACCATGGGCAGTAATAATTCAGTGGCGGTTTCGACAATCTCACTGGCAGGTTTGTATTTCACCGCAGTTTCTTCAGCGCGGTCACCTTTCTCGAGGTCTTCGTTGACCAGGTCTTTAATGTCCTGTTTGCGCCGGGTGCGGCGTAACAGTAAGCCAACACCGGCAGCTGAAATAAACAGTACGGTTACTTCGCCCAGGGTATCGAGGCCGCGGTAAGTTACTACAACTGCGGTAACAAGATTGGGTGCGCCGAGCTCCTGCGGGCCTTTTTCAACGTAGTAATGGCCGAGTTTGGAGAGTGACTGTTTCTCACTGTAGTTAGCAGCAAGGTTGAAAAAAATAACAGCCATTAGTGCCAGCATGGCGAAAATAAAAAGTCGCTTGATCATTTTACCGCGGTCTCGTTAATTAACTCTTCGCTATTAGCTGCAGCCTCTTCGTCCAGCTGGTCAACAACAGTTTCTTCTGTTTCATAAATGCCGATAGCATGCGAGGCACGCGCCAGTGCGTGTGAAGATACCGGGTTGGTTAACATAACAAAGAAAATCAGGATGACCAGTTTAAGGGCCCACGCGGGATGCAGGAAAGCGACGCCGATTAATATCAATATGGTGCCAAGCGTGGTGGCCTTGGTACCGGTCTGAATGCGATTGTAGGTATCGGGCATACGCAATACACCCAGTCCCGCCGAGAAAAGGAAAAAACTGCCAGTGATTAAAAACAGGTTGCCGACAACTTCGCTGATGAGCGTGATCATTGATTGTCCTCATCGTTTGCATCACTATGCTGCGTTTTACGAATGGCATAGAGGAAAATCATGGTGCTTAAGCCGGATCCGATCGAAGCCTCTGTCATGGCCACATCGGGAGCGGCCAAAATAACGTAAACCACAGAAGCAAACAGGCTGGCGAGTCCGGCGCTGACTACCGCGCTGACAGTGTTTTCAAGAACCACAGCGAGTATCGCGCCAACCAGTATGCCGGCGCAGATGACGATGGTCAGTAAAGTAAGTACGGGTATGGTCATCAGATGCCCCTTTCCAGGTAACGTGCAACGGCCAGTACGCCAAGAAAACTCAATAGCCCATAGACCAGTGCAACATCGAGGTATATATAACGTTCTGCCTGGTGTGCCAGTAAAACAATGAGGGCAATGGTTACGATAGTCAGCAGGTCTACCGCAACAACCCGATCAACCGTGGCCGGCCCGATAACAAGACGAATAACACCGAACACGATGCTGAAAAATATCAGCACGGCGGAAATGATGACGGTTATTTCAGTCATGCCTAAATCAGTCATTATTCTTTTGCCTGTGTTGCTTAACCATAAATAACCTTTAGATATTTTTCAAAACGGCCGGCAATGGCCTCTGTTGCCGCTTGCGGGTCAGTAGTGCTGGTGTTGATCCAGTGGATAAATAATGAGTCGTCTTTAATATCTACCACCAGTGTACCGGGTGTCAGGGTAATGGTATTTGCCAGCGCCAGTCTTCCTATTGGCGACTTGAGCTCGGTTTTAATTTCGACGATGCCCGGTTTGATATTGATGCGTGGTGAGAACACTAATCGCATTACATTCATGTTGGCCTTGATTAACTCGACAAAAAATACTGCAAGATAGACCAGGTAAGTCAGGATAACTTTGGGGGTCCAGCGAATCACGCTGTAAACCCGGGCAAAGGCGGCAAATACCAGCGCAATAAAAGCGGAAATAATTATGCCGGCAAGCACCGTGTTATGGGCAAGGCTTCCATTGGCTATTAACCATACTATGAATAACGTCAACCAGAGATTGAGAAATTGCAAGGTTATATTTGTATTGTTCTGCACTATAAACTTAACCTGTTTATTATTTGATGGCTAAACGGATGACTGCCGGTAAAACTAGCGACTGCAATTCAGCTGGCGATTGAGTGAGCCTAGATTAAAGAAAATCGCTGCCGGTCTTTATGATCTACGTCAAAACAATGCTCTATTCCGGTGTTAAGGTTCAGCTTTAATTTTTTAAACGCACTATGCTGAAACATGACGCGCTGATAAAGTGCGTTATGACCCTGTTATTACTGAAATTAGAGGCGCTGTTTAAAACACTACAATTATTGTGCCAGTTATTACTGTGGCGTACCGGATCGTTGTCTGGTGTGGCGCACAAAGCAAATTTTCAGCGTAGATTTGTTTTCTTGTTACAAAATTAAGCGGTGATTGCTATGGATTTCGATTATTATTCGTATCAAACGATCAATTGGCTTAATCTTTGCATTTGCAAAAATATATAATGAATAACAGGCATGGCATAAACCCTGCTGATAATACAATCTAAGAGAAAATGGAAATGGAAAAGGCGGACATTGGGCTAATTGGGCTCGCGGTAATGGGGCAGAACCTGGTTCTGAATATGGCTGATCACGGTTACCGAGTTGCCGTGTTTAATCGTACCACCAGCAAAGTGGATGAATTTATTGATGGCCCGGCAAAGGGCACAACAATAATGGGTACCTACAGTATGGAAGAGCTGGTGGCGTCACTGTCTTCACCCAGGAAAGTGATGCTCATGGTTAAGGCGGGTGATGTGGTTGACGCTTTCATTGATATGCTGGTGCCGTTACTGGAGCCCGGAGATGTCATTATCGATGGCGGTAATTCGCATTTTCCCGATTCGACCAGGCGTACCGCTGAATTGAGGGAAAAAGGATTGCGCTTTATCGGAACCGGTGTCTCCGGTGGTGAAGAAGGGGCGCGCTTCGGACCGTCAATAATGCCGGGTGGTGATGCCGAGGCCTGGCCATTAGTAAAAGATATTTTTCAGGCAATTTCGGCAAAAGTAGATGATGAACCCTGTTGCCAGTGGGTAGGGCAGGATGGTGCCGGTCATTTTGTAAAGATGGTTCACAATGGCATTGAATATGGTGATATGCAGTTAATTTGTGAGGCTTATTCATTAATGGAAAATGCGCTGGGTATGAACTGCGACCAGATGCAGCAGGTATTCAGTGAATGGAACGAGGGCGTACTCGATTCCTATCTTATCGACATCACCAAAGATATATTGGCAGTAAAGGATGAAGATGGTGAGCCATTGCTTGATAAAATACTTGATACTGCCGGACAGAAAGGAACGGGTAAATGGACAGGCATCAGTGCGCTGGATCTGGGTGTGCCTTTAACGCTGATCGGTGAATCTGTATTTGCACGCGTGCTGTCTTCATTAAAAGATGAACGTGTAAGAGCCTCAGCTATCCTGGGTTCACGCCCGCAAAGCCCGGTAGCGAATGATGCTGAAATCATCAATGCACTTCGTGATGCGCTGTACGCCTCGAAAATAATTTCCTATGCGCAGGGTTTCATGCTGATGCGTGAAGCGGCAAAAGAATATGGCTGGGATCTTAATTACGGTGATATCGCCCTGATGTGGCGTGGCGGCTGTATTATTCGCAGTACCTTCCTCGGAAATATAAAAGAGGCTTATGAGAAAAATCCTGAGCTGGAAAACCTGGCGCTCGATACGTTTTTCACCGATGCCTTAAAGTCGGCAGAAGCCGGTTGGCGTAAAGCGGTAATCCTGGCGGTAGAGCATGGCATTCCTGCACCGGCATTTGCCTCGGCGCTGGCTTATTTTGACGGTTATCGCAGTGCGCGATTACCAGCCAATCTGTTACAGGCGCAGCGTGATTATTTTGGCGCACATACTTATGAGCGCATTGATAAGAAACGTGGCGAGTTCTTTCATACCGACTGGACCGGGCATGGCGGTAAAGTAGCATCAACGACTTATGAAGTATAACTTCCCAGTGTTAAATATTAGCTATTTCTTATATTATTGCGGTAAAAAGTTGCGCTAATAGCAGGAGTAAGCATGCAACTGCTGCTGGAGTTACCGCAATAGTATATTAATCAATGATATGTTGATTGATGTATATCATTAACCATGAAACAGTTGAGATATAACATTATGGTGTCGCGGTGGTGCTGGTCAGTGGTCGGGCAGTTAATGCTAAAACGCTGCTTATAATGCTAACTGTTTTCGACTGAAGTTCGTACAATGCTGGAAGGGCTTTGACTATTCGAATAGCTGGCTGGATTGATGACTGAAATAATTATAATAACGAGAAATTATCAATGAATTTTATTGCTGCCGATGTAGGCGGAACCAGTACCCGCCTGGTTTATGCTAATAGCAGCGAACCGGAAAATGTGCTCTACCAGGCACAATATGCAAGCAGTGAATTTGACAGTTTTGAACCATTATTGAAAACCTTTATTAATGATAGCGGTTCGGCTCCGAAAAAACTCGATATCCTGACGCTGGCATTGCCCGGCCAGGTAAGCGAGAGTTCTGCAAAATTGACCAACCTGCCCTGGACCATTGAAAAGCAGTCGTTAAAAGATAAATTCGGCATCACTAAGGTGCATTTTATAAATGACTTTCAGGCTTCAGCGCTTGGTACCTGCCAGATTAGTGAGAGCGACCGGGTTATGTTAAACCACGGTGGTGGCCTGAAAGAAAATAGCACACGAGTTGCTGTTGGTGCCGGTACCGGTCTTGGCCTTTCGTGGGTACAGGGCAGTGGTGAGTCCATTGAGGCACACCCGACCGAGGGCGGGCATATCGATTTCGCTCCAGTCGATGAAACACAGATTGCGTTGTTGCAGTTTCTGCTTAAACGTTATCCACACGTTTCCTATGAGCGCCTGCTCTCTGGCAGCGGGCTAGTGAATATTTACGAATTTTGTGCTGGCAGGGAATGCCCGGGCACTAGTGCTGAATGGGTGAGTCAGCATGTAACAACGGATGAAGCAGCTGATAGGGCAATGTCGCTTTTTGTGCAGATCTACGGTGCATATATTGGCAACGTTGCTTTATTGTTCCAGCCTTATGGCGGTATTTATATAACGGGTGGTATTGCTGCAAAAATAGTAACAAAGATGCAATCTGAAGATTTTATTAATGCTTACCTGAACAAGGGAAGAATGCGAGCTCTGGTTGAAAAGGTAGCGGTTTACCTTGTCATTGATGAGCGAATAGGTGTTCTGGGTGCCATGTCAGAAGCACTAAAAATACAACGGGAATTAAAATGACTATAAATTCTGAAAAACAGCATAAACATTACCGCTATTACACCGATGCCAATACCGGCTCGGAGTTAACACGTAAAACCCTGGTGCTCATCCTGGCGGGCGGTGCAGGCTCAAGGCTAAAGGGCTTGACCAAGTGGCGCGCGAAACCTGCGGTTCCGTTTGGCGGTAAATACCGTATTATCGATTTCGCGCTCTCCAACTGTGTGAATTCAGGCTTGCGCCGTATTGGTGTACTGACTCAATATAAATCACATTCATTACTTCGGCATCTACAGCGCGCCTGGGGCTTTATGCGGGCTGAAATTGGCGAGTTTGTCGAGATCATTCCGGCGCAGCAGCGCGTTGATAATGAATGGTATCGCGGCACAGCGGATGCGCTGTATCAGAATATCGATATTATTCGCCGGCATGCACCGGAAAACGTTATCGTTCTGGGCGGTGATCATATTTACACTATGGACTATTCGAAGATGCTTTACGAACACGTATCGTCCGGTGCGGATCTTACGGTTGGCTGTATTGAAGTGCCGCGTGAAGAAGCTTCCGAGTTTGGCGTGATGTCGATTGATGAAAATTACAACATTACC
The DNA here is from genome assembly GCA_963711255.1 of uncultured Gammaproteobacteria bacterium. GTDB lineage: Bacteria > Pseudomonadota > Gammaproteobacteria > SZUA-229 > SZUA-229. The sequence continues at coordinate 102,944 of CAVQDO010000021.1, read as the reverse complement.
AAGTTTTCTGAAAAACCGGTTGATCCTGAAGGCATGCCGGATAAACCGGACAAGGCACTGGCATCGATGGGGATTTACATTTTTTCTACCGCTTACCTTTATGCCAGCCTGATTGCTGATGCCGAACAAACAGAGTCTGCGCATGATTTCGGCAAAGATATTGTCCCCAAGAGCATTTCAACCTGTAATGCCCGTGCGTATCCGTTTCTGGATAATAAAGGCAACTCGGCTTACTGGCGCGATGTGGGTACTATCGACTCTTACTGGCAAGCAAATATGGAACTGTGCGCAGTGGAGCCCGAGCTTAATCTGTATTCTCGCGACTGGCCTATCTGGACATACCAGACGCAGCATCCGCCGGCCAAATTCATTTTTGATGATGACAATGTCCGTGGTACGGCGATTGATTCACTGGTATCGGGGGGCTGTATCCTGTCCGGTGCAATGGTTAAACGCTCGGTCATTTTCTTTGCTACGGAAATTGAACGTGGTTCGGTGATTAAAGACAGTGTTATTCTTCCCAAGGTCTCCATCGGTAAAAATTGCCGGATTACCCGTGCTGTTATTGATAAAGCATGCAGCATCGAAGATGGTACTGTAATAGGTGAGGATATCGAGAGTGACCGTAAACGTTTCCATGTCACCGAAAGCGGTATAGTTCTGGTGACGCCTGAAATGCTTGACCAGCATCTCTATGTTGTCGATAAAGAAAAGCTGAGCGCTTAGAAGTTTTATGATTACTGAAAAAAAGCAGCAAAAAGATAGCAAGTCAAAGCCACTGAATATTGTTCTGTGCTGGCATATGCACCAGCCATGGTACCAGGAGGGGATTGATGGTGATTACCGTCTACCGTGGGTCTACCTGCATGCAATAAAAGATTACGAAGACATGGTGGCGCACCTTGAAGCGCACCCTAAAATGCATGTCGTGGTAAATTTTGTGCCGGTTTTACTGGAGCAGCTCGATGACTATGCGGGGCAGTTAAAAGGCTGGCTTGATAGTGGTAAAGCGATGAACGACCCGATGCTGAATTTGCTTGCCGGGGTTACGCCAATTCCGCTTTCATCTCATGACCGTTACCAGTTGTTATGTGACTGCCAGAAAGCGAATGCTGAAAAAATGATTGATCCCTATCCGGATTTCAAACGCCTGCTTGAACCTTTTAAGTACATGTTCCCGCATGGTAACTGCGACGATCATGATGCGGGTTGTTTGCAGTATCTTAATTCACAGTATTATATTGATGTTCTGGTGTGGTATCACATTGCATGGCTGGGGCATTCACTTAAGCAGACACAAACCTCCAAAGACCTGATAAAAAAGGGCCGGATGTTTGATGAAGCCGATCGCCGGGCATTGTTGCAGCTTATTTATGACTGTATATCCAGCCTGATTCCACGCTATCGAAAACTGGCGGAAAGCGGCCAGATCGAACTGTCGATGACGCCCTATGGGCATCCAATTGTGCCACTGTTAAACGATATGGATAACATGAAATGTGCACAGCCAGAAGCACCATTACCAGACAGCAAAACTTATCCGGGCGGTATGGATCGTTCGCGCTGGCATTTTAAATATGGAATTGAACGTTTTGAACATTATTTTGGGATGCGGCCGCAGGGTGTCTGGTTATCGGAAGGTGCGATATCTGAAGATGCAGTGGCGCTGGTTGATGAATTTGATTTCAAGTGGACGGCTTCTGGTGAAGGCGTCTGGCGCAACAGTATGAATCTTGGCGATCTGGATCATGAGCGGGTGCATAGCAAGCGGGCTCTGTTTCATCCGTACTTATTAAATGATCACAAAACCCGGCTATTTTTCCGTGATGACGGGCTGTCGGATATGATCGGATTTAAATACAGTAAAATTAACTCCGCCGACGCCGCCAGGGACCTGGTTAGCAACCTGGTCAATATTTCAAGCTTTCTCGGTGATAGTGCAGAAAGACACGTGGTATCGATTATCGTCGATGGTGAAAATGCATGGGAATACTATCCGCATAATGGATACTATTTCCTTGACCACCTTTACTCGGATCTATCTGATCACAGCTGTGTTGCTCCGACTACATACTCGAAACTGGACAGCAAAATTAAAACGCATGATATCGAAGAATTGTGTGCCGGCAGCTGGGTTTACGGTTCGTTTTCAACCTGGATAGGTGAGCCTGACAAGAACCGTGCATGGGATCGACTGGTGGATGCCAAAGTTGCTTTCGATGATGTTGTTAAAAATGGAAAATTAAGCAAAGCGCAAATTAAAAAGGCAACTCGCCAGCTGGCTGTTTGTGAAGGCTCGGACTGGTTTTGGTGGTTTGGCGAAAAGAACTCTTCGGAAAGCGTAAGAGATTTCGATCGCCTGTTTCGAATACAGTTAAAAAACTTATACAAGTTATTAAATCTTAAACAGCCTGCTAACCTTGATGAGCCGTTATCATTAGGCGGTGGTGGTGCGGAAAATGCTGGTACTATGGTGAGGAATGTCTAGTGTCCGAACAAAGTAAATGATCATGGTATCGCCTGATCTTAACCAGCGACGGGCTGGTATCCTGTTACATCCAACTTCATTGCCTACCGGTGTACTCGATGAAAATGTCGAGCACTGGCTGGCAATGCTCGCAGAGACCGGTTTTAGCGTCTGGCAGGTGTTGCCCCTGGGTGAACCACAGGAGGGACTGTCGCCGTACCAGTGTATTTCTGCTTTCGCCATGAACCCGGTATTGCTGCCAGACTATCCTGCGCTGGATGAAAATGATGAGGCATTTATCGCTTTTTGCCAGCAGCAAAAATACTGGCTGGATGACTATGCACTGTTCAAGGTATTGAAGCAGAAATTTAATGGTATTAGCTGGCATGATTGGCCGGATGAGTACCGGCGTCATGATGCGCATTGTTTACAACAGGTATTAGATGAAAGCCGGCCGGCAATTACTGATTTAAAGTGGCAGCAGTACCAGCTTTATAAGCGCTGGGGGGAAATCAGAAAAAAAGCGAACGACCTGGGCATTTTACTGTTTGGTGATCTGCCGATCTTTGTCGGATTTGATAGCGCGGATGTATGGGCGCATCGTGAACAGTTTTTACTTGATGACGATGCTAATATGAAAGTGGTTACCGGCGTGCCACCTGATTACTTTTCGGCAGATGGCCAGCGCTGGGGTAATCCGCATTACGACTGGACTGCAATGAGTAAAGATGATTATGCCTGGTGGAAATCAAGGATTAATAATCACCTGGAACTGTTTGATATTATCCGTATCGATCATTTCCGAGGGCTGGAGGCTGCATGGATGATTGATGCTGCCTGTGAAACAGCAGTTGATGGTTACTGGCAGAAAGTACCGGGTGATGTTTTGCTGGCCAGTCTGCAGCAGGGTGATAAGCAGTTGCCTTTCATCGCTGAAGACCTTGGCGTTATAACGCCTGAAGTAACAGCGCTTAGAAAAAAATATAATTTACCGGGTATGTCGATATTGCAATTTGGTTTTGATGAGTTCGATGACAATCCGCATAAACAGAAAAATATCGTGGAAGATGTAGTGGTTTATACCGGTACACATGATAATGATACAACCAAAGGATGGTTTAACAGTCTTGACGATCAGGTAAAAAACCACGTATTGCATAGCTTGAAACTGATGGATGATGACTGTAACGACTGGCGTGCTATCCCCAATGCTGCCGACCTTGTTGTTGAAACAATGGTTGAGGGCGCACTGAATTCACCTGCCAATATGTGCATATTCCCGATGCAGGACTGTCTGCATTTTGCTTCTGAAGCAAGAATGAATACGCCCGGTACAACTACTGGAAACTGGCAATGGCGATTTCAGTGGCCACAACAAAATGAATGTTTAATGAATAATATGCGTGTGCGTTTAGAAAAAGCACACAGACTGGTGAAAAAAGATGGTTGAAGCGTTAACAAGAATACAGCATGGCTGGCACCATGATCCGTTTGAATGGCTGGGTATACACCCGGCACGCCCCGGTTTTGTTGTGCGCGCGTTTATGCCCTCGGCTGAAACAGTAGAACTGGATAATGTCGGCACTATGACCCGCTTCGAGGGCACTGATACCTTTGAAATAAAACTCAGCAAAACGCAGAAAGATTCACTGCCGCAGCATTATAAATTACGCTGGCTTGAGAAAGGCACAAAGCAGACGCATGAAGTTATTTCGCCGTACAGTTTTCAGCCCATTCTAAGCGAGTTTGACCTGAATTTATTTACCGCGGGAATGCACCTGCATATTTATCGAATCCTCGGTGCGCATCTGAAAACAATAGATGGCGTTGATGGCTGCCTGTTTGCAGTGTGGGCACCTAATGTAAAACGAGTAAGCGTTATTGGCGATTTTAATGGCTGGCACGGCTTACGCCATCCGATGAGAAACCGTGGCGGTTCCGGCGTATGGGAATTGTTTATTCCGGGATTGAGTGCACAGGATAATTACAAATTTGAAATTCGTACCCACCACGATGAAATCCTGCAGAAGACAGACCCTTACTCTCGCTCAATGGGTCTGCGTCCGGATACAACCAGTAAAATTCCTGTTATCGATGCTTACCAGTGGAAGGACAAGGCATGGATGGAGCAACGAAAAAACTGGCAGTGGCTGCATCAACCGATGTCGATTTATGAAGTGCATGCCGGCTCCTGGCGACGTCATGATGATGGCAGTTTTTACAGTTATACCGAACTTGCCGAGCAGTTAGTGCCTTATGTAAAAAAACTGGGTTACACCCATATCGAGTTTTTGCCCTTCACTGAACACCCGCTGGATCAGTCCTGGGGTTACCAGGTAAGTGGCTATTATGCACCAACATCCCGTCATGGAAGTGCCGAAGAACTGCGTTACCTTATAGACACAGCGCATGATAATGGCATCGGTGTCATTCTTGACTGGGTGCCGGCACATTTTCCTCGTGATGAATTTGCACTGGCCCGTTTTACCGGCGAAGCCTGTTATGAATATGGCGACCCCAATAAAGGCCAGCACCTGGACTGGGGAACTTTGATTTTTAATTACAGCCGTAATGAAGTGCGAAACTTTCTTATCGCTAACGCGGTTTACTGGATACAGGAATTTCATATTGACGGTCTGCGTGTTGATGCCGTGGCATCCATGCTTTACCTGGACTACTCGCGGGAACACGGAAACTGGTCACCTAATGCCTATGGTGGCCGTGAACATCTTGAAGCCATTGATTTTTTACGTATCCTGAACGAAGTGGTGCATGCAGAGTTTCCGGGTGTGGTTACCCTGGCGGAAGAAAGCACCGACTGGCCAAAGGTTTCACGGCCGACCGACCTGGGCGGACTGGGTTTCTCCATGAAGTGGAATATGGGCTGGATGCACGACACCCTTAACTATGCACAGACCGATCCTGTGTATCGCCAGTTTCATCAAAATCAGCTGACCTTCAGCCAGTTATATGCATACAGCGAAAATTTTATACTGCCGCTGTCGCATGATGAAGTGGTGCATATGAAACGCAGTATGCTGGACAAAATGCCGGGTGATAACTGGCAGCGGTTTGCGAATTTGCGCGTACTGTATGCCTACCACTATGCACATCCGGGCAAAAAATTATTATTCATGGGTGGTGAGTTTGGCCAGTGGGATGAATGGAATGAAAGCAAACAGCTGGACTGGATGGTTTCAGGTATTGATAAACATGCCGGCCTGACGAATCTTGTTACTGACCTGAATAATATTTATCGTACAAATCCCGCTATGCACGTTTATGATTTTGATGGTCAGGGTTTTCAGTGGATCAGTTGTGACGATGCGGCAAATTCCGTGATGGCATTCATTCGGCGTTCACAGAACGAATTCATAATCTGTGTATTTAATTTTACCCCGGTACCAAGAGAAAATTATGTTATCGGTGTTCCGGAAGCGGGCACTTACAAAGAAGTTCTAAATTCAGATGCTGCCTGGTATGGCGGATCGAATATGGGAAATACAGAGTTGCAAAGCAGTGAGCAAAGCGATCACGGTTTCGAACATGTGCTAAGTCTGACGATACCGCCATTAGCAGCATTGTTTCTGGAGAAGAAGAAAGTTTGAATATTTTATTTGCCGCCAGTGAGGCGTTTCCTTTCATAAAAACAGGCGGTTTGGGTGATGTGGTGCACAGCTTGCCTGTTGCACTCAATCAGCTGGGTGACGATGTTCGCCTGGTGCTGCCGGCTTACCGCGATGTACTGGCTTCAGTGGATTCTTTAAAAGAACTGGGTTACTGGGACTTGCCCGGTGTCGGCGTTACTCACCGGGTAAATCTTTTACAGGCGCACCAGGATGGTCTGGGTGATTATTTATACCTGATTGACGTACCGGCACTGTTTGACCGGGCGGGCAATCCTTATGTGCATTCCGATGGTTTTAACTGGCCGGATAATGCCGAGCGCTTTACTGTTTTTAGCCGCGCTGTTGCGCAACTGGCGAAAGGTATACCCGGGGTGGACTGGAAACCTGATGTGGTACATTGCCATGACTGGCAGGCAGGACTGGTTCCGGCGTTTCTCAGTATGTCTCACCCACGCCCAAAAACAGTTTTCACTATTCATAACCTGGCCTATGATGGATTTTTCTCTCACGCTGACTTTACTTCGCTGGGTTTACCACCAGAGTGGTGGTCACCGGATTATGTGGAGTTTTATGGCGGATTCTCGATGTTAAAGGCAGCAATGATTTTTGCGGATCATGTTACTACCGTCAGCCCGACGTATGCCAAAGAAATTTGCACGGTAGAATATGGCTGCCGTTTTGAAGGTGTATTGCAGAATCTCGGTGATAAACTAAGTGGCATTCTGAATGGCATCGATCTGGATATCTGGAATCCGGCAACAGATGATCATATCAGTATGAATTACGATATTAAAAAACCGGGCGCAAAACAGACATGGATGACTGGCAAACTGATTAATAAAAATGACTGCCTGAAAAAGGCTGGTCTGGCTATAACAAAAGCACCATTGCTGGGATTTATCGGCAGGCTGGTTGAGCAAAAAGGCGTAGACCTGATAACAGGAATGCTACAGGATCTATTTGACGATACTGATGCGGTGATGGTCATTCTTGGCTCGGGTCACATGCTTTACGAAGCAGAGTTAAGGAAACTGGCCGAGAAATATCCGGAACGTCTACATGTGCATATCGGCTACTCTGAAGATTTTGCACACCAGGTAGAAGCGGGGAGTGATATGTTTCTGATGCCATCACGTTTTGAGCCATGCGGTTTGAACCAGATGTATAGTTTGCGCTATGGCACCCCGCCGGTAGTAACCAACACCGGCGGACTTGCGGATACAGTGACAAATGCAACAGCGCAAACATTAAAAAATAAAACAGCGAATGGTTTTGTAACCACTGAAATAAGTTCAGAATCATTACTGGCAACGGTTAAAGATGCCATCGCACTTTATAAAAAACCTGAACAATGGCAGCAGATTTGTGAAACTGCAATGCGCCAGGAACTTGGCTGGGAATCCAGTGCAAGAAAGTATCAGGCGTTGTACCAAAAATAACCAATCTAGAAAACTAAAATACTATGACAAAAAAGAACTGGGTAGACACGAGCAGTATTCCGGAAATGGAACCATTACAGGCAGACAGCCGTTCATTGTCTGAAGGCTTCCACCGTTATCTGAGAAACCATCTTGGCCACTTTATGGGCTGCGTTCCATTTTATATCTATGAAGCGATGTCGTTGACTATTCGTGACCGTATCATGGCTCGCTGGAGTAATACATGGCAGCGTCACAAGCAGCCCGGTGTGCGAAAAGCGTACTACATGTCGCTCGAATTTCTCATTGGCCGTGCATTAGGCAACCATTTGCTGAACCTGGATATTGAAAAAGAAACGCGTGAAGCGCTGGATAATTTTTCTGTTGAACTTGAAGACCTGATGGAAGAGGAACCGGATGCCGGTCTGGGTAACGGCGGTCTGGGCAGACTGGCTGCCTGCTTTATGGATAGCTGTGCAACCCTTGAATTGCCAGTGATTGGTTATGGTATTCGCTATGAATACGGTATGTTCAGGCAGGTGATCAAAGAAGGTTACCAGGTAGAAGAACCGGACCACTGGTTACGTGATGGCAACCCCTGGGAAGTATCCCGCCCCGAATATGAACAGCTTATTCATTTTGGCGGCCGCACTGAACATTTTAGAGACCCGGAAGGTGTTCACCGGGTACGCTGGGTCGAAACCAATGACGTGGTTGCGATACCCTATGACATGCCTATCTCCGGCTACCGGAATGAAAATATCAATACGCTAAGGCTATGGAAAGCTACGGCAACCAATGTTTTCAATCTGGATGAATTTAACGCGGGTGATTATGCCGATGCGGTGGAATCTAAAAATGATGCTGAACATATTTCAATGGTGTTATATCCGAATGATGCCAGTGAATGTGGTAAAGAGCTGAGGCTCCGGCAGCAGTATTTTCTTGCTTCGGCGACGTTGAAGGATGTCATCAGGTTGTGGGAGGAAGTTGAAGGTAACGACTATTCAAGATTCGCCGAGCTAAATGTCTTCCAGATGAATGATACCCATCCAACAATTGCCGTGGCTGAGTTAATGCGTCTCCTGCTGGATGAAAAACACCTGCTCTGGGATGAAGCGTGGGCGATCACCACGAAAACCATGGCATATACCAACCATACTTTACTGCCCGAAGCGCTGGAGCGCTGGCCAGTTTCGTTAATGGAGCGTTTACTGCCCCGCCTGATGGAGATTATTTACCAGATCAATAAACTATTTCTTCATGATGTTGCACTGAAGTGGCCGGGTGACACTGACAGGCAAACAAGAATGTCCATCATCGAAGAGAACAATGGCAAACAGGTGCGTATGGCCTATCTTGCCATCGTCGGCAGTTTTTCTATTAATGGCGTAGCAAGGTTGCATTCTGAATTATTGTGCGAGGGCTTATTCAAAGATTTTTATGAGCTGTGGCCGAAGAAGTTTAATAACAAAACCAATGGTGTAACGCCCCGACGCTGGATAGCACGTGCGAATCCGCTTATGACTGAATTAATTACCCAGCAGATAGGCTATGAATGGGTATCTGATCTGTCTCATATTCGTTACCTGAAAGATTGTGCCGGTAGTGGCAATGAAGAATTTCATAAAAAATGGTTCGAAATAAAGCAGGCGAATAAAGCCCGACTGGCAGAGCTGGTACTTGATGTTAGCGGTGTCCAGTTTAACCCAGAGGCTATGTTCGACGTGCAGGTAAAACGTATACATGAATATAAGCGTCAGCTGCTGAATATACTGCACGTTATACATTTGTATAACCGAATAAAAAGTGGTGACACAAAAGACTGGACGCCGCGTAATGTGCTGATCGGCGGCAAGGCTGCGCCGGGTTACCATATGGCGAAGCTGTTAATTAAACTGGTGAACAACGTTGCCGATATAATTAACAGTGATCCGGATGCCGAGTCCTTGCTCAAAGTAGCATTTTTACCAAATTACAATGTTTCGGCGATGGAAATTATCTGTCCGGGTACTGACCTGTCTGAACAGATTTCAACCGCGGGCAAAGAAGCGTCCGGCACCGGCAATATGAAGTTCATGATGAATGGTGCGCTAACCATCGGTACTTATGACGGCGCTAATATAGAAATACTGGAACATGTTGGTGAAGAAAACTTCTTTCCTGTTTGGGCTGAAAGAAGATGAAGTTGCGGCAATGAAGGGGCATTATCAACCACAAAGTTTTATTGATAATGATCCTGATCTCCAGGCGGTAATGAACTTGCTGGAAAGCGGCCACTTCAATTTGTTTGAACCTGATATTTTTCATGACATTATTGCTTCGATAAAGAGCCCGAATGATCCATGGTTAACACTTGCTGATTTCCGCAGCTATATTGATTGCCAGAAAAATGCGGCAGCATGTTATCGTGACCGGGAAGACTGGGTACATAAAAGCATACTCAACACTGCCAGCAGCGGTTATTTCTCTACGGACAGAACCATGCAGGAATACAATGATGATATCTGGAAGCTTTAATCGATAAACGTTACGTTCGCATTGATAACTAGCATCAGCGACGAATAATAAAAAAAGTAGTAAGGAGTTTGTTTAATGTTAACTGCTGATCAGGAAATACAAACGGCTGAACCGACTAATATCGTTATTTTTGGTGTTACCGGTGACCTGAGTAAACGTAAACTGATGCCGGCACTGGTGCGTATGTTGCGTTGCGGCCTGGTGCATACTGATAGCCGCATAGTCGGCGTGGTTAATAATCGTACCGAGGAAATATGGCACAGCCTGGTTCGTGAAGGCATGCAGCAGTTTGCACCCGAAGTTGTAGCAGATGACAGCAAATGGCAGGAATTTCTTTCACGCCTGATTATGGTGCCCGGCGACCTTGGTGACGATCAGACATACACTCGTCTTGCGGATTCACTGGAAACACTGGGCGGCAAAAAAAACGCCATGTTCTATTGCGCCATTCCACCGGAATGGTACGGCAAGGTGACACAGGGCCTGCATAAGGCTGACCTGGCAAACGAAACAGAAGGTTACCGCAGGCTGGTGATTGAAAAACCTTTTGGCAACAACCTTGAAAGTGCGCGTGAACTGAATGCAGAACTGCAGTCAGTATTCCATGAAAACCAGATCTATCGAATCGACCATTACCTGGGCAAGGAAAGTGTGCAGAACCTGCTGGTGTACCGTTTTGCCAATAGCATCATGGAACCATTATGGAACCGTAATTACATTGATCATATTCAGATATCAACCTCAGAAACACTTGGCATTGAATACCGCGCCAAGTACTATGAAAAGTCAGGCGCTTTACGCGATATGATTCAAAGCCACCTGATGCAGATGATGACGCTGGTGGCAATGGAGCCGCCAGTTGAATTTACTGCTGATGCCGTTCGCGATGAAAAAATGAAAGTGTTGAGCGCGATACGCAGCATCAAACCTGATCAAATTAAATTTCAGACGGTTTCTGCGCAATATGCTTCTGGCACTATAGAGGGCAAGGATATTCCAGCTTATGTTTCAGAAGAAAATGTTTCACCGGATTCTTCAACAGAAACATTTGCTGCTGTGCGATTTTATATCGATAACTGGCGCTGGCAGGGCGTGCCGTTTATTCTGTGGTCTGGCAAGCGCATGAAATCAAAAGCATCGGAAGTCATGATTCGTTTTCGAAAACCGCCCTTTAATCTATTTGATAGTCATGCTTCAGTACCGGCAGCAAACGCACTGGTCTTCAGGCTGCAGCCAGAAGGTGGCGTCGTGTTGCGCCTGAACGCCAAGAAGCCGGGCCTGACTACTGATAATGAAGAAATGGTAATGCGTGCACCTTATGCAGATGATGCTGAAGAAGTGGCCGATGCCTATGAGATACTGATGCATGATGTGCTCACCGGTGACGGCACCTTGTTTTCACGCGCAGACGAAGTTGAGTCATCATGGGAGATTGTTGAGCCAATACTCGATGCATGGAAAAACCGGGTTTCTATCGAGCGTTACCGTGCAGGCACCTGGGATGTTCCCGCGATGGACGAACTTACCAAAGATTGTGTTGGCGGCTGGCATAAACCCACCATACATAAATAATTATTGTTGTTATTTCCGTGTTAAATTTTAAAATCCATGACAATGCAGAAACCGTAGCGCGGACTGCTGCTGATTACCTGTACCATCAAATTAAAGCATGTGTTGCCAAAAAAGACATTTGCCACGTGGTTTTGCCCGGTGGCACGACACCGGCGCGTTGCCTGGAACTGCTTGCAGAGAAAACGTTGCCTTGGAAACATATCCACTGGTACCCAGGTGATGAACGCTGTTACCCGGTCGGGCATGCGGAGCGTAATGATACGATGATAAACAGCAAAATGTTTTCACAGGGCGATCATGTGGCTGAAAACTTTCATGCCATGCCAGCAGAGCTAGGTGCGGAGCAGGGGGCGGAAAAGTATGCGGCTCTGCTTGATAACACGCTGCTTGAAAATAACGGCCAGTTTGATATTGTTGTGCTGGGCATGGGAGAAGACGGACATACTGCCAGTCTGTTTCCGGGTAATGCCGCGCTGGCTGATCAACGCAGTGCCGTGCCGGTATTCAATGCACCTAAAGCGCCGCCTGAACGTATATCAATTGGTTTAACCGCACTTATAAATGCGGCTGAATGTATTGTTATTGCAACCGGTGCCAACAAGCGTGAAGCACTGGCAAGAATACAGGCAGGAGAAAATTTACCTGTTGCCCGGGTAGAGCCGGATGCCTGGTTTGTTGATAAAACTGCCTTAGAGGACGAAACATAACACTGTATGACTTGTGAAAATGACAAACTTTATATTATTTTAGTCAGTGTTCACGGTCTTATCCGCGGGCAGGACCTGGAGCTTGGCAGAGATGCTGATACTGGCGGCCAGACAAAATATGTCACGGAACTGTTACGCGCACTCGGGGAACGGCCTGAAGTAGGCAAAGTCGATCTGCTGACCCGGCGTATTATTGATCCAGATGTAAGTGATGATTACAGCGAGCCAGTTGAAAAGCTGTCAGAGAAGGCGAGCATAATACGCATCGACTGCGGTGAAGAAGGTTATATTGCAAAAGAGGAACTGTGGGACTCGCTGGATAATTTTGCCGATAATGCACTTGAGTATATTAAAGCTCAGCAGTACGCTCCCGATATTGTGCACAGCCATTATGCCGATGCCGGTTATGTCGGCATCCGTATTTCACACCTGCTAAGCATTCCATTAATCCATACCGGCCACTCACTTGGACGCAGCAAGCGCAAGCATTTGCTTGCCAGCGGTATGAACCGGGATATGATTGAGCAGCGTTACAATATTTCCCGTCGTATCGATGCTGAAGAGGAAATACTTGGTGCTTCTCAATGCATAATAACCAGTACCCAGCAGGAAATTGTTGAACAGTACGGTATGTATAACTATTACCAGCCGGATACGATGCGGGTGATACCACCGGGGACTGACCTCGATCTGTTTTATCCGCCTGACGGTAATGAACGCACAAGTACTATCTGTAAAGATATCGAGCGTTTTTTACAGCACCCGGAGAAACCTCTGATACTGGCTTTGTCACGGCCGGATCAAAGAAAAAACATTAATACCTTAGTCGAAGCCTATGGTGAATCCGAAGAGCTGATGCAGCTTGCCAATCTTGTCATTATTGCAGGCAACCGTGACGAGATTCGCGATATGGATACAGGCGCACAGGATGTACTCAGAGAAATATTTCTTTCCATCGACTCGTATGATCTTTACGGTAAAGTTGCTTACCCAAAGCATCACCGTGCTGATGAAGTACCTGTTATATACCGCCTGGCTGCGCAGTCAGGCGGTGTGTTTGTCAATCCTGCATTGACCGAACCTTTTGGCCTGACACTGATTGAAGCCGCAGCATCCGGACTGCCGATAGTGGCAACAGAAGACGGTGGCCCTAAAGATATTATTAACAATTGTAAAAATGGTTACCTGGTAGATCCGCTGGATAAAAAAGCAATCTCGGATACGCTGCTAAAGGTATTGCATGATAAGGATAACTGGAATCAGCTGGCTCATAGTGGCATTGATGGTGTACACAAACATTATTCATGGCAGGCCCATGCTGAAAAATATATAAACCTGATACAGCCGGTTATTGAGCAGAGCGAAACGATTGAGAAAATGCCGCTCAAGCGCCGTCCCATGCTTTATCATGATCGCGCACTTTTTACTGACCTGGATCAGAACCTGCTGGGCAATCCCGAACTGCTAAAAGGCTTTATTCATGTCATCAAGGAGAACAGAAACTGTTCAACATTTGGCATCGCTACCGGACGCCGGCTAGACTCTGCCTTAAAAGTGCTCAAGCAATACCATATTCCTTTACCGGATGTTCTTATAACAAGTCTTGGTACCGAGATATATTACAACCCCGGGCTTAACAGGGACAGTGCATGGTCCGACCATATTGATCACATGTGGCGGCGAAGATCAGTCATCAGCGTGCTTGCTGATATGCCGGGACTTAAACCTCAGCCCCAGCCTGAACAGAGTAAATACAAGGTCAGTTATTATTACGACCCGGCCATTGCGCCGGATGTAAATGAAATTGTTGACCTCATGCAGCAGCATGAGCTGTCAGTCAACGTGGTGCTTTCTTTCGGCCAGTTTCTTGATGTTGTGCCGCTAAGGGCTTCAAAAGGTTTTGCTTTACGCTGGTTTGCAGAGATGTGGGGCATACCGCTGGAACATATACTTGCTGCTGGCGGATCGGGAGCCGATGAGGATATGATGCGCGGTAATATCAAATCAGTGGTTGTTGCTAATCGCCACCACGAAGAACTATCAGAGCTGGTAAACAGTGAAGATATCTATTTTGCAGACAGGCCATTTGCCGATGGTATCCTGCAGGCAATTGAGCACTATGATTTTTTCCGCGATTGCAAGGTGAACAATTGATGTCAGCCAGATTACTATTATGTACTGATCTGGATAGAACGCTTTTGCCCAACGGGCCTCAACTCGAATCGCCGGGGGCGCGTGACAGGTTTAACCAATTCGTAACTCAGCCGGGCGTTTCCCTGGTTTATGTTACTGGCCGTGACCAGGGGCTTGTACAACAGGCGATTGATGAGTATTTGTTGCCGCAACCTGACTATGTCATCGCCGATGTTGGCTCGACAATATACAAGATCGAGCAGGCTGACTGGAAACCCTGGCAGCAATGGCAGCAGCAGATCGCACCGGACTGGGCAGGTAAGTCTCATGATGACCTGCATAATTTATTTAGTGAACTGGCATCACTCAGGCTGCAGGAAGCGGCCAAGCAAAACAGCTACAAGCTCAGCTATTATGTGCCGCTCGATATTGAGCACGAAGCGCTGATGTCCAGTATGCACTCCATTCTTCTCAATCAGCATATCCGGGCGAGTTTGATCTGGAGCATTGATGAGCCGGCCGCAACAGGATTGCTGGATGTATTGCCTGCCAGTGCAGGCAAGCGGCATGCCATTGAGTTCCTCATGGAAAGGCTGGATTACAGCCTTGCTAACACGGTTTTTGCCGGTGATAGCGGTAACGACATGACAGTATTGATTAGTCCTATTAATTCAGTGCTGGTAGCCAATGCCAGTGACGAGGTTCGGCAAAAAGCCAGGAAGATGGCAATGCAGATGGGAGAGTGTGACTCATTGTATATCGCAACAGGTGGCTACCAGGGCATGAACGGCAATTACTGTGCTGGTATACTGGAAGGGATTGCACATTATTTGCCTGATGAAATGAACTAATGGCCTGCCAGGATGAATAAAAATAAACAGATTGCACCAGTAATATTTGGTGAAGTGTTGTTTGACTGCTTCCCAGATGGTAATTCTGTGCTGGGTGGTGCGCCTTTTAATGTTGCCTGGCATTTACAGGCATTTGCCCTGTCACCGCTAATGGTTTCCAGGGTCGGTGATGATGGGCCTGGCAAACAGGTAATGGCCGCAATGCGAAGCTGGAAGATGAATACTGCAGGCCTGCAGATTGATGCTGAACATCCGACAGGCAGTGTTGATATCGTGTTTGATGACGGCGAGCCGCATTACACTATTGTTGAACACCGGGCTTATGATTATATCGATGCAGAATTATTACCTGACTTTGCGGATGGCAGCCTGCTGTACCATGGATCGCTGGCTTTGCGTAATGCGGTTTCACGAAAAACATTGTCAACTTTGAAAGCGCGGCATGCAGGTACGGTATTCATGGATGTAAACCTGCGCGATCCATGGTGGACAAAAGAATACGTACTGCAACTGGCAGATGATGCCGACTGGGTCAAACTCAATGAAGATGAACTGATGCAGCTTGGCGGTACTAACGGGGAGATGAAATCACAGGCGAATGCTTTCATCAACGCACATAATCTAAAAGGCATCATTATTACACTGGGTGCGCAGGGTGCTTTTGTATTGACCGATACAGGTGACTACGCGAAAGTTAAACCGTCACAAACACTCAAAGTGGTAGATACCGTCGGTGCGGGGGATGCTTTTACCTCGGTACTAATCCTGGGTCTTTCGCTGCAATGGCCACTTGAACAGACTTTGCGGCGTGCCCAGGATTTCGCATCACTGGTAGTAGGGCAGCAGGGCGCAACAGTGCATGATCCCGGGTTTTATCGTGAGATTGTTGCTGGCTGGTGCTTGTGACAGATAAAAGCGTTCACCGCAGAGACGCGGAGACGCAGAGTTTTATTTTTGTTAACTGCGCCGCAGGCGCAGTTAACAATAAAAAGTTTTTCTCTGCGCCTCCGCGGTGAGTTGTTTTTTATAGCTGACACAAAAACACCAGTATTAGCAGACAGGCTATAATCAATTAAAAAAAATTTTAAACATGATGATCGAGATTAAATGACATGTACGAACAAGTATCACATTCTTTACTTAATGAAATACTGATTAACTTGAATCCAGATATCAAGAGTAAAGACCTGCGTCATTTTTATACTCGCCTCGGGGCAAATTTCTACTCGATTTATTCTTTGTTTTACCGGCTGTATGGTGAGCGCGATGACTTTAACGAACAGGCGCAACGCCTGGTTGAAACCATGGCCAGGCAATACATCTTACGCAATGATGAACTCAAGCAAAAAGATATCGAACGTGAAGAAGACCATAACTGGTTTCTTAGCCAGAAATGGACAGGCATGGCATTGTACAGTGATGGTTTTGCCGGAGACCTGAAAAAACTAAAATCAAAGATATCTTATTTTCAGAACCTCGGTATCAACATGATACATGTGATGCCCATTATGGAATGTCCTGACGGTCATAGTGATGGCGGTTATGCGATTAGCAATTTCCGTAAAGTCGATTCACGTGTTGGCAGTATGGAAGACCTTGATAAGCTTGCTAATGAGCTCAGCAAGCGTGACATCCTGCTGACGCTTGATGTTGTGCTTAATCACACCTCGAATGAACATGAATGGGCAGTAAAGGCCAGCCAGGGAGATGAAAAATACCAGGATTATTATTATGTCTTTCCGAATCGTGAAATTCCGGACATGTTTGAAGAAACCATGCCTGAAATTTTCCCGGACACAGCTTCAGGGAATTTCACCTGGATTGCTGGAATGGATAAATGGGTAATGACGGTATTTAAAAACTACCAGTGGGACCTGAACTACAGCAATCCGGCAGTATTCATCGAAATGATGGACGTGATTCTGTTCTGGGCGAACCATGGAGCTGATATTGTGCGTCTGGACGCGGTTGCCTTTCTCTGGAAAAAAATCGGCAGTACCTGCCAGAATGAACACGAAGCACACTTAATACTGCAACTGATGAAAGACTGCTGCCAGGTTACCGCGCCGGGTGTTCTGTTTATTGCTGAGGCCATTGTTGCACCGGTCGAAGTGGCGAAGTATTTTGGTGAAGATGCAATCAATGCCAAAGAGTGCGAGATAGCCTATAACGCAACGTTCATGTCGCTTTTGTGGGATGCGGTTGCGACTAAAAGTACAAAACTTTTAGACCAGGGAATCAAGAGCCTGCCTGATAAGCTTGAACGCGCGACCTGGCTGAACTACGTCCGCTGTCATGATGATATCGGACTTGGTTTTGATGACGCCGATATTCGCATGGCAGGATTTGAGCCGACATCGCATCGCCGGTTTTTGCTTGATTATTTCACTGGCGTGTTTAATGACTCTGCGGCCAGGGGGAAACCTTTCGGGCATAATACAAAAACCGGCGATGCCCGAATTTCAGGTTCACTGGCATCCCTGGTTGGTCTTGAAACTGCGATTGAAAAAGGCGATCCAAAAGAAATTGACGATGCCATTAAAGTGATTATCCTGTTGCATGGAATGATTATGTCGTTTGGCGGTATTCCATTGCTTTACTACGGCGATGAAATCGGTACTACCAATGATTACAGGTACATTGAGGATGAGCGCAAATCAGGTGATACCCGCTGGATGCATCGGCCAACATTTGACTGGGAAAAAGCTGAACTTCGAAACAGGCCTAATACGGTAGAAAACCGCATTTTTATGGCTCTGAAAAAAATGATATCGGTTCGCAAGGATACGCCGGCATTCGCTGATTTTAACAATCGAGAATTGCGTGATACCGGCAACCCGCATTTATTTGCTTTCTGCCGTGTCAATCATCTGCATGTTTCAGACCGGGTACTTGTTGTCGGAAATTTCGATGCGCATCCGCAACACATGGAGTTTGATAGTTTGCAGGGCCTGGGCTTTATGCAACAGCAGCAGTTATACGATTTATACAGCGGTGAAAAACCGGCGATGTTTAAAAATGCACTGGTCGTGCCGCCGTATCACTTTTACTGGATACAGGCGCGTTAACGGTTGCTATTAACTATAGAAACGTTTTACCGCAGAGGCGCAGAGAAAAGCTCCTGCGTTACTCTACTTACGGGCATCCCTGCCCTAATCTGTGGTAAAAGATATTTAGCTTCTATTAACTGTGTCTGCTAGCTAATGCTGCAGATTTTGTTGATCGCTGCTTCAGCCTGTAACCAGTCTTCCGTCGGGTTGACCGTTTCGTGAGTACGTTCCAGCGAAATATAATAAGCGGCTTCACAGATCATTTTGTGGTGCTGCTCTGGAGTGACTTTTATCTTGCCGCTTTTTGGTCTGGCTGTTTTCGCTTTTGCCTTTGTTTTTACTTTCGCTTTCGCTTTTGGCGCGGCTGATTTTTTTGCTGGTGTTTTTAAAGAAATAACTTTTTTCTTGACGGTTTTCTTTTTAGCTATGTTTGCGGATTTTTTTTTCACAGTTTTCTTTTTGCTGGTTGCCATAATATCCCTCGCGATAACGACTGGTGCAATAATTTACATGCAGATTGTAGAGTAAGCACGCTGTAAGAAGTTTGTTTTATGTCAATTAAAAACAATAAATAATAAGTGACTAAAAACCTTATCGGCTAGTGTGTGAAAGTTTAATGTGAGTACAGTGAAGGATAGGCAGAGATATGATGGCCATTAATGTATCTTCCATTAAGTATTCCGCATATGGCATTAACACCAACGCGACTGCATTCCAGTTCTATCCATGCCGATGCTTCATCATGCTCAGGCTCGGTTTTCAAATGAATACAATTGATATATTTCATGTGGCACAACAGAGTATCAATGTCATCGTTAGTGTAATTGCTGGGTAAGTGGGTAAGTTGTATAAGCATGTCGCAATCGTCTGTCAGGTGTTTTGGTAATTCATTTCCTGTTTTTATTGAATTAATCATTGCCATCGATTGTTTCAAAAAAACACATTTCAGCTACGATAAAACATAATTCGGCAATAGTAAAGTGTAAAAAAACATAATAATTGATTTAAATTGTAAATTATGGAGATAATTTTACATATATTGTTGGCCGGGCGTAAACGCATTGTTGTTTTGTGCTCTGCTGTTGATGCTGAGAGGCATTTTCGGGACGTGCAGGGGCGCTCGGTGACGCCTTAATTATCTCATTGAAGCGATGATGGTAGAGAATACTGTAATGAAATTGCTGTAGACAGGGTCTACAGAAAAGCTACCAGTTGTTGTTGCCTCAGCTAAATCCGTGACGCACCAGGTTTTCACTTTCCTGTTTTTTGAATTGCAGGAATCTTGGCAGAAACTTGTCCCAGTCAATAATATGGGCATCCAGCTCCGGGCCGTCAATACAGGCATGCTTGCGTACCATCTTGCCGTCGATATTCACCGGCACCATGCAGGCGCCGCACATGCCGGTAGCATCGACCATGATGGAGTTAAGGCTTGCTACTGTTTTCACGCCATAAGGTTTGGTCAGGTCGCTGACAGCACGCATCATCATCGGCGGGCCGATAGTAACGACTTCGCCAACAGGCCGGCCGCTGCCATTTTGCATATTATTCAACATTTCTTCGAGTGGACCGGTAACAAAATCCTTGATGCCGAAACTGCCATCATTGGTGGTGTAGATTACATCCAGCAGATCCGGGTATTCAGCCTGTAACAAACCGACGCGTTTGTCCGCTTCCTCCCAGAACATCATATCTTTGTTACGGAAGCCTGCTATCAGGGTGACATGGTTACCCATACGCAGGTGTTCGCGCATGATCGGATAGACCGGTGGCAGGCCAACACCACCGGCGGTAAAGACTACCGTTTCGCCATTGTCGTAACGGTGAAGATTACTGGGCAGGCCAAGCGGACCGGCGATGCCGGCAAAAGCATCGCCCACCTGCATCTTGTTGATCATCATCGAGCTGCTTCCCAGTCCCTGTATGACCAGGGTAATGGTGCCATTTTTACGGTCCCAGTCCGCCAGCGTCATTGGCACCAGTTCACCCTTATCCCAGGCCAGTACACGGATGAACTGTCCAGCTCGAGCGGCTTTTGCGATTAGTGGTGAGTAGACCACGAGTTCAACCACAGCCTCTGCCAGTTCGGTTTTTTCCAGGATACGCTGTGGTGCCTGCCCCTTCTTTGTATAAGCTTCGGCTGTTGCTACCAGCGATTTGATTTCGCCTGCAGTGAACGGGAATATCGCTGTCTATCTGTTTTGCTGCCTGCATGCCATCACCTGCAGCCTTGATGGCGGTAGAGCCGCCGCGATTGGCATCACCACCGGTATAGACATTATCCATCGATGTTTCCTGTGAACCGGTGCGAACTTCGATGGTTCCCCATTTGCTGGTTTTAAGTTCAGGTTCTGCATCTTTGACGATAGGGTTCGATGCGTTGCCCAGTGCCATGATGACAAGATCAACTTTCATCTCTTCCGTTTCGCCGGTTACCACGGGGCGCCGGCGACCCGAAGCATCCGGCTCGCCCAGCTGCATCACGTCAAGGGTGGTATGGGTGACGAAATGCGTTTTGTCGCTGCCGGTGAACTCACGCGGTGCGCGCAGCTCTTTCAGCTGGATATCTTCTTCGGTCGCATGGTGCAGTTCTTCAACACGCACCGGCATCTCTTCCTTGGTACGGCGATAAACGATGGTGACGTTGCCGCCCAGTCGGCGGGCAGTACGCGCAGCGTCCATCGCGGTATTGCCGCCGCCGATAACAATGACCTGTTTACCCCTGACTTTCGGCAGCGGTGTTTCATAATCTTCCAGGTGGGCTTTCATCAGGTTGACGCGGGTAAGAAACTCGTTGGCTGAAAGAATGCCATTCATGTGTTCGCCCGGTACGTTCATAAAACGGGGCAGGCCGGCACCGGTACCGATAAATATTTTCCAGAAACCGGCGCGTTTCAGCGCTTCGAGTGTGGTGGTTTTGCCAACGATAAAATTGGTAACAAACTTGCCGCCAAGGGCAGTAATCTTTTTCGCGACATCGTCGATCAGCTCGTTAGGCAAGCGAAATTCGGGGATGCCGTAACGTAATACACCGCCAAGCTCATGGAAGGCTTCAAAAACGGTAACCGGGTAACCTTCCTTTGCCAGCAGGTAGGCATTGATCATTCCGGCGGGACCGGAACCGACGATAGCGACAGGCGGTTTTTCTGCTTTCGCCCAGGGATTTTCAAAATCATCTACTGTAAAATCATCATCCGGATTGAGTACCTTTTCGCTCTGTGGCAGATACCACTCGATCTGTCCAATCTCGATAGGTCGCTTGTTCAGTGTACACACGCCCTGGCACTGGATTTCCTGGGGGCAGACACGGCCGGTAACATTGGGCAAAGGATTGGATTCCTTGATCAGATCAAACGCCTGCTTGAATTTACCTTCACCGATCAGGTGCAGCATCTCCGGGATATGAATTTTCACCGGGCAGCCGCCATCGGCTTCGGCATGGCTATCGGCACCGTCCCTGGGGATACCTATTTCACAGGGTCTGTCGTCACACTGTTTGTCGCGCAGCACTTCCAGCCAGACCAGCATCTCGACTTCACGGAAAGTGTAGCCCAGACCCATGTAACCGATGTATCCCTGGTTGACCAGGTCGAAGTCTTCATTGCGTTCACTCGGTGGACGTATATAGGGTGCAATATTGTTTTCACCCGGCCAGCCTTCCGAGAGCCCCTTGAACATGGGGTAGCGTGCTGACAGGTGTCTGTCGATGGCACGTATGAATTTACGTTTTTGTTTAAGTGGCAGGTTCCAGATAAAGCGCAGCAGCAGGCTACTGAAATCATCGTTTCTAAGCAAAAGGTTCCAGAAGGTGTGGGTGAATTTTTCACTCAGCTCGTCCTGCTGAAATTCCCAGGTAATGGCGTTGCTGCCATCGTTGATGAACATCTGCTGGAAAAACTTTGGATCACTCACCAGGTGCTTCTGCAGTAATGCCGCCTGTTTCTGGAACAGCTCGACGGCTTCACTGTGTTCCAGTTCGGCCACCTGTTGCTTGCTGTGCTCTATGTGATGCCTGTTGCTTTCGATCTCAAGATTTGCCTGCAGGTAGCTTTGCACATCTTTATAGTCATAGCTGCGTTCGTCACTGCTGCCTTCTTTATTCAATAGCGTGTCATTTGGCTGTGTCATGGTTGACCTCACTTAAGCTGGTGCGTGAAAGCGGATGATTTCAGCATCACATTCATCGGCAACTCTTGATGCGCGTTGTACCAGTTCCGGGGTAATTTCTATGTTATCAAAAATTCCGGGTATTACCCGGCTTATCTCTTTGGCCGAGCCGTCGACCATGATTGTTGTCTTTTCAAACAGCTCGCCGAGATCCTGGTAACAGGTCTTGCAGTTTGTGCACTTGGCCAGGTCACTTTCAGCGATTTCTACCAGGTCGCCGGCCGCCGCGGCGTTATCTGCAGGTGCAGCGCCTGACGTTACGCTGCTGCCTGCAGATGAATCGGCAGGGCTCATGGTGACGGGTATCACCTTGTCGGTAGCTGATACCGGTGCGCCTGAAATACTGGCTAATTCGGCCATACCACGCGCGATAGAATCGATAGAGTCTTCACGTGCGATATTGGTCTGCTGATATTTCTGCTGCCAGTTTTCAAGTTGTCGGCGGTGTTCTGCCTGCATGCGTTCGACATTCAGCCCCGCGAGGTATTCGAGCATGCGCCAGTTTCTGCGGCGTTCTCTGGTCAGATCGACCATGGCTGAGGTCATGGTGAGTTTGATCAGTTTTCCCTGGGCGGTGGTTGACCAGATAAAAGGCACCTTGCCGTAGCGGTCGTTTTCACTGAGATCAATGTATTCATCGATCGGGCACGGATCATCATCCTGGGTAACGGCGTGAAAATGTTTTTTAAAGCGGCCTTCTTTCAGGGCGAAATCTGCTGCCGTGAAAGGTATTTCCAGCAGGGCGCCATTGCCGTCATCATCGATATATTCCAGCGGTTTAGTTATCCAGTCCTTACCGATCTCCGGGTTTCCTTCCAGTGAGAAACGTTCGGCAAGGGTATCACCACGGCGCGGGTCGTGAACAAAAACCGGGCTCATCCGGCTTTCGACTGCCAGCGTTGCATGCCGGCTGCCGGCATCATCTGCAATGCCATGTTCAGGCTGACAGGTAGTGTAGGTGTCGAACACTGCCGGTGACTCGTTATAGGTGAGAAAATCCATAACATTTTTCATGAAGTGGCTTTGCAAAGCAGCATTGGTCTGTATCACCAGCACCTTCGGGTGGAAGGCGGCAATCAGTCCCAGCTCCTTGCGGTCTTCATGTTTGCCGCTATGGGCGACACCAAAACGGGTCAGGTCAGAATCCTGCGCGGTATAACTTGCGGTAGAGGTCTGTCCGCCGGTATTAGAGTATGCGCCGGTATTGAGTACTACAACTTTGATCGGTGTGGCTGAGACAAGTACCCGCGATAACGCGCCGAAACCAATGTCGTAAGTTGCGCCGTCACCGCCCATACTAATAACAGCCGGCAACATGGAAAGCTCATCTTTGGAAAAATGATGCCAGTTAAAGCATCGGTATAAGCTGTCATGAAATTCCGGATCATACAGGTCTTCCAGGTCCAGTTTGGCAGTGCGCAGGGCCGTAAAATCTTCAACAGCGGTCGCGCAGAAGCCTTCAAACATTCCCTTGGCCACTGCCGGCGTATCCTGGAACAGGCTGTTAACCCAGGGGTCTTTATAAGGATTGGACGGGAAGGTGGAGGCATAAACACTGCTGCAGCCGGTCGCATTGGCGAATGCGGCAAAAGAGGGACCGTTTCCTGTCGGTCCACTCTCGAACAGGTAGAGGCGTTTTTCAAGCACGCCGATGGTTTTCTGTATGCGCTGCACACGACCAGGGTCATTATCATCTGACGGTATATTGTCGAGTTTAGCCTTCAGTTTTGTAAGCAGGGCTTCCAGTTCAATGATATGCGTTTTGCGTTTTTTCTCGTGGATCGCCTTGTTGGTTGCGGTCAGCATGCGAATCGCTGTTACTTCACCACAGCCGCGGCAGGCACCATGGCCACCCGTCATCGCGTAATAATTGTCGTGATCGAGAAGCAGTCGCTTATTGTCACCACCGGGCAGGATGGCATTTTCAGTGAAGCGGGCGGCCGTATTGGGCAGCTTGCTGAGGAACTCGAAGTTCTTACTCATCTCGGCCTGCAACAGGCTGCTCTGTCTTTCTACACTCAATGCGCCCGGTCCGCAGACATCAACACATTCCCCGCAACCGGTACATTTCCAGGGATCGATGTTGACCGAATAGAGACCGCCTGAACCCGGTTCATTTTTCTCCATGGCATCGAAGAAGGGACGAGTCTTGGCTACAGGAAAACACTCAAGCGCCTCGGTCATCTTTTCATAATCACGTTTCAGACTGGCGTTGTCTATTCCCAGGCTTGAAAGTGACTGCCTGACGATTTCACTGAATGTGCTTTCATCTTTGCCAATCAGGTTACGGTAAAGATCACGTATCGCTTTGGTCAGTGGAAAGACCTGGCTGCTCATCTGGGTTTTATGCTGTTCGGTAATATCCAGTTTGTTAATGGCTGTCAGCAGCAGATCATGAATCTCATGCACGGTATTGGGTATGGCAGCATCCGGGCAGACGACTGTGCACTCCATGCAGCCGGTGCAGAGGTGCGCTGTGTATTTAGGCACATTAAGCCGGAACATACCTTTGTCTTTCCAGGCAGCGGATGCGACAGGAATGAACATACCGGTGCCGGGCATTACCGGTGCTTCGCCGACACTGCCGTCTTTGATGCGGTCGGACAGAATATCATTGTAATAGTTCGTGTCGAACAGACCGTTCGTTACCGAACTGCCAGTGCCGCCAGACATGGCTGCAGAAACTTCAACACCGGGACCGCTCACCACGGCGACAAGTTTTTCAGCCTGTTTAAATTCTTCTGTGCTGTAATCAATCTTGCTGGTTGCTTCGAGACCGTCACGCACCACCTTCATGTTACTGTCGACGACAGTTTTACCTTTGGCGCCGAATTTTTTCGTTATCTGCTGTTCGACTTTTTCCAGTATCGCAGCTTCGGATCTGCCGGCAGAGATACGGTCGACATTACCGCAAATGGCGCCGATGAATGCAATGCCCATCATACGAATTTCCAGTTCAGGAACCGGTGCATGTTTTTTCGCTACACCAAAAGCATCGATGACATAAAGATTAATACTTTTCTCTCGAATAACTTTGCGTGCAAAGGCAGGCAGTTCTTTCCATACTTCAATGGGTGTGTGATGCGACTGTATGATTAAAGTACCGCCTTCGACCAGGCCAAGCAGGGGATTGGTGTGACTGAAAACTTTATGGTCGGGGGAAACGACGATTTCTACATCTTCCAGTTCAGCATTGGTAATTTTTATCGGTTCAGGACTCAGGGTGATATAAAAGTTAGTCGGTGCACCGCTTTTTTCAGAACCGTATTTAGGTGCTGATTTAGAATGCAAACCGAGTACGCCGGCGAGAATATCGGTCAGCAGTTTGCCGGATGCGATGGTTCCATAACCGCCGACCGAATGGAAACGGATGCGGAATGCATCTGCCGGCAGCAAACTGGGGTTCTCTGCTGTTTCCAGTGCCATAAACTCGGTTTCTGGATAAGCCTGCCTGAGCTGCTTCTGCATTTCTGCATTGCCTGGTGACGGATTTTTTTCAAAGAACTGTGAGCCCAGGTAGAAGAAAGGAACGTTAAGTGTGCTTTCCATGTTTTTGTAAGCGGCGATCAGGTGGCGGGGCTGTAAATCATGTCCGCCAACACCAAAGATGCCGGTGCTGATTTTCGGCAGGCTGTCAATGGGCGGGATGCCTGTGTGGCGTATCAGATCATTGTTCTCGCGTGCTTTGAACAGTGACTGGGTAACCAGGTTGGTTAAGGCAGTCACTTCCGAGCGCTCCAGCACAGTCACGGCTTTTTTACCATCCAGCGCGGCAACCAGTTCGCCTTCGGGGAACGGCTGCAGCATTTTGATTGAGATGACACCAACTTTTTTACCCTGGCTGCGCAGGTAACTGGCAACGGCTTCGGCATCATCGGTTACTGATCCCAGGCCGACAATGACGTGTTCTGCATCGTCAGCCAAAAATGTCTGTACCGGTTTGTACTTGCGTCCGGTCAGCTCGCCATATTCATCCATGGCCTGCCTGACGAAATGCGGAATCTCGTTAACGAAATGAGTTTTATGGTCGACCAGGCCGGCCTGAAAATCGGGCTGGTTTTGAACACCGCCAGTAAGGCCTGGGTTATTAATATCAACCATGGCTGGAACCAGCTGCCGGGTGCCTTTCTCGAAAGCGTTTGTCCACTGTCTTTGCCACTGGCCATGCAGTTCTTCAGGTATCCATGCCAGTGTTTCTGGCACCCTGTCGCCTGTGTTATCTGTTTCAATGGCATCGGCATGACTGTCTAAATAATCATTGATTGCCGACAGGCTGGCTGCTTGTAAGTCACCACTATGTTTACCCAGGTATTGTTTTAGCTGATAAACACGACCCTTGGCGCCATATAACATTTCCTGTGCAACCGTCGGCGATTTGATACGGCCTGACGGGTCACCGAGAAATTCTTTCAGCAGTTCAGGCTCGGGTAATAAGGTTTCACATTGCATATGGCTGGTGGCGAAACCATCCATTGCATTGGTTACCGGTACCATCGACAGTGAGCTGACACGATAAGCGATGGCAGCCAGATCTGCTGCTTCCTGTGGATTGCTGCCAAATAAAATGGTGTAACCTGAAGGCAGCAGGGCGTAGACATCATCGTGTCCTGCCATAACGTTCAATGAATGTTTGGATACAGCGCGCGCGGCTACCTGTAAGACAAAGCCTCCAACTTTTTTGCCAACGGTTACATAATGCGATTCAAGTCCATAGAGTACGCCCTGGCTTGAAGAAGCATTCGAAATAAAGCGTCCACCGGTTAAAGTCGCCCCCATGGCACCGCTCTGTGCTGAGTGCTCACCTTCGGGTTCAAAGAAAAAAGGATGTTTGCCCCAGACATTGCAGCCGCCCTTGGCACGGTAGGCTTCGAACAGTTCGGAAATCTCGGTTGAGGGCGTGATGGGATAACCGATTACCCCGCCGCAGACGTGTCCCATAACATGGGCAATTGCACCATTGCCATGAATGACGGTTTCAATACCCGGGTATTTGCAGGTTATTTTCGAGTTGTTAGTTTCCGTATTGCTTGCTGTACCTTCCGGTTTCGAAGCAGACTCATCTTTATTTATATTGCTTTTTAAACTTTCAACTTTGTTCATAGTGTTATTTCCGACTTAATATCTTTGCCTGTAATCGTTCGCCAGCATGCTGCGGCTTACTGCGTTAATTCAGAGGTAGTGTTATGTGCAAACTGCTTCTTTGCATGTCAGCATTTGTGGCTGCTAACTAATGCAAAAAGCCGAAACACTTAACCTTACCCAAACCGGCAATGCGGACAGCTTCACTCTGTCCTGCCGGGTTCTAATGGAATACTGCCATCGTTAGCAGGCGGGCGACGACTACGTTGTCCTGAACGCCATCTTCATGAAGCAATACTTAAATAAATTATTAACTATATATAATAAATAATTGATTTATATGTATTTATTAAGCCTAGAAGTAACTTTAAGGCAGCTTACTCCAGGGTGTAATCATTTTCCATCAGTTTGGCATGGGCTGCAGCCAGCCTGGCTATGGGTACTCGTGGCGCCGAGCAGGAAACATAACTTAAGCCAATATGGTGGCAGAAGCGGATGGACTCCGGGTGTCCTCCCTGTTCACCGCATATACCAACTTTTAAATCCGGGTTGGTTTTACGGCCCCATTGCACAGTGATTTCCATCAGGCGGCCGACACCTTTTACGTCCAGTATTTCAAACGGGTTGTCCTGCAGAATATTATTCTCTTCATACAGTGGCAGGAATTTGTTCTCTGCGTCTTCACGAGAGAATGAAAAACTGGACTGTGTCAGGTCGTTGGTACCGAAGGAGAAGAACTCGGCAATTTCTGCCAGCCGGCCGGCGCGCATACAGGCGCGTACCACTTCGATCATGGAGCCAAATTTGAATTTCAGCTCGATGTTATATTCCGCCTCGACCTCAGCGTGTACCTTGTCAACAATCTCTCTTACCCAGGAAAGTTCTTTACCGGTACAAACCTGCGGCACCATGATTTCAGGGCATACATTAAAACCTTCCTTGTTACATTCGGCAGCCGCTTCAAGAACAGCGCGAATCTGCATTTCATAAATTTCAGGGTAGGTAATGCCCAGGCGAACACCGCGGTGGCCAAGCATCGGGTTGACTTCAAACAGTTCGCGAACTTTTTGCAGCATTTGCTGCTTTTTGGCGATGGCAGATTCCACCAGCTCACGTCCACCGGGAGCGAAGGGCTTCGGCAGTTCTTTGGCATCGGCTTTGCGTTTCAGCAACTGCATGGTGTTCATTAAATCATTAACGCCTTCGACGGTTTCGCGCAAACGGTAGAGGTGCTCAATTTCCTGCTCCAGCTGTTTTTCATTGGGCAGGAATTCGTGAATAGGCGGATCCAGCAGGCGGATGGTGACCGGTCTGGGTGACATAATTTTAAACAGGTCCTTGAAATCTGCGCGTTGAATCGGGCGCAGTATGTCCAACGCCTGTTGCCTGTCTGTTTTATCTTTTGCCAGGATCATATCAATCACCAGCGGTAAACGGTCCTGCGCGTTAAACATGCGTTCGGTGCGGCATAATCCAATGCCCATGGCACCATAATCGGATGCCTGGCTGGCTGACTCCATGGTGTCGGCGTTGCTCATGATTTTCAGTTCGGCAATTTCGTCAGCCCAGCCGAGCAGGGTGCGAAGTTCGTCTGAAAATTGTGGCGCTACGGTATCGATCTCACCGAGATAAACATTGCCATTAGCACCATCAATGGTAATGATGTCACCTTCGTGCAGCACCGTTTCGCCGACCTGTGCGATATGTTTTTCGACATCGACAACAATGCCTTCAGCGCCGGCAACGCAGGGTTTACCCATGCCGCGTGCAACCACTGCGGCATGTGATGTTTTACCGCCGCGGCTGGTTAATACACCTTCAGCGGCAAAAAATCCGTGAATATCTTCCGGTTTGGTTTCTTCACGAACCAGAATGACTTTTTCGCCGGCATCGCGTGCCCGTTCAGCATGGTCTGCATCAAATACGATACGACCGGAAGCTGCCCCGGGTGAAGCTGGCAGTCCCTGTGCGATAGGTACCTGTTTTGATTCAGGGTCGAGGCGCGGGTGTAATAGTTGTTCCAGTTCTTCGGGGTCGATACGCAATAATGACTGGTCGCGAGTAATCAGTCCTTCGTTTTGCATTTCCAGGGAAGTGCGTACGCGCGCAGCTGCATTCATTTTGCCATCACGTGTCTGCAGGCAGAACAGTACACCATTCTCGATGGTGTACTCATAATCCTGTACTTCGTGGTAGTGCTCTTCCAGGCGGTTACGCAATGCCACCAGTTCCTTATACATCTGTGGCATATCCAGTTCCAGCTGATTCACGGGTTTGGGTGTACGAATGCCGGCGACCACATCTTCACCCTGGGCATTAATCAGGTATTCACCAAACATGACGTTTTCACCGGTACCCGGGTTTCGCGTAAAGCCAACACCGGTAGCACAGTTGTCGCCCATGTTGCCAAACACCATGGTCTGAATATTGACCGCGGTGCCGTTAGCCATATCCGGCGTAATTTTAAACTCACGCCGGTAATCAATGGCGCGCTTGCCCAGCCATGAATTAAATACTGCCTTTATTGAGAGCTGTAATTGTTCGTAAACATCTTCCGGAAATGGCCTGCCGGTTTCATCGTGCACAACGCCGAGAAAGATGTCGGTGATTTCACGAAAGTTTTCAGCAGTCAGATCTGTGTCCTGGCTGACGCCTTCACGTTTCTTGATGGCGTCAAAAGGTTTATCAAATTTTTCATCGGCAATGCCCAGGGCAACTTTGCCAAACAGCTGTACAAAACGCCGGTAAGCATCCCAGGCAAATCGTTCATTGCCGGTTTGTTTAATCAGGCCCGGGAGTGTTTTTGAGTTAAGCCCAAGGTTAAGGATGGTGTCCATCATGCCGGGCATGGAGAGGGCAGAACCGGAGCGCACTGATAACAGCAGCATGTTATCGGGGTCACCAAAACCTTTTCCGGTTGCCTGTTCGAGAGATTTTATCTGCTCATGCACCTGGTCGAGCAGGTTAGCAGGCAGGTCCTTTTTTTCAGTGGCCAGGTATCCCAGGCAGGCTTCGGTGCTAATGACAAAACCGGGTGGTACATTGATGCCAATTTGGGTCATCTCACAAAGGTTTGCACCTTTGCCACCAAGTAGCTTCTTATTCTTACCGTCGCCATCTTTAAAGGAATAGACATAGGTTTCAATTGCGGCATCAACAGGCATTCAATACTCCCTTTACATTTCAAATCGTTATTAAAAATTCAGTCGTTGATTTTAGTTGAACCCTGATTCACAGTGTTGATGCAGGTCAACTATCAGTAATCTATTGAAGTGCGGAGTTTTGTCATTGAGGGTTACATATATTAGTAAATATTTATATACTGTCAGCTGATACTTTTCCCAACACCTTGAAAATATACTTATGTCTAAATTAACTGAATCTGCAATCTGGAAAGCACTTAATGAACATTTTGGTGAGATTAGCCAGACACACATGAGGGATATGTTTGATCAGGATCCGCAACGCTTTGAACGGTTTTCGTTGCAGCTAAATACTATTTTATTTGATTACTCTAAAAACATTATCAGCAGTGAGACTATGGAGCTGCTGCAGCAGTTGGCTGTAGACAGTGATGTTAGCGGCTGGATGAAAAAGATGTTTGATGGCGAAGCGATTAATCATACCGAGAACCGGGCGGTTTTACATACCGCGCTAAGAAATCGAAGTGGCCAGCCGGTAATGATTGATGGTGTTGATATTATGCCCGAAATCTGTGAAGAGCATCAGCGCGTAAAAAAACTGGCTGAAGAAATACGCACCAGAAAGTGGCGCGGTTATGCCGGACAGCCAATCACTGATGTGGTTAATATCGGTATTGGCGGTTCTCACCTGGGGCCGCTTATGGTGACGGAAGCATTAAGGCCGTATTCGCTGCATGACCTGAATATACATTATGTATCAAATATTGATGAAAACCACATTAATGACACGCTGGAATTTCTCAGTCCGGAAACAACCTTTTTTATTATCGCTTCCAAGAGTTTCACCACGCAGGATACCATGGTCAACGCCGAAACTGCTCGCCAGTGGCATATTGATAAAGCGGGAAATGACAAATATATACATAAACACTTTACTGCGGTTACTTCCAATATTGATGCAGCGCTGGCATTTGGTATTGCAGAAGATAATGTTTTCAAAATGTGGGACTGGGTAGGCGGACGCTATTCGCTGTGGTCTGCGATTGGCCTGCCAATTGTAATCGCGATTGGTGAAGATAATTTTGAAAAATTATTGAAGGGTGCCTATGAAGCGGATAACCATTTTAAAAATACACCTTTTAATGAAAACATACCGGTAATAATGGCTTTGCTGGGCATCTGGTATAACAACTTTTATAAAGCTGAAGCAACCGCCGTGTTGCCCTATGATCAGCATTTACATAAGTTTCCCTCCTATCTGCAACAGGCCGATATGGAAAGTAACGGAAAATATATCGACCGTCAGGGTGAGACGGTCGACTACACCACGGGACCGGTACTGTTCGGTGAAATTGGTATTGCCGGTCAGCATGCTTTTTTCCAGTTATTACACCAGGGCACCAAACTGGTGCCTTCTGATATTCTGGCCCCGGTGTCCAACGTTCGCTGCATTGCCAGGCATCACCGCGCTTTAATGTCTAATGTGTTTGCCCAGACAGAAGCACTGATGAAGGGTAAAACTGAAGAAGAAGCTTATGCCGATCTTGCTGCCAGCGGTATGGATGAAGACGCGATAAAAGCATTGCTTCCTTATAAGGTCTTTCCCGGTAACCGGCCAACCAGTACTTTTCTGTTTAACAGCCTGGACCCGGAAACACTGGGTACTTTGATTGCACTGTATGAGCATAAGATATTTGTTCAGGGTGTTATCTGGAATATCAACTCATTCGACCAGTGGGGTGTGGAGCTGGGTAAGCAGATGGCGACAGGTATCCTGAAGCAGCTGGACACCGCTGAAACCATCGATACGCATGATAGTTCCAGCAATGGCCTGATCAATTACTACAAGTTAAACCGGCCGGTAAGAGAAGGCTAAGCGGCTTATTGTCAACCGCGTTTATAGATAACGAAAGTAAACATAAACGCTGCTGATTAGAACTGAAAGCATCATCAATGGAAAAGCCATCAGCATAAATGGCAGAAACCTGATCGGCTGACCGGAGCGTTCTGCGAAACCGGCAACGATCAGGTTAGCGCTGGCACCAACCAGGCTGCCGTTGCCGCCAAGGCAGGAACCCAGTGCCAGTGACCACCACAGGGGAACCAGTTGTTCTGCACCGCCGAAGGTTGGCGCCATGTTTTTTATCAACGGAATCATGGTGGCAACGAAGGGAATATTGTCGACTATTGTTGAAGCCACGGCGGATACAAAAAGTATCGAGATGGCTGTTACTGTTTTATCACCATCGGTAAATTCCACTACCCTATGTGCCAGTGATTCCAGCAGGCCGGTTGTTTCGACGCCGTACACCAGGATAAATAATCCGATAAAAAAGAATATGGTTATCCATTCTACATCGGCTAAAGAGTCTGCTACCCGTTTGGTCTGTTCCTCCTGGTCGAATGAAATACAGTTTAAGGTTAGCAATAAAGCCGCGCCGAACATTGCGACGGTCGCCGGCTGAATGCCATAATCATGTCCGACTATAAAGCCCAGCATCACCAGAGTCAGTACAAATAATGATTTTTTAAGCAGCAGCCAGTCCTTGATTGCGTCAATCTCTCGATATTGCATTACCTTGTTGATCAATACGGGATCTGCTTTCAGTTTTCTTCCCCAGATCAGGTAAATTGGAACTATGGTGACTGCTAATATAATGACCGCTATAGGCGCCAGGTTAAACAGAAAATCGTTGTAGCCCAGGCCGGTAGCTGAACCGATCATTATGTTTGGCGGGTCACCAATCAGGGTGCTGGTGCCGCCAATATTAGAGGCAAAGATTTCTGCAAATAAGTAGGGATAGGCACTTATTTTTAATGTATCGGTAATCAGCAGGGTAACCGGTGCGACCAGTAATACCGTGGTGACATTGTCCAGTAAGGCGGACAGCAATGCGGTAACCAGCATCATCATTACCAGGATACCCCAGGGGTCAGCATTGACGACTTTTGCCGAACGGATGGCGAGATATTGAAAAACCCCGGAGTTTCGCGTGATACCAACGATGATCATCATGCCGGTAAGCAGACCGATGGTATTGAAATCGACCCCCTTTACCGCAGCTTCCTGGGTAAGCACACCGCTTAATATCATGAGTGCGGCGGCCAGCATCGATATCACTGCGCGATTCAGGCGTTCGCTGACAATCAGGGCGTAGGTCAGGACAAACAAACTACCGGCAAACCAGACGGGTGATATGCCAAAGATAACATCAGCTTGATGGAGGTCATGCATCTTTCTTACCTCCCGCTGCCAGAATTTTTTCACCAATGTCCCAGTATGAAATCATGCCAAGTAACTTACAGCTGCCAGGC
The DNA here is from genome assembly GCA_963711255.1 of uncultured Gammaproteobacteria bacterium. Classification (GTDB taxonomy): domain Bacteria; phylum Pseudomonadota; class Gammaproteobacteria; order SZUA-229; family SZUA-229. The sequence continues at coordinate 68,893 of CAVQDO010000021.1, read as the reverse complement.
TCAACGACCGGGATACTGGCACGAGTCTGGTATAGTATTAACATGGTTTCAGTCAGCGGGGTATCCGGGGCAACCGAAGGTACATCCTTGTTCATACAGATTGATATAGGTAAATCTTTTACTTCGTTGAATCGTTCAAACAGATCTTCGAAAGACTCATGTATAAAACCAACGTTTTCCAGTCCGTTCGGCAGAAAGACTGACTTGGGAATAACCTGTTTCAATAAGCAGTTGACGCCGAATATTCCAAGGTAACAAAAATTTTCATCGACGACCGGCAGGGCGCGGTAACGATTTTTCATAATATATTCTGCAGCACATTCGATACTGTCAGTTGGTTTCAGGGTGGTCGGATTCGGATCCATTGCTTCAGAAGCATTCATAATTAATAATCCAGTATTTTTTATAAATTGAAGTCGTCTCGATGACCTCTGCCTGATTAGCCGAGCCTGGTCATATTGTTTACACTATTAATTACCCGCACCTTTACAAACTGGCATAGGAAATCGCTTATGACGATGTATAATGCTATACCTTCTACATGTACTTCTTGATATAGAGCATGTATTAATCCTGTTTAATTAATATAAAAAAATAATAACCAGTCATTTAATAGGAACTGTAAATGGTATTAGGGAACGAGGCTTTTGATGGAAGAGATGACCTTATAAGAGAGGTTGAGCTTGCCAAAATCGAGTTTATCAATAGCAATCGTATTAATTCAGTCACGGTAATGTCACTTAGTGCCATTTTAGTTTATGCATTCGCTACGCTGGAAGTGGTATCACCAATATTTACCTGGTGGTTAGTCCTGGTTCTCTGTATTGACGCGTTTCGTATGTCCGCTGTTTATATGTACAATCAGGACAAAAAATACGACCGCGTCGATATTAAAAAATCCGAGCGAAATATATTAATCGGTACTATTTTATCTGCCTGCTGCTGGGGATCGCTGGGCTTTATTTTATTACCAGTTGTTGGCTCGCAGACACTGATGATAATCCTGATGTTATTAATAGTACTGGCCACGGCATCAACGACGACACTGTCGTTCCAGTTCAGACTTGCCGCAATGTTTGTCATCATCGTGTTAGTGCAGGTGATGATTGGTTTATTGTTGCAATCTCATATAGTTGGTTCTCATTTGTTATTAGTTGAGATCGGGCTGATTATTATCATCATTTTTCTGATTAAAAATGCCAGGGTTTTCAGCCAGAATTTTGAGCATATGCTGTTACTACAGGCAAAGTCACATGAGCATGAAGAACAGCTGATGTTGCAGAGTGAAAGAGCGGATATAGCGAACCGTGCGAAATCTGAGTTTCTTGCTAATATGTCACACGAATTGAGAACACCTATGCATGCCATTCTTGGTTTTTCCAGTTTAGGCAGTGGCAAGGTTGGAACGGCAACGAATGAAAAAATCGTCAGTTACTTCACTCGCATTAATGAGAGTGGGCAGAGGCTGTTACTACTGCTGAATGACTTACTTGATTTATCAAAGCTGGAAGCAGGGCGGATGAAATATGAATTCTCGGAAAACGACCTGCAATTGACCGTTCATAATGTTGTCGAAGAGTTGAATCCGCTATTTCTTGAGCGCTCTCTGACTATCGATATTGAACCCGCCTGTGCTTATACCTACCTGGAGTATGATAGTGACAAAATTGAGCAAGTTGTGCGAAATCTACTCTCAAATGCTATCAAATACACGCCTGATGGCATGAGCGTACTCATTTATTATAATGAAACCAGGCTGCCGCCCAGAGAAGATCCCAGAGAGAGCCAGGATTTAGCTGAGAGTGTACCGGCAATATCGGTATCAATAATGGATCAGGGAAGCGGTATTCCGGAAGACGAACTGGAAACTGTGTTTAATAAATTTGTGCAATCCAGTAATACCAATAGCGGTGCTGGTGGTACCGGTCTTGGTTTATCAATTAGTAAAGAAATCATTGAAGGTCATGGTGGTACCCTGGTCGCGGGAAACAGCACTGGTGAAGGTGGTGCTATATTTACTTTTACACTGCCTTATACGCAAATAAAGCATAGCGACGATTGATAAGTTACAACAATAATTTTTTGAGACACGCTGCTCAGGTCAATATACCGAGCTAATTCTCTATTAGGCGGTTGCGGGGCCAGCTTCCCGTTACTGCCAATAAATTGCCTCGACACTATCGCAAACAGCCTGAGTCCTGCTGAAATCACGTCAATATTTTGCCATTATCAATACTGCCTTTTTAACTTGTTGATTTAAATAGATATAATCCTTTGGCACGGTTGTTGCTTTGAAATACAGTAAGACAAAAGTATCGAGGCAATAATAATGGCGGAAATCAACACAACTTCACTCAATAGTCATCCAGACTTTGAGTATCAGAATAATACTGCAGTTAGTACCGAGTTTTACAGTAACGATGATAGTTTCGTCGAGTTTACTGGTCAACTGCACGAGTTTCTCGATTTCTACCAGTTGTTTGATACTTTTATTAATGAGCTTAAGTCCACGGTGCCTTATGACAGTATCGAGTACCAGGATGAATCAACAAAAACCAGTGTTATTAATGGCAGACGAAGAAAGCACCATTGTGAGTACACGTTAAAATATGAAGGGCTCTCATTAGGTACTATCCGCATCACGCGTGAAATCATATTTTTAGATAATGAGCTGGATATTATAGAAGCAATGCTTGCTGGATTAAGTCTGCCTTTGCGTAATGCACTTCGTTATAAACAGGCAATTAGCTTCTCTCAGCGTGACGAATTGACCGGCCTTAGAAATGGCAGTTACTGCCGCGATACGATAGAGCAGGAAATAGAAAGGGCGCACCGTTATAAAGAACACTTTTCATTATTATTGCTGGATCTTGATGAATTTGAAAATATAAATACAGAATTTGGCCGTAAGGCCGGAGATGCCGTGCTACACGAGGTTGCCAGGCGAATTGAATCAGTAGCGCGCGGCAGTGATGTTGTCTATCGTAATGGCGGTGATGAGTTCATGGTGTTTTTACCGAACACTGAAATCAAACAGGCAATGCTGGTTGCGCAAAGAGTGAAAGATTTTGTTTTAGCAAACCCCTGCGTTTTTGAAAATAATAATATTTGTTTCACCCTAAGTGCCGGTGTAGTCACTGTTACGCACGATGATACTGCGCTGAAATTACAAAACAGGGCTGACCAGGCAATATTTCATGCCAAAGTTTTGGGCAAAGACCGCATTTATGCAGATACGGTATCTGCTGATGCATCCGAGAGTACACTGGAAAAATAGTTATTGGGTGATTAATTATGATTGCACAGGAAAATAATTATACTGATTCGTCAACTGCTGATTACGCTTCAGTGCGTGCTCGAATTGATAACCAGAATCAGGGATTTGACGTGACAGACGATACTGTTTCACTTTCATCGGCTAATGAATATAACTTAAATGGTAATCATAATTTGAGCAGTGTTCTGTCACAAATTAAAGATGACGGCCCAGCAGTTAGTGGTGCTGCCAGCAACGAACGTGATAGCAGAAATCGTGTTGTCGACCTGAGATCGAATAAAGCAAATCAGTATGCCGAAAATCAGTCGGCTGCCGGCTTTACTAATGAAAGTTTACAACGGGCGCAAGCAGCTGCTCAGCAATCTGCACATAACGCAGTTAATTCAAACGCCATGTCCAAAAAAAATACAGCATGGCTGCCACTATTTTTTGTTACCGTAATTGTTACAGTCGCAGCCTATTATCTTTATATGCTTGATCTACGAACTAACCAGCTTGAAGAATCATTAAGTCTTTATCAGCAAAAGTTCGAAGAAACAGCGGTTACAGGTAACAAAGAATTATTGCCTGGCCTGGTCAATATCAATAATACCCGGCAACCTGTAAATAATGATATTACGCAGATTAAAGCCAGTCCGGTTGCCAGCGTAGTTAAAGAAACAGTCGTTGCAGACCAGGGGCAGCCAGTTGAAGTGGCTGTACAAACAGAAGATATTGATGCGCTTAAGAATGAGATAAATGCTTTAAGAGCGCAACTGGAAACAGCTAACAGCAAGCGTAACGAAGTGAAAACACCAGTTCAGCAGGAAACTGTTATTGCTAAAAAGTTAACGGCTAAATCGATTGACAGGAATAAAACACCGGCCAAAAGTGTTGCTGATAATAAAGTGACAGTTAATAAAATAGTTACTACCGGTAACTGGATAGTAAACCTGGCTTCGTTTACCAGTAAAGACAGAACCCAGGGTAAAGTGAAGCAGTTATTATCGATTGGTTATACGCCGCTTATTGAAGAGGCTGAAGTCAAAGGTACCCGCGTATATCGATTAATCGTAGATGGTTTTGAAGAAAAGTCACAGGCGCAGCTGTTTAACCAGATTGTTGCAGAACAATTTGGCATGAAAGGCGGCTGGATTAGAAAAAACTAGATGCGCTTATTATTTACCATGACTAAATTAAAATTAATTAACCGTTGTTGTTGCCTGTGCTTAAGCTCACTGCTTGTGTTTTATGTTCCAGCGGTAGAAGCGGCTCATCAAACGCATGACAGTATTTATAAAACGGCTAAAAGTTTTGCCGCGACGCATGTCTCATCAAATTACGATCATGCTGCAAAAATAGATGTTGGAAAACTGGATTCCCGTTTAAAACTTAACAAATGCAATAAACCGTTACAGGGTTTTTTATCGAATGGCAGCAGTAAACTGGGCAAAATAACCATCGGCGTAAAATGCAGCGGTACAAAACCATGGAAACTGTATGTCCCGGTTACCATCAGTGTTTTTAAAGATGTACTGGTGACGAAAAAGGCATTGCATAAGGGTGACTTGTTGACCGAATCAGATTTGAAACTGGAAAAGCATGACCTTGCTAAATTGCCTCATGGCTATTTTGATATAAAGCAGAAAGCAGCCGGTATGAAAGTAAAGCGGCGTGTAAAGCAAGGGGCTGTTTTGACGCCAGCTATGCTGAAACGGCCACGAATGATTAGTCGTGGACAAAAAGTGAGCATAATGGCCATGTCTGGCCGTATGCAGGTACGTGTCGACGGTAAAGCGCTGGCGAATGGCTCTGTTGGCGACCGTATCAGAGTAATGAACATAAAATCGAAACAAAAGCTTGAAGGTGTGATTACCGCTTCAGGTGAAGTGAAAGTGGATATTTAAGCTATTATTTTTATAATTAGGTTAAAGATTTACAATACACTGCCGTTATTATATACAGTAATTTAACAGACAACTATCGAGGAGAGCTGTTATGTCTATAGATATCAATGGGATATCGGCCGCTAAGGTGCATGCGCCGGCGGATGAAAGCCAGGTTAAAAAGCAGGTAGATCAACAGCCTGTAACAACCGATACGGGTAAATCATCAACATCTGACACTGTAAGTCTGTCGGATAATGCTGTGCAGATTGGCAAGATAAATAGCACGGTAGAATCGGCACCTGTGGTTGATGCTAAACGTGTTGAAGAGGTTAAAGCAGCGATTAATAATGGCACTTATGAAGTTGATGCCGCCAAAGTTGCCGATAAACTGATGCAGTTTGAGAATATTCTAAAATCCTAAACGTGCAGAACTTAAACCAACTAGTGAGTGTGAAATTGTGATTTCAGCCCTTCAGCAACAGCAGATTAAACAGCTACTTCAATCCGAGATTGAATGTATTAACAGTTTATCGCAGTCACTCGAACAGGAATATGAAGCATTAGCCGAGCAGCATGCGGAAGCACTGGAAAATGTTGTGCGAAGCAAGCAGCAGCGTATACAGCAACTTGAAGTTGTTAGCAGGCAACGAGAGCAATTACTTGGCTCAATAGATAGTATTAATGTCAGCGAAGCGGCTGGTGAAAGTAAACAATATCAGTTTGATGATCAGCAACTAACAGTGTTATGGAATGAGCTGGTTAGCGCAGCAGAAAATTGCCGTGATAAGAATCGTGTCAATGGCAGTATTGTGGAACTGGTTTCAAGGCAGTCTCGCCATGCCCTGGATATATTACATGGCATTGCACCAGGTTCAACAACAATCTCGGAAACCTACAATAACGAAGGTCAGACAAAAGCATTTGCCAATAAGCGATCGCTTGTTCATGTCTAATTAAGTTCTCTCCACTTTCAGGCTATCACCTGCCTGGTACATTAAAGATAAATAAACGCCAGCTTAGTCACAATATTCAGTGACTTATGTTTAATAATCATTTACATTTATTATAATTGATGTATTGATAGCGCCTGGTTTGTGTTTTAACTATTTTAAAATTTTTATAATAATGGATGACGGACTTATGGCCGCATCTCATACTATAAAAATAGCTATTTATATATTTGGCAGAAATAATCCGAAGTACAATGGATTAGATAATCATATTGATTTGTTAATGATGTAATTAATTTTATTGTTGCTTTTATCTGGTTGTAGAGCAGGGTGAATAAATAAGTTATGAGGTTATAAGTGAGAGGGGTAAAAACCTACAGTATTGCTCAGAAACTCAGATATATGCTGCTGTTGACCAGCGGCATAGCCTTATTAGTCGCTTCAGCAAGTTATGTCATTATTGAAGTGGTTTCATTTCGAAAGTCCCTGGTAGAACGCATATCGGTATTATCTGATGTCACGGCGAGTAATCTTGATGCCGCTATCCTGTTCAGAGATGAAAAGGCGGCGGAGAGAACACTTGCGTTATTAAACACCGAATCAATGATTCGAGCTTCTGCTGTTTTCACAAAAGATCTTAAAGTGATTGCATTTTATGCTTATCAGGATGATGAAGCGAGAGAGCTGGTTATTGATGATGATGAAAGCTGGCGCATTTCTGCAGTCGGGTCCGGCAAAAAAGAATATCGCTTTACGTCGAATGATATGGATATGCTGACGCCAGTATACACAGATGACAATATCATTGGTTATCTTCAAATTGAGACTTCCGCCTCACCGTTGATTACGATGCTGAAACAACTCCTGGCCAGTGTGGTACTGATTTGGCTGGCGGTAATGCTTGGTGTGTATTTATTAAGTTCGAGGTTGCAGCGCCGGATTTCCGGGCCAATCGAAGAGCTGTTATCCGGTATGCAGGATGTGACTGACAGACAGGAATACACCATTAGATTGAGAGAAGGCGATGATGATGAAATAGGAAAACTTGTTAATAAATTTAACGACATGTTGAAGCAGGTGCAATTGCGTGACGAGCGCCTGTCCCGTAACAGCCTGGAGCTTGAAGAAACGGTCAGGCAACGCACGCATGAGCTGCAGCTATCGATGCAGGATGCTATTACCTGTAAGGAGCTGGCTGAACATGCAAACCAGGTAAAAACCGAGTTTCTTGCCACCATGAGCCATGAAATTCGTACTCCAATGAATGGTGTGCTGGGCATGTCGGATATGATGCTGCGTACTGATTTAACAGCTAAACAGAAACGCTATGCCGGTATTATTCACGAGTCCGGAACAGTATTGCTCAATATCATCAATGACATACTGGATTTTTCAAAAATAGAAGCCGGGCAGATGGAACTGGAATGTATTGATGTGAACCTTATTGATATTATTGAAAATACGGTTGCCATGGAAACCAATAAAGCAGAAAGAAAGGGCCTGCAATTACTCTTCAGTCTGCCTGATGATCCGGTTCCGTTTGTGCAGGGTGATCCGGGAAGGATTCAACAGATCCTGCTGAACCTGGTTGAAAATGCCATTAAATTCACTAAACAGGGAGAAGTGAAGATAATCCTGCGAATAGATCAATTAAGTGCTGATGCCGCACTGATTAATTTTGAAGTAAAAGATACCGGTATTGGTATCCCAGCAGAAGTACAATCCGTTATCTTTGATGTTTTTCGCCAGGCGGATGGTTCAACAACACGGCGCTTTGGCGGAACCGGACTGGGACTGTCTATCAGTAAAAAGCTGGTTGAACTGATGGGAGGAGAAATTCATCTCGAAAGTGTGCCGGACCAGGGCAGCTGCTTTAATTTCAGTATACCCATGAAGCGTGTTGCCGAGGACATGACGATAGAAATCCGGTCAGTAGCAGGTGAGCATTTTACCATGCTAGATGCCCGGATCTTGCTGGCTGAAGACAATGAAATTAACCAGCAGGTTGCCGTCGACATGCTGGAATCATTAGGCTGTGAAGTAGATGTGGTGGCCAATGGCGAGCAGGCGATGGAGAAGTTAAAGGACTCAGGCTACAGCCTGGTTCTTATGGACTGCCAGATGCCAGTGAAGGACGGGTATACCGCTGCACGGGAAATACGGGCTGCTGAAGTAGCGACAGGTGAACACACTAAAATAGTAGCGTTGACTGCCAATGTGCTTTCAGAAGAACGTGAAAAATGCCTGGCTGCAGGAATGGATGACTTCATCGGCAAGCCATTTAAATTGAAAGAGCTGTACCAAATGCTAGAAAAATGGCTTGTAACGAATAATTCTGCGGCATCTGATAACAGCCATTAGTTCCTGATTCATATTTTAATAGCATCATAAAACGATGCGAGTGGTGACAATTCTTTGCCACCGGGTGGAAAAACCTTGCCGCTTTGTCACCATTAATTTGTCATTTCATGTTTTTTATAAAATTTTAAGATAAAAATAATATTCCCTTCGATTGATTAAAACGCCTGCCTGTAAGGGTTTTCGCGTGTTCTCGTATATTTAATTCCAGTTTTTTCCTGAGTTGGCATAACGATTGCAAAATAAAAACCAAGAATAATTAAAGTTGGAGAGAATCATGCCGATATCGTTCGATTCCGCTCTTGGGATCCATCAACAGGCAGTTGCAGTTAGAGCTCAGCGCACAGAGATGCTTGCTTCGAATATTGCCAATGCTGATACGCCCGGATACAAAGCAAAAGATATAGATTTTAGGGCAGCCTTGCAAAATGCGCAGACGCAGTCTGTCGGCACGTTAAAGCGTACTCACGCCAACCATATTCAATCAAACATGAACGCGGCCAGCAGTGAAACGCTTTACCGTGTTCCAAACCAGCCTTCACTTGATGGCAATACTGTTGATGAGCAACTGGAGAAAAGTGCTTTCGCCGAAAATGCAATGCGTTACCAGGCAAGCATAACTTTTCTTGACAGAAAATTTAAAGGCATGCTTGCTGCCATCAAAGGAGAATAATCATGGGACTCTATAACGTTTTTAATATCGCCGGTTCATCAATGAGTGCGCAGTCTGTAAGGCTGAATACTGTTGCCAGTAACCTGGCAAATGCGGATGTCGCGAGTACAACTGCAGCTGGCGCCTATCGTTCAAGGCAGCCGGTTTTTTCCGCTGTAATGGATGCAATGAATAGCACTGCTCAGAATGGTGCAGGTATGCAGTCTAATGCTTCACCGGGTGTGCGCGTTGCCGGTATTGTTGAAAGCACTGCTGCTCCTGTCAAGGAATACCAGCCGCAACATCCAATGGCTAATAAAGAAGGTTATATCTTCAAGTCAAATGTTAACTCGATTGAAGAAATGACAAACATGATGTCGGCTTCACGTTCTTACCAGAATAATGTTGAAGTCTTTAATACATCGAAACAGTTATTGTTAAAAACTTTGAATATGGGGCGTTAGAGAAAATCTCTAAGCTCAAATGAATAACAGGAGTAAATAATGACATCATTAAGTATTGATAGCAGCCTGTCAGCAGCTAACGCAGCTGGAATAAATAATGCCGCTGCTAACTCGGCAGGTGATGAGCTAAGCCAGGCTGATTTTATCGAGTTACTGGTGGCGCAGGTTAAGCATCAGGACCCGACGAAACCGATGGATCCCAGCCAGTTTATGAATCAGCTCAGCCAGTCATCAATGGTAAATGGCATCAGTGAGCTGGGACAGTCATTTGATTCTCTCGCGACAAAATTAACATCTGATCAATCATTGCAAGCCGCGGGGCTGGTAGGTCGTAATGTTCTGGTACCTGGAGGCGAAAGTTTTCTTCCACAATCAGGTTCATTAAACGGGCAGATTAACCTTGATCAGACCGCCAGTGATGTCAACCTGAAAATATATAACTCTCAGGGTGTGCTGGTAAGGACATTACCGATGGGTGGACATAACGCCGGTGAACTGCAGTTTAAATGGGATGGCTTTGCAGATGATGGCAGCGTTTCGCCACAGGGACATTACCTGGTTATCGCAGAGGGCCTGATCGATGGCACTCAGCAGGCACTTCCGGTTTCAATGGAAACGCGTATAGATAGTATCAATATCAACCAGGGAAGCGGAGAGCAGCCTAACGGTACCCTGTTAAATTTAGCAGGTGGCCTGACGGTTTCACTTGATGAAGTAACACAAATCAAATAGTTAAAAAATAAATGAGCCATATTAAAAAAGTCATAAACAAAACAAAAATTTATCCAAACAACAAAAGTAACAGGAGAAAATAATGTCATTCAATACAGCTTTAAGTGGTATCCAGGCGGCTTCAAGTGACCTGGGTATTATTGGTAATAACATTGCTAACTCTGCCACTACAGGTTTTAAATCATCACGTGCGGAATTTGCCGATGTATTTACATCAATAGGACAGGGCGTACGCCTGCAGGAGTCTGCGCAACAGTTTTCCCAGGGAAATATTGCATTTACAGATAATCCACTTGACCTGGCTATCAGTGGAAAAGGTTTTTTTCAGCTGGAAGGCAGCGGTGAAACAATCTATACCCGCTCCGGTAATTTTAAACTTGATTCAAGCGGTAATGTTGTAAATAACGAAGGCTTTTCATTGATGGCGCGCCAGGCTGACATTAACGGCACAATTACTGGTGCCGTTGCTCCGCTTCAGCTTAGTAATGCTTATGTTAATGCTAACCCAACTTCTGCACTGATAGGCGGTATTAACTTTGATGCACGTGAAGCAGAGACTGACACTAGCTGGGCATTAATTGGCGGCGTTCCAGATACTGCAGGTTATAACTCATCTACAACAACAACCATGTATGACAGCCTGGGTAATGATCACACTATTGCTCTTTATTTTAGCAAGCTTGACCCGGCGACAAACCCAAATGAGTGGAATGTCAGAACAGTTATTGATGGCACGGTAGAAGATACAACTTCAATCACGTTTAACAGTGACGGTTCATTTAATGTACCGGCAACAATTCCTATTGTATTCAACCCGGGTGGTGGCGCTACTGCAGGCCAGGCTTTTGATATTGATCTATCAACCAGTACGCAATACGGCAGTAACTTTGCGGTAAACAGCCTGAGCCAGGATGGTTATACCGCGGGTCAGTTGCTGGGTGTCGATGTTGATGATACCGGTATTGTTTTCGCTCGTTACAGTAACGGCCAGTCAAAATCGGTTGCCCAGGTTGTGCTTGCTAACTTTTCAAATGTACAGGGCCTCGATCCCAAGGGTGATACTGCATGGGTAGAAACATTTGCCTCGGGTACTCCCGTAGTAAGTCAGCCCGGTACCGGTGGCCTTGGACGGGTGCAGTCCAATGCACTGGAAGAGTCTAATGTGGATTTAACCGCACAGCTGGTGCGCATGATTGTGGCACAACGTAACTTCCAGGCGAATGCGCAAACCATTCAGGCAGAAGATACAGTAACGCAAACCATTATTAACTTACGTTAAGTAATTACGATTATTTAACAGTCGATAAATGACGTCAATAACGACGCCATAACGACTAGATAAACGACAGGACAGTATTATGGATCGTATGCTTTTTATAGCCATGAGTGGTGCTAAAGAAACCATGAGAGCTCAGTCTATAAATACAAACAATCTGGCTAATGCAAGTACCACGGGTTTTAAAGCGGATTTTCATTCTACTTTAAGCAAGCAGGTAGAGGGTGCTGTTTATCCAAGCAGGGTATATGCAACAACTGCAAATGCCGGCGCGGACTTCACACCGGGCAGCATTGTTAGCACCGGGCGTGAACTTGATATGGCGGTCAATGGTAAAGGCTGGTTCGCCGTGCAAACAGCGGACGGCGGCGAGGCTTATACCAGGGCTGGCGATCTGCGTATTGACAGTGCTGGCAGAATTACCAATGGTGCCGGGCATTTAATGCTTGGTAACGGTGGTCCTATTTCCGTGCCGGCCTATTCCAAGCTGGATATCGGCAGTGATGGAACAATATCCATACAGCCGCTGGGTCAGTCAGCAAGTACCCTGGCTATTGTCGACCGGATTAAGCTGGTTAACCCGGCAGAAAGCAGCCTTGAAAAAGGTGAAGATGGACTGATGCGTTTAAAAGGCGGTGGCCGTGCGGAAGAAGACGGCAGTCTTAGCGTGGTATCAGGCTCACTTGAATCGAGCAATGTAAACGCTGTTGGTTCGATGGTGAAAATGATAGAGCTGGCGCGCCAGTATGAAACCTATATTAAATTAATGAGCAACGCTGAAGAAAATGATCGGGCGTCTGCTGAAATGATGAAAATGAGTTAATTAACTTATTAGTGGAGAAATGTTATGAGTTCAGCTTTATGGATTGCGAAAACCGGCCTTGAGGCGCAACAAACCCGGATGGCATCGATTTCGAATAATCTTGCCAATGCCAGCACAACAGGTTTTAAGCGTGACCGCGCTGTATTTACAGATTTAATTTATCAGAATATCGTGCAGGTTGGCGCCCAGTCATCAGCAGATACTATTAATCCTTCAGGTTTAAACCTGGGTACCGGTGTAAGAACCGTTGCAACCGAAAAGCTTTTTACCCAGGGCAATATCGTGCAAACCGGAAACGCGACTGACCTGGCTATTCAGGGCAGAGGTTTTTTTCAGGTATTAATGCCCGATGGAACATCGTCTTATACACGTGATGGCACATTGCAAAAAGATGACGCCGGGCAACTGGTAACCTCCATGGGTTACAAAATTGAACCGGCTATTACCATACCTGATGATGCGCTTAGTGTATCAATCAGTTCTGATGGTGTGGTTTCTGTCGTAGAGCAGGGCGCAACATCACCTTCAGAGGTTGGCACTATTCAGCTTGCTGATTTTGTAAACCCGACAGGTTTACAGGCCGTAGGTAATAACCTGTATATCGAATCGGGTGCAAGCGGTTCTCCGCAAACAGGAACACCGGGTTTAAACGGCCTGGGCACACTTATTCAATCTTCACTTGAAGGTTCAAACGTTAATACGGTTGAAGAACTGGTCAACATGATTGAAACGCAGCGTGCTTACGAGATGAATTCTAAAGCCATATCAACTGCGGATCAGATGCTGCAATACGCAACAAATAATATGTAATGTAAAGAGATCGATGGTTATGAAATTAATTAAATCACTTTTATTGTTAATGGCGGCCCTGGTGCTGGCCTCATGTGCGTCGCCAAAACGTGGCGATGCCGAATATGCACCGGTTAAGCCACTTAGCCATATTGGCCCTGTTCAGCATAGTGATTCTATTTATCAGACCGGGTCGGCATGGTTATTAATGGAAGACATTAAACCCCGAAGGGTGGGTGATATGTTAACCGTTACTCTGCAGGAAAAAACAGATGCCAAGAAAAAAGCGGAAACCGATACATCGCAGTCAACAACAAACTCGATTACACCGCCAACGTTGTTAGGTTCTCCAGTTACACATAATGGCAAAGAAATTTTTGATACTCAGGTTGCATCCGACCACCAGTTTGATGGTGGTGGAGAGAGCAAACAGAGTAATTCATTGACCGGTAATGTGACTGTGACGGTAGTCGAGGTACAGGCCAATGGAAACCTGGTTGTACAGGGCGAAAAATGGATAAACATTAACCAGGGCGAAGAATTTATACGATTGCGCGGTATTGTTCGTCCCAGTGATATTGGTCCGGATAATATGATTTCTTCGGTACGGGTTGCCAATGCACAGATTCAATACAGTGGTGACAGTTACCTGGCTGATTCGAATGAACCGGGATGGTTATCAAAATTCTTTAGCAGTAAGTGGATGCCATTCTAGTGAAAACACAATTATTGAAAGTGATGAATATGAAACTATTTAAAGATCAACTAAAGACAATTAGCCTGGCTGTTTTCTGTATATTGCTTAATCTACAGCCAATGCTTGCACACGCAGAACGTATTAAGGATTTATCCATGGTTCAGGGCATGCGCGATAACCAGTTGATTGGTTATGGCCTGATTGTCGGCCTTGATGGCAGTGGTGATTCTGTCGGTCAGGTTTCATATACTGCACAGAGCCTTAAAAACATGTTGTCGCAGTTAGGTATTGTTGTTCCTCCCGGTGTAAACCCAAAACCTAAAAATGTAGCCGCTGTTATGCTGCATGCTACGTTGCCGCCTTTTATAAAGAAAGGACAACGAATCGATGTTACCGCATCATCGGTTGGCAACTCTAAAAGTTTACGTGGCGGTACCTTATTGATGTCACCACTAAAAGGGGCCGATGGCAAGGTGTATGCCGTTGCCCAGGGCGATCTTCTTGTTGGTGGACTCGGTGTTGATGGCGCCGATGGTTCCAGTATTACGATAAATGTTCCCAGTGTTGGCCGTATTCCCAAGGGCGCTATCGTTGAACGCACAATCACTAACTCACTGGGACATACAAATAAACTGACGTTCAATCTTTATACCGCTGACTTTACAACGGCAAGCAGAATGTCAGTTGCGATTAATGAGCAATTTGGCGAAGGTACTGCCAGAGCGATTGATCCGATTTCTGTCGAAGTGTTAGGCCCTAAAACTGAAGCTGAAAAAATTGCCTTTTTATCCATGGTTGAAAATATCGAGGTTAATCCAGGTGAAGCGGCAGCCCGTGTCATTATTAATTCCAGGACGGGTACCGTTGTTATCAGCAGCGCAGTTAGAGTATTAACTGCAGCGGTTTCACACGGTAATCTTGTCGTTACTATCCAGGAAAACCAGAATGTGAGCCAGCCTAATTCATTTTCTCCCCGTGGAGAAACAACGACTGTTGCTGATTCGCAAATTGATGTATCTATAGAAGATAACCATATGTTCATGTTCGACCCGGGTGTCGACCTGAATGATATTGTACGCGCCGTTAATCGTGTAGGTGCCGCGCCAGGCGATCTTGTTGCTATTCTTCAGGCCCTGAAACAGGCCGGCGCATTACACGCAGAGCTAGTGGTTATTTAACATGGAAAGCATGCATAAGATTTCCGATTCCAGTCTCTATACCGACTTTAATGACCTGGCACGCCTGCGTGCCAAGTCCGGAACACAATCGGATGAGGCCTCAAAAGAGGTCGCAAAACAGTTCGAAGCAATGTTTTTGCAAATGATGCTGAAGTCTATGCGTGATGCATCGGTTCCTGGTGCTGATGGTGATTCAACAGGGTCTGATCAAACACGTTTTTACCAGGACATGTTTGATAAGCAAATAGCAATGGACCTGGCAAATAATAATAGTGCCAATGGTGTTGGTATTGCTACCGTACTCGAGAAAGAATTTTCAGCTAAGACTAATGCAGTTGCAGAAACCACAGAGAGTAAAGATGTCGAACTGGTTCTAAAACAGATAAACAGGCCGTCCTCATCGATAAACACCGAACTTAAGCAGTACCAAAATAACAATGAGCAGGAGTAAACAATATGGCTGACAGTAGTTTATTAAGTATTGGCTCCTCTGGGTTACAGGCATTCCAGCGGTCGCTTAATACCATTGGTCACAATATCGCTAACGTTAATACTGAAGGTTACAGCAGACAAAGTGTTGATCTGGGTACACGTGTTCCACAGGTCAATGGTTATGGTTTTGCCGGTACCGGTGTGCAGGTTAACACTATTAATCGTTCTTATGATGCATTTCATGAGACCAGTGTGCGTGATAATACAGCTGTCGCTGCAGAATTTGAAACTTTTCATACACTGGCATCACAGCTGGATAATATACTGGCTGATCCAGATGCCGGTGTCTCCGCTTCTATGCAGCGATATTTCGATGCTATGCAGGATGTAGCTGACTCACCTGCCGACACAACTACGCGCCAGGTGCTGCTTAATGAAGCCCAGCACCTGGCAGACCAGTTTCAGGAAGTCGCATCCTGGATTGAAGGTACGCGTACCCAGGTCAATAATGATATTCGAACCAGTGTTACCGAAATAAACCAGATTAGTGCATCTATCGCTACATTGAATCAATCAATCGTCGTTGAACAGGGCAGGTCAGGCGGCCAGCCGGCCAATGATTTGCTTGATCAGCGAGACACCCTTATTCGCAATTTGTCCGAACTGGTTTCAGTAACAGTGGTACAACAGGACAATGGCTCGTTAAATGTAATGGCTGGATCAGGGCAGGTGTTAGTGCTGGGTAATAGTTCAACAACACTGGAAACGTATATTGTTGCCAGTGATCCGAGCCAGCTTGGTGTTGCTATTAAAGGAACCAGCGGATCATTAGTGCCAGTCTCAGATCAGATGTCAGGTGGCCGTCTTGGCGGTGCCCTGAGTTTCCGTGATCGTATGCTTGATCCTGCCAGTAACAGTCTTGGTTTAGTAGCGATTGGCCTCAGCCAGTTTGTTAATGAACAACAGTCCCAGGGTATGGACCTTGATGGTTCGCTGGGTACAGATTTTTTCCAGAGTGGCCAGCCGCAGGTGCTGACCGTGGCGGGTACTGCCGCTAATGTTTCGGTTGCTTTTGATGATGTATCTCAAATGACTAACCATGATTACACCATGCGCTACAGTTCCGGCAGCTGGCAATTAACACGTAACGATACAAAACAGGTGGTACCGATGACGGGCACGGGTACCGCTGTGGATCCATTCATAGCCGATGGTATTAGTCTTGAAATTGGTGCTGCACCAGTCAATGGTGACGCCTATATTATCCGCCCGACACGTAACGGTGCATCGGATATGGAAATGGTACTGGCAAATAATCGCCTGGTTGCTGCCGCTGCGCCGGTAAGAACAGGTGCCTCGTTCAGTAATACCGGTACCGGGGAAATTTCTGCAGGAAGTATTACTGATATTAACAATGCTGCTTTTCAGGCGACACCTGGCCAGTTAACACCACCGGTAATGGTACGTTTTACCGCTGCTAACAGTTATGATGTTTATGATAATACCAACCCGGCGGCCCCCGTTCTTCTGGAAGCCGGTATAGCCTATAACCCGGTAACCGGCGGTAACGTGTTTCCTACCCCCGGCGCACTGGACTATGGTTACTCAATTGAATTGAGCGGTGCCCCCCAGGCGGGTGATGAGTTTTCTACAGAATACAATACAGGCGGTGTTGGTGATAACCGCAACGCGCTGTTACTGGCAGGCCTGTCCGGCAATAAAGTCATGTCAAACGGCTCAGCCAGTATTAATGACAGTTATATTTCCCTGGTTTCAGATATCGGTACCGGTACAAGACAGGCTGAGCTTAATAGCCTTGCACAAAGCCGTGTACTTGAACAGTCTGTTGCTAACCGGTCGGCAACCTCCGGTGTCAATCTTGATGATGAAGCCGCAAACCTGGTGCGTTATCAACAGGCATACCAGGCCGCTGCTCAATTGATATCGGTCGCCAATTCGATGTTCGATACTATACTTAATGCAGTGAGAAGATAATCATGCGTCTATCAACTTCACAAATGTTTCAGCAGGCTGTTTCTTCCATGTTAAGTAATCAAACTGAAGTGGCAAAAACACAGATGCAGCTGTCTACCGGCAAGCAGGTGATAACCCCCAGTGATGACCCGGCAGCGGCTACACGTATTCTTGATCTTACCCAGGTGCTGGAAACGACAAATCAGTATCAACGAAATTCAGACTTCGCGGAAATGCGTTTAGCACAGGAAGAGAGTGTTTTAACGGAAGTCGGCGATGTCCTGCAACGGGTCAGGGAGCTGGCCGTTCAGGCAAATAACGATACTTTGAGTGCCAGCGACAGGCTGGCACTGGCATCGGAGGTACGGGTCAGTATCGATGCCCTGGTGCAATTGTCTAATAGCCAGGATGCCAACGGTGAATATATATTTGCCGGTTTTAAAACCGATACCAAACCATTTACTGATAATGGCTCAGGTGTATTTACTTATGATGGTGACCAGGGGCAACGCAGTTTACAGATTGGCGCACAAAGGCAGGTGGCCGCCGGTGACACTGGTGCTGAAATATTTATGAAAATTGATGATGGTGCTGGCGGTGTTAGCAGTATGTTTGACGCAATGTATGACTTTGTCGTTGATCTTGAAGCCAATACGGCCACCGGAACAACGCTGACTCGACTCGATTCAGCACTGGACTCCGTTTTGAATACGCGTGCAACCGTCGGTGCACGATTGAATTCAATCGATAGCCAGAGAAATGCGAATGAAAGTTTTTCGATCCTATTACAAGAAAACAGATCAAACCTTGAAGACCTGGATTACGCTGAAGCGGTTAGTCGCTTTGAACAGCAAATTCTTGCGTTGCAGGCGTCACAACAAAGTTTTGTGAAAATTCAGGGTTTGTCTTTATTTAATTACCTGTAGGGGTAATGATAAAAGAATAATCAGGAAAACGAGATGAAAAATAACAGTAGTAAAATAACAGGTAAATCTCACAGAAGAGAAATTTCAGCTGCATTAAAAAAAGCCGGAAAATATTATCAGGATAAACAATATGAACAGGCTAACTATTTATACCAGCAGGTTGTAGAGCTGGAGCCGGAAAATGTTCTGGCACTAAATGGCCTGGGCAATATCGCAGTCGACACCGGTATGTTATCGCTGGCCGTAAATTTCTTCAGTTTTGCCTACGATGTTGACCCTGTTGATGTTGCAACGAACATTAACCTGGCCAGCACCTATGAAAAAATGGAAAGGATTGAAGATGCAATCGTACAGTATCTTTCCGTACTGGATTTTGATGAAAATAACTACCTGGCACACTGCGAACTTGCCAGGCTGAATTTCGAGATAGGTAACAGGGATCTGGCTATTCATCATTATCAGTATGCGTTTGAATTAAATCCCGAAGATCCGGAGAACCTGCATGGCATGTTGCAGGTTGATGCAGCTTTAATAACCCAGGAAAATATTGATACAGTTGAAAATATTTTATTAAAATCAGATCTGCCGCTTGATGTCCGTTGCAGCTTTTATTTTCTGCTGGGTAATATTTATGATATTAGCGGGCGTTACGATGAGGCATTTGCCAATTATTCGGTCGCCAATCTATCAAAACGATCCACATTCAATACAGAAAAATATGACCGCTTTATTTCCGGCATTATCGAGACCTTTAGTGCTGAACTATTTGCAAACTTTTCATCGTTAGAATTGAATAACTCCAATCAGCCGGTATTTATTGTTGGTATGCCGCGTTCAGGTGCCTCCATTGCGGAGAAAATACTGGCTGAGCATAATGATGTGTATTCAGCCGGTGAGCTGAATATAATAGCCGGTATTGCCTATAAATTAAGTATGACGCTGGAGAGCAGTGCTGATAGCCGGCGCAGTCTTGAGGATCTATCTGCCGAATCACTGGTTAACTATGCGCGCTTTTATATTAATGATATTAATGATGTTGCGCAAAGAAACGGTGCCAGAACACCTGCAAGAATTCTTAATAAACTGCCGGAAAACTACCTTTATCTCGGCCTGATTGCTTTGTTATTTCCGAATGCCCATATTATTCATTGTAAACGTAATCCATTAGATGTTTGCCTTTCATCTTACTTTCAAAATGAGAGCGGCAATAATGGTTTTGCCTGTGATCTGAATAATATTGCTTTTTATCACGCACAATACGACAGCTTAATGCAGCACTGGGAGAAAGTATTACCCATACAGATACATACGGTGAATTATGAAGATATGGTTAAAGCACCGCAGCTTACTTCGAAGCAGTTACTTGATGCGATAGGCCTGGATACCCCGGATGCCGTGAAGGATGTGAATAATGCACTGGTTAATAGCCGATCAAAAGTCAGAATCCGCAGCAGGATTAATCAATCCTCAGTTGATCGGTGGCGCCATTATGAAAAATACCTGCATTTTATGAAGAAAAAGTTAAATGAATTCAAAGGCAAAGGCTCATCCTCTGACTCTGCAGGCCTGATCTAGCGGCAATTTTTCTGAATATGGAAAATAAATCACAAAATACTGTAAATGGCATTAAAGTTTTCCCCGGACCGGTCGTTAAAGTTTCCAGAAGCAGTAAATACACCACGTTGGTCGTATATCTGCTAGTCCCAGGAGACTTAACATGGCTTTAACAATTAATACAAACGTTGCCTCTCTTAACGCGCAGCGTAACTTATCTTCATCATCAATGGATCTGGCTACATCACTGCAACGCTTATCTTCAGGTTTACGCATTAACAGTGCAAAAGATGACGCTGCTGGCCTGGCGATTTCAGAAAGAATGACTACCCAGATTCGTGGTATGAACGTAGCAATGCGTAATGCCAATGATGGTGTTTCTTTAGCACAGACAGCTGAGGGTTCACTTGATAGTGTAAGTAACGCATTGCAACGTATTCGTGAACTGGCTGTCCAGTCTGCCAACGCTACAAACAGTACTTCTGACCGTGCTGCTCTTGATGCAGAGGCGCAACAACTTAAAGATGAAATTGATCGCGTAGCGACTCAAACAAACTTTAATGGTGTAAATTTACTGGATGGTACTTTCACTAATAAAACATTCCAGGTTGGTGCTAATAATGGTGAAACAATTGCTGTAAGCAATATTGTAAATGCCCAGTCTAGTGCTTTAGGTACAACTACTTCTGCTGCGGTAACTACCGCTGCAACAACAACATTCACCGCTATTACTGCTGGTGATATTACGATTGAAGACGCTACTGGTTTAGCAATTAATGTCGGTGGTGTAGCGGCGGATGCTTCTGCGACTGAACGTGCAGGCGGTCTACGTGATGCGATTAATGCGGTTTCTGATCAAACAGGTGTCTATGCAACAAATGACACTTCAACAACCATTACACTGACTTCGGCTCATGACATTGTTACTACTATTGCAGGTACAGCAACTGCTGCAACCACTGGTATAACTGCAGGTACAACAGCAGCGGCTAGTACTACTGGTTTCACAGCGCTAGATCTTGGTACAGCTTCTGGAGCCAATATTGCGATAGACGCAATGGATGCGGCTCTGACTGCTGTGAATACTGCTCGTGCTGATTTAGGTGCGATTCAGACACGTTTTGAAAGTGTTGTATCTAACCTGGCCATTAACTCTGAAAATGCCAGCGCTGCTCGTGGTCGTATTCGTGATGCAGACTTTGCTGCTGAAACAGCTAGCCTGACTCGTAACCAGATTCTGCAACAGGCAGGTACTGCGATGTTAGCGCAAGCAAACTCAATTCCACAGAACGTACTGAGTTTATTACGTTAGTAGAATTGCTGGAGGATCCGCCAGTCGGATCCTCCATTAGTTTCAAGTAAGCTTTGGCTGGTCGTGATATACCGCCAAAGTTTTTCTGGTTTCTGCAGAAGACGATGGTTTAGATAGTAAAGAACAGATAAATTTATATGCCAAGAGGGTAGAGTAATGCCAATTATTGCAGGTGGAGTAGGTTCAGGACTGGATATTAACGGCCTGGTTTCACAGTTAGTTGAAGCTGAAGCCGAACCGGTCAATACGCGTCTAAATGCCCAGGAGATAGATCTGGGATCTGAGCTTTCAGCATTCGGTACCTTGAAAAGCGCACTATCTGCCTTTCAAACCAGTGTTGGCAAACTTGAAGATGAAACGGCGTTTCAGGTTTTTACTGCAAACTCCAGCAATGAAGATGTGTTTACAGCGAGTGCTGATAAAACCGCAGTTGCAGGCAGTTATGACATTGAAGTCATCCAGCTGGCCACGGCAGAAAAATTAGCGACTAAAGATTATTCTGCAGCTACTGATATCGTTGGTACTGGCACATTGGATATATCATTAGGCAGCGATACTTTCCAGCTTACCATTGACAGCAGTAATAGTACGCTTGAAGGCATTCGTGATGCGATTAACTCAGCATCTGATAATCCAGGCGTTACCGCTACTTTGATTTCTGTGGATAGCGGAACGCAAATGATTTTAAGTTCGAACAAAGTCGGCAGCAGTAATACTATTGGTGTCGTTGCAAACGATGATGATGGTTCGGATGGATATAATTTAAGGGACATCAGAACATCTAAGCTGGATACTCTGCAAGATGCCCAGGATGCAATCATTGAGGTTGATTCACAGGAAGTGACACGTGACAGCAACAGTTTTTCTGATGTTATTACGGGTGTGTCATTCAATTTAGTTAGTGATGATATAGGTACTGTGGAAAAGCTTACAATAGCGTCCGATACACAAGCGATAAAAAAGGACATTGAAGGTTTTGTTAACAACTACAACACGCTGGTTGGTGTGATGAAGGGCTTATCTAACTTTGACCAGTCAACGCTGGTTGCTGGCCCCCTGAATGGTGATTCAGTGGTTAGAGGCATACAAAATACACTGCGCCAGGCATTATCAACAACAGTAACTGGTGGTGTTTTTTCTAACTTATCAGAACTTGGGATCTCCTTTGGTGAAAACGGAAATCTCGATATTAATGAAACCGTTCTGGATGAACAATTAAGTTCGAACCTGAACGATGTAAATACTTTTTTCTCGTCAGCCACCGGTATGGCGCAGACCTTTTCCACCGCCTTATCTGGGTATACAGATAATGACGGTATTATTGATTCGCGTACCGACGGTCTGCAAAACAGGCTGGATGGCCTAGATGATAAACGGGATGCGCTGACAAGACGCATGTCATCCTATGAGGCACGACTTACAGCGCAGTTTACGGCGATGGATATATTAGTTTCACAGCTGCAGTCTACTGGTTCGTTTTTAACGCAACAGTTAGAAAATTTACCATCTATAAATTCATAATAACCCTGGTGATTAAACTTTATTAGTGCCTGGTAAGTATTTTGACTAAATAATGTCAATAAATTGAATGTGGTTAAAGTTCCCCCCGCAAATGTCGATAATATAAATAGAAGTAAATAACTAAATCTTTTGTAATTTGGTATAAGTTGCTGATACTACGAGCTTTATTTAAGAAACTGATGAGTGTGGTTTTTGTTTGGTATTAGCGTGACAGTCAGGAAGGTAACAACTGATGGTTAAAATTAGTAATGACAATTTAAACGTTCCAAGCGTAAATGCAACATCAGGCGTTCAAAAAATAGACCCTGTGCAAAAAGTCGCAGGAACAACCGATATGCCTCCTCGTGAAAAGCAAGTGACTTCTGAGAAAATAGAAGAAGCTGTACGAGAACTAAACGAGCATATACAGACTGTATCGCGTGAACTTCACTTTAGTGTAGACGAAGATAGCGGCCGTACTGTTATAAAAGTAATGGACCGCACTACACAGGAAGTTATCAGACAGATACCGAATGAAGAAGCGTTAAGTGTTGCACGAACCTTAGGTGATGGTGTTGAGCTGAAATTGTTCAGTGAATATACATAATTATACTGGCAAGTGTTTTTTATTAAGCAGTAATTAATAAACAAATAGATAGTAGGAGCAGACATAGTGAGTAATTTATCAATGGGCAAAAACGTATCACATTACAACCAGGTAAATAGTGTTGGTGGTGTAACCGATGCCGATCCACATCGACTGGTTATGATGCTCCTGGATGGCGCATTGGGTAAGATAGCGACAGTAAAAGGTCTAATGATGCGCAATGAAATAGCTAAGAAAGGTGAAGTAATCGGCCAGGCTATAGCGATCGTTGGTGGTTTGAAAGCCAGCTTGAACAAAGAAGAAGGTGGCGCCATTGCAATAAATCTCGATAATATATATGAATATATAGAGCGCCGGCTGCTAGAATCAAATATTAAGAATGATGTGAATATTCTTGAAGAAGTTGCATCATTATTACAGGAAATTAAACTGGCGTGGAATTCTATTCCTGCTGATGCCAGGACATTGCCAGCACCGGGATTGTCAGTTGTTTCCTGAGATAAAGATATTGTAATAATATATGAATATTAAATGAATAAATATGGATGAACTATGAACTATAAAAGCAAAGAGCTGAATGATGTTATTGCATGTAGTGAATCGATGTTAAAGGATGCAGAAGCGGGTAACTGGGACAATGTTATCGCGCTGGAAGCAAAGCGCAGCAAGGCATTGAATGAATTATTTTCACTGCCATTTACGCAACAGGATCGTGATCAGAACAGTGAGCGAATCGGTCAACTTCTCAGCGTTAATTCAAAGCTTGAATCGATCACTGCCAGGGCAAGAGAAAATATCAAAGATGAGGTCCGAGGCTTAAGTAAAGGCCGTCGTGCGATGGGTGCTTATGCCCAGCATGCAGGATGAGTTCTTACAGTAGCTATAACGCCAGTAGGAGCGCTTTCAAAGCGCGAATGCCTGCCAGGTTTCATCCCCGTCAATTCAGAATCAATTATTAGCAAAAAGTATGGCGACTGCCTGGGATCGAAATTTCCCGGTCAGGGCAATTTATCGAGGGTCTGCTATCGGCCAGTTGTGTTTAATGATTTATTCCAGGCAGTTATTTACATTTAACCCTTGATCGCGCTTTTCAAAGCGCGAATGCCTATCAGGTTACACCCTCATTAATTCAAATGACGTTCTGCTGCAGGGGTAATTCGTCAATGCTGTGTTCTCTGCACCATACCCGCTCTCCGACATTACGGATTTTTGCTACGGATAAAGAACCGCGTTTACGGTTGTTTTCAGGTAACGCTATGAGGATTTTTTCGCGAGAAAGCTGGTACATTTCGACCGGCTCAAATTCATTATCCATTAATGAAATAATGATTATGTCCCATTCTCCATTCAGGTTTAACTGGCCGATACGGTGGCCCGGTTTAACCTTATCGCCAATTACCCGGCTTTTTATTAAAACACGCTGACCATCGCGCTGCCCCTTGCCAATTGCATCATAACTGCAGTTGTTTTCCTGGCATAGTGTCAGCCCGAGATGATGTGACACATCAAAGCGTGCAATTTCACCCGATACAGGCAGCATGGTGCCCGTTGTGCGTTTAAATTCAGCAGCCAGTCGGCGGGTTTCATTGATTAATTTTTTTATCGAGTATAGCGACATTATTTTATCCGTTTTCCTTACATTAACTATCGGCAGTGTTCTTTATTTCTTAAATCCAATAGTAAGTCAGCGTGGCACTTGCAGGAAATTTTAAGTGGTCGCTGGAAAATTGACGCCATTATGCTGACATAGCGCCTGAATTACATGACGAAAGATTGTCACGGGTGTTTTCATTGTTTGTAAGTTGTTGATGTTATTTGCTATTTAATAATAGGCACGATCTTTGCTCTTGTAATTACGTAAGCAACACAATGAGACAACAGCAATGAATAATCAGATTAATTTAGCAGGCGAACAACTCGAAGACGCGTTTGAACTGTTTAACCAGTTTTCAGCAAAACTGGCTGACTCTTATGGTGATCTTGAATCGCATGTTGCACGCTTAACAAAGGAGCTTGCTGAAGCCAGGAATGAACGCCTGGTTCAACTGGCTGAAAAAGAAGTGCTGGCAAACAGGCTCGAAAGTTTACTGGATGCACTGCCTGCCGGCATTGTTGTGCTGGATTCCAGTGATTACATAACCCAGGCTAACCCGGTAGCACGTTTAATGCTGGGCCTTGACGAGGTATCAGTCAGCACCTTAAACGGTAAATGGTCAGATGTCGCTCAGCATTCAATTATTTCTACCGGCAATGAATTGCGTTTAAAAGACGGTCGCTGGGTGACCATTACAGCCTGTCCTGTTTCTGCCTGCATGGCCAGTGAAGAAAACGGAAAAATACTATTAATTGCAGATATAAGTGAAACACGCAAACTGCAAAATAAACTCAATCGTCAGCAGCGCTTAAGTTCGCTGGGTGAAATGGTAGCCAGCCTGGCTCACCAGGTTCGTACGCCGCTGTCATCAGCAATTTTATACATTTCTACAATAAATCACCCTAACAATGATCGTAACGAAAGCTTGAGCTTTGCAGAAAAAGCAAAAGAAAGGTTATATCACCTGGAGCGCATGGTTAATGACATGCTGGTTTTTGCCAGGGGTGATGTGACAGCGTCAGAGTATATCAATGCTTTTGAGTTAATGGCTCAACTTGAATCATTACTGGAATCAGAAGAACGACGTGAAATTATTTCACTTACATGTGATGCAGCACTCAAGGAAATTACTATCCAGGCAAATAATGATGCTTTATTAAGCGCGCTGCAAAATATTATCAATAACGCCATTGAATCCTTCGATTGTGTTGCAAACAATAACAGCGCACTGATTGAAATCGACGCTTTACTGAATCATCAAAAGCAGTTCGAAATTACCATAAAAGACAATGCTTGCGGTATGTCAGAGCAAACAAAGGAAAGAATCCTTGAGCCTTTTTATACCACTAAAACCAGTGGTACGGGACTTGGGCTTGCAGTGGTTAATAACACGGTCGCGCAATATGGCGGTGAGCTGTTGATTGACTCGGTAAAAGGTGAGGGCAGTAATTTTAAACTGACTTTTCCCTGTGCGCAGACTAATGCATTACTTTGCAGCGAAGTCAGCAGGCATCGAGACAACGTTGTGACAATCAAACCGAATAATTATCAAATGAATAAAACATTGAACATAGCAGCAAAGCATGAGGTAACACTATGATTGCGCAAGAAACCCCAGTCATGGCTAAAGTTTTAATTGTAGATGATGATCCATCACTGCGTGACGTATTGAGTAGTTCGTTGACAATGGAAGGTTACTCGGTTGTAACAGCTGAAGATGGAACACAGGCATTAACAACACTGGAACAGGACAGCGATATAGCGATGTTGATCAGTGATGTACAGATGCGCCCGATGAGTGGCAATGAACTGCTTGTAAACAGTAAGGCCAGGTACCCCGAACTTCCAGTGGTACTAATGACTGCATTTGGAACTATCGAGAGTGCTGTTAACGCTATCCATGAAGGTGCCGCTGATTACCTGGTAAAACCGTTCGATCACGAGGCGCTTATCGAAATGGTGCAGCGTTTTACAGCGGTAAATAAAGAAACAGATAACAAAACAGACAGTGGTTTAATTTCTGTCGATGAAAAAAGTGTACAGCTTGCACAGGTTGCTAAACGTGTAGCCGCTTCAGAAGTCACCGTAATGATTAGTGGTGAGTCAGGTGTAGGCAAGGAAGTGGTGTCACGTTTTATTCATGAAAATTCATCAAGACGCAAAGGACCATTCATTGCAATTAACTGTGCAGCGATACCTGAAGCAATGCTTGAAGCAGTGCTGTTTGGTCATGAGAAGGGCGCTTATACCGGTGCTTATCAAACAAAACAGGGTAAATTCGAGCAGGCTCAGGGTGGAACTTTGCTACTTGACGAGATCACTGAAATGGACCTGGCTTTACAGGCTAAATTACTCAGGGTGCTGCAGGAACGTGAAGTTGAACGCCTGGGCGGCAGTAAAGTAATCGAGCTGGATGTAAGAATTATTGCCACAACTAATCGCGACCTTCGTCAACTGGTTAACGACGGTTTATTCCGCGAAGATCTTTTTTACCGGCTGAACGTTTTTCCGCTGAACATATTACCGCTGTCGCAGCGCAAAGGCGACATCATGCCGCTGGTTAATAATATGCTAAAGGATTACTCGGCCGATAATGAAACAGTCAGTTATTCAGATGCTGTGCAGCAGGTTTTAATGTCACATAACTGGCCCGGAAACATTCGTGAACTGGATAATGTTATTCAGCGCGCCCTGATATTAAAAACCGGAAATGTTATCAGCATCGACGATATTCAGTTTGAAGACATTGCTCAACTGGAATCGGCAAGCATGAATACTGTCAGTCCTCAGCCTCAGATGGAAGAAGAAACCCCGTCAGCTTTGAACAATGATTTGAGAGCGCGTGAACAGGATCTGATCATTTCGGCGCTTAATGCGAAAAACAGCCGTAAGGAAGTGGCAGAAAAACTGGGTATTAGCCCACGCACATTACGCTACAAACTGGCAAGAATGCGCGATGCAGGCGTGGCATTGCCTGCATAAACAGTAACTTATGAATTATTTTCAAGTTATGGCTTTGGCTAAGTATATTTCAGTAAATGCCGATAACTATAACGAGTAGAAATAGTAATAAATAACGCGGCAATGCCGCAACTATTAATAAACGTCCGAATACGGGCAATGTGTAACAGGTGGTCATTATGAGTGGTTTAGAAATTAATCAGCTTCTACATCAAATGCGGGACATGGCAGCCATGGCAGAAAATAAATTGCCGATGGATGCTGGATCAGTCGAGGCAGGCGGAGCCGCCAGGGCAGACTTTGGCCAGTTATTAAAAGATTCTGTTAACCAGGTAAACGAGACACAGAAATCTGCTTCCAGTTTATCTACTGCATTTGAAGTTGGTGATCCTAATGTGAACTTAAGCGAAGTTATGGTCGCAATCCAGAAAGCCAGTGTTTCTTTTCAGGCGATGACACAGGTTAGAAACAACCTGGTCTCTGCCTATAAAGAAGTGATGAATATGCAAGTTTAGTGTGCAGTTTAATTTTTGTTTGAATAATAAAATAAGAGAATGTAAATGGCATTAGTAGCAGCAGAAAATGTCGCCGTGCAGGCGCAGGGACTTGGTTCTTTACCCGCTTTGAAACAGCTGGGGTTGATGATCGGGCTTGCCGTCAGTGTGGCACTGGGTGTAACGGTTGCGCTCTGGTCGCAAACACCAAATTACAGCATGCTGTATGGCAACCTCTCAGCAAAAGATATTTCACAGGTGACAACGTCACTGGATGCTGCCGGCATCGATTATAAACTTGATCCGGCCAGCGGTGGTGTACTGGTATCAGCAGAAGAGCTGCAGCAGGCCAGAATAAAACTTGCTAACGTCGCGATCTCACAAAGAGGTGATGTTGGTTATGAACTGCTTGATAAAAACCAGGGCCTGGGCAGTAATAGTTTTTTATTAAAAGCGCAATATAAACGAGCTCTGGAAGGGGAGCTTGCGCAGTCAATCAGTAAGTTAAACATCGTTGATAGCGCGCGAGTTCACCTTGCCATACCAAAACAGTCGGCATTTGTGCGTAAAACCAGCAAGCCAGCGGCTTCAGTTGTACTTAAACTGTATGCAGGACGCACAATTGATGATGTGCAAACAGCTGGTATTGTCAATATCGTTGCTTCCAGTGTGCCCGGCTTGAATGCTGAAGACGTAACAGTTGTTGATGATAGAGGCAGACTGCTAAGCAGTAACGGCAGCCAGTCAGACATGATGGTTAGCAGTACGCAGTTCGATTACACGCGCAAGCTTGAAGACCGTTATGTAAAACGTATTCTCGATATAATTACGCCAATCGTTGGCAGTGAAGGCGTCAGAGCTCAGGTTGTTGCAGATATTGACTTTACTTCACTTGAAGAAACCAAGGAAAATTATTTACCGGAACAAAAAGCACTGCGTAGTGAACAGCTATTTGAACAAAATAGTAACAGTCTGGGTGCCATTGGTATTCCGGGTGCATTATCAAACCAGCCACCGCAAACAGGAGATGGCGCAGCTGCTGCTAATTCTCCATCTGCCACTGGCAATAAATCATCACGCGCACTGCGTAATTATGAAATAGACCGCACCATCAGTCATGTTCGTCAGTCGCCGGCCACATTGAAAAGACTTTCTGTTGCAGTGATTGTCGACTACCGTGCAACCGTTTCCAAAAAAGGCAAAGTCACCAGAACGCCTTTAACAGAAGAAGAAATTAAATATGTTACTGCGCTGGTAAGAGAAGCAGTAGGGCTTAGTGATGACCGCGGTGATACG
Organism: uncultured Gammaproteobacteria bacterium; assembly: GCA_963711255.1. Lineage (GTDB taxonomy): Bacteria > Pseudomonadota > Gammaproteobacteria > SZUA-229 > SZUA-229. The sequence continues at coordinate 39,179 of CAVQDO010000021.1, read as the reverse complement.
CTGAATGTCGTTAATACACAGTTCAAATTACCGGAAGAAGTCGCTCCAATGCCAGAACCGCCAATATGGGAACAGCCCTGGGTTCTGGGTCTGGCCAAACAGTTACTCGGCGGCCTTGTGGTACTACTGATTGCATTCGGTATATTACGTCCAATGCTTAAAAACCTGACGGTACGCGGTGAAGATACTGCGGCCTTACTGGCAGCAAATTCAGACAATGCACAGCTTGAACATAATAGTATGGGGGGCGATATGTTAACGCTAAGTAATCAGAGCGCGGGCAGATCACAGCAGGCAGGCGGACAGCAATTAATGGATATGGCCAGTACACTGGTCAATGAAGATCCTAAACGTGCTGCACAGGTATTGAACTCATGGGTGACAAGTGATGAGTGATGAGTTGGAAAATATTTCAGGTTCAGAGCGTGCGGCCATTTTTATGATGAGTCTTGGCGAAAAAAATGCCGCTGAAATTCTCAAACACATGGCACCAAAAGAAGTGCAGAAAGTTGGCACTATAATGGCGTCACTCGGTGATATTACTAATGAGAAAGTTGAGTCAGTCATTAGCGAGTTTGTTGTAACAACAAATAAGAAGTCCCGCGTTGGCGTCGATCCTGATGCCTATATTACAAAAATGTTAAACAACGCACTTGGTGAAGAAAAGGCGAGCGGTGTAATTGCCCGCATATTATCCGATAAAAAAACCAAAGGCCTTGAATCACTTAAATGGATGGATCCTCGCGCCGTTGCTGATGTGGTTAAGAATGAACACCCGCAGATAATTGCTATTGTGCTTTCCTATCTTGATAGTGATCATGCTGCTGAAATATTAAAGCATCTTTCAGAGCAGTCACGTTCAGACGTATTAATGCGTGTGGCAACACTTGACACTGTGCCACCCGGCGCACTGGAAGAGTTGAACGTTATTCTTGAAAAACAGTTTTCCAGTACAGGTGGCACGCAATCTTCAGGTGTTGGTGGCGTTAAAGTTGCTGCTGATATTCTGAACTTAATGGATAGCGCGGATGAGGCTGCTATTACCGAAGCCATTACCGAGCAGGATCAGGACCTGGCAGAAGAAATTCAGGGCAGTATGTTTGTCTTTGAAAACCTGTTGACTGTTGATGATCGTGGCATGCAGGCGATACTTCGCGAAGTTCAGTCCGAACAGCTAATCATTGCCTTGAAAGGTGCTGACAGTTCGGTGCAGGATAAAATATTCAATAATATGTCCTCACGCGCGGCTGATATGATGCGCGAGGATCTCGAAGCCAAAGGCCCTGTCCGCCTTAAAGATGTTGAAGATGCACAGAAAGAAATTCTTGGCGTTGCCCAACGTCTGGCAGATTCTGGTGAAATATCACTAGGCGGTAAAGGAGATGATGAGTATGTCTAAAATTCTAAGTTGTGATGCAAAGAATGAGTGCAAGACATGGCAAGCGCCGCAACTGGATCTGACCGAAGATATTAACTTCGACTACAAGTTAACAGATCCAAATAATATTACGCATCGTGAGCAGCAAAAACTGATTCGCCAGCAGGCTTATGAAAAAAGTTATGCCAAAGGATATATGGAAGGCCTTGCCAGGGGGCAACAGGAAAGTGCCGTACAGTCATCTCACCTGAATTCAATAATGGCTTCACTGTCGATGCCACTAAGTGACCTTGACGGTAAGGTTGCAGCAGAGATGGCCGAGTTATGTACTTTTATTGCCAAACAGATAATACGGCGTGAATTAAAAACATCTCCTGAAGAAGTCATTGCTGTTGTGCGCGAAGCACTCAAGCTGATGCCCGATTCGGTGGTACAAATTACCCTGGTGTTACACCCTAATGATGCTGAACTGATTCGAAGTACGCTGGTTCAACCTTTCGATGATTCGAACTGGAAAATTGTAGAAGATCCTGTATTGACACGCGGTGGTTGCCGGGTACTGAGCCAGACATCAAGTATTGATGCCACTGTCGAGTCCAGAATTAATTCTGTTATTGCTTCTGTGCTGGGTTGTGAGCGTAGCCAGGACCAGGCTCATGATCAGGAACGGGATTAAGATTCATGGAATCTAAAATTATAACAGCAGGAAAAAAGTTTCTATGACAAATACACAGGCTCAATATAATCGCGGCCCGATACTCTGTGAATTATTACAGGAATATAAATCACGTGCACAGGAACCGGTGCCAATGGTTGTTGAAGGCAAGCTTAAACGCATGGTTGGTTTAACCCTGGAAACGGTTGGTGTGCATGCCCCCGTTGGCGCACGCTGCCTGGTCGCTTCTGAAGATGGTGATATGGAAGCAGAAGTAGTCGGTTTTTCAGGCGAGCGTTTATTTTTAATGCCAACCGGTGATATTCGTGGACTGGTACCCGATGCCCGGGTGCTGCCCGGTAAAGGTATGTATGCCGCTAAAGTCGGTGATGATCTGCTGGGCAGGGTAATTGATGCTGCGGGAAATCCACTCGACGGTAAGGGACCGATAAACAGTAACAAAAGTATGCCACTGGCCGGTAAACCCAGTAATCCACTGGCACGATGGGCCATTAACGAACCACTTGATGTTGGTGTGGCGGCGATTAATTCACTGCTGACGGTTGGTCGTGGTCAGCGAATTGGTTTGTTCGCGGGAAGTGGTGTGGGTAAAAGTGTCCTTCTCGGCATGATGACGCGATATACCGAAGCCGATGTGGTGGTAGTCGGTTTGATTGGTGAGCGTGGTCGAGAAGTAAAAGATTTTGTCGATAATATCCTGGGCGAGCAGGGCCTTGAACGATCCGTTGTTGTGGCAAGCCCTGCCGATAGTCCGCCATTAATGCGAATGCATGGTGCCTGGCTGGCAACTACGGTTGCTGAATATTTTCGTGACCAGGGGCTAAATGTTTTATTGCTAATGGATTCGTTAACACGATTTGCCCAGGCACAACGTGAAATTGCACTGGCAATTGGCGAACCGCCGGCAACCAAGGGTTATCCACCATCGGTATTTGCAAAATTACCGCAGCTGGTTGAACGCGCAGGTAATAATGGTGAAAAAGGCGGTTCGATAACGGCTTTCTATACCGTTCTGGCGGAAGGTGATGATGCCAATGATCCGATAGTGGATTCAGCACGTGCCGTGCTCGACGGCCATATCATGCTGTCCAGGCAGATAGCCGAAACCGGCCATTTCCCGGCCATTGATCTTGAAGCTTCTGTCAGCCGGGTAATGAATGATGTGATTTCACCCGAACATAAAGTTGCAGCAAGCCACTTCAAACGGCTGAACTCTGTTTATCAAAGAAACCGTGACCTTATCAGTGTCGGTGCCTATCAACATGGCAGCGATCCGGAAATCGATGAAGCCATAGAATTTAATGACATATTTCAGCAATTTTTAAAACAGGATACCAGCGAGCAGTTTTCCTTTAATGATAGTTTGAATGAACTACTAAACATTGTTTCACAGCGGGTACAGTAGGGAGTAAAAAAGTTAATGAGCGAATTGGATCAAACCCGCAGCCTGGCAGATAAAGCACACCGTGAAGAGCGTGTAGCATGTGATGAAATGGCTAATAGTGAGAAGAAAGCCGTTGAAAACCAGACGCAGCTTGAAACATTGCTGTGCTACAGAAAAGAATGCCATGACGGTTTAAAAACAGCAAAAGAGTCAGGCCTGTCGGTTGTACAGGTTAGAGAGTGCCAGCTGTTGATACAGTATCTTGATACCGTGGTTGAAACACGCCAGTACAAGGCCGACATCAGCCAGGAAAAATACGATGAATCCAGAGTTATATGGAAAAAGAAACGTGAATATTATATGCAAATAAAGGAAAAGCTGGAGTTGCTTGAAGCAACGGAAGCTGTAGCAAGGCAGGAAACATTAATCGACAGTACGGACGATTTATCCAGTAAAGATTACAGAACTTACCAGAGAAAATATTAGTAACCAGTGGTGCTTACAGAATGATGACCCGATCTAAAAAATTACAACCTGTTGCTGATCTTGCCAGGCAGAACGAAAGAACTGCTGCCAGGCAGCATGGTGATGTACTGCGTGAACTTCAACAGCATGAAAATCAGCTTAATGAACTGTTAAATTATCGTCAACAATATTTAACAGCACTTAACACCGCAGGGCAGACGGGTTTGTCTGCTGTTCAGTTACAGGATTACAGGCTGTTTATAAAACGTCTTGATATTGCTATTAATCAACAGCAACAGAATGTGAATCTTGAGCGGCAGAATTGTGAGTTCAGCCAGAACAGCTGGATGGATAAACGTAATCGCAGCAAAATGATTAACAAGGTAGTCAGCAGCAGGCAAAAAACTGAAAGCCAGGAACAGGAAAAGCAGGAGCAGCGAGAGCTGGAGGATCGTCCGTCAGGTAAGGGGCCGGGTAACGGGCTGTCATAATGCTTGCAGAATATAGCGGTCTTTGATGGTATCCGAGCTGAACATAATCTTGATCTTACGAAAAGCTGGCACATAGATTGCTTTAAATTATACAGAGATCATTACAAAGCGAATGACATAAACATACTACTAAGTTGAGTGCATATGATTGAAAATATTAACGTACACGCTAAAGACAACACACAGTCAGCTGTAGCCAATATACTGGGTAATAGCAAATCGCACACAAAGGCCGCTAGCAGTGCAGTTGCAGACGATAGAAACGTCTCAAACAGTGCAGAAAAGCCTGCGACAGACGAGACGTTCAAGCAGTCTATGGCAAAAGCCAGTGAAGCATTATCCACCGATAAAGAAAATACAGAGTCGGAAGCAGACGGCAACGTGTTGCCGCCTGCTGGAGAAACTGTGCATGATGCGGCAGAAACTGACCGCCCGTTGGCCGCAACATCAATATTACCGGGTATGAATTTGCCGGAAACAGGTACAAACAAGGTAATCGATTTATCGTCTCAATCAGTCTCTCAGCTTGCCGCGCAGGCGGCGAGTACTGTTAACGGCCAGGCTGGAGCTAAAATGCAGGGGCAACAGCAGGCAGCTGTAAATCCATCTATTATTACAGGCATTAGTACCGATATAGAAGCTGCGACCGATGCTGCTGCATTAACAACGAATACCGCATTATTACAGGGTGATGGCAAAGCAGAGCCAGAAGCGAACCTGCTGTCATCATCCATTCGGCAGCTACTGCAGTCGGAGCCTAAATCTATTCGACAAAATGCACAGACTCTCGCGGGCAATACGCTGAGTTCGACTCAAGCTGGCGATGTGGCCGAGGCCATGTTAATAAAACAGGCCGATGGCCTGGCATTAAAGGACGAAACGGCGGGTCTGCTAACATCCAGGGGAGCATTTAACGCTCAGATGGAAGGATCTTTACAGAATTTACAGGCGCTTGGTGAGATTAAAAATGCTTCGTTGCTACAGTCTGCGGCAGCAAACGCTGAAGCTAAAGCCGAATTACTGCCACTATCTCTCAGTCCAGCGACGACGACATCTTCAGCATTGCCGACGACACTACAGGCAGAAATAAGTCAGCCGTTCGGCCGTCCAGCGTGGGCCCAGGGTATGTCCAAACAGATCGTCTGGATGGCAAATCAGAATATTCGAAGTGCTGAAATTCGTTTGAATCCTGGCCATCTTGGTCCTATTGAGGTGCGCATAGATATGAGTGATGACCAGATTAATGTGGCCATGTCGAGCCGACATGCGGTTGTCAGGGAAGCAATGGAAGCTGCCTTGCCAAAATTGCGTGAAATGCTTGAACAAAACGGCATGAATCTGTCTGATACCGATATCTCTCAACACTCGTTTGCCGAGCAGCGTGAACAGAATCTTGCATCCGAAAACAGCCGGTTTTTCAGTGCGAATAGTGAACAGGCGGATTTAGCTGCGCATACTGATGATGTAATTGCGGGTGCACAAAGGCAGGTAGCAGACAGTATGGTTGATTACTATATATAGTTGCTGCCAGCATTGAACACAATTTCAACGATCAAACAGCATGATATGCAACAGGCTTATCGTGCTGTTTTTGTTTAAGCGTCAAAAAAACGAATACCTCGCCTGACAGACAGAATTCTGTCGTTTCCCCGTTGTACCTTGTCAAAATAACATCGCCGTAAAATTAGCCCCTGTAAGTATATGAATTTGTTACGGATAATATTGTTCGTGTATTTGGCACGGCTTTTGCTTTTATAAACGTAAAACAAATGAAGTAATTTATAAGAGAAGCGAAATCATGGCGAAAGAAGAAAAAAGCGAGGAAGTGGAGGAAAGCAAGAAGGGTTCCTCACCGATGAAGATTGTCATTGTTGCAGTTTTGATAGCACTGGTTGTTAGTGCCGTACTGGTCAGTGCCGGCCTGTTCTTCTTGAAAGATATGGATTCGTCCAGCGCAGAAAATGTTGAAGCCGGTGTTGATGGTGAAGAAGCGGTAGACGGCGAAGAGGGCGAGGAAGGTGAAGCGGTAAAACTGGCACCACCAAGATACCACTCAATTGGTGAAAAATTTGTTGTCAGTTTCCGCGATAAAAGAACCGCTCGTTTTATGCAGTTTTCAGTCGAGATCATGGTACGCGATAAATCGGTGATAGAGCACATCGAGGCACATTCTCCCGCCGTGCGCAGTAACCTGCTAATGCTGTTTGATAATCAGAAATATGATCTGATGAATACACGTGAAGGCAAGAACCAGCTGTTAAAAGATATAACAGCCGACATAAATGCCACACTGACATCGATTGTTGGTGAACAGAAAATGAAATCTAAAGTTGAAGCGGCGTATTTCACTGCTTTTGTCATTCAATAGGAATCTTGAAAGATGAATGATAATTTATCTCAAGATGAAATTGATGCGCTGTTAACCGGCGTTGATAGCGGCGCTGTAGACACTTCACCTTCAGCAATGGCATCAGACGGTAAAGCCCATGCCTACGATCTTGAAAGCCAGGACCGTATTATCCGCGGCAGTATGCCAACTCTGGATATGATCAATGAGCGCTACATACGGTTTTTACGTGTCAGCTTATTCCACATGATGCGACGCCCTATAGAGATCAACTCTGTTGGTGTCAAAATGACAAAATTTTCAGACTACACCAGGGGATTGAATATGCCTACCAGCATAAACCTGGTGAGTATGAATCCTCTAAGAGGAACCAGTTTATTTGTTATCGACCAGGATCTTGTATTTGCCTCTGTTGATAATTATTTTGGTGGTGACGGCCGTTATCACACACATATAGCCGCTAGTGAATTTACTCCAACAGAAAACCGCATCACTCAGTTGCTGCTTAATATTCTGTTTGAAGATCTTAAAAAATCCTGGGCGCCGGTTATTGACGTCGACTTCAAGTTTATAAATTCAGAAATTAACCCGCAGTTTGTCAACATTGTCAGTCCGACAGAAGTCGTTGTTGAAATGCGCTTCAAGGTTGAGTTTGATGGTGGTGGCGGTGAATTTCATGTTGTTATGCCTTACGCAATGATCGAGCCAATACGTGAAAAGCTGGATGCGGGTATGCAAAATGACAAGTCTCACCTGGATCACCGCTGGTCAAATGCATTGCAGGAAGAAATTCAGCAGGCAGTGATTGAGATAGGCAGCACCATGTGCGAGACACGGCTGACACTTGAGGAAGTTCTTAACCTTAATAAGGGTGACATTATTCCTATTAAGATGCCGGAAGTTGTAACTGTACGTGCGGGTAAAACACCTATATTTAGAGGCATTTTGGGTAATTCAAACGGTAAAAATTCAGTTCAGTTTGTTTCGCCTATTGTCAGGCCTGAATATTTAAACGATTAAAGTGAGAGATAAATTATGAGTGAGCAAACATCGGGAACACCATCAGAAAACAACGAAAATCAGGCTGCAGCAGCAATCCCTGATCCTGCGGGCGAAGAATCAGTAATCCCAGGTGAAAATGTGTCAGGCAGCGAAGAGTATGAACGTGCCGCATTTAAAGATTTAAATAGCAGTACCGGCCAGCTGGCAACAACCGATGCCAACCTGGATGTCATCCTTGATATCCCGGTAACACTGTCAATGGAAATTGGCCGCACTGAAATTTCCATTAATAACTTATTACAGTTAAACCAGGGTTCTGTGGTTGAACTGGACAGACTGGCAGGCGAGCCCATGGACGTATTGATTAACGGCACACTGATAGCACACGGTGAAGTTGTCGTAATAAACGAAAAGTTTGGCATACGTTTAACCGATGTTATCAGCCCGGCTGAACGCGTGAAAAAACTTAAATAAATAGTCATATAGAAACACATTTAATGAAATTAAATACACTGATAAATTCTTTACTTACTGCGCTTGTTCTTTTGCTGCCTGTAAGCCTGTATGCGGCGGGGGAAAAGGCGGTTAAGACAGTCAATGCCGAACCTATTGAGCGGGCAATACCTGGTTCAGCTGATTCTTGGTTTGATTGTTGTAGTGGCGTGCATACTGGCGCTTGCCTGGTTTGCCAAACGTTTTAATCACCTGCAGTCATCGACTAATGGCATGCTTAGAATCATTGGTGGTTTAAGTATGGGCTCGAGAGAACGTGTGGTTTTATTGCAGGTAGGATCGGAGCAGGTACTGGTTGGCGTTTCACCCGGCCGTATTAACACACTTCATGTTCTCAGTAATCCGATTGATGATGTCCTGTCTTCAGCGCCATCTGACGGCAGGAGTTTTTCAGATAAATTGAAAGACGTTATGAGTGCCGCAAAAAATAATGAAAACAGCGCTTCAGTCAAATACGGCAAAGATAATAGCAATGATTAATTCAAGATTTATTATCGCCATTAGCCTGTTATTGCTGCCCGTTGTTAATGCCTGGGCGGCTCCCGGTTTAGCTGCATTCACGGTAACACCTGCAGACAACGGTGGTGAAACCTATACGGTAACGATTCAGATACTGGCCTTGATGACAGTGTTGAGCCTGTTGCCGGCAATACTGATTATGACCACGTCATTTACCCGCATTATTATCGTACTGTCAATTTTACGCCAGGCACTGGGTACTGCCCAGACACCATCAAACCAGATCCTGCTTGGTTTATCGCTGTTTTTAACTTTTTTTATTATGTCGCCTGTATTTAACAGCGCTTATACATCGGGTGTTAAACCATACCTTGATGAAGAAATCAGTTCAGAAGTCGCTTTCGAAAAAGCATCCGCACCTTTTTATGATTTCATGATGGACCAGACGCGTGAAGCAGATTTAATTATGTTCGCTGATATTGCAGGACATGGGCAACTTGATCCGGCGCAAAAAGTGCCTTTTTCGCTGCTGCTGCCGTCGTTTGTTACCAGCGAGTTGAAAACTGCTTTCCAGATCGGTTTTTTGATTTTTATTCCATTCCTGGTAATCGATATTGTGGTCGCCAGTGTGCTCATGTCCATGGGTATGATGATGCTGTCACCAATGATTATTTCGTTGCCTTTTAAAATAATGCTGTTTGTCCTTATTGATGGCTGGTCACTGGTCATGGGAACAATGGCTTCAAGCTTTTATGTTTAGTTGATTATGATGAAACAAAAATATAGCAATCGCGGGAGAAGAAAATGACACCAGAAATGGTCCTTGATGTAGGGCGAGATGCACTATGGGTTATAGCATTGCTTTCAGCTCCGTTATTGTTATCAGCATTAGCCGTTGGTTTGTTCGTTGGTATGATCCAGGCCGCAACACAAATTCAGGAAATGACATTAACCTTTATTCCCAAGCTAATTGTGCTGGCGCTTGCGCTGCTGGTTGCCGGCCCCTGGATGCTTGGCTTACTAACAGACTTCAGTACTGAGTTAATCACCAGTATTCCTGAGTTAATAGGTTAATACGGCCGTGATGAATTTTGCCGCTGCAGATTTAACTTCATGGCTGGCTACTTTACTGTGGCCATTCATGCGTATTAGCGCAATGTTTGCAGCAGCACCTATCTTTTCTGCCCGAAGTATTCCGGTTCGTATACGTGTACTGTTCGCCATGCTGATTGCTATGGTACTGGCGCCAGTTATCCCCGAACCACCTGTCGTTGAATTAATCAGTGGAGAAGCATTCATTATAAGTATCCACCAGGTACTTATCGGTGTGGGCATGGGTTTTATCCTGCAAATGGTCTTTGCCGCTTTTATTATTGCAGGCCAGAGCATTGCCATGGCGATGGGCCTGGGTTTTGCTTCGATGATAGATCCACAAAATGGTATGCAGGTTCCGGTAATCAGCCAGGCTTTTCTTATCATGGTGACACTGGTATTCCTGGCACTGAATGGACACCTGATTTTTATCGAAGTGCTGGCTAAAAGTTTCCATAGTTTACCCGTAGGTATGATGGTGCCGTCCCGAGACGGTTTGTGGCAGATAGTTACCTGGGGAACGAACATGTTTGCCGGTGGCATTTTAATTGCATTACCTGCAGTTGCCGCGCTGTTACTGGTTAACCTTGCGTTCGGTGTTACCACACGTGCAGCACCACAACTCAATATATTCGCTGTTGGTTTTCCGGTCATGATTATGGTTGGACTGTCATTCATTATTCTGACATTGCCAACATTGACCAGTCACCTTGAGAGTTTGCTGGCGCAGGCTTTTGAGGCTGTTCAATTTTACCTGGCTTCCGCCCAGTAGCACAGGCGAGCATAACTTATGTCACAGGATACAGGGCAGGAACGTACCGAACAGGCGACGCCGAAACGATTAAAGGAATCCAGAGAGAAGGGCCAGGTTCCGCGCTCGAAAGAATTAAACAGCATGGCTTTACTGATGGCTTCTGGCGGTGGTTTTATGCTCATGGGCGAAGGCATGCTAACAGACCTGAGTGAAGTATTAAGAAACGGATTGCAGATAAAAAATGCACAGCTAATAGATGCCAACGGCATTACTGAAATACTGGGCGATACCATGCTGAACAGTTTACTGGTGGTGTCACCTTTATTTGTACTGATTACCATCGTTGTTCTGCTCACACCTATTGGCCTGGGCGGCTGGTCATTCAGTATGAAAGCAGTCAGTTTTAAATTTGAAAAAATTGATCCTATCAAGGGGATCGGCCGTATCTTTGCCTTAAGAGGACTGGTTGAACTGCTTAAGGTGCTGGCAAAATTTATTCTTGTCGCCAGTGTTTCAGCCGTGATTATCTGGTCACTGATCGATGAGCTGGTTGGTCTCGGTACAGAGCCATTACAAGTAGCACTTTCACACCTTGCAAAACTATGCGGCTGGATGTTTATGGCATCAAGCAGTGTGCTGATTATAATCGCAGCCATCGATGCGCCTTTTCAGCTATGGCAGCACAATAAACAACTGAAGATGACCAAACAGGAAATTAAAGATGAAAGTAAGGAAACTGATGGCCGTCCCGAAGTAAAAGGCCGTATGCGTGCAATGCAGCAGGAAATGTCAAAACGCCGAATGATGGAAGCGGTACCAACTGCTGATGTTGTTATCACCAACCCGACGCATTATGCCGTTGCGCTCAAGTATGACCAGATGAGTAGCGGCGCACCCGTGGTTGTTGCCAAAGGCGCTGACATTATTGCTATGCATATTCGTACCGTGGCCAGTGAGAATGAGGTGGCCATCGTTTCAGCACCGCCATTAGCACGTGCCCTGTATGCCAGTACTGAAATTGACCAGGAAATTCCCGGTGGCTTATATGTCGCAGTAGCCACCATTCTGTCATATGTCTACCAGTTAAATATCACCCGTTATAACGGTGATTTACCCCCTGAAAAACCGGGTGATCTGCCGATCCCGGAAGAATTGCGCGACGTTTTAAAACCTGATGAGAATCAATAGAGGTATACCATGAGTTACAGTGCAGTATTAAGTGGACGTCCAAACCTGACTTTAAGCGGACTCGGTATACCGTTTCTACTGGTGGCCATGCTGGCAATGATGGTTTTGCCATTACCGCCAATCATGCTGGATATGTTCTTCACCTTTAATATCGCGCTGTCACTGGTGGTATTGCTTGTTGTTATATACACAACACGGCCGCTTGATTTTGATGTGTTCCCGACCATATTGCTTGCTGCAACCTTGCTGCGCCTGTCGTTAAACGTGGCATCAACCCGTGTTGTACTGCTAGAAGGGCATACCGGTACCAGTGCAGCAGGTAACGTCATTCAGTCATTTGGTGAATTTGTCGTTGGCGGTAATTATGCCGTTGGCCTGGTAGTGTTTGCCGTGCTCACCATCATTAACTTTGTCGTGGTAACCAAGGGTGCGGGACGTATTTCTGAAGTTAACGCCAGGTTCACACTGGATGCGATGCCAGGCAAACAAATGGCGGTTGATGCTGATTTAAACTCGGGTTTGATTACCCAGGATGAAGCCAGGGATAGACGTAAGGAAATAAGCGGTGAAGCAGATTTCTACGGTTCAATGGATGGTGCCAGCAAGTTTATCCGCGGTGATGCGGTTGCCGGCATAATGATTCTGTTTATCAATATCATTTTTGGTCTTGGCATCGGCATTATTCAGCATGACCTGGACTTTTCAACAGCGTCGCACCATTACACACTATTAACCATCGGTGATGGTCTGGTTGCGCAAATTCCGTCATTAATCCTGTCTACCGCGGCAGCAATTGCGGTTACCCGTGCATCGGCTGCTAAAGACATGGGCGATCAGGTCATCGGCCAGTTGTTCAGTAAACCTAAACCGGTGGTTATTACTGCCTCTATTTTAGGTTCACTGGGTTTGATTCCTGGTATGCCAAACCTTGTGTTTATAACACTTGGATTGATATTTGGCGGTATCGCTTATTACATCAAATACACTAATGACCTGAAACTTCAAGCACCGGTTGAAGAAATTACTAATGAAGAAGAATTGAAACCGCAGTTTAAGGATTTAAGCTGGGACGATGTGCCAATGGTTGATGTTATTGGTCTTGAAGTGGGTTATCGCCTGATTCCGATGGTTGATAAAAACCAGGGTGGACAGATGATGTCGCGCATCAAGGGTGTACGTAAGAAACTGTCACAGGAACTGGGCTTTCTTATCCAGGCTGTGCATATCCGTGACAATCTCGACCTGACGCCGAATTCCTATCGCATTATATTAATGGGTGTACCGGTGGGTGAAGGTGAGGTTTATCCAGAGAAAGAGCTTGCGATTAATCCGGGACAGATTTTCGGTGAGTTGAACGGCATCAAAACCAAGGATCCTACCTTTGGCCTGGAAGCGGTGTGGATCGATGCAAACATGCGTGACGAAGCACAGACACTGGGTTACACCGTGGTCGATAGCAGTACCGTTGTGGCAACCCATATGAGCCATCTATTACAGAACCATGCTCATGAATTACTGGGGCATGAAGAAGTACAGCATCTGCTGGATATGCTGGCCAAGTCTTCACCAACGCTGGTGGAAGACCTGGTGCCGAAACTTATTCCAATCGGTACTGTTGTCAAAGTGCTGCAGAACATCCTGGCTGAAGGCATTCCCATCCGTGATATGCGCACAATCGCCGAGACTTTGGCGGAGCATGCCCATGAAAGCCAAAACTCTGACGTTCTTACGGCCTCAGTTCGAGGCGCTTTGTCTAGACAAATTTACCAGCATATCAATGGCTTAGAGCAGGAAATGGCTGTTATCACATTAAATCCAGAGTTGGAACAGATATTGCAACAGTCAGTACAGAGCTCTCCTGAAATGGGGCTTGGTATAGAACCTGGACTGGCGGAACAGATGATAAAAGAGCTAAACACCTGTGTACAACAACAGGAACTTGATAATAAGGCAGCAGTACTACTGGTGTCGCCAACGATCAGATCGACGCTGGCACGATTATTAAGAAGTTTGGCGCCGAATCTTCATGTTCTGGCCTATAACGAAGTTCCAGACAGCAAGAACATCAAAATTGTCGCAGCTGTCGGCGGACAAAGAGCAGATGCTGCTTAAGAGAGTGAATGATGAACGACTATCGACAAATTATAAGTAGGTGCAAATCATGAAAATGAAACGATACTTTGCAACTGATTCGCGTCAGGCATTACGAGAATTACGAGAAGATCAGGGTCCTGACGCAGTAATTTTGTCTAACCGCCGGGTTGAGGGTGGTGTAGAAATTATCGCTGCGATGGATTATGAAGATGCCATGGTTAATTCCTCGCTGGGAAATCCAAAAACATTATCAGACACGGATCAAACCTCGAACATGGGTAGAACAGCTTCTACGTCACAGGCAACGACTGTATCTGATCACGATATGCAATTTTCAGACAGTTTGCTCTCCAGCATGAATAAAGCGTCTGACGCAGATCAGGGTTCTAATGCTTTAAAGAAAATACAGCAAGAACTAAAAGGCCTGAAGAATATTATGGAAGCACCACTGATGCAGTTTGCCTGGGGTGAAACCGGTCGTGTACAACCACTGTATGCCAGCCTGTTAAAACAGCTGATGACTTTGGGGCTAAGTTCAAAACTAAGCCAGAGCATTGCCAAAAGAACAGCTGATCAGGGCCTGAACAAGCATAGCTGGCTTGAGTCGTTACAGTTACTGGCCAAGCTGGTACCGGTTAATGATGAAGACATATTAAGTAATGGCGGTGTGGTTTCATTGATAGGGCCGACTGGTGTCGGCAAAACAACAACCATAGCCAAACTGGCAGCACGTTTTGCATTAAAACATGGTCGCCGCGGTATAACCTTAATCACTACGGATAATTACCGTATCGGTGCACATGAACAGTTACGTACCTATGGAAGAATTTTAGGTGTACCGGTACACGTGGCATCTGATGCTGATGAACTGAAGCAGATTTTGCAGGAAACGCAGGCAAATACAAACGCCAGCGAACGCCGCTTAACATTAATAGACAGTGCTGGAATTTGCCAGAAAGATATTCGTTTATCCGAGCAGTTAACAACACTAAATGTTACCGGCATGGATATTAAAAACTACCTGGTGTTATCGGCAACAGGACAGATGAATTTACAGGATGAAGTTGTACAGGCATTCAGTAAAGCCAATTTAAAAGGTTGCGTGGTTACAAAAATTGATGAAGCTGCCAGCCTTGGCGAAATAATTTCAGTGTTGATTCAACATGATTTACCCCTGCATTTTGTCTGCAATGGCCAGAAGGTGCCTGATGATATTCACCAGGCGCGTGGCAAGCTACTGGTTAAGGAAGCCGTTAAATTAATGAAAAATTCAAAGAGATCACTCTCTGATGAGGAGTTGGCTTATACATTCGGAGGGATGGTTAATAATGCAATTATCTAACACAGCAATGCTTTCTGGCACTAATGAGCTTAACGATCAGGCGAATAATTTACGTAGAATTGTTAGCCCCAGGCCGCTAAAAATCATTGCCATCAGCAGTGGTAAAGGCGGCGTTGGCAAGACAAACGTTTCAATCAACCTGGCCTTATCAATGGCGATGCAGGGTAAGGAAGTTATTTTGCTGGATGCCGATCTGGGCATGGCAAATGTCGATGTATTACTGGGCTTGAATACGGAGTACGACCTGTCACATGTTATTA
Organism: uncultured Gammaproteobacteria bacterium; assembly: GCA_963711255.1. Lineage (GTDB taxonomy): Bacteria > Pseudomonadota > Gammaproteobacteria > SZUA-229 > SZUA-229. The sequence goes on along the minus strand of CAVQDO010000021.1, from coordinate 23,734 downwards.
GCGGTGAACGTACACTGGAAGAAATTATGGTCGAAGGTCCTTCCGGCATCAAAATAATTCCAGCTTCATCGGGTATTCATAAAATGGCTAACCTGACAGAGGCTGAGCAGGTCGGGCTGATCAATGCATTTAGTGAGCTGGGTAATGCGGTTGATGCCTTAATTGTCGATACCGGTGCTGGAATTTCCGATACGGTGATTAATTTCTGCCGGGCTTCGCAGGATGTCATGGTTGTTGTTCATGATGAGCCGGCATCTATTACCGATGCTTATGCCTTTATCAAGGTAATGAGCAAGCAGCACAATATCAATCGTTTTCACATACTGGCTAACATGTCACATGGCGCGCATGAAGGACAGGATCTGTTTGTCAAATTATCAAAAGCCACAGACCGCTTCCTTGATGTGATCTTAACCTTTGCCGGCAGTGTGCCTTACGATGAAAAATTACGCAAGGCAGTGCAGCACCAGCGTGCGGTTGTTGATGCTTTTCCGCGCAGTCCTTCTGCACTGGCATTTAAACGAATTAGTAGAAAAATTTACAAGTGGGCCGATGATAGCGCGCAATCAACGGGGGAACTCAAGTTTTTTGTTGAACGCATGATACAGGCCGATATGACACAACAGGAGTTATGCAAATGACTATGCTGTCCAGTTACGCCGATGTCGGTGCAATTGATGACGTTCAACCAGATTACGATGCGTTGATGTCGGAATATGCGCCTTTTGTTAAACGTATTGCTTACCACATGATTTCCCGACTGCCGTCTAACGTGCAGCTGGAGGATATGATTCAAGCTGGCATGATTGGCCTGTTCGAAGCCATTAAAGGTTACGATATGTCCAAGGGGGCAAGTTTTGAAACCTATTCGAGAATACGAATTCAGGGTGCAATGATCGATGAGGTACGCCGATGCGACTGGACCCCGCGTTCAGTCTATAAAAAATCCCGCGAAATATCCGAGGCAATGAGGTCTGTTGAAAAAGAACACGGACGTGATGCAAAAGACAGTGAAGTGGCCGAACTGCTGGGCATTAGCATGGATGAGTATTACAGCATGGTTAAAGATGCCGCAGGTTGCCAGTTATTAAGCTATGAAGATATAGCGCTCGCCGGTGGCAGCCACGATGAATATAAAATGGGCGATTTTGATGGCCCATACAGCACAGTACAGGAAGACGATTTCAAATGCGGCCTGGCAGATAAAATTTCCAACTTTGCCCGAACGTGAAAAACTAGTCGTTTCTTTATATTACGATGAAGAATTTAACCTGCGTGAAATCGGTGAGATTCTTGGTATTACAGAAGGCAGGGTTTGCCAGATACATAGCCAGGCCTTAGTTCGTTTACGTGCACGTATGACGGAGTGGGTAGACGAGGAGGCTACGGACGAGTAGTCTGCTTAATTTTCAACAGTAATATATATTCAAGATGTGCGTAGTAGTTGCATCGTAGCATTATGTGCTGCGAAAATATTCTGCGTTTATCGACCCGTGTTAGCCAGGGTTCAATAGTTACATTCAGTAAATGCTCAGATATCTCATGATACTACTGACTATTTATCAAAATCGTAAAATTCGCTAAAGAAATCTCTTTAACTGCCGAATATCCATATTGTCGCATTAAGTTGTGGCGTATGTGATGTTTTTCCATTGTGTAACATCCTCAACTTGTAGTTTGGTGGCTATCTAAATTCTGAGTACTGACCGGGGGGGAGGTATGAGGGGTATTTAGCCGCCTCTTTTTAATTCGCTTTATTCAATAGCGATGTCCAAATTTTCGTATTTGCTAAAGATTGGTAACTGCTTACCGAAAATATATAGCAGCACATCATTAAAGTGTTTTCTGAAATTGTATTCGGTAATAACAGTTTTCTGTAACAACAGGAGTAAGCCATTGAATATTAGCTATTCGTCAAAACGAGATAACTCCCAAGCCGCTTGTGCTGTTAATAGCTGTATTCAGCAGAGTAGCAGCAAGCTGGCTGATTATGAGCATCTCTACCGGCTGTTTTTTACTGGCTTTGGCCTGTTTATCGGCAGTTCATTTTTACTGCTTAATTTGTTTTATAAATAAACCGATTGTCTGCCGTCAATGGTTGTCGACAATACTTGCCGACGAACGGTCATGGTTTTTACTAAAGCTTTTAACTAAGCCGCCGATAGCTTGAAGCACATAGCTCAATACGAGGCAATTTCTATGCGGAGCAAAACTAAATGTATAAATCAACCTGTAGTTTTGCAATTCATACAATTCCTGACACTGGGTTTATTTATTCTCAACATTACGGCATGCAGCAGCGGTGCAGGTGAAGCCAGCGCAGCTGACGGTAGTGCGGTTAAAGGTAATAGCGACGCAACAGTCGACCTGGCGATCGCCCAGGCGGTTTATTTTGATGAGCGCATACCAGCGGGTTTTTACACAGAAGCCAATCCGGGTGATGCTTATTATGTCACCAGTCATGTTAAAAATACGGATATATTACCTCTTGTTGATAGAGCCGGTCAGCCGGTATATGAGCTGGCCAGTGATGACTTTTCGGAATCGATGGCATGGTCGGAACAATCTGCCGGTTACCAGGCGACATATAAACAGCTGGTTGATAACAGCGAAACCAGTTTATACCACCAGTTCACAAGGGTAGACCCCAACTCACCCCAGGTTATTTACCTGAACCGCGTACTGAAAGCCAGTGTGCTGGACCGTAACGGTGTTGACGATAATTATAAAGGCAGAATAACACTGGGCACAGTAACTGCCAGTGATATCAAGTTAATCGTTGAGTATCTGTGGACGTTTACCATGGATAATAATTACGGCAATGCGGTGCTTTCTTCGCTAAGCTCTGAAACAGACGATGAATTTGTGCAGGTATTACAGCAGGCAAAACTTACAGCGGGAATTGACGGTGCCTGTGACAGCATAGAAGTCTACGAATCTCGTTATAGCGTGTCTAAAGCTTCCGGTTTTATCTGGAAAGATAAGGTAGTACAGCGGGTTATTTCAACAAAACGAACTGGTGAAAGCCTGGAAATATGCCAGGCCTGAACAATTTAATGCGAGTCGACAAACTCGACTTCGGCTGTCAGCTGGTAGCCTTTGTTTCGAATCGTACGAATTATTTCTCTTTCGTGTGAGCTGTTTGCCAGTTTTTTACGTAATTTGGAAATCGCCATGTCAGCGGAACGATCAAGCGGTGACCATTCACGTCCAGACAGTATATTTAGAATTTCTTCACGATGAATGGTGACGTTGGGACGGCTGATCAATGTTGACAGTAAGCGGTACTCAGTACTGGTGATCTCAACATTATTACCTTCAGGTGAAAATAGCTGCTGATTGATCAGGTTAAGACTCCAGCCGGCAAAGTTTGCGTGTGTCTTATCCGATTGTTTTGTGTTTTTAGCCTGGCTGCGTCTTAATACCGACTGAATGCGGGCAATAAGCTCTTTTTCTTCGAAAGGCTTGGTTATGTAGTCGTCAGCACCAGCTTCAAGTCCGGTTACCTTATCGTCAATATCCGTTTTGGCGGAAAGAAAAATAATTGGAATATTGGACAGGTTGCGAATTTCCTGCGCCAGGGCAAGACCGTCTCTGTCTGGCAGCATAATATCGAGCAGGGCCAGGTCAATGTCATTGTCTTCCAGCATTTTGTGTGCATCGTCGGCATTATGAGCGTAGACAATATCATAATCGTTATTTTCTATGTAGCGTTTAACCAGGCGGCATAATCGCTGGTCATCATCAACAAACAGTATTTTAGGATTATTCATGTATGCCATTTTCTCTTGAGAAGAAGACTGAGAACCAAATTCTGATTTTTGTTTCGCATCATGGCTTGCCATTAGGGTCATTCCAGGTTGTTAGTTGGATTCTTAAAAAAATTGCTTATCTCTAATTTACGTTGATGTACAGAAATTAATAGCCATATTTACAAAAGTTTACATTATTTTTGTGGGGTTTTCTAAGCTTTTGGAACCTATCTAAATTGGTCGCCTTATTTATCAGCAGCAACCGCATAATGACTAAAGAAAATCCCGCATTGACCGATTAATAAGGTTAAGACATTGAATCTTAAGAATGTTTGTTTGATATCAATGATACCGGATTAATTGTTAGAAAGTTGTATAGAAGAGGTGTAAACAGTGGATTTAGCGACTCTTATAGGCGTTGTCAGTGCTATAGGCTGTATCGTAGCAGCGATCTTGATGGGCGGCGAAATGGGAATGTTCGTCAACGCCCCCAGTGTCATGATTGTAGTAGCGGGTACGCTAGCAGTGGTTTTGATGAAGTTTTCACTGGTCAGTATGCTTGGTGCCTTTGGTATTGCGCTAAAAGCCTTTGTTCATAAGACTCAGCAGCCCAGTGAAATTATCGAGCAAAGTATGGAACTGGCTAATGTGGCCCGTAAGGAAGGCTTGCTCGGACTGGAAAATGTTGAAGTTAAAAACGAGTTTCTCGCCAAGGGCATTGCCATGGTGGTCGATGGTAACCCGCCGGAGCTGGTCCATAAGATTCTTTCCAAGGAAATCAGCCTGTCAATTGAACGTAATGAATCCGGTCTGAATATATTTAAGGCCATGGGCGATGTCGCGCCCGCGATGGGAATGATAGGTACCCTGATCGGGCTGGTGCAGATGATGTCCAATATGAGTGATCCTAAATCAATTGGTCCGGCAATGGCGGTTGCCTTGTTAACAACATTATACGGTGCGGTGATCGCCAATGTTTTTGCGCTGCCGATCGCCGCTAAGCTGGAACTTCGCAGTAATGAAGAACGCCTCACTAAATCCATGATTCTTGAAAGCATCAGTGCTATCCAGGAAGGTTTGAATCCTCGCATGATTGAAGGCTTGCTGAATATCTACCTGCCAGTCAATAAGAAAGACGCAAAAGAAAAAGCAGCCTAGTAGGCAGCCTATATATCTGACCTGGATAATGGAAATGAACTTAACGAATACAACATACTGTGAGTGGTGCCGTGGAAGCTCAACATAAGTGCCCCACGGGCATACCCGCATGGGTAATGACCTTCGCAGACCTGATGTCATTGTTACTGGCATTCTTTGTACTTTTATTTTCCTTCTCGGAGATGGATAAAAACGTCTACAAGGAACTGGCTGGTTCGTTAAAAGATGCCTTTGGTGTGCAACGTGAAATTAAGGCAAAAGAAACCCCCAGGGGTATCAATATTATCGCCAGGGAATTTAGCCCGGGTAAGCCTGAACCAACCGCGATTAATGAAGTACGCCAGATGACGACGAATGAAAGTAAATCAAGGCCGTCTTATACTGATTCGAGCATGGAGCTTAAAACAGACGAGGATATGTTACTTGATGCACTTGAAGCTAATGCGGCGCTTAGTGAAGAAGAAATCGCGCAAATGGACCGCATTCAGCATGATAGTAAGAAGGTGCGTGAAGCGCTGGAAGAGGAAATCAACAAGGGCATTGTTGACCTTGAAGTGACCGAGAAACGAATTATTCTTCGCGTCCGGGAAAAAGGCTCATTTCCTTCGGGCAGTGCTGAAATCATTAAACCTTTCGAGATTATTGTTGGAAAAATCAGTGAGGTGTTTGAAAACTTTAATGGCATTATTCTGGTTTCGGGCCATACGGATAACATACCAATCAATACCTATCGTTTCAGGTCTAACTGGGAGCTGTCTTCATCTCGTGCGGTAAGTGTTCTGCACGAACTGTCTTCAAATGCCTTGTTGAAAGATAAAAATTATAAGGTTGTTGCTTATGCTGAAACTCGACCCGTTGATACCAATGATACCTGGGAAGGGCGTTCTAAAAACAGGCGCGTAGAAATAATGATGGATTATTCTAATTCAGAGAAAAGTAGTAAACAGGGTAATGCTACTGACAACATGCAAGGCGTGAAAACTGACATACAGCCCTTTGCAGAGTCTGCAGACAAAGTTGCAAAACAGGAGAATTAGTATTCACTGCTAATTATAAAATCCTGGCGGTAACACTCGTATTGTAGTTTTTTGATCCTGTTAAAACCTGTGAATGATTTATCGGTTTTAACACACACTAAAATTTGAGTGGTCAGCATCCCGTTCAATATGGTATTTGCGCATTTTTTCTGCAAGTGTCGTACGTCTTAGCCCCAGTGATTTCGCTGCATGAGCTATAACGCCACCGGTACTATCCAGTGCGTTCTGAATAATTTTTACCTCAAGATTCGATATATAAGACTTAAGGTCAAAATCCTCTGCTGGAAAATTAACCTGAGCAGTATCCATAACAACCAGTGGTGCCTGCTGGTGCTGACTGCCGGTTTCGGCAAGGTCCTTTAATTCAAGGCCTTTGTTTTCATCTGAGGCATTAACTTTTATCCTGCCTGGCAAATCATATTCTTCGACAACACCGTGCGGGTGTTTAATAGACATTCTTTCAATCAGGTTGGCAAGTTCGCGAACATTACCCGGCCACTCATATTTAGACATGGTGATAATAGCGTTTTGGGTAAATCGTACCGTGTTGCCATTTGACTTTTCAAGTCTTGAGCTAAGTTCTTTCACCAGTAAGGGTAGATCTTTAATTCTGTGCTGTAATGCCGGCAACTTTATAGGGAATACATCCAGCCTGAAATACAGGTCTTCACGAAATTCCCCCTGTTGCACCATTTCTTCGAGCTTACGATTGGTTGCGGCAATAATTCTTACATTAGCCTCTATGGTCTCATTACCGCCGACGCGTTCAAAAACGCGTTCTTCAAGTACCCGCAGCAGTTTGACCTGCATGGCCATGGTCATTTCACCTATTTCATCAAGAAACAGGGTGCCGCCTTCTGCCATTGTAAATCGCCCTGCACGTGAGGTAATAGCGCCGGTAAAAGCGCCTTTCTCATGGCCAAAGAGTTCTGATTCAAGCAGGTCAGGGGGAATGGCACCACAGTTAACCGGAACGAAATTTTTATGCTGGCGATCTGAAATATTGTGGATGCTTCTGGCTACAACCTCTTTGCCGGTACCCGATTCGCCAAGAATTAATACGTTGGCACTGGTATTCGCTACCTGGGCAATTTCCTGTTGTACTTTTTTCATTGACTGGGTGTTGCCAATCAAATTGTGTGTTTTGTTATGTTTTGTGACAGATTTGTGTTTGTTAATTTTGTCAGTTTCGTTCACGGTAATAACCTCGAGTGTGATCACTTTTAAATACAGCTAACTGGCAATTTTTTTACATTTACATTTCTTTACATAACTTAATCAATAATTCAATTGTTGAGATTGCTAATGATTTTCTATGTGACGGCTTTCTGAAATTAATAATAGCTTGAATGACAAAAAAATGGCGATGATAAAACCTGTTTATTGTAAAGATATGTAATGTGATATGAATGGAATGCAGAATGCAACAAGTGGACTTTAAAAATGAAACTGGTAAAAAGTGGTCTGCGTAAGCGCTTACTATAATGCTTTATTATAATCTGTCCTGTTTCAGCGATTTGCTAATGCTTTCGGTGAGCTCGAATTTATTGTAGGGTTTTGCAAGCATTTGAAAGCTATGATTTCTGACCGGCTGTTTACTGCTGGGTTTGTTTTCCATGGCAGTAGTTAGAAGAATTTTTAATTCAGGGTATTTTTCACTGGCCCAGCCTGCAAGCTCGTGGCCATTCATGTCGCCGGGCATTAATACATCGGTGAACAGAAGATCAATATTTTTATTTGAGTTTAATAATTTCCTGGCGTTGGCCGCATCTTCGGCCTGCAAAACTTTGATGCCGGGAATATCAAGGCAACGAACGGCGAACTGGCGAACCGTAGGCTGGTCTTCGACAATAAGTATCGTAGCTTCCATATCGGGAAGAGCAGTGGCTTTCGCTTCTGCTTCCTCTTCTACTACAAGATCCTCGTATACCGGGAACTGCAAGTATATTGTTGTGCCTTTATTTTCTTTACTGTGTATTAATAATTCACCACCAGACTGCTTGATAAAACCATAAACCATACTCAGGCCGAGGCCGGTTCCGGAAGTTTTGCTGGTAGTATAAAAAGGTTCGATAGCATGTTCCAGTACGCTGCTGTTCATACCAACACCATCATCTTTGATGTAGATACATATGCATTGACTGCCAAGGACATTGTCAGCATTGCGAATGATTTCATTCGAGCGTTTGGTCGCCATGACTTCTGCATTAATGACAAGATTGCCGCCATTAGTCATGGCATTTCTTGCGTTGATAACGATGTTAAGCAGTGCGCTTTCAAATTGTGCAGGGTCAACCAGGATGCAGGCAAGATCATGTTGTATATTAATTGATAGCTTTATATTTTCGCCAACTGTGTTTTTTAACAACTTTTTAAACTTGGTTACGGTTTTTTCAATATTAACCGGAATGGGTGCAATAGATCTTTTGCGAGAGAATGCAAGTAGCTGTTTTGTTAGTTCTACACCATCTTGAACAGCTGAGTGCGCATCTTCAATGAGTTCAAAGTCGTCATTACTAAACTGGCGATTATCCAGAATGGATTCTTTTAGCAGATCCAGGTTACCTTTAGCGACAGTCATTAGATTGCCAAAGTCATGGGCAACGCCACTGGTAAGTTGCCCGATAGCATCCATTTTATTATTGTGAACTTCCTGTTCCTTTTTAATATGGGAATCGGTTATGTCCTGCACAATGCCATTGAGTTCGACTAATTGTCCGATGTCATTATATTTACCGACACATTGTTCACGTACCCAGCATGTATTATGAGACGATGTGACAATGCGATGGTCTATCTGGTACGATTTGCAGGTATTATCAAGTATGCTTTTGAAAAGTTTCTGGCGTTGTTTATCTTCTTCAAATTTCACTTCATAAAATTTATCACAGTCCGGTTTCCAGCGTTCTGCATTGTGACCATAAATTTTGTAAATTTCTTCAGACCAGGTGAGAACATTGGTTTTAATGTTCCAGTTCCAGTTGCCAAGGTGACCAATTTCCTGGGCCTGTTTTAGCAGTCGCTCACTCTGGTGCAGTTTTTCTGTTAACAGGTAGCGCGATAAGATGCCTGTCAGGCGCAAACAAATTTTGTAGAAAGTCTCTTCATCGAGAAATGACCAGTTCAGGGCTCTGCCTCGCTGCTGTATAACAAGATACCAGATCTGGTTTCCCTGCAGATGTAGAGATTTGATCATTTGCTGTTTTAACTCCGGGTCGTATGAAGGCGCCGGGTTGTTAGCTATATAGTGAGTTAGTATCGGGTATTCAGAATGCTCGGCACGTTGGAACAGGTGGCTGCCTAATGTGTTAGTTATTGTGTCAGGCGTGTCCTTTATACGTTGTGTGCCTTCTGTAGTCACTTCAGAATCAATAACCAGGAAATCGTTAGCAGTTACTTCTGGTTTTATAATGAAGGCACGGTCTGCAGAAAAGATGTTAACAACTGCGGTTAGTGTTTCACGCATTATGACGTTATAGGTTTTATTTTGGGTAATAATACGGGACACATTTTCAATATGTTGAAGATGTTTCTTCTTGTGCTTTGTTTCTATGATTGCATTGCGTGCTTTAATCAGGTACTGAATACGATAGGGGAAGGTATCCCAGTTTATTGGTTTGTTAATGAAGTCGGTAGCGCCCAGGCTGAATGCTTTTTCAATCGAAGCAGAATCGTCAAGCCCGGTTACCATGACAATGGAGATATCAGTATCTCCATATAACTCTCTGACTTTTTTGCAGACATCAAATCCATTTATGCCAGGCATGTTTACATCCAGTAATATTAGATCAGGCTGATGTTGTTCGATGCTATCAAGTGCTTCTATACCATTATCAACTTCGTTGATGGTGTAAGCTTCATCGGTAAGTGTATCTCTCATCAATAGACGTATGGTGGCATCGTCATCAATGATTAGAATGTTAGGCTTTCTTGCGGAAGTGAATTGTTGCTGCACGTTAATTCCTTCAGAATGAATAGAGTGTATACACGGTAAATGGTGTTTGAGGCTACCTGCTCAATTCTACACAGAATCCGCTGATACTCAAATGTAAAGCAGGTATTATAAGGTATTCTGCTCTGGCGGTTGTATTGCTGCAGAATCAGGGGTTTTTCTGTTGCAGCTATCGCTAACTTCCGTTTTTAAGCAATACCTTGATAAGGTTCATTAAGATGCAGTCCTGCGATTTTTCCTCTCCTGCATATGCGTACTAACTGTAAGTACCGGTTTTTATGAGGTTATCAGTGAAATTCTGTTATCGGCTTAGTCCCCGGTATAATAGCAATGTGTATTGCCACCATCTTTTTTTGCCTGGTGCATTGCCAGGCAGGCATTTTGCAGCAGAATATTTGTATTATTGCCATTATCGGGATAGACACTAATGCCGATACTGCTGGTGACTTCAGGCTGTTTTCTATTTTGTATAAATAGCGGTTCACGCAGATGGTGGTATATCATCTGGACAATAGTATTTATTTCATTTTCATTGCAAATCTCGGGTAACAGAAAGATGAACTCATTGTTGTCACAGCGGCAGATAAGGTCACAATCTCTGCTGCACTGCTGCAACCGCCTGGCTATGATATTTACTGCTTCATCACTGTTCTTATGTTCCGTGCTGCCATTAAAGCGGCAGATGCTGTCCCGGTAGCGGTCGAAGTTTAGAAATAAAATAGTGAATTTTTTATTAGCCTGTTTTGACTGTTTTACTTCTTCAGTTATTTTCTGCCGTAGAGACTCTTTGCCGGTTACCTGGTTTAATTTTTCATGATTCAGCTTATCAGTTATTATCGGTTGTTCTGAACTCTCGACTACATCAGAGATAGCAATTGGTATGTCTTGAATATATGTGGGCAAATGCTGCATTTTGTGTCCTGCTATAGACTCAGCACCAGCTTTACGGGTCACTAGCGGCTTGCTGAGTTGATTAAAGGTCAATCTAAAAGGTCAATCTACGTGTACAGTAAATTGACATGACAGAATAAATGTCGGCGGAAACAGGCAATTCTTTAATGCTTATGACTGCTTTGAAATAGCAAGCAATAATGCTGTGTGCTGTAGCGATAACACTGTTCAATTTGTATGGCTTATACCGGGTAAGGGTTTGCTCAATATTATTACTGAAGTGTATGAAAAACAAATTGCTTATTAATCTATTAAATAACGTTAAAATAATAAATCAATGTGTTACAGTTTGCCGTCAGTTATCCAGATACCCTGGGGAAGGGTAACGCTAGTGAGCCAGTTTTAATGCAGTTATATCAATGCAGTTATATCATAGCGAAGTGTTGTACATGGATTAGTATTGAGTTGTTTTTTTGTTTTCCGGGAATGTTTTTCCTGATAATAAGCCGGTAATCTTGAGTCCGATATGAATGGAGAAACAGAAGTGTGTGTTCAATCTGTGAAACAGAAAAAAATACTGCTGGTTGAAGATAATGTCGTTAATTGTGAAGTGGCAATCGATATGCTTGAAGAGCTGGGTTACGATGTTGACGTTGTTCATAATGGTCAGCAGGCAATTGATGCTTTTGATATCGAGAAACATGCACTCATATTAATGGATTGTGAAATGCCGGTAATGAACGGTTTTTCTGCCACTGAAATAATTCGCCAGCAGGATGAACAGGAAAAGCGGTCATCAAGGCCGATTATTGCACTCACCGCGCATGCCATAACAGGAGCTAAAGATCGATGCTTTGATAGTGGTATGGACGACTTTTTGAGTAAACCCTTTAGTATGAAAACTTTGCAAATGATGCTGAGTAAGTGGTTGCCAGAGCAGACTGATGCAGCTGATGTTGCCGATCTGGATGAGTTGATGGATGTCCCCCAGGTTGATTTCGAGGTACTGGATTATTCGGTGATCAATCAACTTAAAACGAGACAGAAAAAAGGTAACTTGAGCCTGGCTGACAAACTGCTCACTATATACCTTGATCAGTCTTCAAGGCTTTTGTCTGATTTGAAGCTTGCGTCACAAAATGCTGATATAGATACCATCAGGGAAATCTCACATGCATTGAAATCGTCCAGTATCAATGTCGGGGCAAGAAAATTTTCAGCACTGTGCAAGGAAGTTGAGCTTAGCTGCGAGCAGGGCGCGATTATCAACTCACTGGTTGACCAGGTGTTCAGTAGTTACCTGGACGTTGAAAAGGCATTAAAAGATGTCCTCAGCCAGTCCTCCGAGCATTCATAAATAACTATTTAGCTGCCTTTTTCTGGCTAAATCTAGTTAAAATTTAATAAAGCGGTTTTTTGTCACAGCATTATATTCTGTTAATAGCTTCCTGCTATTGATTCATTTCTGCATTCCGTTTTACTTGGCTTTATTCGTATTTAATTTAATATATTCAATAACTTGAATTGTTTTCATTGCCTTCCTGAGATCGAGTTTTTCAATTGCGCCCTGAATTAGCTAGTTGCTGGCATGAATGTTGCTTCAAGGTAATCAGTGGCAGTTATTTGTCATTGGCTAAAGTTACTTTTTAACAGGTCGATAGTCGATTTTAAACTTCACTTGTTCAGGTAACACCGGCTATCTAAAAGAAAAAACTACAATAACGACTCAGGATATAACATGAAAAGTCTGGTTAATGAAAACATTGCCGAAAGAAACTACGCAGAAAGTTATCACTATACCGATAACACGGAAGATTTGAATGAGTTATGTACCAGCGTCATCAATTCAGCTGATCAGGTTTATAAAAATATGATGCCCGGTCTGCCGAAATCATTATATCAATTAAAATTATTAAACAGCCTGGCAAGAAAGGGTTTTTGCCTGGAATCTAAAGCATCAAAATTAAGCCTGTTTAATAATGATGAAATACGCAGAGAAATTATCATTGTGAACAGTGTTTTAGTTATTGAGTGTCTTGTAGAAGATTCAATCATTAATCACTATAAAAAACGAATTATGTTTGATGTGGAAAATAATGGCCACATTATGGGCTTACTGATCAATTTTGGCGAAGGTACACCAGTCGTCAATACGAAAAAAGTATTTCAAAATGTGGTCTCGCACTAAAACAATGCTACAGCTGAATGTTAAAGATGTTATTTCTAAACGTAAACAAAGCGTGATCTTCCAGGGATGCTTGATATGAACTACGAACCAGAAATTCAGGAAATTATTTCTTCTGGGAAAATATTAAACGTACTAATTGTTGACGACAGTAAGGTCTTTCGCTGTGCAATAAGAGAAATTCTTGAGATAGGCAATATCCAGGTAACGGAAGCCAGTGACGGCTATGAAGCACTGGAATCGGTTAAAAATTCTGTGCCTGATCTTGTCTTGCTGGATATTGTTATGCCGGGCATGGATGGAATGTCTGTGCTGAAGTCGCTGCGTAATTTATATACCAAGCTGCAACTACCCATTGTTATTGTGACTTCACAGGGAGACTCAAGGGAAATAGTAAGGGCGCTTGACTTTGGAGCAAACGATTACGTTACCAAGCCGGTCGATTTCGATGTGCTGTGGGCCCGTCTCAGCAACCAGCTGATGCAAAAACAGGCAGCAGAATTTTTACGTTCAGCTCAGATCAGCCTGGAAAAACAGATTAAACATAGAACATCCGAGTTAAAGCTGACCAACGAGAAACTAACAAAAGAAATTGAAGAAAGGTTGCTTGCAGAAGATAAACTACAAAAGCAGGCCAGTTATGATGCGTTAACTGGCCTGCCAAATCGCAGCCTGGCTGAAGACCGCTTGAATCAGACGCTGGTTAAGGCAAAACGGCATAAATTAAAACCCTCTCTGGCCTTCCTTGACCTTGATAACTTCAAGTATGTAAATGATACCTTCGGTCATGCTGCTGGTGATGATTTACTGCGGGAAGCGGCTAACCGGCTTTCACAATGCGCCAGGGGCAGTGATACCGTTGCCCGTTTAGGCGGTGATGAGTTTTTATTGATTCTTGATGATCCTGATAATTCCAATGGCTCACAGCAAGAAACTGGTGTCAGGCATGTTGCTGAACGAATACTCAAATGCTTTTCTCGCCCGTTTGTTATTGAAGGACAGGAGTTGAGTATTACTCCTAGTCTTGGTTTTGCTGTTTATCCGAAAGATGGGGAAGACAGTAATCAACTGATGCGGCACGCTGATGCTGCGATGTATCGTTCCAAGCATGAAGGTAAAAATACCTATTGTTTTTATTCGCCTGAAATGACGGTTAAAGCTAAATTGCGGATGAACGTCGAGTCAGAACTCAGGCATGCACTAGAACGGGATGAGTTATCGATTGCTTATCAGCCGATTGTTGATTCAAAAAGTGGTGAGATCGTCAAGGCTGAGGCCTTACTTCGATGGGACTGTCATGAGCTGGGTATGATTACGCCCGATTATTTTATTCCCATAGCGGAAGATGCCGGTCTGATTTTACCGATAGGTGACTGGGTAATACACCAGGCCTGTCAGCAGGTGAGAGAATGGCGTGATTCAGGCTGGGAAAAAATATGTATAACAGTGAATGTATCAGCGCGCCAGTTTCAGTCTGACTCTTTACTGGTTGAAACCGTTAAACAGGCATTAGCGAAGAACAACTTACCGGCTGAAGCCATCCAGTTAGAATTAACTGAGGGTATTTTGCTGGAAGAAACCAGTGACTCAGTCAAAATGATGAGACAGCTCGAAAAAATGGGCGTTAAACTTCTGATCGATGATTTTGGTACAGGATATGCCTCTCTTTCTTATTTACAGCGTTACAATTTCGACTCAATCAAGATTGATCGCAGTTATATTGATAATGTATTAACAAGTGAACAGGATGCAAAGCTGGTCAAGGCTGTCATTGCTATGGCGAATAGTCTTGGATTATCGGTAGTTTCAGAAGGTGTGGAAACAAGAGGGCAGCTGGAATTTTTACTGGAAGCTCAATGTAAATTTATACAGGGTTACTATATAAGCAAGCCAGTAACCTCAGCTGAATTTGTATTGTTGCTGAAGAAAATGAATACACATGATTTTAAAAACAAGCCTGTTGGTTTCGCTGCTGGTGGAGTCTCATGCCATTAGAGTGAGTAGCATCAGGCTAAAGTCACGGGATATTTGACTGTTTTCAGTAACCGCTAACTACTAAGGCAAGTACGCTTGCCGGTAAATGTTCAAAAGGTGAAAATCAATGTCAAAATATGATTCGATGTATGAGGGCAGGCTGCCCAACGCAGCATGTAACCACCTGATAGTGCGGCGCGGCGCCATAAGTAATGCCAGAAAAACCACAGCTGTAAAAACAGTAATTCAATCTATCCTTGGATACATAAGTAGTTATTTTCATTGATAACAACAATTTAAGAAAGATTCCCTGGTTCACAATAAAGCCTGCGTCTCCAGTTTTCACCTCCTTTTTACCCAGCTATCCTGTCTAATTAATTTTATCCGTCAGCTAAGGATTTAGCGCATTCTGCCGATAGTTTCCACATGGGGTTATTTTAGTAATGGCCTTAATATTAATTGGAGATGAAACTATGTCAGTAAGTCAGGATGTATCTAGCGATGGTAAGAAGGTACATATAAATATTACTGGAAGATTTGACTATAAAATCTCGCAGGAATTTAGAGATACATATCGTCAGGTTCCAGGCCAGGAAGGCGTCGCCTATTACGTTAATTTAAGCGGTGCCAGTTATATGGATAGCTCAGCACTAGGTATGTTGTTGCTGCTAAGGGAGCATGCGAAATGCCGGGGAGGTAGCGTCTATCTTGAGCAGCCTAGTGAACAGGTTGACAGCATCTTAAAAGTTGCAAATTTCGAACAGTTATTTACCATCAATTACGCCAGCCCAATAGCTGCTGATTCTGAGTTTGGTGCAGGAGCCGGTGTATGAGTCATGCGTTAGCATCGACTTCGACTGCATACGGGTTACGCCAAAATCATGGAAGAGTCCTTGTCATCAGTGATTCAGGTAAAACCATTTCACAGATTGATCATTCATTAACACAGGGCGGATATGATTGCCTGGTTGTCAGCGAAGGCAAGCGAGCTTTACAGCTACTTGGCAACAGCCATATTGACGTTGTCCTGATTGATCTCGATAGTATCAATATGCCTGGGGATGAACTTGTTTATTCAATCCGGACACGAATTGAAGAAAATTTTGTTCCGGTTATTCTGATTACATCTGAAAATAATGAAGAGCTTTTATCTAATTGTCTTTCTGCAGGTGGCGATGACTTTATCTTTACGCCATTTACATCAACAACTTTGAATGCCAGGTTAACATCACTTGAGCAGATAAAGGAATTAAAGCAATTATATAAAAGTTCACTAAATGAACAGCTTGTGGCTAAGCAGATTCTGGCTTATGCATTAT
Source organism: uncultured Gammaproteobacteria bacterium (assembly GCA_963711255.1). Classification (GTDB taxonomy): domain Bacteria; phylum Pseudomonadota; class Gammaproteobacteria; order SZUA-229; family SZUA-229. The sequence goes on along the minus strand of CAVQDO010000021.1, from coordinate 7,466 downwards.
CAGAACGGCATATCCAGTTTGAGGAAATAAAGCTATTGAGCCGGTCCAAAGGTGTTTTTAGTGGTGATTTATTCTTAACTGCGAAACATCCGGATGGCAGTTTGCACATACTTCTGGCTGACTTCACCGGGCATGGCCTTTCTGCTGCTATTGGCTCTTTACCTGTAGCAGATATATTTAGTGTAATGACGGAAAAGGGATTTGAAATAGATAGTATTCTGGAAAACATCAATTCCAAGTTACATACCTTATTACCAGTCAGCATGTTCATGGCATGCGTCGCAATAAAAATAAACAGCGATGAAAAGAGTGTAAAGGTCTGGAACGGCGGTATGCCGGATATATACCAGAGAAATAGTTTGACAGGTGAAATAGTCCAGAAAATCGAATCGAATCATATCCCACTTGGAATTAGTGATTCAAGTCAAAGCCGGTTTGATCCGGTGCTAATTGAAGCCAGTCATGATGACGAGTTGATAATCTATACAGACGGTCTTACCGATGCGGCGAATATCAATGGTGACATGTTTGGTTATGAGCACCTCGAAATGTGCTTTCAAAATAACCTTCAGTGTGAATCAATATTTCCACGCATAGTGGACGCTTTCAATCGCTATTGTGAAGGTATTAACCCTGATGATGATGTAACGCTTGCCTGTATTCCATGCACAAATCAATTAACAGAAGTGCATGATGATGTTGATAGGAAAGTTTCAAGCATACCTGACGAACATAGTGAATGGCACTGGTATATGGAATTGAGAGGGTCTAGCCTTAAAACTGTTAACCCGGTACCAATCGTATTATGTGAAGCTGAAAAGATTACAGAAAATAATCTAAATCAGAAGAAATTATCGTTTGTTGTTTCTGCGCTTTATAGTAATGCAATTCGGCACGGGATATTAGCAGTTAATCAACATGGAATAAATTCAAATGCCTATCTTCGAATTGGCCTTAAAAAAGTTGATCATCAGAATAGTCCGGCTTTGCTAGTGAGTGTTGAAGATAGTGGTGAAGGCTTTGATCATGCCAGGCTTATTCAAGGCATTATTAATGGTGATGACAAGGGTTCTAAAGCTAGTGAAGGAATATCACTGGTATACGAAATATGTGATTCATTGCACTACCATGGCAGAGGGAATCTGGTGGAAGCGGTTATGCACGAGAGTGCATAGGTTGTTTACCTGTTATGCCAGATGAAAAACCAGTTGTATTAGTAGTCGATGATGAGCAGTTCAACCTTGAGCTCATAGAAGAGTATTTAAGTGATATTGAACTGGACGTTGTATGTGTTGACAACGGCGAGCTTGCCCTGAAGGTGTTAAATGATGAACCGGAAAAATTTAGTGCAGTATTACTTGATCGCATGATGCCTGGAATTAATGGAATGGAAGTATTAACAAAAATTAAGCAGCACGAACAGTTGAACAGACTGCCTGTCATTATGCAAACGGCTAAAACAGGCAAGAATAATATGCTTGAAGGTCTGAATGCAGGTGCGCATTATTATTTATCAAAGCCCTATGACCAGAAAACACTCATTGCCATAGTGCAGACAGCAATTCGTGATTATCAGTACTACCTTGCAATCAAAGATAATTTAAACCAGACAGCTGAGACCCTGAAAATGATGGAACAAGGAAAATTTGTTTTCAAGTCACTTGAAGAAGGAAGGAACCTGGCAATGCTTCTAGCTAATGCCTGCCCTGATTCTGAACGCGTTGTGCTGGGCCTGACAGAGTTGATAACCAACGCTGTTGAGCATGGCAATTTAGGGATTACCTATGAGGAAAAGTCCAGGTTAAATGCTGATGGCACCTGGGAAAATGAAATTGATAGCAGGTTGTCATCTTCTTTATATAAAGACAAATATGCCACGGTTGAATTCTCCAGGAGTAATAGTGAAATAACATTTATTATTACTGACCAGGGAGATGGTTTTGACTGGAATCAATACCTGGAAATAAGCCCGGAACGTGCATTTGATAGCCACGGCCGTGGCATTGCCCTGGCAAATTCAGTTAGTTTTAATCAAATTGAATACCATGATGATGGTAAACAAGTCTGTGTAACAGTGCCTTTACAGTGAATGATTATGAATTCTTCGACAGATAATGATGTGAAAAAAATATATGAAAAATCAGTGCGCCTGTTAAACGATAAGCAGGCACGCCTGATGGATATGCGGCAGGTTTTGAAAAAAGCAGTAATACGTTTATCGCTGGCATCAAAAAGTGAGAATGAACAGGTTAATGCCGTACTCGATGAAATAAAGGGGAGTGTTGATGATCATGTCGATCTGGATGCGTTAAGTAAACATCTTGATAGCCTCTTTATTTTAATCAATCACGCCGATTATCATGCGGGCTCTGCTCTGCACCCACAATTTTATAATTGTCTGGATAAGGCTTTAAAACAGAATAGCGAGATAGCTTCATCAGCTGAATTATTTTCCAGGCTGGATGGCTTAATCGCTGCCGAGTTGCCCGACAATGAACTATCTATGGCACTGCTGAACATGTTCGGCGATTATCAGGCAGATAAAAAACGTTATATAAAAAGTATTAAGTCCTTCGTAAACGATCTTTCTACAGCCACTGAATTCAAGTTTGATGGTGAAATTGAATCGGCAAACGTTATGCAGGATCTGGCCAGTGAGCTGTATTTGTATATTAATACGATTATCGATAGCAAACAGAATGAGCATGGCGATAAGGCAAATGTGAATAACGTGTTGACTGAAATGGTTAACCAGCTGACATTGCCGGCCTCTTCAAAAAAGGATCTGGATAATTTTGCCAGGTTATTGAGTGCTCCAGGTGAAAGTAATGATAAATGGCAAAGTCTGACCAATAAACTGGTTATGCTGGTCAATAAAAGTATTGGCTCAATCGAACAGGAAAAGCGTGAGCTGGAAGACTATTTAACCAAGATTAATGCTCAGCTTGAAGACATTGAATCCTTTATGCACGAGATAAATCGTGATAAAAACGAGGCCAAAACCCGTTCCTTAGCGCTGACCGATTCCGTAGAAACAGGCGTGTTAGGGTTAGAGAAAAGCGTATCCGAAGCAACAGATTTAACTGAACTTAAGCAACATGTATCGGCGAGTCTTCAGGAAATAAGGAAACAGGTAGAAGAGTTCAAGCATGTAGATGTGGATCAGGAAAAACAGTCCGCACAGGGCTACGCGAAAATAATGCAGGAGCTTTCGCGTTCTCAGAAAGAGTCGAAAAAATTAAAAGAGCAGCTACAGGTAAGTAAAATCCAGCTATTGAGAGACCCTCTAACTGGAATTTCTAACAGACTCGCTTTCGATGAGAGGGTGACTCTTGAATATAATCGCTGGAAACGTCACAAATCACCTTTTTGCATGGCGATCTGGGATCTCGACAATTTTAAATCGATTAATGATAATTATGGGCACGGTGTTGGTGATCGTGTATTAAAATTATTTGCCGACATCATTCAGTCTCGAATCAGAAAAGTTGACATGTTTGCCAGAATTGGCGGTGAAGAGTTTGTCCTGCTGATGCCGGATACGCCGCTGGACATGGCGCTGATGCTAAATGAAAAGCTGCGTGTCATGCTGGAAGAATGTAATTTTCATTACCAGGGCAAACATATTCGAATTACATCCTCGGTAGGTCTTTCAGATTTTCAGCCGGGCGATGAAATAATCACCGTACTCGATAAAGCGGACAAGGCGCTTTACCAGAGTAAAGACGCTGGCAGAAACTTGTGTACTGTGTATGAAGGTGATGCAGCTACCTGAGATACTGTCACCTGATAGAAATCGCGCTTTGAAAAGCGCTCCTACGGGCGTATAGCTACGGTAGGAGCGCTTTTCAAAGCGCGATTTCTAACAGGTTACACCCTCATTAATGCTGAATAATTCATTCCGCGAACAGCAGTTAATATAAAAACCTTACAATGTGTTTTAAAACTCTCAGTTTATACCGACTGATTGCTCAATATTTTTTAAATATCTGCATTTTTAATCTTCATTTCACTTTCCTGGCTTTACGGATATATTTGTAACATTCTGATTTACATGTGTATTTTATAAATTATCTGACCTGGCTCACAAGTTATTAATATTGTCCGTCTTTTTTTGTCGAAAAATTGACAGTTTTTCCTATAATTGGTGTATTATTCTTTTATCTGGACGTTAAAAATCTTAACTCTTCAGGACAAATGTCAGTCAGGGTTCTCGTGGCTGTAAAAGAATACTCAAATTTAATTAAATACAACGATGCATTTAATCGATGCGCAATGTTATTTCTATACGGGATGTATTTAGGTGAACATAATGATGAAACCCATAATGAGAACCACAAATCGTGCGAAAAAGCTGACTGTCAATGCAGTTTTATTGATTGCCTCCTTTAGTCTGGCTGGCTTGTGATCCAGGTACGCCAACAGGGCAAACGGAATTTGTGGTTAGTGGTGCCGGGGCACCCTTGAGCCAGGCGGAATTTAATGCCTTACCCCCTGAGCAGCAATACCAGGTGGCCAGTAAACTGTATGGTACATTGTTTAGAGGTATTACTGCGGATCAGTTTTTTGATTTTACTAATGCCAATTTATCTACACTGCAACCACTTGATACAAATTTCCTGGTTAATACAAGGAACAAGCTGGCAACCAATCTCAGTCTTGAAGAGATAAGTGAGTACGACAGAGCTATTGATGGACTTGATGAAGATTTAAGTAATCCAGATGAGGATTTGGCTCGTTACACTTTTGATGATAATAGTAATCTTGAAGATAACCAACGAGCACGCCAGATACCGTTAGCACGTATTAAAGATTATCCAGTTAGCCGTGATTTATATGTCAACTGGATGGCATATTTTATGGCCAACACAGTACAGTATTCACCGGCGGAAGAAATGGAAAGCACGGATATGCTGGATGTGCAGCGCATGTTCAGGTTTTTATTTAACAACATCAATGAACGTGCAACTATACGTCAGATGGTAAGTTCAAATATGGGCTCATTATCACGCTGGCGTGTCTCTCGTACACCACAGAATCATGCACTGGAAGCCTTTGAAAATTATCTGGGTCTGTTTCAGGATGGCGGTTTAACTGAAGAGGAAAAAATACAATATCCTGTCATTGCGTCATTACCAGAATCGATAGAGAACGCGGGTATTGCATGCCGTGATCTATTTTTGACGCGTGCAAGTGATGATTACTTGATAGGGCAGACAGATTTTCCAAATACCAGTCCAAAGTTGATATTAGAGGACTCATTTGTTGTCAGTTGTGCAGATGTATATAACGTAGTCGCAGGCCATAGCCTGCTTATACCTCGTGCAGTAGAAGTCATTATCAATTACTTCATGCCGGGACAGGCGCAATCTGAAGCAAGGCTGGCGGTGAGTGATGCCATCGTTGCAGCGGGCCCTGAGACGTATGAAGATATTATTACGGCAATACTTTTTTCTCGTGAGTATTTATTGAATACGCATCGGCCAAAATCATTCGAGGAAAACTTTCTCCCATTACTTGACACTTTAAAATGGGACGTACTTGCTGATGAGGGTGAGGTTGATGATCGAATATTTGAACGTATGACTGATATTGATAACCAGGATATTTATATGAATGGTATGACCTGGCCTGCTATGTCGCTGAAAATTGGCAGATTACCCAGCGTACCACTAGATGCTTTAAGTTTTGCTAATTATCATAAAGCTGTTCGTATGGAGCTACTTAAGAGAGTTAGTAGTTATAAGGGTGGTATTAGAGACGCTGGTGATGGCCTTATATTTGATGTGAATGATGAGCTTCATCCATTTGTTGCGGGTTTATCAGTAGATGACTATATCGATTATTTATTCTTGAATACGTTGCACAGAAAAGCAACGGCTACTGAGCATGCAGGACTTTATGATTTTATAGTGAATATTCGTGATTATACAGATACTGTAAATGCTGGTGTAGAGCTAATTAAAGACTTCAGATATGAGGAAGTAACTGAAGATGTTCTTGATTATATCTCTCGATTACCAGAGCTCTATTATTTTACTTCAGTTAACCAATAAGAGTGGAGAATACGATGAATCGTAGGACGTTTCTCAAAATTTTAGCTGCTGCCGGTATTGCACCTGTAATACCCCAGGTCAGCTCATTATCGTTCGATGTACAAAAAAGCTGATGCAGCGATTGATTATTCATCAATAAATATTACTGCATTGAGTGTGCCTTCCGTGTATGCCACAGGTAATAAACCTGTTTTTATATGGCGGACCTTCCGAGCTTGCGGGTAACTTATCTAATATGACGGGTGCTGACGGTATTGAAGAGAACTCCCAAATGAAATATGCGGATTTCTTTTCAGGTATTCTTGAGCAGCAAGGTACCGGGTCGGTGTGGACGCGGAGTCTATAACACCCAGTGGTTTCTGGGGTTCTGATGCTAATCCGGATAATGGTGACGCAGATGACAGGGCTAGGGTGCAGGTGGTGATGATATGGAGTTTCTTGTAGATCAGGGCCATATGTCAGTTTATCGTACCATGATGAGCCGGAAAAACACTTCGCAATCGCATCGAGAGAATATTCTGATGAGTCAAAAAGGCTCGCTGGATATAGACTTTGCACCGGGCATGGGTAATAAGCTGGCGTCAATTATTGCAAATCATAGGGCATTATACGAAGCAAATACAACATTGGCAGGTGGCGCAGCCATAGCGGATGTTGAACAGCTTATCATGCCGTTTATATCGATATCAGATGGTGATACTCGAATATTTGATAAAGGTGACAGCGATCCTTTACCATTATTATTTAATGGTATTTCTGTTAATGATGACTTGAGTAATCCGTTTACACGGAATATTGACAGCCTGTCTGGCGGGTCTTTAACACCAGAAGAAAAAAGTGCTCTGCTTGATGACCTGGCTAATCAGACAACAGCTGCAGACCCTAGAGATTATACGGAAGTGGTTGAAGCGTTCACGCAAAGGGAAGAGCTTGAGCAGGTCATGCAGGTATTTTCAACTGGTTTTGTTTTGCCTACATTACCAGCATCTGATCCAGATGATATTGATGCAAATGGTGGTAACTCAACTTTAGAATATCCTGATACCGGTGTTGGTAGAAGTTTACAGGCAGCTGTAACTATGGCTATTGAGAATCCAAGTACATTATTTATAACGCTTGGTGGTGCTTTTGGTGGTTGGGATGATCATAATAATGGTGTTGATCGATATCCGGCCAGGATGCGTGGTGTGTTTGAAGCTTTACGTGTTGCCATGATGCATATTAAATATTCTGGTACATAGACTGTTGGTGTAACTGGGACACCAATAACTAATTTGCACTCGACCAACAGATAATATTATTATCAATGTATTTGGTGATTTTGGCCGTCGTGTAAACCTGAACTCTTCATTAGGCTGGAATCATGGTAATAACCAGAACTTCTTCACTTTAGGGGGAAAACTGCCTGGT
>CAVQDO010000020.1:0-19033 GCA_963711255.1 uncultured Gammaproteobacteria bacterium | reverse complement strand
CTAAAGGATTTTGATAACGCCCTGTTCTCACACTTTGGTTTTGTCATTAGTAATGTTGTCCGTACTTTCTGGTTTGGTTTGAGTTTTGCAAAGTTCAGTAACACACCGGGGGATGGACTCACCCGTCATTATTATCAGCAGCTTGAAAAAATGAGTTCAGCTTTTGCCCTGTTAAGCGATGTTTGCGTGGCAGTTCTTGGCGGCACACTGAAAAGACGCGAAAAAATTTCAGGCCGTCTCGCTGATGTCCTTTCTAACTTATATGTTATCTCTGCCGTATTAAAACATTATGAAAACCAGGGCAGTCACGAAGAAGACAGCGATCTGCTTAAGTGGGCCTGTGAAGATGCGTTATATAATATACAAACAGCATTAAAGGGCGTGATGAAGAACTTACCCGTTCCACTGGTTGGCGCGATTTGTAACTTTATTATATTTCCACTGACGAAACCCTATCAACGGCCGAATGATAAGCTTGGCCACAGGCTGGCTCGTCTTACTATGGCTCCCAGCGACACACTGGATCGGCTGAGCGCGGGGATTTTTAATAGTGATGATAAAGACAGTTCTACCGGACGCATCGAGCATGCACTAAACCAGGTGCTGCGCACTAATGATCTTCAGCATAAGCTGCGCGACGCCTACAAACATGGTCGCCTGCAGAGCCGTGACCGGGACTCATACACAGAGGCAAAGGATAAAAATATCATTACTGACAGCGAATATAAAGCCCTGGTAGAAATGGAGGCAGCAATCCAGAATGCCATTAAAGTTGATGAATTTTCTTTCAGTGGCTGGGAAATCAAAACACCTTAAATATTGATAACTAGCAGTGCCTGTAATTAATAGGCATAAACAGCAATTTAAAATAATAAGTTCAAAAAAGCGAGTACAGCGTTATGAGTAAGGAATGTAATCGAAAAGTCTATATTGTCGATGGCAGCCGCACACCACAGTTAAAATCACGCGGCAAGGTTGGCCCCTTTTCTGCCGGTGACCTGGCAGTCGCCGCTGCTAAACCCTTATTACTGAGAAATAACTTTCCACTCGATGCACTTGATGAAGTTATATTAGGCTGCATGATGCCGGGAGAACGCGAAGCCAATGTTGGCCGTGTCGTCGCATTAAGGTTAGGTATTCCTCAAAGCGTGCCAGCGTGGACCGTACAACGTAACTGCGCATCAGGTATGCAGTCGGTTGATTCAGCCTTTAAAAATATACGCAATGGTGATGCCGATTTAATACTGGCCGGCGGTGTCGAATCAATGAGCCACGCACCGGTGCTGTTTAACCACACTATGGTCAACTGGCTGGGGCAATTTATGCGCTCTCGCTCATTAGGGCAAAAGATCAGTACCATATTAAAATTACGTGGCAAACATTTTACCCCCGTAATTGCCCTGATACACGGGCTTGACTGACGATACCGTTGGTTTAAATATGGGTGAGACTGCTGAAAATATCGCCAACCAGTTTAATATTACTCGCCAGCAGATGGATCAATACGCCATGGCGAGTCATCATCGGCTGGCAGAAGCGCATGCCGCCGGCCTGCTTGATGAGATTGAAGTGCTGTATGATCATCAGGGTAACTTTTACGACCACGATGATGGCGTCAGGGCAGATTCAACCATGGAAAGCCTGGCCAAACTGAGGCCTGCTTTTGATAAGAAATACGGCAAGGTTACCGCCGGTAATAGCGCACAAATCACTGACGGCGCCTCCTGGTTGTTGCTTGCCAGTGAAGAAGCTGTCAAAAAATACAACTTGAATGTGCTCGCTTCAATCAAAGATACGCAATGGGCCGGACTCGACCCGGCGGTAATGGGCATGGGGCCAGTTCATGCAATGACGCCGATCATGCAACGCAACCAGCTTGCTATTGATGACATTGACTACTGGGAAATAAATGAAGCTTTTGCCACGCAGATCCTTGGCTGTGTTAAAGCCTGGCAGGATGATGACTATTGCCGCGACAATCTCAAGCTCGAAAAAGCCATGGGTGAAATCCCACACAGCAAATTAAATATCGATGGCGGCGGTGTCAGCCTGGGCCATCCTGTCGGTGCCAGCGGCGCAAGAATTCTTTTGCATCTATGTAAAGTATTACAGCGTACCGGGGCTGATCAGGGCATGGCCAGTTTGTGTATTGGCGGTGGCCAGGGCGGCGCCATGCTGATTGAAAACGAATCGAATAAAAATAACGCAGAGGCAGCCTGATGTTAGAAACAGTATCAAGCAACTGGAAAGTCGAACGCGATAGCAACAACATCGCCTGGCTACATTTTGATAAGCCGGATGCCTCGGCCAACCTTTTATCACAGCAGGCAATTAAGGAACTCGACGATATTCTGATCGAATTAAAAACCGATTTGCCACAGGCGATCATCATTTTATCGGATAAGGCTGGCAGCTTTATTTTTGGCGCTGACATAAAAGAATTTACCGAACTGGAAACCGAGCAACAGGCACTTGAGTTCATGCACAAAGGCCATGCCCTGATGAACAAGCTTGAAGCAATGCCCTGCCCGACAGTCGCCATGATCCACGGGCTGTGCTTTGGCGGTGGTACCGAACTGTCACTGGCCTGCGATTATATTGTCATGTCGGACGATAAAAAAACAAAAATCGGCCTGCCTGAAATCAAGCTGGGGATACACCCGGGTTACGGCGGCACGGCGCGCTCCATTGAACGCTGCGGGCCGATGGCAGCGATGAACATAATGCTAACCGGGCGTGCCTTAACTGCACGTGCAGCGAAGCGCATACGCCTGATTGACGAAGCGCTGCCGCTTCGGCAGCTAAAGGCTGCTGCAGAACACTACGCCTTAACCGCGCCAAAAAGAAAGAAACTGCCTTTATTATTACGCTTAAGCAACAGTGCTTTACTGAGGCCGGTTATCGCCTGGCAAATGCGTAAACAGGTCGCTGTAAAAGCTAAACCACAGCATTACCCCGCACCCTACTCGCTGATCAATTTATGGCAGCGCTATGCAGGCAATAAAACGCGAATGCTTGAGAAGGAAGCAGCAGCAGTTGCTGCACTGGCAACAACCGATACGGCAAGGAACCTGGTTCGTGTTTTCTTTTTACAGGAACAGCTGAAGAGTCAGGGCAAACAAACCCGCTTTGATGTTGAGCACGTGCACGTTATTGGTGGCGGAATAATGGGTGGTGACATTGCATCCTGGTGTGCAATACAGGGTTACTCTGTAACAGTACAGGACCAGAGCCCGGAAGCACTGGCAAAAACCATTAAACGCGCCCAGTATTCCTTTGCTAAAAAATTCAAACGTGACCGCCGTGCCATTCGTGATGCCAATGATCGTTTAATGGCCGACCATAAAGGCAACGGTGTGTACCGTGCCGATATCATCATCGAAGCTATTTTTGAAGACGTTGATGTTAAACGTTCGCTGTATGAATCCATTGAACCAAAAATGAAAGATGGCGCCATCCTGGCAACCAACACATCCAGCATAAAACTGGAAGATTTAAGTTCCTGCCTGAAAAACCCTGGGCGGCTGGTTGGCCTGCACTTTTTTAACCCGGTAGCATTAATGCCACTGGTTGAAATAATTCGCGGTAATGAAACCGATGAAACCGTGGTGCAGCAGGCGCTGGCATTTGGCAAGGATATCGGCAAGTTGCCGCTGCCGGTTAAAAGCTCTCCCGGCTTCCTGGTCAATCGAATATTAATGCCGTACATACTGGAAGCGGTGACCATGGTAGATGAAGGTATTGCACCGGAAGTGATTGATAAGGCAGCTACTGACTTTGGCATGCCGATGGGTCCGATCGAACTTGCAGATACTGTCGGCCTGGATATCTGTAAATCGGTAGCGAATATACTTTCAACTGCACTGGATATGCCCTTACCTGAAAACCTGAAACAGTTATCAGATAAAAAACTCGGCAAGAAAACAGGTGAAGGTTTTTATCAATATAAAAATAACAAGGCAATAAAAAATAAAAACGTTTCTTATCCTGATCCGCAGCAGGTTCAGGACAGGCTTATACTGAGACTGCTGAATGAAGCTACGGCCTGTTTACGAGAAGGCATAGTCGACAACCAGGACCTGATCGATGCCGGTGTTATCTTCGGCACCGGCTTTGCGCCATTCAGAGGTGGCCCGCTGGAATATATCAAGTCTAGCGGATCAGAAAAGCTGAGCCAGACTTTGCTGTCACTGAAAGATAAGGTTGGTGAACGATTCAAGCAGGATGAAGGCTGGAATAATATAACTTAGCTCTGCCTGTTATCATCAGCATTGCTATCGTCGATGTCATCATCGTTGACATGGCCAGGAACAGGAGAATCCTCAGCAACAACGCGATTTCTGCCAAACTGTTTTGCCAGGTACATACGGTTATCCGCACTCATTAGTGTTTCCTGAATCGTATTGTACTGTTTGAAATTAGCAAGACCGATAGATACCGTTGCACACAGCGCAGGTGCGATATCACTGAATTTGTAATTGTCCAGGGTATGACGAATACGCTCGCTAACTTTTTTTGCATTTTCTATGTCAGTGCCCACCAGCAAACAGACAAACTCCTCACCACCAAACCGAGCCGCATAGTCTACTTCGCGAATTGATGTTTTAAGTATTTCTGCAAACTTTTGCAATACGATATCACCGGTATGGTGGCCATAGGTATCATTGGTTCTTTTAAAGTGGTCGAGATCACAGAAACATACCACGAAATCTGACTGGTTCCTTTCTGACACGGCCTTCTGCTGGGCAATGATTTCCATAAAGTGCCGACGATTAAACAGGCCTGTCAGCTCATCAGTTGTTGCCAGTTTTTTATTAACTTCCAGTGCTTCCTGTAAATCAATGTACTGATTACGTGCGCGCTCACGCAATTGCTGAATTGAAGAACCGGTATACAGCATAACTGAAATTGTGCTGGTAAATGCCAGCAGCTGTAACAACTCCAGCTTAATATCGATACGTTCCGGTTCAAAAGAAAAAAGATATAAAATTATAAGAACGTAACCCAGTACAGCTATCAGTGACACTGAGAGAAATTCGCGGAACTTTAGCTTAAAAAAACCAAAACTTAACATGCCAAAATAAGCCATAAGCGTTAGACCACGCCACTCATTCAACAGGTAAGTAATGGTTAATAAAAACATGGTTCCCCATATCATTTGCGGAACCGTCAAGCTGGGATCGTAATATCTTTTATTGAGGCCGCTTCGTATCAGTGCGGTAAAAACAAACACCCCCGCCCAGAAAAAAACCACAATTGTTTCAAGCGTTTTGACTTCAATCGAGTACAGATTATAGTGATAGAAAAAAATACTGAGCAAGGTGAATACAAACAGAGACAGCACACCTGAAATATGCCTTTTTAATCGCAGCTTTTGCTCAGGATCAGAACCGAATATTAAGTCTGTTATATTCAATACTGCTATACCAAAACATTATCTATTTTAAACAGCCGGTAAAAGTTATCTCTGGATACTTCGGCTATATGATCAACACTGGTATTCCTGATTTCTGCCAGCGCTTCGGCGACATGATGAACATAGGCAGGTTGATTCTGTTTTCCACGATGCGGTACGGGTGCAAGATAAGGTGCATCGGTTTCTATCAGCAGGTATTCATCAGGAATTCTTTTTGCTACCTCGCGTAATGCATCTGCATTTCTGAAGGTGACAATACCCGATAGTGATATCATAAAACCCAGCTCCATCGCCTGCTCGGCAAACGACTGTGTTTCGGTGAAGCAATGAATAACGCCACTGCATTGCTGTGCATTTTCTTCCCGCAAAATGTTAAGCGTGTCTTCCCCTGCATCCCGGGTATGAATAATGACAGGTTTATTCACTTTGTTCGCCACCTGGATATGTGTGCGAAACCTGTCCTGCTGCCAGCTCGGATCATCTTTATGGTAATAATAATCCAGCCCGGTTTCGCCGATAGCAACGACTTTTTCATCGATCGCCAGTTCGCTTAGATAGTCGGCACTGAACTCATCACTGGCATCTGCCATAGGATGCATACCCGCAGACACAGAAACATAAGGATACTGGCGAACCTTGTCCAGCATTGCAGGGTATTTTTTCAGATTGATAGAGACACAGAGCATGTGTTCTATGCCAGCGTCGTGTGAACGCTGGATTAAATTGTCAAAATTATTGTCAAACTCGGACAGATCAATACAGTCTAGATGACAGTGGGAATCTACTAACACTGGATACTCCTAATGTCATTTACACCATAGCGGCATTTACATGGTGTGTGTTATACGATCAGACTTCAGTGCACCAGCGAGATGGGTTTCAATTTTACCGCGAGTCGCCCCTTTATCCTGCGGTGCAAATTGTACGCCTACGCCATGTGCACGGTTTCCCTGTGCGCCTTTTGGTGTCATCCAGATGATTTTTCCGGCTACCGGCAGACGTTCACCATCATCCATCAGGGATAACAGCATAAAAACTTCGTCACCCAGGTTATAGGTTTTATTCGTGGGGATAAACAGGCCGCCATTTTTAACAAAAGGCATAAAAGCTGCGTAGAGTGATGATTTGTCTTTAATGCTGAGTGACAGCATTCCCGGACGTGCAGTTGGACTAGCCATAGTTTTTACCACGCTTTAATGAAAGTGTTATAAATTGTCCCAAGATAATAGCAGATTTTCCCATAATAGCTGTTCATTGACAGCAATTGAGGCGTGAGAAATACTGGCATTCAGCTGATCATAAAAACGGAACAGACGCTGCTGGTTAACTTTCTTTGCCATTGCCTGTAATTGAGTGCGGCAGGCTTCGTTGCTGATCACGGTATCCGGACCGCATGAACTTAAGCGGGTTAAGTCGGAAGCCCAGCTGAGCATATTTTCAAGTGTCTTTATTTTTCGGTATTTCAGCAGTTTTGAGGCGTATTCCAGTGAGTTTTTACCTGAAATTTTTGCCACCATGGCTTCACAGAGCAACTGGTAATGTTCTGCATCGTCCAGCTGATTCAAGGCGGCCAGCGGTGACCCGTAGGACTGTTTCAGCGCCTGTAGCAACTGCGCATCTGAGACGCCCTGTGCTCGCTCTGACTGCCGCATCCATGCCAGCGCCTGGCTTCCTTCGGGCTCACTAAAACGCAGCGTCTGACAGCGGCTGCGTATAGTAACGGGCAGGCGATGGGTCTTTGAAGTGGCAAGTATCATCAGTACATTCTGCCCCGGTTCTTCCAGCGTTTTCAGCAGGCTGTTAGCTGAAGCAGCGTTCATTTGATCCGCCTGGTTAATGATCGCCACCCGGTAGCCGCCAAACTGGCTGGTTTGATTCAGTTTTTCACAGAGGCTACGAACATCATCGATTTTTATCGATAGCACCGGGTTCTTGCTAGTTGTTTTTGTCGGCGGTGTCGGTTTCAGGCAATGCAGATCCGGGTGTGTTTTAGCCGCCAGCAGCCGGCAGGCACTGCATGTGCCGCATGCCTGACGATCTGCGCCCGGTTGCTTGCATAACACGGCTGCAGCCATAGCTATAGCAAAATCACTCTTACCCAGGCCCTGGTTGCCCTGTAATAGCATCGCGTGCGGCAAGCGCTCAGTCTCAATCAACTGGGTAACTTGCTGCCATTGTGTTTCTTGCCAGGGGTAGATCATGATTTATTAACGTCTTGATTTACATGGTCTTGATTTAGTCATTGTCTGCAATAATTAAGGCTTCTTTGCCCAAAATATCATAAGCAACCAGCTTTTCGTGAATTTGTTGTTGCACTGCGGTTAATTCCTGAGAGGCATCGACCAGGCATATCCGCTGCGGGTAATGTTGCGCCATATCGATATAAGCGCCGCGCACACGCTGGAAGAAGTCATCCTGTTCTTTTTCGATTCGATCCGGCTCGCTACGGCTGCCGGCACGGGCACGCCCGATTTCAACCGGCGCATCGAGAACGATGGTTAAATCCGGCCGCAGATCACCCTGCACCCAGGTTTCAAGACGGCTTATCTTATCGACGTCCAGTTGACGCCCCCCGCCCTGGTAGGCGTATGTGGCTTCTGTAAAGCGGTCACATAAAACGGTTTGATTATTCTGCAGAGCCGGCTTGATCACTTTCGACAGATGTTCCGCACGAGCGGCAAACATCATCAGCAACTCGGCATCAGCGCTCATGTCGTCATCAGAGTGGCTAAGCAGCAGCCCGCGCAATGCTTCACCGAGATTAGTACCACCCGGCTCCCTGGTAACAACACAGTCGTGGCCGGAGGATTCCAGTAAATCCTTTATATACCGCAGGTTGCTGGTTTTACCAACACCTTCTATGCCTTCAAGAGTTATAAATTTGCTCATAAATATTATCAGTTATTATTTTTTACGCTGGTACTTGTCAACCGCTTTCTCATGATCTTCCAGGTTGGTCGAAAATACATGGCGGCCACTGCCATCACTAAAGGCAACAAAATAAAGGTACTCGGTTTTAGCCGGGTGCAATGTTGCGTGTATCGCTTCTCTGCCGGGCAAGGCTATAGGTGTCGGCGGAAGCCCTTTACGGGTATAGGTATTATACGGCGTATCTTTTCGCAAGTCCCGATAGCGAATATTGCCATCATAGTTTTCAATGCCATAGATAACGGTTGGGTCTGTTTGCAGACGCATGCCTTTTTTAAGACGATTGGCAAACAAACCGGCTATTAAAGGCCGCTCTTCAGCGATGGCGCTTTCTTTTTCAACAATGGAAGCCATGATCAGTGCTTCATAGGGTGTTTTATAAGGCAGATCCTCTGCCCGCTGCTGCCATTCCTGCTGCAGTATATTTTCCATGGCCTTGTAAGCCCGCGTTAATAGTTCGGCATCAGTGACGCCACGGGAAACATAATAAGTGTCAGGGTAAAACCGTCCTTCGGGATGCTCACCTTCATGTCCCAGCCGTGTCATGATTTCTTCACTCGATAAATTATTGCAGTTCCTGGGTAACGACCGGGTTTTGTTTGATGATTTGCAGAATCTGCTCAAAGGTAAAACCTTCGATTAACGTTATATTGTATTGAATGATGTTGCCAGCCACCATATTATTCAGTAGCCCCGCCAGGTTCATACCGGGAGTCAGCTGGTATTCACCTGCCTGCAAACGTGTTGCCTGGCGCCTGAATTTACCCCACAGTAAAAAATCACGTTTATTTTCCAGCAGGCCTTTATCAATTAGTGTGTTCGCCAGTGTGCGGATAGTCGAACCACGAGTAAATACTATGGTTTCGGTTTCTGCCAGTTTTAGCGAACGATGCATATCGGAATAAACTTTTGTCGAATAATAAAACACGATAACCAGAATGATACTGGCAATAGCAAATAACGCCGGCAGTTTTTTACTAAGCAGCTTGAGCATAATCGTTCATTGTTTCCAGTAAAGAATTAAAAATTGCAGCACTAATGTCCTGCTTGTTAAACGCCACATCTCCTGCCCGGTTTACCGACTTCATACCAATCAGGCTGTTACTAATAAACACTTCCTGCATGGCCATCAGTTCTGCCAGTGTTAAGTTGCAGATGTTTACCTTCATGTTATTTTTATTTGCAATTGTAATAATAATATTACGCATAATGCCATTAATACCAGATAATTTTAAATCCGGTGTGTACAGTGTATTATTTTTTAGCGCAAATATATTACTCATACAGCATTCAATGACATGCTGATTAGCGTTCAGCATAATGCCATCAATAAAGGTTTCATTTTTTCTCTGATTGAACTCATTGCGTGCCAGTACATTTTCCAGACGATTGAGGTGTTTCAGTCCAGCCAGATTTTCATTAATGGAAACCTGTTGCCTGCACACCGTCAATGAGCCCGCAAGAAGCCGAGTAGATAGCAGTGATGAGTAGTCTGGATTAACAGGTGACAGCGACAAAATACGGGTTTCATTGCATGCTGTCGGATCGTACTGGTAGCCACGCTCACCGGCACCACGGGTAACAATAATTTTGACCGCATAACTGTCAGCATCGGTTTTGCCGACAGCAGACAGTAAGCGATGAATATCATTCAGCAAGGTATCTTCATTGGGACAGTGCAACTGAAGTCTTTCAGCAGACTGATACAGACGCTGGTAATGCTGTTGCCAGTAAAACAGGCTGCCATTACTCAGCAATATGGTTTCAAATAAACCATCACCATAGTGAATTGAGCGATCGTTAACATCCAGGTATTCCGCCTGTACGCCATTAATCAGTATACGACTCCGGCAATGATCAGATGATTTATTCATAACTAAATATTTTCAGCAGCCCTTTTGCCTTGGCGCGTGTTTCTTCCAGTTCATTTTCCGCAATAGAATCACTAACGATACCGCCACCGGCACGGAAGCTCAATTGATTATGTTGTTTACTATTCCCGGTTTTGTCTCGAACCAGGGTGCGAATCAAAATATTAAAATCCATGCTGCCATCATTATTAATATAACCCAGCGACCCGGTGTAAGCACCCCTTGCCTGCTGTTCCATCTCGGCCAGTATTTCCATGCAGCGAACCTTGGGGCAGCCGGTAATGGTGCCACCGGGAAACACAGCCCGCAATACGTCAAGCGGTGATTTGTTTTCCTCCAGTTCGCCGCGTACATTTGAAACGATGTGGTGTACATGCTGCCAGCTTTCCAGCACCATTAACTCATTAACTTCAATGCTGCCGGGGCGACAAACACGACCCAGGTCATTACGCTCGAGATCAATTAGCATTATATGCTCGGCCTGTTCTTTCGGGTGCGCCAGCAGCTCCCTGGCCAGCGCATCATCACTTTCCTGGTCACTGTGACGAGGCCGCGTTCCGGCGATGGGCCGCGTTTGAACTATACCATTATTTAACGATACCAGACGCTCAGGCGATGAGCTGATGATTGTCATGTTTTGCAGACAGGCAAGCGCAGCAAACGATGAAGGGTTGTGTTTAGCCAGTACACGAAATATATCGCTGTCTGCAACATTCGTCTTTAGCGTTGCCTGCCACAACCTGGACAAATTCGCCTGAAAGATATCGCCATCAATAATGTACTGTTTAATGCGCTCAACCTGGGACAGGTAAGGCTTTTCATCAGCTTCGCTTAACGATGCCAGTGCGATCTCATTATGCTTTCCGGGAATACAGCCAGCGTTATCGGATAAAAACAGTTTTTTATAATCCTGCTCGATATCATCAAGCAAATACTCATAAGCCGTTTCGGCAATGGCAAAACATTGATTATTTTTTTTATCAATAATGACTGCCGCTGGACAGCGCGCGGCGACGGCCAGCGGCTGGCCTTCAGGTAATGCGGGAAGCGTTAAGCGGGGCTCTATTTCCTGTGCCATTTCGTAGGCCAGGTAAACAAACCAGCCGCCGGTAAATGGCAATGATGGTGCGTCTCCCGGCTCGCTGTTTTTACTGTCCGCCAGTTTATCTAACTGGTAAAAGTCTTCGAGTGTTTCGAAAAACGTATTGCCGGTTGTTAGTGCGGGGTTAGTGCAACTCAGCGTTTTATCAGAATTAAGCGTAAGGGAATATTGCGGACAGGCAAGCAACAGGTCGAACTGTGTATTATTCTGTCGGCTGGCACTGCTGAGTAATAAATAGGGATAGCGCTCAACGTTATATTGGTTGAACAATAACAGGTCAGGCGTGTTCGCCTTATTATCCGATACCTGCGAATTTTCCTTAGAATAATTTGCAGTAGAATGTTTTGTCAGTAGCCGAGTTTTAAAGGACACGAGAAATCTCAGCGCTAGTATCGATGACTGTGCAATTTACAGAAGCGGCAATAATAAATAACAGCTGATAAGAAACAGTATTTATAAACCTGGCTTTAATGCCATCAGCTTTAACGCCATCAGCCTTGATACAGTCAGCTTTAATTAAACTAGCCCAGCTTCTTAAAGATAAGTGTACCGTTGGTGCCGCCAAAACCGAATGAATTAGACAGGGAGTGATTAATCTTCATTTCACGCGCTGTACCCGGTACATAATCCAGATCACAGCCTTCACCCGGATTATCCAGGTTAATGGTCGGTGGTGCGACCTGATCTTTAATTGCCATAACAGAGAATACCGCTTCGATACCACCAGCAGCACCCAGCAAATGGCCCGTCATGGACTTTGTTGAGCTAATCGCAACCTTATAGGCGTGATCGGCAAAAGCGTTTTTCACCGCATTGGTTTCAGCGACATCACCTGCCGGTGTTGAGGTACCGTGCGCATTCACATAATCGATATCTTCTGCGTTGAGGCCCGCATCTTTTAATGCCAGCTTCATACATTTACCGGCACCACTGCCATCCTGCATAGGCATGGTCATGTGATAAGCATCGCTGTTATAACCAAAACCGGCTACTTCCGCATAAATTTCAGCGCCACGTGCTTTCGCGTGTTCATATTCTTCCAGTACCAGTACGCCTGCACCATCGCCCAGTACAAAACCATCGCGATCAGCATCCCATGGACGGCTGGCGGCGGCGGGGTCATCATTACGGGTCGATAGTGCCCTTGCCGCTGCAAATCCGGCTATGCCTAATGGTGACGAGGCCATCTCGGCACCACCGGCAAACATAACGTCGGCATCACCGTAAGCAATAATACGAGCAGATTCACCAATACTGTGTGTACCGGTAGAACAGGCTGTAACAATAGAAATATTTGGACCTTTTGCGCCGTGACGTATAGAAAAGTTACCGGAGATCATGTTGATGATTGAACCGGGAACAAAAAACGGTGAAATCTTGCGCGGGCCACCATTATTTAACTTTTCATTATTGGCTTCAATCATTGGTAAACCACCAATACCGGAACCAATGGCTACACCAACTCTGTCAGCGTTTTCTTCTGTAATTTCCAGCCCTGAGTCTTGCAATGCTTCTTCTGCAGCAACAAGACCGTAATGAATGAAGACATCCATTTTTTTCAGGTCTTTTGCAGCAATAACAGGTGTTGCATCAAAACCTTTTACGGTCGCTGCAATCTTTGCTGAAAATTCAGTGGTGTCAAATTTATCAATAGCAATAACACCACTATTACCTGCGGTGATGTTATCCCAGGACTCTTTTAAATTAAGACCTACGGGTGAAACGATACCAAGACCGGTGACGACGACGCGACGTTTAGACAAAATTAGCCCCTTTAATAATTACAAAAAAGCATTGTTACGGGAAGCCACAACAGCTAAGCAACCACTATTGATATTTAAAACTTAAACGGCAGCACCACGAATGCGGGCTGCCGTTAAGAGATGTTTAGCTTGAGTGTGCGTTTACGTAATCGATTGCCTGCTGAATTGTTGTAATCTTTTCAGCTTCTTCATCAGGAATTTCACACTCGAATTCTTCTTCCAGAGCCATAACCAGCTCTACGGTATCAAGTGAATCTGCACCCAGATCTTCAACAAAAGAAGCATCGTTTGTTGCCTGCTCTTCAGTTGCACCTAATTGCTCAATGACTATTTTGCGAACGCGTTCTTCAGCTGTGCTCATCTATTTTTCCTCTAGTTTTGACCACAATGATGATCATCTGCGGTCATATGAAAATGTCCCAATAATAAAACTGGATTGGTAAGTTTGAGTTGCGCGGTATTCTAGTGAATTAAAGCGGCACTTGCCAGTTAAATTCCACATTTAATAATCGCACGCAAATAACCAGAAATACCGTTATTAATCAATAAATTACCGTATACTGATAATGTTATTTATATTTTATATATATTGTCATGGTCAAAATAGTTGCCTATTTTTGACTATGGCATGTACATTCCACCGTTTACATTGATAGTTTCACCGGTAATATAAGCGGCTGAAGGGCCGGCCAGAAAAACAACGGCCGCCGCAATATCAGCAGGGTCACCCAGTCGATCCAGCGGAATTTGTCCAATTAAAGCTTTTCTTTGCTCTTCCGGCAGCTCACGTGTCATATCCGTATCGATAAAACCTGGTGCTACACAGTTAACCGTAATATTTCTTGAACCGATTTCGCGCGCCAGTGATTTAGTAAAGCCCAGCATACCCGCTTTCGTCGCCGAGTAATTTGTCTGACCGGGATTACCGGTTAAACCAACCACCGATGCGATATTAATAATACGGCCTTTTCTTGCTTTCATCATGCTTCGCACAACGGCTTTTGATAAACGATAGATTGATGTCAGATTAGTATCAATAATATCGTTCCACTGATCTTCTTTCATCATCATTAATAAATTATCTTTTGTAATACCGGCATTATTGACCAGTATAGAGACAGCACCAAATTCATCGTTTACGGCTTTTATGACCGCCGCAACAGAATCAGCGTCAGTAACATTAAGGCACATGCCTTTGCCGCCGCTGGAGGTCAAATATTCAGAAATCTTGTCCGCTCCGGCATCCGATGTTGCGGTTCCGATTACTGTTGCACCCGCAGCAGCCAGTTGTTCAGCAATGGCTTTACCAATACCGCGACTTGCACCCGTTACCAGTGCTATTTCACCTTCTAATTCTTTACTCATGTGTACTTAAAACCCGTTCTATAAATTTATTTAACTGTATTTAAATGCCCTGCCTTGCTACTGACATTAGACTTCTACTGTCAGCTGATTGCTACGGACACTCAGTCTTCCATAGCCATGGTGTCGAGAAACTTTTGCATCGAGGCCATGTTATCCAGCGAAAAGCTTTTAACCTCATTATTAATACGCCGGGTCAGACCGCCCAGCACCTTGCCGGGACCGCACTCAACAACAACATCAGCACCATCAGTAATAATCTGTATGGTTTGCGTCCAGCGTACAGGATTGTACAGCTGTTTAACCAGCGCCTCACGAATAGCATCAGGGTCATCGTGAGATTTTGCGTCAACGTTATGAATTACCTGTACTTTAGGCGTGTTAATAGTCACACCTTTCAGGTATACAGCCAGCTCGTCGGCAGCTGGCTTCATCAATGAACTATGAGACGGTACGCTCACCGGCAATGGCAGGGCACGTTTAGCGCCCTCTTCCTTTAACAGCTCAATGGCTTTATTAACCGCGTCCGTCGCTCCGGCAATAACAACCTGCCCTGGAGAGTTAAAGTTTACCGCTTCGACCGGTTCACCCACTTTTTTACTAACCTTTTCACAGATAGTAATAATGGCGTCATCACCTAAACCGATAATGGCAGCCATCGCGCCTTTGCCTTCAGGTACAGCTTCCTGCATTAATTGCCCGCGTTTTGACACCAGTTTAATGGCATCCTCAAAACTTAGCGCTTCAGCTGCAACCAGGGCAGCATACTCACCCAGGCTATGACCGGCAAACACCATTGGCATCAGCATACATTGCTGTGACATAACACGCATAACAGCAATATCAGCAGCAAGCATTATCGGTTGCGTGATTTCTGTTTTATTAAGTTTTTCTGCAGGCCCGTTGCAAACGATATCCCAGCAGTCATAACCAAGCACGGCGGAGGCCTGTTTAAAGGTTTCTTCAATTTGAGGCCATGTTTCAGCATAATCAGCCAACATGCCTACAGATTGTGATCCCTGGCCAGGGAAAACAACAACGATATTCATACCTTCCATCTTAACACCTTAGTTTTTTGGGCTCATTATACAGAATGAAGATTCTATGGTTAAAACTGTTATCGGGATATACAACTTAAGTAGACTATTTAAGATCCAGTACGTCCTGCATGTCATACAGGCCCTTTCCCTGGCTCTCGAGCCATAATGCGGCCCTGATGGCGCCATTAGCAAAAGTCATACGGCTGGAAGCTTTATGCGTTATCTCTACCCGCTCACCAATACCGGCAAACATTACCGTGTGGTCTCCCACAATATCGCCAGCACGAATCGTTTCAAAACCAATGGTGTTTCTATCGCGCTCACCGGTAACACCTTCACGTCCGTAAACAGCGCACTCATCAAGGTTACGACCCAGGGCATCAGCGATCACTTCTCCCATGCGCAGCGCGGTACCCGAAGGCGCATCAATCTTATGTCGATGGTGCGCTTCAACAACTTCAATATCAACATCATCACCGAGTACACGCGAGGCAATATCAAGCAATTTAAAACACAGGTTAACGCCAACACTCATGTTTGGTGCAAATACAATAGCGATGGATTTTGCAGCCTGCTCTATCTGCTGCTTTTCTTCATCACTAAAACCGGTAGTTCCGATAATGATGTTTTTGCCCAGCGATACGCAGGTTTCAATATTTTTTAAGGTTACGTCAGGACGCGTGAAATCAATCAGGGTATGAAACTTATCAGCAACATCGGACAGCTGTGAAACCAGTGTGACATCCAGCCGGCCAACACCCGCCAGCTCTCCAGCGTCACTGCCCAGCAGGCTACTGCCTTCATGTTCGATTGCAGCGCCCAGCTGACAATTTGCATTTTCACTACAGGCCTGTATTAAGTTACGACCCATGCGACCAGCAGCACCGGTAACTGCAATGTTTAACATTTAGAACCCCAGAGATTTATTATTTTTGTAGTTTGCCATTATATAGTCTTGTAATAAACAATACAAGGCTTGTTTATTTTCCTTATATTGAATAGCAAGCTTACAAGACTGATTTAACCACAGAGACACAGAGGCATTTAATGTTCTTGCGCTCAGGTGCAAGTGACAAACAGTCGTTTTCTCTGTGTCTCTGTGGTTAACTTACTTCTGTATATTTAAACCTTCAAATCATCAAAAAACTTTTTCATTCGATCGCCCCAGGAATCATGTTTCGGGCTGTGTTTTTTACCGCTTTCCTGTATCGATTTCTCAAATTCCTTGATTAAGTCTTTTTGTTTATTGCTTAACTTGACCGGTGTTTCAACATGTACCTTGCATAACAGGTCGCCGGTAATGCCGCCGCGTACCGATTTAACACCTTTACCGCGCATTCGGAACAACTTACCCGTTTGGGTTTCGGACGGTATTTTAAGCCTGAGCTTGCCATTTAAAGTAGGCACTTCTATTTCACCGCCCAGTGCTGCGACGCCAATAGAAATTGGCATTTCACAAAGCAGGTCATTGTCATCACGAGTGAATATATCGTGCTGTTTTACGTGCATCTGAACATACAAATCGCCGTTAGGTGCGCCGTGTTCACCCGCCTCGCCTTCATTGGCCAGGCGAATCCTGTCACCGGTATCAACACCGGCTGGCACTTTAACGGAAAGTGTTTTTTCTTTCTGTGTACGTCCCTGGCCGTGACAATCAGGACATGGATCACTGATCATCTGCCCTTTACCACGGCATTGCGGACAGGTTTGCTGTACCGCAAAGAATCCCTGCTGCATACGCACCTGGCCGCCGGCGTACCGCGGATCAGTGATGCTCTGGCGCAGGAACTCCAGACCGAACCGGAACGGCACGTAGAGCAGCGTGGTGATCACCGCCAGCTGTCCCGAGAAGTAGGCGGTCCTGGCGCCGGAATGCGACGAACAAGATCAACGCGCTCAATGCTATGAGCCAGCCGACGTTCATGCCGAGATGGTGGGCTCGGACCACGGTCGCTTGTCCGGGCAACATGCCTTCCAATCCATGCACCGCTAGCACCGCACGCGGGTAGTCGACGCCGAGGACGAAGTCGGTGGCGCGGCCTATGTGGTCGTGAACAAGCGTGCAATCAGTTGATCGAGAACGCGACCAGGAGGCCGACGCCGGTGGTGTCGAACACCACGCCAGCCGAGAGGCGATGCCGGCGCAGGTAGATCAGCTGGCCGATCGCGCCACCGAGGAAGCCACCGAAAGACGAGATGCCGTCCCAGACCTTGAGGAACACCAGCGGCCCCTCGGCAGCGAGCCGCTGCGGCTGGTAGGCGAGCAGCTCGAACACGTGGGCACCGACGAAGCCGCTGACGATCACATATCGGAGCAAGCTGCGAAGCTGCGACGCGCTCAGACCGCGGCGCAGGCCGTAGCGGTGCATCACCTCTGCGCCGATCAGCACGCCGGCCACCACGATGGGGCCGAACAGCTGGATGCGGACGCCCACGTCGAGCACCGGAAGCGCGACATACGGCAAGCCGCTCACAGCAGCTGCGAACAATCCGATGGAACCGTTCATCGGCCCTCGCGGACGGTCGGGGTGAACGTCAGCGGATGCGTTCCGCGATTGCCGACCTGCGACCCCGGCGGCGGCGCAGCGCGTCCAGACCAACCAACCCGAACATCACCAGGATGCCACCGCGTGCGCCATGGCCTTCACCCACGGCTCCGACCTCGCATCCCATTCCTTGTGGGGGTCGAGAGCACCGGGACCGCGCATCGCAGGTCCATCCTTGTTCCACCGAGCAGGCGCTGCTGCAGCCGTCACCGCTGTTTGCATTGCCATCATCGCAGGTCTCGCCTGCGTCGACCTCGTCGTTGCCGCATTGCGCCACCATGACCACGGTGCAAGCATTCGCGCAGCCGTCGCCGTTGTCGGTGTTGCCATCGTCGCAAGTCTCGCTGCCGGTGACGATGCCGTTGCCGCACGCGGTCTCGGCGAAGATGAAGACGCATTCGTCGCCTTAGAGCTCATTGCCATCGTCCAGGCCTCGGTGATGGCGAAATCGCGTTACCGCACGCGCTAGGGTCGCAGTTGCACTCGCAGCCGTCGCCGTCGACGAGGTTGCCATCGTCGCAGGGCTCGCGCCGGTCACGATGCCGTCGCCGCACGCGCTCTGGGTGCAGTTGGAATCGCATGCGTCGCCTTCGACGAGGTTTCCATCGTCGCAGACCTCGGTGTTGGCGACGATGGTCCCGCACGCGCTCACGGTGCAGTTGGAATCGCATCCGTCGCCTTCGACGAGGTTGCCATCGTCGCAAGCCTCGCCGGCGATGACGATGCCATCGCCACACGGAGACGATCTCGACGTCATCGAGCACGACGGCGGCGCCGTTGGTACCGCCGGGACCGCTGTTGGTCACGAAGTAGCGGAACGCGAACCGGCCGGTCGTCGGGACGGGGACGTCGGTGACGGTGAAGCGTACTCGGTCCACGCACTCGGGTACCCCGCAGCCTCGAGAGTCGGGTTGATTTCCAACAGCAGCCGAGTGAAATCGCCGACGGTGTTTGCGGCTGCACCGGCGTTGATGCTGGGCCCCGCGGTGCTCATCCGAATCTGCA
>CAVQDO010000019.1:0-191034 GCA_963711255.1 uncultured Gammaproteobacteria bacterium | reverse complement strand
AACTTTATCTGCTGTTTATTTCTCTTCTATATCTGTTTCAGAAATCAAGGTAAATAACATTGAGCAGACGCGTGCTGTTTTAAAGCAGGCAAAACAGGCGCTGATTAATTATGCTATTACTCATGCCTACGGAAATGGAAGTGGCGATTTAGGTGAGCATGGCTATTTGCCCTGCCCGGATCGTAATGGTGCTATAGGTGTTGAGGGAGATCAGGATGCTAATTGCAGTAACAGGTTTAAAAATGTTTCAGGTTACCTGCCATGGCGAACTTTAGGTATTCCTGCTTTAAAAGATGCCAGTGGCAGTTGTTTATGGTATGCAGTCAGTGGTAATTATAAAAGCGAACCGTCATCAAAACTGGTTAATGAAGATACAGAAGGTGCTTTTCAAATTGCTGGTACAGGTCTAAGTAATGTTGTGGCTGTTGTTTTTGCACCGGGTGCCGCATTATCAGGCCAGGCAAGAAATTTTGATGTTAATACATACTGTGGCGGTGATCATATAAATATAGCTGCTTACCTGGAGGGTGATGGCGTTACTAATAATGCCGCCATTATAGATATAGAAGACGGAGTGGACACATTTATTCATGCGTCTCTTACATCCGCAGAATCTCATTTATCACCCGTACTTTATAATGATCATCTTATTACCATTACTCGTGAAGAAATCTGGGGTGCGATGGCCGCCTATAGAACTGAGTTAAATGATCGTCTGACAGAAGTAACCGAGTCACTGGCGGCATGTCTGCTGGAATATTTAAATCACCCGGACAACACTAATCACAAATTGCCATGGCCGGCAGCATTTGATCTTAATGGTAATGATTTTCGTGTAAATGATGACTACAGTGATGATTTGAATGCAGCGACAGGTTACGCAGGACGTTTCCCACTTCATATTGATGACACTGAAGCAGCGTTAGCAACCGCGGTAAAAAACAGCTACCTTGATACCGACATTGTAGGTGATCCGGGCGATACCATTTGCTCGGCGACAAATATCTTTATATCTGCGCTAACGACAATTGATTTAACCGATGAAACAGGCGAGCATCGCAATTTGTTATATAACTGGAAAGATCATTTTTTTTACGCACTATCGAAAGATTACGCTTTGCCAGATATTGGCACTTTCCAGTTGTGCCGGTGACTGTGTTTCGATTGCTGGCACCAATTATGCGGCTATCATCTTCTTTAGTGGTGCGCCTTTAGGTCCCGGTCAGCCTCGGAGCGTTGTACCTGGTGATAAAATCAATATTTTCAACTACCTGGAAAACAATAACGCTGGAGATTTCCCCGATGTTGGTGGCAACGGGGTTTATGAAACAACGAATCCATTAACAAGTAATGATATTATGTTTTGCATTGAAGATGCTGCTGCTCCCACGGTGGTTAGTTGCTAGTGATAAATAAATATAAACAAAAAGGTTTCACGCTAATTGAAATAGCCGTTGTTCTGGTTATTGTTGGTTTGCTGGTTGGTAGTTTTATTGGTACCTTTGCAAGCAGGGTAGACACTACACGTCGTGATGATACGAAAAAAGAACTTGAAGAAATCAAACAGGTATTAATGGCGTATGCATTTACTAATACTAACGGAGGGGTATTAGCTTTACCATGTCCTGATGTAACTGTGCCTCCCGATGGAGTAGGTGATGATGGTGCCGGTGGTTTTTGTACCTCTTCTGTCGGCGTACTTCCGTGGGTTGATCTGGGAATGGGTATGGAAGATTCGTGGGGCAACCGATATAATTATTGGGTAGATGCAAATTTTTCTAACGATGCAATCGGGTTTACTATAGGGATGAATGCTGCCGTACCCGGTAATATTGATCACTCGAATCAATGATGGTATAAGCCGGATGGCGGATAATGCGGTAGCGGTTGTATTTTCCCGTGGGAAAAATGGTTTAGGGGGCATCAGTAGAGAAGGCGTTCTTCGTCCCGCAATACCTGCGCTCGGTAATGGCCATGATGATGAACTCGAAAATGATGACCTCAATGCCACTTATGTCTCGCGATTTAATACCGATGAAGGTGTGGCTGCTGCGGGTGGTGTATTTGATGATATTCTGGTCTGGATAGGTGAATATGAACTTAAAGCTAAAATGGTAGAAGCCGGTGTACTGCCACCTTAAACCTGTGTCAGTGTAAAACAGACATTACCGTCTCTGATTGTTTGCAACGGTCAAATTATATCCATGATTTTTAGCCAGTTCATATGACTGAAAAAGACCTATACCAAACCCATCGTGTGACGATACAACATTCTTAAATAATTGCTCGGCGATTTCCGGGTCGATGGCACTGCCCGTATCCGTAATAGCAAGATGTATATGCTGGTCCCTGTTGGATAACGCAACAACTATTTTAAGATCAGGTTCTCTTATCCGTTTACTTCTGGCGTTTTCAAGCAGGTTCTCCAGTACGGTGGTTAAAATATCAAGCGGTACTTCTCTATCTTTATCAATATCGGATTTAAAATCTATGTGCCGACCGGTATAGCGTAACTGAAGCTGATTCCACCAGTGCAGCAATGAACCACTGGTGGTTTGTCCGGCTGCTTCGATATTTTGTGGGGCTTTCAGTTTGTCCAGCGTTGTATTGAGTCGTTGGGTTAGTAATGGCATTTGAATTTTTAAAGCATTCAGGATGTCCTGCATCTGCGTGTCATTATCATTAATAATCTGTGTCATTGTTTGTGTTGACTGCAAAATATTTTTTACATCGTGAGTCAATTTAGAGCCGGTTTCGTAAATGGCCTGCATATGCGCCTGTTTAATAAGCGTCTGTTCCTGTAATTTGGCGCGGTAGTAAAAAGTTAGTACGCTTAGTAGAAGTTTTGCATGCAATAGTAGTGACGGACCAACAGGTGTGTTGGTATACAAAACAAGGTTGATTTTTTCATCGTTAATAGTGACTGTGTGGGAAGATTGTTCACCTTCTATTCCTTCGTTGGCACTTGTTTTCCAGCTAACGCCGCATATCCAGTGCTGCTGCATTAAATAGCGCAGACTGGCAGAAAGAAAGTTTTCCGGCCTCAAGCTGGTGTTGGCTTCAAGTGTTGAAACGTGAGTAATCCACTGTTCAAACGGGCCGCCAATATCAAGAATGTATTTTTCCCATAATTGCGCCAGGCCACTAAAACCTGCTCGCGGTGCCCACAATAATGCAGTAAGCAGCAGGAACAGGCTTAAAATAATTACACTTATAGCGAGAGATTCCAGGTAACTTTGCTGTGCTTTAAAGCTGACCAGGATGCTGCTCATGCACAAAAAGATAATCAGCAATACAACAAGAAAGCCACGAATAAAATCAACCTGTTTGGATTCAGGGTCTGTAACAGGTATAAATAATAGAATTAGTGGCAACAGTAATAATGCTGTGCTGAAAGTTGATTGCAGTGTTGAAGATAATGCCGTTAGCTGAAACAACTCGGGTGTTGTGTTTAAGGTAAGCTCGAGAAATAGAATAATTACTGCCAGGCCGTAAGCGGCTCGTGATAGCCCGCGAGCAAAGATACGGCCGGTTAACAGGGTGAGCAGCAGTAGTGACCAGAGCGCATTCAGCCATGGATTGAACCAGTAGGTAAAAGAGAGAACCAGGATCAGTAATATAACAAGCTGTACGGCGTTAAAAGATAGCTGTTTTTTAACAACAGGCTGCCAGAGAAGAAAAAAACCGAAGTGTACGATTAAAAAACTTTTCGCCAGTGTGTCACTGCTGCCCAGGTGTATGGCTGCCAGTAAACTGAAGAGCATTAAACCTAATATACGGTGTTCACTTTTGAGAAGAAAATGGCTATTGGCAGGCATGTTTTATTAATTTTATTTAGATATCAACTAATTGTAGAACAAGCATTTCAAAATACATGGTTTGTAAATACTTGGAATTTATTATCTGAAGCTAGAAAGTGAGTTCTGTTGATATGTGTTTATTTTGTATTTAACAGGTAGTGTACTTAATCTTTGGGTTTTGTAGGATATCAACGGGTAAAACTGCCATACTGACAATTTAGTGGCTATAATTGTTTAACGAGTTAACAAATAGCACGACATTCATCATTATGTCTTCACAAGTTCTTACAATATCACGCTATACCATTATTGAATCATTAAGAAACCGCCTGCTGTTGCTGGTATTTCTGGTAATCGGTGTTAGTTTTACACTGGTTGAATTTATTGGTGATATGGCTATAACGGAACACCGTGTAACCCAGGTCGCTATTCTTGCGGCCTTTTTACGAATGAGTGCGGTCGTTATCGTCACTCTTTTTGTCGTTTCCAGCACGGTTCGAGAGTTACACGACAAAACGCTGGAAATGCTATTAGCAATGCCGATTCATCGAGGCAGTTATTACCTTGGCAAGTTGATTGGTTATTTTTATATTGCTGCCCTGGTTTCAGCTATATTCGCCGCATTACTGCTGCTATATGCCGATCCGGAAATGATCCTGATCTGGGCTATTTCACTGTTCCTCGAGCTGGTTCTTGTTGTTGCATTAAGCCTGGTCATGTTATTTACCTTTAGCCAGGTACCTTCTGCACTAACCGGTGTATTTATAATCTATGCGGCTTCTCGCATTGTTACAGCAATATTTCTGATGTCCAAATACCCTATTATTGCGCATACATCAATGGCGCAGAAATTTATGGATGGATTTATCGAGCTGTTAACCTGGCTATTACCGGATCTGCATCGCTATACCCAAACGGAGTGGCTAACGTATAACACGGCTGACTGGAGTACGCTGCTTCCTCTCCTGGGGCAAACGCTTATCTACCTGGTGTTCCTGTCATTTATTGCATTATTCGATTTTTACAGAAAGAATTTATAGAGACCTTCGGTGCATTATCATTTTTTAAATAAAGACAGGCCGGTTGAAGATGTTCCCCGAACAGTAAAAGTATTACTTTTACTGGCGCTGGCATTGCAATTAATATGGCACAGTTTCCAGGAGCCAGTAGTGGCAAAGGCGGAGGACCTGCCGCCGCCTTTGTCAACGCGTACCTATGTATTGAGTTCTATGGGCGAGCCCATTGCGGCATCCAAGTTTTTAAATCTCTGGTTGCAGGCTTTTGATAATCAGCCCGGAGCCAGTATTTCGTTTCATCAGCTTAACTATCCGCGTTTAACTAAATGGCTGGATACCAGCCTGGAACTTGATCCCGAGGGGCACTATCCCATGCTGGTCGCAGCCCGGGTCTATGGCAGTGTAAAAAATCCTGAAAAGCAACGCATAATGATGGACTATGTGTTCTATAAGTTTAATCAGAATCCCAATAAATACTGGCGCTGGCTGGCTCATGTGGTGATCACAGCGAAACATGAATTAAAAGATTTTGAGCTGGCATTAAAATATGCCAATGCCCTGGCTGAAAAGGCAACGGGCGATAACGTACCGTACTGGGCACGGGACATGAAGATAATTGTTTTAGAAGATATGGGCCAGCTGGAAGCAGCGAAAATACTGGTTGGTGCCCTTATCGATAGTAAAGAAATCACCGATCCCTATGAGCTTGAATTTCTTACCCACAAAATAGCCGTATTAGAGGAAAAATCGTTGAAAAAACGTCAAAGTGTTGAAAAATAGACAGATATTTATTCAATAAAGGCCTTTTATTTCCTGCAAAACCGCATTCTATGGGCTATATATAACTGGTATGGTAATTGCTATATAAATTATAACTATAAGGCAGTTTTTTTAATGAGACGAATGTTATGAGTAATATTGTGAAACGTAGAAAATTTACGGGTTTTAATAATCCATCGAATAAAAACAGGCAGGGCGGTTTTACCTTGATCGAGATCGCTATTGTACTGGTTATTATTGGTTTATTATTAGGAGGCGTACTCAAAGGACAGGAGCTTATTAATACTGCACGGGTTCGCGCATTAAATAACACGGTAGATGGTGTTACTGCGGCATGGTTCAGTTTTCAGGATCGCTATCGCGGTTTTCCAGGTGATTATACTCAGGCAGATGTTAACTTGCCGGGTGGCCCAGCGAATGGTGACGGCAACGGTCTGGTTGATACTGCGGCAGAACGCGCAATGGTGTGGATGCATTTACATGCGGCGGGTTATATTACCGGCGGCTTTACCAATGCGGCCGCGACAGTTGCTAATGCCGATGAATATGCCTGCCCATTAACGGTATGTCCGGATAATGGTTTTGGCGCTGGCATGAATTTGAATTATGGGGCATTAAACCAGACACAGGCTGCAGCGGCGGCACCGGTTAATGCGCATGAACTAATTACAGGTAGAGGTGTACCGGTCGAAGTACTGGCTGAGCTGGACAGAAAAGTGGATGATGGTAATGCCGGGTCGGGTGCGATGCAATTAGGTGCCGCGGGTAATGGCTGGGTTGCTGCTGATGTCGCCGCCTGCCAGAATACAACCGATGCAAATTTATACGGTGTTCTGACGCCCAGTTCAAACTGTGCTGCTGTATTCAGAAACTTCTAAAACATCAGTGTTACACTAATTTTGTTTGAACTAATAAAGAGTCCGTAAGGGCTCTTTTTTATGATGTGAATATGATTATTAAATGCCAGCAAGTTGTTAAAAAATATGCGAACAAGATTATTCTGGATCATGTTGATCTTGATGTTCAGCAGGGCGAGTTTCTTGGGCTTGTTGGAATGAATGGCAGCGGCAAGTCAACACTCATCAAGTCTATCCTGGATCTGATTGGCATCGATGGCGGCGAAATAAGCATTAACGGTATCTCGCATCGAAAAGTTAAAGCACGTAATAATATTGCTTTTTTGCCAGACCGGTTTTCTCCGCCAGTACATTTACGAGCGATGGATTTTATCGAATATATGCTACGTATGCATAACAGCGATTATGACAGGAGCAGGATTAATGAAGTGCTCGACGGGCTTGAGCTGGATAAGGACTCTATGACAGAGTCTGTTAACAAGTTGTCCAAAGGCATGACGCAGAAACTTGGCCTGGCTTCCTGCCTGCTAAGCGGTAAGTCCATATTAATTCTTGATGAACCGATGAGCGGACTTGACCCCCGGGCACGTGTTTTGTTTAAAAAACAACTGGCGCTATTAAGGCAGCAAGGTGCCACCGTATTTTTTAGCTCGCATGTACTGGCCGATGTTGAAGAGCTTGCCGATACTATGGCGGTTTTACATAATAGTAAAATTTATTATTCGGGCAGCACTGAAGATTTTAAAGAAAAGTACCAGGGCAAGAATGTCGAGCAGGCCTACATAAACTGTATAGAAGAAAAAGTTGCAGGCTTGTAGGAGCGTTTCTGTAAACTGCGATACCCGATATCACTTTTAGCCCGTGCCTGACCGGTCATTGGCCTGGCCGAATAATCGCGGTTTATAAAACCGAGCCTACAGATCGAGTTCTTTAATTTTTCTTGTTAGCGTGTTTCTGCCCCAGCCCAGTAACTTGGCCGCATCATTTTTTCTGCCGTTAGTTTTTTGCAGCGCTGCATGTATTAATGTTTTTTCGACATCAGAAATAACGTTTGAAGCAATTCCTGTTTCGCCAGATATCAGCTGTAGTTGTACGCTTGATAACAACGATTGTTTCCAGTCACCACCGGCTTCAATATTTCCGCTCTGACTTTCAGTGATTAATTCAGCAGGCAGATCTGAAATGTGAACAGTTTGTCCCGATGTCATTACAGCAATCCAGTGACAGGTGTTCTCCAGTTGCCTGACATTACCAGGCCAGCTAAGCGAGGTAAGGTAAGTCATGGTTTCATCATCAATATGTTTCGGTTCTACCTCCAGTTCTTTTACTGCACGCTGCAGGAATAAGTTAAACAGTGCCGGTATATCTTCTTTTCGTTCACGTAATGCCGGAAGTTGAATTCGTATGACGTTAAGGCGGTGAAATAAATCTTCACGGAATGAGCCATTTTTGACGTTGTCTTCAAGATTTTGATGCGTAGCGGCAATAACACGAACATTAACTTTTATCGGTGTATGGCCGCCAACGCGATAGAAGACACCATCTGAGAGAACACGTAACAGGCGTGTTTGTAATTCAGCAGGCATGTCACCTATTTCATCAAGAAATAAAGTGCCGCCATCAGCCTGTTCAAAACGGCCTTTACGTAAAGCCTGTGCGCCGGTGAAAGAGCCTTTTTCATGACCGAATAATTCAGACTCAAGCAGCTCTTTTGGGATGGCGGCAGTGTTTAATGCAATAAAGGCATTGTCCGCGCGAGGGCTATGTTTATGCAATGACAGTGCGACAAGTTCTTTACCGGTACCCGATTCACCGGTAATTAAAACGCTGATAACAGATTTGGATAAACGTCCGATGGTGCGAAAAACTTCCTGCATGGCTGGTGCCGCGCCAATTATTTCAGGACCGTTTTTATCAGACATAATCTGGCTGTTGCTGGTCTGCTTTTTCTTGCAGGCACGTTGTGCAACCTCAACGGCTTCATCAATGTCGAAGGGTTTTGGCAGGTATTCAAATGCGCCGCCCTGGTAAGCAGATACAGCACTGTCCAGATCAGTATGCGCAGTCATAATAATGACAGGCATATCAGGATAATCAGTAGACAGGTGTGCAAGCAACTCCAGGCCATCGATGCCGGGCATGCGTACGTCGGTAATGATTGCGTCCGGCTCTTCCTGTTTTAGTTTCTCAAGAATTGTATTGGCGTTATCGAAACTGGTGACAAGGAAGCCAGCTCCTTCAAGTGCTTTCTGTAAAACCCAGCGTATTGAGTCGTCGTCATCAATAATCCAGATATGACTTTGCGATGTCATTTAACTGCTCCGAATGTTGTCATGTGTGTATATGTATAGGTAGTAAAATTGTAAATACGGTTTTCCCCGGTTGACTGGTAAATTCAATCAAACCGTTATGCTGCTGTACCAGTGTTTGCGCGATAGATAAACCAAGGCCTGTACCTTCGGCATGGCCGGTAATCATTGGCATAAATATTTTTTCCGCGATCTCTTTAGATACGCCGCTGCCGTTATCTTTTATATCAATTCGTGCAACTAGCGGGTAAGTGTTGAGGCCAATTTTGCAATTTCGTTGTGCTCGAGTTTTAAACGAAACTTTACTTTGATTTCCGTCCCGTGTTGAAGCTGTGATTGCATTTCGGGTGATGTTCAAAAACACCTGGATCATCATGGATTCATCGGCATGCAGCTCAGGAATGCTCGGGTCGTAATCAACACTGAGCGAGACCTGTTCATTTTCAGCGAGTACCAGGCCGCGGACATGTTCCAGGATCTGGTGAATATTAACTTCAGTTTTAGTTGGAATATCTTTTGGCCCAACCATGCGGTCGAGTAAATTTTTTAAGCGATCAGCTTCGTTGATGATTATTTGTGTTAACTGAATGCTATCTTCTTCTGTCAGCTCACGTTGCAGAAGCTGGGCAGCACCGCGAATACCGCCAAGCGGATTTTTTATTTCATGAGCGAGGCCGCGTAATAAACTTTTACTGGCCTCGTACTGGCTGAGAATACTTTCTTCGTGTGAAATCTTCTGATGGTTTTTTATACGAATAAATTCAAGAAGCAGGTATTTGTCATCATTATGGTATTGAATCGGTGAAACTGAGTAATCAACATCGACATATTTATGGTGATGCAGTAGCAGTTGATCTTCATACACCGTATATGGGTGTGTTGAAATAATTGAACGTTCAAGCCGGTCAAAAAACTCATACTCATTAATAATTAGTTCACGAATATTTTTTGTTATTGCTCTGGCATTACTGATATGAAATAACATTTCTGCAGCAGGGTTCATGCAGACAATCTGCAATTTTTCACCAATAACGACTGCAGCTGTATGCAGGTTATCTAGAATTGTTTGTGCCGGATTGTAATCTGTTGAGGCCATAGTGGTGTTAATGCAATAACCGAACCAGTTTTATGCATCAGAAAAAATATTTTTACCTGTTGTTTATCAATGACTTATAAAAACTGTATAAGTCAGCTTATAAAGATTGATAGAGTGCCATTAGTGTACCGCACCATAGTGGTGCATTGCTAGGGTTGTCGAGTAGAAAATGTGATGCCTTTAAGGATTATCTGGGGGCTTTTACCGGCACGACACTATTTTTGATGTGTATCTGGATAGAATTGCTGCTTTTCAGGATTTTACCTTTATTGTTTCTTACCTGGGCCTGAAGTTGATGCTGGCCGCGGTCGGCACGGCCAATGGGAAGTGTCAGACTCTGGCTGTTTTTTACCAGCGGTTTGCCATCCATGATTAGCCAGGTGCGATGTCCCTGTTCGATATCGAGTGCCGGTTTTAACGAAAGTGAAACCATAAGAGCCGGTTCATTCCAGATAGTCTGATTGTTCTCTGGTGACTTGATGCTCAGGTGCGTATAACGGGTTTCAGGCGGTTTTTCGTCTATTTCCTCAACGGCTTCTTTGGCGATGACTTTAGGCGCATCAACAACAGTAATCGGCGGCGGCGTCATTTGCTCAGAATTTTCAAAAGGCTTGTCGGAGTAGACAACATTGCCTTCTGTATCCAGGCCTTTATAGAGCCCGGCATTGACAATAAATGTGCTTGCAGCTGCAAGTACCAGTATAGTTTTACACGCTATTTTTATCATGACACCAAGCATAGCTTTTGATCGGGGTTAACGCAATAAAAAACCCCGCACATCGCTGTGCGGGGTTTTATTATATTGAGCTGCTGCTAATGGCAGCAGGGGCAATATTATACGCTGTAGTACATATCAAACTCACATGGGTGAGTAGACATACGCAAGCGTTGTACTTCTTCACTTTTCAGTTTGATGAAGCCGTCAATTACGTCATCATCAAATACACCGCCTTCAGTAAGGAAAGCACGGTCAGCATCCAGTGCGGCTAATGCTTCGTCAAGAGAAACAGCAACCTGTGGGATTTTAGCTTCTTCTTCAGGAGGCAGGTCATACAGGTCTTTATCAGAAGGTGCGCCTGGATCGATCTTGTTCTTGATACCGTCAAGGCCGGCCATCAGCATTGCTGCAAAGCAAAGGTATGGATTAGCTGTGTTATCACCGAAACGGACTTCGATACGACGGCCTTTTGGATTAGGAATGTGAGGAATACGAATCGATGCCGAACGGTTACGTGCAGAGTACGCCAGCATTACCGGTGCTTCAAAACCCGGAACCAGACGCTTGTAACTGTTAGTCGATGCATTGGCAAAAGCATTCAGTGCTTTAGCATGTTTGATTATGCCGCCGATGTAATACAGTGCCGTTTGAGACAGGCCGCCGTAACCATCACCGGAAAACAGGTTCTCACCGTCTTTGAATATAGACTGGTGAACATGCATACCGTTACCGTTATCACCTACCAAAGGTTTAGGCATAAAAGTTGCTGTTTTACCGTAAGCGTGAGCGACGTTATGCACAACGTATTTATAAATTTGCACTTCGTCAGCCTTGCGAACCATGGTATTGAACTTGGCGCCGATTTCACACTGGCCGGCAGTACCTACTTCGTGGTGATGAACTTCAGTTGGACAACCCATTTCATCCATCACTAAACACATTGATGAGCGCAGGTCCTGCAGTGAATCAACCGGTGGAACCGGGAAGTAACCGCCTTTAACGCCAGGACGGTGCCCCATGTTGCCACCGTCAAAATGCTCGCCTGCTGACCAGGCCGCTTCTTCAGAACCGACTTTGTAGGATACTTCGCCCATAGTGTCTGTCCATTGCACACTGTCGAACACGAAAAATTCGTTTTCAGGACCAAAGTAAGCCGTATCACCAATACCGGTTGATTGCAGGTAAGCTTCAGCGCGTTTTGCAATTGAGCGAGGGTCACGGTTGTAGCCTTTCATATCAGAAGGTTCAACGATGTCACAACGGATGTTCATGGTCACTTCTTCACAGAAAGGGTCGATTACCTGTGAATCACAATCTGGCATTAAAATCATGTCTGATGCATTAATGCCTTTCCAGCCGGCAATAGAAGAACCGTCAAACATCTTGCCGTCGTTTAGTTCATCTTCGTCGATGGTACCGGCAGGCACAGATACGTGCTGTTCTTTACCCTGTGTATCAGTAAAACGGAAATCAACGAATTTAACGTCTCTTTCCTCAATCATATTCATTACGTCACTTGCAGCCATTTTTATGAGCCTCTAATAATTTATAATAAGTAATATTCCGCACAAAAACCTATCTTGAAACAGTCAGTCGTCTGCGCGGCGTTTATCTATAAGTCGTATGCAGACAGCTATATAGAAAACAGCCGTCTGTATAAAAGAACCTTTATTCAATGCTCTCCGTCTGCACTTACAGTGGTGCAGACGATAAAACTGATCAAAGCCCCCTTCCAAAACAGGGGTAGATTTTGCACCAAACCCGGCAATAAAGGAAACCCCATATGACGGGCATATCAACGGTAATTGGCCATAAGTGGCTTAGCTACAGCGCCTGTAACGGCATTGTGAACCAAAATGGTGCGTTTTAATGAAAAGATAAGCGGGTTTCACCAACAAAGTCTAGTTTGCGGCATGCCAGGTCAAAGTTTGTTTTTATCGCATCAGCATCGTCCAGGTTACTAAGCTGGCTAATGGGTAATTGGGCGTCGATATTGATATAACCATTGAGATAGTGCAGCGTAACATCATCAATAGTCTTCAATATGTCATCGTGCGACCAGGCGCTCTTGAGCTGGACCAGGAGCTCATTGCGCAGTGGTAAATGTTTGCAGCTGGCGGCGGTTTCATCATCTTCCGGATCGATATGTACGGTTACATCATTGACCTCATCAAATTTATCAATAAGGGTTTTTTCAACCAACTCGGAAATATGGTGGCCTTCTGAAACACTGAGCCTGGGTGAGACCAGCAGGTGAACATCAACCAGCGCGTTATGCCCCATACGGCGGCTGCGTAACATATGCAGTTCGCGCACATCATCAATATCTAAAATAGACTGTTTAATCTGCTCGACCATTTCGGGTTCAAGCGCAGTATCGACCAGCTCCTGAACGCTCTGCCGGCTGAGATCGAGTCCGATTTTAGCAATCATTAGTGCCACAAGAATTGCCGCCACGGCATCCAGTATCGGATAACCTATATAGGTAGCAGCAATACCAACCAGCACCACGATAGAGGAGACCGCATCACTGCGGTGGTGCCAGGCATTGGCTTCCAGCAGTGGTGATCGAATAGCATGTGCTACTTTACGTGTGGCGTGATAAAGACCTTCATTACTTAAAATAGAAATAGCAGCAATAATAAGGGTAAACGCTGCTGGTATAGCAATGGTTTCAGGGTCTTGAAGTCGCATCACAGCATCGTAAGCAATGCCGGCGGCAACACCAATTAACAGGATTCCCAGTGCAACCGTTGCCAGAGTTTCAAAGCGACCATGGCCATAAGGGTGTTCTTCATCGGCGTCTTCACCTGCATGCTTAACCGCCAGCAATACCATGCCGTCACTGGCAAGATCAGACAGCGAATGAATGCCGTCAGCTAGTAAAGCCTGTGATTGTCCAACAATACCGCCGGCAATTTTAATCACGGCTAAAAATAAATTAACCGCAACGCCCCAGAGTGTTATGCGGTTTGTTTCCTGCTTTCGTTGTTCAATTGTTATTTCCATGGCGGTATTTTGATTTGCTGACGGTAAAGGCGCAAGTTATTTATAGGCAAGTAGTGGATATGTAATGCTTAAAATGTGAAGTATATCGTAGAAAAAGGGCCATTAAAGGAGCTATACTTTGTCCAGACGTCATTTTAACCAGTTCTTAAGGTTGATTGACAGAGTGCCAGTATTAGCCATTTTAACTATGGCGGGAAAAGGAAATGATGTTACACAATGATAAATTCAGAAAGTTATACCAGATGACCTGGTTGCTCTTCCTATTTGTGATAACGCCGGCAAGCCAGGCGAATGAAGCCTTATTATCTGAGGCTAAAGTGCTGCATGAGTCAGGCAAAGCAGTACAGGCATACCAGTTACTGCAGCAAAATGCCGATGACTATGCGGGAAATCTTGAATACGATTATCTGCTAGGTAAGGTGGCCATTGATGCCGGTGAGCCACTTGAGGCGGTGTTTGCATTAGAGCGTGTTATTGATCAGCAACCCGATTTCGCGCCGGCCAGGGCAGAAATTGCCAGGGCGTATTTTTTAATTGGTGAAAATGAAGCGGCTAAGGCTGAATTTAGTAAAGCCAAACAGGCGGATATGCCGGCTGATTCCAGGCAACTAATCGATCGTTATATTTCAACGATCGATGAAAGGATTTTAGGCAGCCTGTCGGACTCTACATTTTACATTGCAGCCGGTGCCGGTTACGACAGTAACGTAAACAGTGCAACATCCACATCGCAAATAGCTGTGCCTACCGGAACCTTAACTTTGCTGGCACCAGAAGCAGATTCATCGGTTGGTTTATTGCAGGCCGGTGGACGATTCAGCCATGCCATTAAACAGCACATTAATATTTACGGCAGTGCTGATCTGCTTCTGAATGAAGCTTTCGATGAGAAAGATTTTTCAACGCAAATAGCAGATGCTGCCCTGGGCTTACATTTTTTGCAGGGCTTAAACCAGTATCGCGTCGCGATGGTCGGGCAGGTGTTTGCACTGGACGGCAGTGCAAACAGAAACCTGATGGGTTTGAATGGACAATGGCAGCGCACAATCGATGCTGCCAATCAATTCACCCTGTTCGGGCAATTTGCCAGCCTGCGTTTTCCTGATGCAAATCGCCTGGATGTGAATCAGCTATCTGTCGGTGCTACCTGGCTGCATGTTTATAGCAGTGCTTACCAGCCGATCACCTACCTGACCGGTTATTACGGTAGTGAAGACGAACAGACAGATATTGCCGGTTCCGAATTTATTGGCCGCGATTATTTTGGTTTGCGTGCAGGTCTTCGCTTTAAAACCTCGGCCAGGCTTTTATGGTCGGCTGTACTTACCTACCAGCAAAGTGAATACGGTGGTGTGAATCCCATCTTTGGAATAACCCGCGAAGATGACTTCTTTAATATTACCACTGGAGCAAATTATGTCTTTGGTGGTGGCTGGAGTGTCAGTCCCGAACTGACCTACAGTAAAAATGATTCAAAACTTGAAATCAATAGTTATGACCGTTTAAGAGCT
The DNA here is from genome assembly GCA_963711255.1 of uncultured Gammaproteobacteria bacterium. Lineage (GTDB taxonomy): Bacteria > Pseudomonadota > Gammaproteobacteria > SZUA-229 > SZUA-229. Next base: position 175,938 of record CAVQDO010000019.1, on the reverse strand, counting down.
CTAGTTACCGCAAGGAAAGAGTTCTAAAGGAGAGGATGAGAGAATGAATAACGTACAAAAAAACATTTTGAAACATTTTATGATACTGGCTCTTGTTTTGTTTACATCGTCAGTTTCCGCAAATGTTGGCAAGGTAGTTTATGGCTATGGAAAAAATTATGCCTACGATAATGATGGCAATCGCCGAGACTTAAGGAAGGGTTCAATCATAAACGAAGGAGATACCATGGTAACAGGGCGTGGTCGAGTTCATGTCAGGATGATCGATGGCGGATTTATATCGGTGTTTCCAAATTCTGAATATAAAATTGACCAGTTTAAATATTCTGGCGAAAAGTTTGATGACAGGGCAGACACAAAAACGGCTAAAAAAACAACACCGGCAAAAGCGAGCAAAGAAGACAGGGGCTTTTTCAGTTTGTTAAAAGGCGCCGCGCGACAGGTAACCGGCATACTGGGTAAAACCTACAATGAAAACTTCAAGCTAAGAACAACCGTCGCCACTATCGGTATTCGCGGCACCGGTTTCCTGGCAAGACTGTGCCAGGCCGACTGCTTCGATGAACTGGGCAACCCCATGCAGGATGGCATGTACGCCAAGAACAACACCGGTGTAATTACCATGAAAACCAATGCCGGTATAGTTTCACTGGCGCAGGGGCAGTCAGCGTTTGCAGCGAGTAGTGAAGACTCACCACGGCAGGTCGTTCAACCGCCGATTGTTTATAACATCGTGACACCTGATATAGAGTTATATGATTTTGATGAGCAGGTGATTGATACACGTGGTGACCTGGCTGGTGATGGTTTACCAGGTCTTCCTCCCGTTGTTCCGGTAGATCCGTTGATAGACCCACCAATAGATCCACCTTCACTAAATATTGTAAACCTGGAATATGTGACTAGTGTGGATCTCAGTTTTCCAGCGCCACTGGGTGGTATCGATACTGCCGATATCCTGGATAGTGTGCAGCAGACTGGAGATGAAATAAGCCATTTTGAAGGTACGGGTGTATATATTGATGCAGGTGCTCTCGTCTTTGATAAAGCGGGAGCTACATTGGCAGAACAAGGGAAAGATACGAATCTGGGCGTTCTATGGAACAGATGGAGCAGCGGGTATACGCTAACTGAAATGGGTACGGATGTGACTACGCTTGGTACAGAGTCGGGTAATGATATCCACTTAATCGGTTCAGAGAATTTCACGCCGGATTTAGCGGGATTGTCAGGGCGAGGTCAGGTGGACTACGTAAGTACAGGTGGTACCAGTCCAACAATTACAGGTTTCGCAGGTAGTCAAGTTGGTACACAAACAGTAACAGCGCAAATAGATTACGCATCGGGCGCTGTTAATAATTTTCAATTAGATGCGACATTTTCTAATGCTGCTATTTCAGCAAACTTGTTAACAGTAGAGTTTCTTGGTGGGACAAGTGGTAATCAGGTTTCTTTAATAGGTAGCTGTGTCGGTGCGGGATGTAACTCAGCAACTCCAGTAGGTTTCGATGGTACTGCTTCAATTAATCTTGTTGGTCCGAATGCCGAGGGTATCTACGGTGTGTATAATTTGACTAATCAGGAAAATGCTGTATCCGGAAGTTACGTCGCAACAGATACCTTAGTGCCTGTCGCGATACGTGGACAATAATTACAGAAAATCTACTTCGCTATTGAAGTTTTTAAACACGTCACTGGCAGGGAAGCTAATGATGTTGTGCTGTTGAGCTTTCGCCCATTGCATTAATCTAAGCTGGTCATTGGTTAATGCGTCCTTAATGGATGGTAGCAACCTCTTTTGCAAAAGAAGTACTGGCTGCAGCCGGTCGCCCGATTCGGCAAAGCAAAGTTGTTTGTCCTTAATGCCTTCGCTTAATTGTTCTAAAAACATCGCTTGTCAGCAGTGGCATGTCGCAGGGTGTAATAAAGACGTAATTGTTACTGCAGTGTTGCAGGGCCGCGGCGATACCTGCCAGTGGGCCGCGATAATCATCATCAGCGTCTGTTATTACCGGGTAACCGTAATCCTCGTATGCTGCGATGTTTCGGTTTGCACTAATGACTATCTCATGGCTTAACGGCGTTACTGCGTCGATGACGTGTTTGATCAAGGTTTTATTATTGTATTCAATCAGTCCCTTGTCCTGACCGTTAACACGCCTGCCTTTGCCACCGGCAAGAATAATCGCGCTAAATTTTTCAGCAGGTGAGATCAATTTAGAAAAATCGCTAACCAGATCATATTGCCGGCAAGTAATACACCGCAGCTAATTTTCCAGAACAGTGTCGGGTTACTTTCCAGCAGGGGCGCGCTGTGTTTCATGAAATCATTATTCGGGTGCGTCAGGTCGAAAAAGAATTCTGAAAACGTATCATAGCGAGAACGGTAGTCCGTTTTTACGGCTTTTTCCAGGGCGCCATCAAGCCACAAAGGAATCATCGGGTTGTATTGAATGGCACTGGTGTATTTAATTTTATTCAACGTCCGCCAGTTTAGCTCACGCGTCAGTTTGTCACCATAAGGCAGTGCGCCGGTAAAAATCTCATAGGCGATAACGCCAAGTGAATAAATGTCCGAGCGGTTGCTGCCTTCCGTACCCAGCAAGTATTCAGGTGCGGTATAGTTTTTTGTTCCCAGTAATTCCATGCGTTCTACCGGGGTGTTTATTTCCTGAATGCCGGCAATCTTTACTGAACCGAAATCGATAATTTTTATATTACCGTCTTTGGTCAGCATGATGTTCTCTGGTTTTAAGTCACGGTGCAACATTTCCATTCGGTGGAACGCGCGTAAGCCCTGAATGATTTTATTAATTATTTCACTGGCTTCGTGGATATCAGGCGAAGGGTTTTCCTGCATCCACTGTTTTAAGGTTTTGCCTTCAATCAGTTCCATAATGAAGTAAAGAAAATTGCGCGGCCGTTTTTGTTCGTATATGCGCAAAACCGAATCATTGTCGATGCGCTTGCCAGCCCATTCTTCAATATAGAAACGCTCAATATAAGCGGGGTCATCCGAGTAAGTTACGGACGGTGTTTTCATCATGTACAAATCGCCCGTTTCTTTGTCGCGAACTTTATAAAGCTGTGAGGTTGAGCTGGCGTGAATTTCGTCAAGAATCTCATAGCCGTCAATAGTCATTCCCGGCCCCATTGGCGGCGGAAACGGCAGACGGGTTAAATCGTTAAATACTTCATTGGCGTTCTGGTTTGGAAGTTGTTCAATGCGCACAAGCTGGCAAGTGACATTGTCATGACTTTTTTGATCCAGCGAATGTTGGATTATTTTGTCTGCAATAACATCTAACGATGCGCTTGACTGCAGGTGGTGTTTTATCTGTGCGTCACTAAGGTAATCATGCACGCCATCAGTGGTCATGACAAAGATATCGTCTGTTTCAATCGCAAGAGTTTTGTAATCGATGTCCAGGTGGATATCGATGCCCATGGCACGACTTAAATAATTTTTATCATTCGAGATCCAGACACGGTGGTCGGTTGTTAATTGTTCGAAATCACCGCCTTTGTCATTGCCGCGAAATCGATAAATGCGTGAATCACCTACATGGAACAGGTGCGCGGTGGTCGATTTTAAAACCAGTGCAGAAAAAGTGGTGACCATACCGTTACAGTGGTCTTTGTCGCCTTTGCTTAACAGCCAGTTGTTGATCGCTGTTAAAACTTTCGCGCCTGATGATTTGACTGACCAGGTTTCCGGAGTGCTGAAGTAATCCGATAAAAAACTTTTAACGCAATGCTCACTGGCTTCACGAGCATTCGCACAGCTGCCCATGCCATCTGCAATAGCACAGGCGATACCTTTGCTGTCCAGCGTTGAGTCTTCTGGCAGGTAAGCGCCGTAAAAATCCTCGTTCTGTTCCTTAATGCCTTTGTTCGAACATTGCGCTAAGGTGATCTGTAGTTTGTCAGTCATTAAATAGTAAAAATCCGGATGGCCTGATTATAATTAATCAGGATCGTCCGAGTTTATTATGAATGCTTAACTAACATCAATCATTTGCACGGTTCCGTCAGGCATAACTTCTGCCATTTGCCCTTCTGGTTCATCGAGGAATTGAACAGCGATTAGTGTTACAACCGCTGCACCAGCGATTGTCATGAAAAATGCCGAAGGCTCAACAAATGAGAATACGGTAAGAAATGATACCGCACCAACATTACCATATGCGCCCGCCATACCAGCTATTTGTCCTGTCATGCGGCGTTTAACCAGTGGCACGATTGCAAATACAGCACCTTCACCTGCCTGCACAAAGAATGAGCATGCCATGGTGGCGGCTACAGCGAGGAATAAAGACCATTCAGAAGTAATATTGCCCAATACAAAATAACCAACAGCAAGGCCGCCAATGAGTATAGTTAAACTTTTCTTGCGGCCGAAACGGTCACTAAAAAATCCACCGCTTGGTCTCGCTAACAGGTTCATAAAGGCGAAACCTGAGGCCAGTAATCCTGCCTGTACAATCGACAGGTCAAAGGTGTCTTTAAAGAATAAAGGCAGCATAGATACAACAGCAAGCTCTGAGCCAAAAGTGACTAAATAAGCGAGATCAAGGATTGCGACCTGCTTGAATTTATACTGATGAATTTCAGGAATAGTTTCTTTAAAGACATGCTGATTAATGCGCCAGACCTGTGAGGTCTGGTATGCATAAATAACAGCCAGTGTCAGGTATGTAGTGTTTGTGAAAAAACTATCAAGTATGCCCAGGTTTGAAGGGCCAAGCTTCCATGCTAAAACCGCAAGGGCAGCATACATCGGGATATTCATTAACAGGTAAAGATAAAAGTCGCCCTTACTGGTTACTTCCATCGCGCCGGTTTTTTTCGGTTTAAAATAAGTCGAACCTTTCGGTGTATTGCGTGCCAGTTTGTAATAAACAAAAGAATAAACCAGGGCGATGAAGCCTGTTGTCGCGATAGCATAACGCCAGCCTTCATCGCCGCCATACATTAAAGCGATTGTCGGCAGTGATAAAGCTGCGGCTGCAGAACCGAAGTTGCCCCAGCCACCATAAATACCTTCGGCGATACCAACCTGCCTTGCAGGAAACCACTCACCGATCATGCGAATACCGATAACAAATCCGGCACCGACAAAGCCCAGTGCAAAACGACTGATCATTAACATCTGGTAAGAGTCAGCAAGGGCAAAAAAGAAACAGATAAAGCTGGAAATGAATAACAGGCTGGAATACATAATACGGGGCCCGTATTTGTCGACCATCATACCAATAATAATTCGTGCTGGAATAGTCAGTGCTACGTTCATGATCAGTAGCGCTTTCACTTCCTGTGTGCTTAAGCCGAAGGTTTGCTGAATAGATGCCATCAAGGGTGCATGGTTAAACCAGACAAAAAAGCTGATAAAGAATGCGACCCAGGTCAGGTGCAGCGTTCTGGTGTTGCCACTAAATGACAATAAGTTAAGTTTAGCGCTAGCGCTTACTTCGGACATCGTTGTTACCTTCGCTTCGTTGCAGTTGTTTTGCTGTCTTCATGCAAGCAGTGTGCCAAGAAATAAATATCACTCTAATCAGGAAGTTATCTTGTGCAAGGTAATAGTGATGCGGCAAGCTCGTCGCGTAACGCACCATCCGGGTGCGTTAGAATGAAAAAAGCCTTCCGTGGCACTGGAGTCTAATCCATTGATTAAAATTATCGTTTCATGGCAAGTTGCAACCCGGTTTTGTTTGTGTCAGTTGAAAATGTGTCTGCACTGCAACTGGCATACGTATCCGTCTGTAAATGCATTGGTAAATATTTCCGGCTGCAGTAGCCAGCACGTTTGTTAGTAAAAGTCTGGAAAGAATAGTTATAAACAGTTTATTTGGTCCTCTCATTTTTTGTCTATTGTCCTCAGTACAAAGTAGTTGCAGGCGGTAATTTAGTCTCTGCCTGCGAATAGTGGGGTTAGCAAAATCAGGACTATGTTTTTTGTTACTACGGTGTAACGAGGTCAATAATGAATGTACGGCGCTGCACATAAGTTCATTACAGCAACATCCGTGCCAGCCCATTTATCAAGGATTAATTGAGTGGTTATAGTAATTAATGCACTTGAACTGTGCGTCTGAGCGTTAATCTGTAAACAAATAGTGCGCGGCACAGCGCAACGGCCATGTCATATCAGTGGTTCGTTACAGTATTATCAGTTTAAATGCCGCTAGCGTCCTGAATATAAGGCGTAATGCCTTCAAAATTTAACGTGGCACGTATTTTGCAATCGTATCTGAATATAACAACACACATTGAAAAGATTTAAAAAGCTTTATGGACATAATTATTGTTGCTGACAGTTTAGATAGTTCACAGCCGCTATTACATATTGCAGCCAGGCAAGGTTATCGCGTGCTTAAACTGATCGGGCCAAATGATGAGGCCGCTGGCTATGTTCAGACTATGCAGCCTGATGTTTTGATCTTTATCAGCGACGAACTTGATCGTCAGGAGCTACGTGAAATGCGCAGCGTTGGTGAAAAACGACCAACGCCTATCCTGGTATTTACACGGGACGGCAGGCAAGAGTCAATTGATGCGGCAGTAAAAGCCGGTGCAAGTGCCTACGTGGTTGATTGTGCTGATCCGGAAAGACTTAGTACGTTAATAGGCGTTGCACAGGCACGTTTTCGTGAGCATAGCCGGTTAAAAAAAGAATTGAATGACAGTAAAACCGCCCTTATGGAGCGCAAGACAATTGAGAAAGCAAAAGGAATTGTTATGAAAACAAAAAGGGTAAGTGAGGATCAGGCTTATAGCGCAATACGAAAACTGGCGATGAATAAGAATAAGCGCATTGGTGATATCGCGGAGCAAATTATATCTGCTTCAGAGCTGCTGGTATAAAATTTGTTTTATAGCTGTACATAATAATATTAATAATAGCTGTGGCTTATATAAAGGGGTGTTATGAACTGGCTCGAGGATTCCATAAACAAGCAGCGTAATTATATTGAAGGTTTTCTGACGGAGCCATTATCTCAATTAGCTAAAATCTGTGGCAGGCACTGGTGCGATCGCTTTGCGCTGGACCTGGAATTAAAATATTTCATTGAGCAAAAGCCGGACCACCGTTGCCGCATGCTTTATGTTATCGATAAAAAAGGCATACAACGCGGTAGCAATATATCGGATGATGCAATCAGTGACTCGAAAGTAGGCCAGGATCTTTCCAGTCGACCCTATCTTAGTTGCATTGATGATGAAAAGTGTTTCTCATTAAGTGATGTTTATATGGACAGGCGTAGCCGTAAACCCTGTATAACAGCGATACATCAAATTCGGGTGAATAACGAAGTGATGGGGTATATTGCTGCTGACTTTGACTTAAAGGATTTGCCGCTTAAAAATGTTGATAGTACGAAGTTGCTCAAATGGCGACAGATAAAAGGTGATCCTTCAATACGCGGTACTCTGTTTCAGCAAACGCGCACTATTAGCGCAATGGACAGGCATATTGACCAGGTGCTTGATGTTGTTGAGTCACTCATAACAGAGCAGGGAATCTTTCACGCTAAATTACATTTTTCAAGTTCTCGCGCTACGTTATGGCCATACAGTGATCCCTATCATTATCGATTACATGTGCTGGATGAAATCATAACGCCAAAAGTATGCCTTGCCTATGAAAAAATGGTTTACCCAACTGATGCGAATGTTTCTGCAGATAAAGTTTCAAAAATATTAAATGGTTTTAAATTACTGCGTGATGCTGACGAAAATATATACCTGCGCGCCGCATCATTAAATGTGATGAATGGCCTGGTTGGTTTAAATTTTTCCTGTGATGGCTCGCATTATATGCCGGCTGATGAATTTATAAGCAAAGACATGAGTTTCTGGATTGGCGATGGTGAACCGGGAATGGCATGTAATACATGAGTAATACATAAGTAATATTTAATTTTCATTGAAACAGCGCAATCATGGTGCGCGCCTGTAATGCCACGTTCCAGGCTGGTGCTGTTTACCCGTTATTGTAAGTTCTTACAGTAACTAAATACCCCAGATATCTATTATTAATACTTGGCATGCTATATGCAATGTTGTTTGGTGATGCGGGCTAAAGACGGTCCGCCACATTAATTAAAGAATAATGTTACGAGTAACGGCGCTCACATGTGATTTCACTATTGCATGTGAGCGTTTTTTTTGAGAAGAATGAATACTGTAATTCAAAAAGTAGAAACACTTGAGCCAGTGAATGAAGCTGATGACGAACATGTTGTTATCAGTACCAAAACCCCTGCCATTGTTATTATCGGTACTGGCCCGGTTGGTTTTGAATTCCTGAAGGAGCTGCTGCAGCGAGGCTACAGCGCGCCAGTGATTGTTTACGGCAAAGAAGAATCACGGCCTTACAATAGAGTGCGGTTATCAGATTATCTTGCCGGCGGTTTATATCGTGATGCATTAGAAATAGAGGAGCCGGAATCGGAAGATAGTATTGTCGAGTATCGATATAACTGTGAAGTCGAATATATCGATCGCACATCAAAAACACTGATTGATGCCAGTGGCAGAATGCAGCATTACTCGAAACTGGTAATAGCGACAGGGTCATCACCCTTTATTCCGCTATTCAAAAACAGAAACTACAAGGGTGTGTATACATTCAGAACGCTTGGTGAAGCAGATGAATTACTGTCGCGCAAAATGCGTACAAGACATACCGTAGTACTTGGTGGTGGCCTGCTAGGCCTGGAAACCGCACGAGCAATGCAACAGTACAATACTCGAATAACCATTGTAGAACATAATAAATGGTTAATGATGCAGCAGCTGGATGAGAAGGGTGCGCGTTGTTTGCAAGACTTTGTAGAAAAAAGTGGCATCCATATCATTACGGGTGACAGCATCGTAGAAGTAAGTGGAAACCAGCGAGTAGAAGCAGTTAAGTTACGCAGTGGAATTGAAATTACATGTGACACGTTAATTGTTGCCGCAGGCATTCGTTCTAACACCGGGCTGGCTCGTGATGCGGAGCTGGCGGTAGGCCGCGGCATTCGTGTTAATGACCACCTGCAAACTTCGGATAAAAATATTTATGCCATCGGTGAATGTGCAGAACATAATAATATAGTTTATGGGCTGGTAAAACCCGGTTACGAGCAGGCAGCTGTTCTTGCTGAAGGTCTAACGGGTGGTGAGGCACACTATAAAGGCTCACTTGATGCGACACGACTAAAAGTTATGTCGCAATCTGTTTTTAGTTCGGGTCGTACCGGCACCGACGAGGAAGCAGGGGTAACAGTTCGCGAATATATTTTCGAGAATAAAAGCGAAGGCATATATCGAAAAATACGATTATTTGGTAACCGTATTGTTGGTGCGATAGCCGTAGGCGACTGGCATGAAACGGCGTTGATTCAGGAAGCGATACTGGCAAAAAGAAAAGTCTGGCTGCCACATTTATTACGATTTAAAAAAGCGGGATTCATTTGGGGTGATGCAGACGACATTGATGTATCTTCATGGCCTGCATCTGCTGTGGTGTGTAACTGTACTGGTGTCACGCGCGGACATTTAAGTACCGCTGTATCCGGCGGCTGTGAAAATATTGCCTGTCTGACAGCGACTACACGCGCTGGTAGTGTCTGCGGTTCGTGTAAACCGTTGCTCTCGGAAATGCTGGGAGTTAATGCAACCGTAGAAGCGACTCGTTCCTGGCGTGGTTTACTTGCCATGTCTGCATTAACTATATGCCTTGCCGCGTTATTTATTCTTATATGGCGTGTGCCGTATGCCGATAGCGTACAGCATAGTATTCGCTGGGATATGTTGTGGCGAGATTCATTATATAAACAAATCAGCGGGTTTAGCATTCTCGGTCTGTTTGCAATTGGCCTGCTTATCTCATTTCGCAAGCGGATGAAAAGTTTTAACAAGGGTGATTATGACCTCTGGCGTATCGCACATGTTGTATTAGGCATTGCTGCACTGGTCGCACTGGCCTTACATACCGGGTTTCGGCTTGGTAATGAGCTTAACCTGGTACTGATGGTTAATTTTCTGTTACTGGCAGTAGCGGGAGCAAACCTAAGTACGATAATTGCGACGGAGCACAGGGCAGTGCCTGCCGAGGTAAAACACCAGCGTAAGCGGTGGACCTGGTTTCATGTCCTGTTTTTCTGGCCGTTGCCAGTATTGCTTGGCTTTCATATTGCCAAGTCATATTACTTCTAATGGCGGCGATGCTTAATTATGTTTACTGATACCTTAACTATTAAGTGGCTTATATGGATTGTGTTATCACTCTTCGCGGGCGCATGGCTGCTATATACAATGATATCTGAAGATGCCAGTAAATCGGTATTCATGCCTGGCGCACTAAGTGCAGGTCATCATCAGCTAGAAGATCGCTGCGACGCGTGCCATAGCGATGCCTTCGGTGGTGGTGAAGTGATACAGCAGACATGTGTTGATTGCCATGGTAAAGATCGCATCAAGCCATTTGATTCGCATCCGGCAAAGAAATTTAAAGACCCAAGGAACGCAGAACTGCTTGAAAGTATTAATGCGCTGATGTGCATCAGTTGCCATACAGAGCACAAGCCTGAACTCACTGCTAAAGATGGATTAACGCAACCTGTGGACGTATGTTTCCATTGCCATAAGGATGTCGCGAAAGAAAGGCCTTCGCATGAAGGTATGGGGTTTGAAACATGTAAGGATTCGGGTTGCCATAATTTCCATAATAATCGCGCTTTATACACCGACTTTTTAATCAAACATATTGATGAGCCTGTTTTAAACGGCAAGATGAAAGTGCCAGCCAAAGAGTTTGTGGAATTGCTTGATGAGGTGATGGAGTACCCGCGCGATAAATATCCGGTTAAAGCACTGATCGCAGATGATATTGATGCAGTCGAAAAATCAAGGATCAATCCAGATATTGAAAAGCACTGGCTGGAAACGGCTCACGCCAGATCCGGGGTTAACTGCAGTGCATGCCATGTAACAGACTTGAGCGATGGTGAAGAAGCTGGCAGCGGAAGTGAAACTGTCTGGAATGATCGGCCAGATCACACCGCATGTTCAAGCTGTCATTCAGTTGAAGTAAGTCGCTTTATGGAAGGTAAGCATGGAATGCGGCTGAAGCATGGTTTGTCAGCGATGACGCCTGCGCAGGCGAAACTGCCAATGAAAGCCGATGCCAGTCACAGTGAAATGACCTGTAACAGTTGTCATGGAGCACATCAATATGATGTAAAGCAGGCAGCTGTTGAATCGTGCCTTGGCTGTCATGATGATAATCACAGCAAGGCATACAAACAATCGCCACACTATTCATTATGGCAAGAGGAAAACAGTGGTGATGGAGAACCGGGCAGCGGTGTATCCTGCGCCAGTTGTCATATGCCGCGTATTAATTATGACGTGAGTGAATGGAGTAGCCGCATCATTGTTGATCATAATCAGAGTGCGAATTTTTCACCGAATACAAAGATGGTTCGTTCCAGTTGCCTGCATTGCCATGGCCTTGAATTCACGCTAGATGCACTCGCTGATACAACTCTTATTGAAAATAACTTTTCAGGAAAACCAGGGATTCATATTCCTACGATGGATCTTGCACGTAAAGAAATCGTAAGAAGACAGGAAGTAGCAGCACAGCATGAAAATGCCGATGTAATCGGTGAGTAAAATTTTAATTTAACTAAAACTATGAGGTAATGATAAAGATGAAAAAGACAAAACTAACGATGGGTGTGATCGCAGTACTTTCGACAGCAATGGCTGGCGCGACAGTAGCTAATGCGGCTGGTGGCGACGCCACAGTTTCGGTCAAGGCTATGGCAGATGCCCTGCACCTGGTGATGGATTCTGACCGTGCGGTTTATACTAAAAAAATTGTCAACAGGCTGGTTAAAAAAGAAAAGGTTATTAAAGCCTCCGAGCATTTTGAAGATGAAAAGGCACTGGTTCTTCCCGCACAAATGTTTCGTTTTGGTTCAGAGCTTGCAATGAAGCGTGCAGAAAAACTGGATGACGTTAACTTCAGTTATACGTTGCAATCTATGTGGCCGATTAACAAACAGAATGCGCCAAAAACTGATGCAGAAAAAGAAGGTCTGAAGTACGTAGCAGATAACAAGGGCAAAAACTATTACACAACAGAGAAGCTGGGTGGCCAGGAATATTTCACGGCGGTATATGCTGATACTGGTGTAGCACCAGTGTGTGTTTCCTGCCATAACGAGCATCCAGATACGCCGAAAAAAGATTTCAAACTGGGTGACGTAATGGGCGGTGTTGTAATACGTATTCCAATCTAATGCATATGTTTGTTACAGCCTGTGTAGATAAATTGCTGAATGTATTGCTACTACTTGCAGTCACTGTGTCCGTATCTGCAAACGAGCTTTATATTGAGTCCGATGACAACGAAGGCCGGAAAATCTGGATGAATAATTGTGAGGGCTGTCATGGTTACGGTATTGCTGACGCGCCCGTACCAATGATTCCCGATGATTGGGTGTTTCGAATAGCCAAAGGTAAAAGTACGCTGTATTCGCATGCTATTAATGGTTACATCGGTCCCGACTACAGCATGATGCCTGCACGTGGCGGTAACGAGGAATTAAGCGATGAAGAAGTGAAGCGGGCCGTTGACTACATGGTTTTTCTGGCCAGCTTTTATATAAACGAAGTTAATAGTAAAAAAAGAGGTGAGTAATGACTCCACAACAAATTAAACTTGTACAAGAAACCTGGGTGCTGGTTGTGCCTATTGCAGATAAAGCGGCAGAACTTTTTTATGACCGTTTATTTACACTGGATCCGTCAGTTAAACCAATGTTTAAAAATGACATGACTGAGCAGGGTAAAAAATTGATGCAGACAATCAATATCGCAGTGGAAGCAGCTGATAACCTTGAACCGTTAATTCCGACATTAAAAGTAATGGGTGCTGCTCATGCGGGTTATGGTGTTAAGGACAAAGATTACAATACCGTTGGTTCTGCATTGTTATGGACATTAGAGCAGGGCCTGGGCGATGCGTTTACTGATGAAGTTAAGAATGCCTGGGGCAGTGTTTATGAGCTGCTGGCTAAGACGATGAAACAGGGCGCTGCAGAGGCTAATGAGGCGGCATGAGTTATAGGGAGTATGACTTATAGTAGTTAAAAGGGAAAAAGGGGGCAAGGACGCATTTTCCCAGCGAGTTGTGATTGTATTTGAACCTCATGCTGCTAATAATGAACTGCAAGCCAGAGCGTTTCCATGTCCGGGTCTGTCCATTTTACCCGGTGTTTTGTATGTGCCGGAATATTGATGTAGTCACCTGCTTTCATGCTAACGGTTGAGTCATCATGAAATTGCATAATAGCCTCGCCTTTTACAATCATTACCCATTCGTGTTTATCCTGATCGTACCAGCCGGCATCGGGTGATTTATGGCCTTTTGAAATGATACGTTCGATTTTAACGCTGTCACTTTCAAGCAGCGTGTCAAATATTTCGGCATGGAGTTTCTCAGGTATTGCATCAAACAGGTTTTTCATTTTACGATGTCCGGGTGAGAAAAAAGAGATCGAATATCGACACTATTCAGACCTTAGCTTTTTGTATCGAGCTAACTTTATAACATACTAACAGCCACTGTTATCCATAAGCACTCACATCACATTCTGCAAAGTTAGAGTTGTTACAGTTTACAGCACACCTGTCTGGAAATGACGTACCTATTGATAAGTTATATATTATTATTGTCAAGCAGTATGTCCTATCGTCCGATAATTAATAAGCTGACATAGCTCAAATAAAGGGTAAATATCTGACAGAAGAAAAAAGTAAAAGCGTAGAGTAATAGCAGAGCGTTATTTAATTGAGGAGGTGGTGATTATGAAGCCAATTATCAGTGTTGAATTTTCAGCTAAAGCCGGTGATCGGGAGTTTAAAGAGGAAAGTGTTTCATTCCACAGCCCGGAGGAGCTTTTTTCATTTGTGGCTGCAGGTGGCGGTTGCGATAGCATACCTGACGAGGTTGACGAAATTCAAATGGTTTTTCTGCAACCGGAGCATGCTAATACAAATAATCCCATCGCCGATAAGCGGGTGACCCTGGAACTAGGCATGGTCTTTATTACCGGGCCATTGTCCGAAATAGTGATAACGACACAGCAGCTTATCGACAAAGCCGGCCGTGGAGAACTGTCTGATTCATTTCTCAGGGTTATTCACGCATAAAGGCATGTGGGGAAGGTAGCGGATCGCTTTTTATTAGTCAGGCTTCTTCACCTTCCTTAGGTTCATCAGGAATGGCAATATGTGAATCGTCACAGTAGGGTTTGCATTTGGATTGCTTGCAGCCACAAAACGCCACCATCACTTTTTCCTCGGCAACAAACTTCACTGGCTGAAATCCGGTGCCCTGGTGTGAGCCATCACAGAACGGTTGTGTTTTACTTAAGCCGCAGGCGCACCACCAGTAAGTTTCATCTTTTTTTACGACGACACCAAAAGGCCCTTTTCTGGCAACAACAGCTTCTTCATTCATAATCAAACCCCGGGTAGTATTTAATAGCCGGCGCTGCCGGGCGTGAGAATTGACTATACTCCCTGTTATTTATCAAATGCAAATAAGATAATCACGATTTGCTAATAATGTTCCATATAAAATAAATTAGTCATTGTTTCAATTTACTTTTGCCTGAAATCCTGAGATATTAAATTACTATTTATGTATACCTGAATAAAGGTAAACAAAACAGGAAGTACCATGCCAACATTTGAGTTATCACAACAACAAATAGACGATTACTTCGGCCAGGGATATACCGGTATAAAACAGGGCATCGAGCCCGAACTGTTAAAACGACTGCAGGAAATGGCCGACCGTTTAAATGATAAAGCCATGCAGGCGCATGAGAACAACGAACATCTTCATGGTGTCTGTGTGGTCGCCGATCCGGTCGGTGATCGACTGATGCGATACGATGACCTGCATGGTGTTGAAGCCGATACCGTGCTTGAACTGTTGTCCTGCCCGTCGATGATGGCAATCTTTCGAGACCTCTGCGGCAGAAATGCGGTGCCGATGCAAGTTGACCTGCTCTATAAACACCAGCATCCTCACCCGGTGGTCATCTGGCACCAGGGTGCACCTCATCCGCGAAACTATCCCTATCTAAATATCGGTGTATTTCTCGATGATGCTGACAACGGTGATGGTTGCCTGCGTTATGTTGCCAATACCCAGCATGAAAAACAGGATATACAGGGGTTATCAGAAGAACACGGCTGGGATATTCCCGGTGTAATCGAATTCCCCTCGAAAGCGGGCGACATTAATATACAGGACATGATGATCCTACACGGCTCACAGGCAAAAAGAACCCCCGGTGTTCGCAGAACGATTTATATCGAAGTGCGTCCGGTAGAAGGTATCCTGGAAAGTGAAGCTCAGTCAAAAGAATGGGCAGAATTACGCAGCCGTTTTATGGGCCTGGTATTACGCCGTGCCGATCCGTCCGACTGGCCGGAAGAATGGAAAGCAGACTACCCCGACGACCTTGGCAGTGATGAAGCAGAGTTTGCAGAAATCATGGCAAGAAGTGAATCGCCGGTTCCAGCCTATTACGCAACCTTCCCGGTTGAAACAGAGGATTATCCTGTAGCAGCTGATATGAAGGACTGGGGTCTGGAAAAAATGTAACTATGTTTATTATGCGTGAATGTTTTTATGTTATCGCCACTATTATAAAGCCGATTATGATTAGCGCGGTAATATAAAGAAATAATTTACCAATCGATGCGCTGGTTTTATGTTCTTTCTTTTTTTGAAGCAGCATAGCGTCAACCTCGGCATCAGACAGGTTTGTGCAATGCACACAGGCTGATGCTTTAGCAGGGTAGCGTAAGCCGCATCTGCTGCATTTATTAGAAAACCTGATTGGTGGTGGTGCGAACACGGTTTGAAAATTTACTTCTTCTCTTCCGTCACCATTCTGATAAACCCTAGTAATATGCCAATGCCGACAAGAACAAAACCAATGGCAAATAATGTGTATGCAATAACTGAGCGCATATCAAAATAGAAAATAACTGATGCTATCATCATAGATAATAAACCAGCCCAGATTGTTATATAGCTTTTGTTGAACATTTGATTTTTGTAATTTGTAAAATTAAAGAACTCTTAAGCATCCCATGCACCACATCCCGTATTTTTAAATCAATTGGGTTTGAACCATTGATCCGTTTGCATCCGAACGAGTGCCTTGTTATGTATTGAGTGCATGATGATATCCTATATTTAGCCGAATAGCTGGTATTGGCAAGCATGATTTTGGTGATTTATACCGGGTATGGGTTTACACTTTAACCATTGTTCGCGTAATGAATTATTCAGCATATCCCTATGCTTCACCACTTCGTGGCTTACGTGAAAAATTGTTCCAAACAAATTTTTCCGCTCCTACGGGCACTATAGCCACTGTAGGAGCGCTTTTCAAAGCGCGATTTTCTATCAGGTTTCATCCTCATCAACAGGAAATCTAATAATGCGACAGTTAATCACATAATGCCTGATTAGGTAACCGAAACAATATAATGAAGCTAATTGCAAAACGCTAATCCATTAACAAAGCAGGAATTGATTTTCACCTTTCTCATGTCTGGTTTGTAAGTAAACGCACCATAATCGATCATTGTGGCCACGCTTTGCGTATTTATAGTGCGCTCACGTTACTGCAGTTAATAACCGAGCACTGATATACCAGTCATACTGGTAGTTTCCATAAGTTGGCATAGAACCTGCAAAGTACAAAATCATGTGTGCTGGCTAACGGTGGCCAGTCCTATTGATTACAAACTTTTTGCACTGAGCAATGGCGCTCATCCCTAAGGCAGACTCCGCCCGAGGGATGAGCGCTTTTTTTTGTTAAAAGTATTCTACTTATTAATTAATACTCTGGAGAAAACAATGAATAATCGTATGACGTCTAAACTGGCAAGTGCCAATGGACGCCCTTTTTCTACACGATTAGGCCTTAAAAAATTTGCTGTTGGTATCGCTGCCTCAGTCATCCTGTTGAGCGGGAGCTTTTCTGTTAATGCAGAAACCCATGAAAAGGTAGAAGCGGGCCTGGAAAAAGAAGATCTTAAATTCGGTTTTATTAAACTAACAGACATGGCGCCTCTCGCCATTGCCTATGAAAAAGGCTATTTTGAAGACGAAGGTCTTTACGTCACGATTGAAGCACAGGCTAACTGGAAAGTTTTGCTGGATCGCGTTATCGATGGTGAACTTGACGGCGCTCACATGCTGGCAGGCCAGCCGCTTGGCGCAACGATTGGTTTTGGTACCAAGGCAGACATTATTACTGCGTTCTCCATGGATTTAAATGGTAATGCAATAACCGTTTCAAACAACATCTGGGCACAGATGAAAGAGCACGTTCCGCATGAGAACGGCAAACCGGTTCACCCCATTAAGGCAGATTTTCTGAAACCGGTTGTTGAAAAATATAAAGATGAAGGCAAGCCATTCAAGATGGGCATGGTTTTTCCGGTCTCAACACATAATTATGAGTTGCGTTACTGGCTGGCTGCCGGTGGTATTCACCCCGGTTATTACGCGCCGGCTAAAGGCGACTCTTCAGGCACGATAAATGCTGATGCGCTGTTATCAGTAACACCACCACCGCAAATGCCTTCTACCATGGAAGCGGGTACTATTTATGGTTACTGTGTCGGCGAGCCGTGGAATCAGCAGGCGGTATTTAAAGGTATTGGTGTACCGGTAATTACTGACTATGAAATATGGAAAGATAACCCGGAAAAAGTCTTTGGTGTATCAAAAGCCTGGGCTGATAAATATCCTAATACTCATAAGGCCGTTGTTAAAGCGTTAATCCGTGCTGCCATGTGGCTGGATCAGGGCGGCCTTGATAATCGCAAAGAAGCATCGAAAATTATGTCACGCCCGGAGTATGTTGGTGCGGATTACGAGGTAATTGCTAACTCGATGACCGGTACATTCGAATACGAAAAAGGTGACAAGCGTTCGTTACCTGACTTCAACGTGTTCTTCCGCAACAACGCAACCTACCCTTATTATTCTGACGCAGTCTGGTATTTATCTCAGATGCGTCGCTGGGGACAAATTGCTGAATACAAATCTGATGGCTGGTACATGGACGTGGCGAAAAAAGTTTATCGACCTGATATTTATGCCGCAGCAGCTAAAGAGCTGATTAAAGAAGGTAAGGCAGATGCGAAGGATTTCCCTGACTTTGATAAAGAGACGGGCTTCCGTCCTGTACAAAATGAGTTTATTGATAATGTAGCGTATGACGGCACAAAGCCGAATGACTATCTGAAATCTTTTAAGATCGGATTGAAAGGCAAGGAGGAAGTGAAGTAAGAGGCAAATGGCGGTCACGGTACAAACTGTGGCCGCTGTTTATTTTTTTATATGACGCCTGAAAATGTCTTTCACTAAATAACAATTATATTATTTTTTGTCGGAGAAAATAGTGCAATTATCAAGATACATGATATTTACAGATGAGCAATATAGTTTGTTCATACGAACGTATATATTTCCATTGCTGGCAATCGTTTTATTCCTGGGTTTCTGGAGCGTCTCAGCTCAAAGTGTGGAAACTTCACTGGGGCAGTTGCCCGGACCTTCTGCCGTTTTTGAGCAGGCCGGCAATCTGCTGGATGAGCATATTGCTGAGCGAGAAAAAGAAGTCAGTTTTTACCAGAGGCAGGATGTACGGAACGCCGCCAAGCTGGAAAAGAACCCGGAAGCAACAATTAAGGTCAGGCCTTACACCGGGAAGCCAACTTTTTTTGACCAGATAATAACCAGCCTGTTAACGGTGTTTACCGGTTTTATCATGGCGTCACTTATCGCTATACCAATCGGTATTATCACAGGTTTAAGTAATGATCTTTATCGATCCATTAATCCTATTGTGCAGTTATTGAAGCCGGTTTCACCACTGGCGTGGTTGCCTATTGTGACCATGGTGGTTAGTGCGGTTTATGTTAGTGACGACCCTATGTTTGACAAGTCTTATGTCACTTCTGCCTTTACCGTGATGCTTTGCTGCATGTGGCCAACATTAATTAATACCGCAGTTGGTGTTTCGTCGGTTGATAAAGATTTAATGAACGTCAGCAAGGTGTTAAGTCTTGGCTGGTTTACCAAGGTATATAAAATTATTTTGCCTTCCGCTGTGCCAATGATTTTTACCGGACTCAGGTTGAGTTTAAGCATTGGCTGGATGGTATTAATCGCGGCAGAAATGCTGGCGCAAAATCCGGGCCTGGGCAAGTTTGTCTGGGATGAGTTTCAAAATGGTAGTTCCAATTCACTGGGCAGGATCATGGTGGCTGTACTGGCTATTGGTTTTGTCGGCTTTTTACTTGATCGACTGATGCTGCTGTTACAGCAGAAAGTGTCATGGGATAAATCAGTAATGTTGCGTTAGGTATTGTGAAACAGATGACTGTCATTGCGGGTAAAGCGCTGAAACTTCGCGTATCGCAATAATGAGACTGGAATGAAAGATTCGGAGAAAGGTATGCAAAAAACACATTTAAATATAGACCACATTTCTATGGAGTTTCCAACACCGGCAGGCCCGTTTGTGGCATTAAAGGATGTTGACCTGGAAATGAAAGAGGGCGAGTTTGTTTCTTTAATCGGACACTCGGGCTGTGGCAAATCGACCGTGCTTAATGTTGTTGCCGGTTTATATAAGGCGACCAAAGGCGGCGTGGTGCTGGACGGCAAAGAAGTAAACGAGCCCGGGCCGGAACGTGCTGTGGTTTTTCAGAACCATTCACTGCTGCCCTGGTTAACGGCTTATGAAAATGTTGAGCTTGCGGTAAAGCAGGTGTTTGGCCGCGCCGGTTCAAAGCAGGGCAAGTCAAAACAGGAAATGAAGGAATGGATAGAGCATAACCTGCACCTGGTGCATATGGACCATGCCATGCACAAACGCCCGGATGAAATTTCCGGTGGCATGAAGCAGCGTGTTGGTATTGCCCGTGCACTGGCGATGCAGCCTAAAGTGTTATTGATGGATGAGCCTTTTGGTGCGCTGGACGCATTAACCCGTGCCCACATGCAGGAATCACTAATGGAGATTCATGCTGAGTTGGGTAATACCGTCATTATGATTACCCATGATGTTGATGAAGCGGTATTGCTGTCTGACCGCATTGTAATGATGACCAATGGCCCGTCGGCAACCATCGGTGAAATACTGGAAATAGATTTGCCGCGACCGCGTGATCGTGTTGCCCTGGCAGGTGATGCACAATATAACCATTACCGGCATGAAGTACTGCAGTTCCTTTATGAGCGTCAACGACGCCCGGGTGAGGAAGTGGATGCTGCCGCCGCAGCGGATAAAGAAGATGTTAGCAGTGAACTCGATGCTAATGAATCAGCTGAGGCGGGTGATGAAAAAAAGTTGTCAGAGATCAGCGTGGTGAGATCTGCGGCCGCATAGCCGTTACTGAATTTTAATGAATACATATTAATGGCTCTAGTGATGGGTCAGGAGCGTGTGCTTATCTTAAAGAAGGCAAAATAGTTTTTTCTCCGAGGTAGTATTGCCAGGGAAGGCATTTTTTTAACTGATGGCGCCCGTCATCAGCTATTTGAAATGTGTTGCACGTCCTCGGTGCGATACGGCGGTGATTTGCACTTATCTGGTGCGGATAGTGGGCTTCCTTTGCCCGAATAACATTCAAATCCTTATTTTTCGGTTTTATAAACATGGCATGAATCTTGTAAGTATATTAATAAATAATGATATTCATCTATGGGCAACGAGGCAATAATGAAAGAAAAGCTGGTTTTAGTTGGTAACGGAATGGCGGGTGTACGTGCCCTCGAGGAGCTGTTCAAACACAATACTACAGATGAAAAGGGCAGTGATCATTACGATATCACCGTGGTGGGAGCTGAGCCGCACCCTAACTACAACCGCATTATGTTATCGCCAGTTCTGGCCGGTGAGAAAATCATCGACGACATCATACTCAACAGCCTTGAATGGTATCAAGAAAACAACATTAACCTGGTCACTGGTGATGCCGTTCAAGAAATCTCGCGTATAAAAAAATCAGTAATTACCGAAAGTGGTCAAGAGTTTCCTTACGACCGCCTGGTTATTGCAACAGGGTCCACCCCGTTTATTATTCCAATTCCGGGTGCCGATAAAGAAGGTGTCCTTGGTTTCAGGGATATTTACGATGTGGATACCATGGTGCAGGCGGCAACCGATTATAAAAATGCCGTGGTTATTGGCGGCGGCCTGTTAGGCCTTGAGGCTGCTAACGGGCTGATGAAGCAGGGCATGAATGTTACCGTGGTGCATCTTCTCGATTCATTAATGGAGCGCCAGCTGGATAAACCGGCGTCAGCTTTATTAAAAGCGTCGCTTGAAGAGCGCGGTATGACTTTTTTAATGGAAGCACAAACAGCAGAAATTATTGGCGATAAACGTGTCAGTGGTGTGAAGTTTGCTGATGGTTCGACAGTGGATGCCGAGCTGGTTGTTATGGCGGTTGGTATTCGACCTAATTTTGAACTGGCACAGAAAGCCGGTATTTATTGTGAGCGCGGCATCGTAGTTAACGACACTATGCAAACTTACGATCCGAGTATTTATGCAGTGGGTGAATGTGTGCAGCATCGTAATCAATGTTACGGTCTGGTTGCGCCATTATTTGAGCAGGCAAAAGTTGCCGCAAATCACCTGGCACAGGTCGGTAGTACACGTTATGTCGGCTCAATGACTTCAACTAAATTAAAAGTAACCGGCATCGATCTTTTTTCTGCCGGTGAGTTTAATGAAGAAGAAGGCGATGATGTATTACAGATGCAGGATGTCGCCAGCGGTGTTTATAAAAAACTGGTAATCAAGGACAACGTGATAAAAGGCGCGGTAATGTTTGGCGATACCATGGACGGTACCTGGTACTTCAGCCTGATGCGTGACGGAACCAACATTGCTGATTTCCGTAAAACTATTTTATTTGGCCAGCATGATTTGGGTGATGCCGGTCACGGTGACGACACGCGTGTCATGTCGCTGCCGGATGATGCCGAAATCTGCGGCTGTAACGGTGTTTCAAAAGGCGATATCGTTCAGTCTATCAGTAAAAACGGTATTTTTACTTTAGATGAAGTGCGTGCGCATACCAAGGCTTCCTCATCCTGTGGTTCATGTACCGGCCTTGTTGAATCTATTCTTGCTTCAACTGTTGGTGAAGGTTATGACGCAACACCGAACAAGAAAGCAGTTTGTGCCTGCACCGAATGCAGTCACGATGAGGTTATTGATGCAATTAAAAAACACGAATTAAAAACCATGCCGGCAGTTCGTGAATTCCTTGAATGGAAAACCCCCGATGGCTGTGCAGCCTGTCGCCCGGCAATAAATTATTACCTGTTGGCGCGCTGGCCTGAAGAATACCAGGATGATGCGCAGTCACGATTCATTAATGAGCGAGCGCACGGCAATATCCAGAAAGACGGTACATACTCGGTTGTGCCACGTATGTTTGGTGGCCTGGTAAAACCGAATGAATTACGCGCCATTGCCGATGTATGCGATAAATTTGAAGTGCCGGAAATGAAAGTTACCGGTGGTCAGCGCATCGATATGTTTGGTGTTAAGAAAGAAGACCTGCCGGCAATGTGGAAAGACCTGTCGGCGGCAGGTTTTGTTTCCGGCCATGCGTACGGTAAAGCGATGCGTACAGTTAAAACCTGTGCTGGTAAAACATGGTGTCGTTTTGGAACGCAAAATTCGACTGGCCTGGGCGTGAAGCTTGAGGAATTAACCTGGGGTTCATGGATGCAGCATAAATTCAAGCTAGCTGTTTCAGGTTGCCCTCGTAACTGTGCTGAGGCAACCATTAAAGATTTTGGCGTGGTCTGTGTAGATTCCGGATATGAATTGCATATTGGCGGTAATGGAGGCATAAAAGTTCGTGTCACTGATCTGCTATGTAAAGTCGAAACAGAGGAAGAAGTGCTGGAGTATTGCGCGGCCTTTACCCAGAAGTATCGCGAAGAAGCTCATTATTTAGAACGTACAGCACCATGGGTTGAACGTGTTGGCCTGACAAGTATAAAAGAAGTCGTTGTTGATAATGAAGAAGAGCGTAAGGCCCTGGCCGAACGTTTCAAAATCAGCCAGAAATATGCACAGATTGATCCATGGAAAGCACGCGCTGACGGTGAAGCTGCGCATGAATTTACACCGCTGAAA
This sequence comes from uncultured Gammaproteobacteria bacterium, assembly GCA_963711255.1. GTDB lineage: Bacteria > Pseudomonadota > Gammaproteobacteria > SZUA-229 > SZUA-229. Next base: position 152,662 of record CAVQDO010000019.1, on the reverse strand, counting down.
ATTGCAGGTTAATTTTATTAAGTGCTGACATTTAAAACGAATGTTAAAAACTGCAGGTGCGACTAGCCGATTGATAATGCCTGACCTGCAAACAGACTAAAAAGATTTTGGAGAAAAAGTTATGAGTGACTGGATAGAAGTAGTGGCACTGGAAGATATTCCCAAACTGGGTTCCCGGGTAGTAGCTACCGATACAATGAGTATTGCTGTATTTAGAACAGCGGCAGACGAAGTCTTTGCCATGAAAGACGAGTGCCCGCATAAAAAAGGGCCATTGTCTCAAGGCATCGTACATGGCAGCAGTGTTACCTGCCCATTGCATAACTGGAAGATAGATCTGGCTAGCGGTGAAGCGCTTGGGCCGGATGAAGGTTGTACTAATGTGTTCCCGGTTAAAGTTGAGAACGGCATGGTGTCAATAAGTTTTAAATTAGCTGCCGCCGCTTAAGGCAGTTCTTTAAATCGTTGCTACCGACTATTCAGTTAATTCCTGGGAAATATTGAGTCATGTTATTTGGCCGTAAACAAAAGAATCCGATAAAAATTGTCGACAAAGGCGTCGTCGACTGGAAATATGCAACCTGTGGTTATTGTTCAACGGGCTGTGCGATTGAAGTTGGATTGAATGAAGAGGGTAAACCTGTTTCATCACGCGGTGTCGCTGATGCCGATGTCAACCGCGGCAAGTTATGTTTAAAAGGGATTTATGAGCATGAGTTATTTGACTCTGCCGGACGTGGCACGGTTTGTAAGAAACGTGACCACTGGCATGAAGACTGGCAGCCTACCGACTGGGATAACGCGCTGGATACAACGCACGATGAAATCCGTCGAATCCAGGAAAAATATGGCCGTGATTCATTCGCTATTATTTCTACCGGTCAGATGTTAACCGAAGAGTTTTATACACTAGGTAAACTAACTCGCGGTCTCATCGGTACGAATAACTATGATGGCAACACTACACTGTGCATGGCTTCAGCCGTGTCGGGTTATAAACGTTCATTTGGCTCTGATGGCCCGCCAGGCTGTTATGAAGATTTTGAGCATACCGATTGCCTTATTGCATGGGGCTCTAACCTTCCAGAGCAGCATCCAATTATTTACTGGCGCATGAAAGACGCGCAGGAAAAACGTAAATTCCCATTGATTGTTGTCGATCCGCGAGTCACCATGCTGGCACAGTTTGCAGACATTCATCTGCCCATTACACCCGGCACGGATGTGGTGCTGCAAAACGCACTGATGCACGTTATCTTCGATGAAAATCTTGAGGACGCACAGTACATCGAAGCCAACACCAATGGCATAGAAGCGCTACGTGAAGAAGTTGCAAAATACGATCCAACGACGGCTGCAAAAATATGCGGCATCGATGAAGATACCATTCGTAGTGTGGCGCGGTTATATGCTAATGCAGGCGCCGCCATGTCTATCTGGACGATGGGAATCAACCAGTCAACACATGGTTCTGATGGTGTTGTCGGCATCAATAACCTGTCATTGATCACAGGAAATATTGGTAAACCCGGTGGTACGTCACTCTCTATAACCGGCCAGTGTAATGCCATGGGCACAAGAGAATGGTCTTCATGTTCTGGTCTACCAAACTATCGTGCACTGGAAAATGAGCAGGACCGAAAAGAGATTGCTGAATTCTGGAATATCGATGAAGAATTTCTTCCTAAAAAACGCGGCATGTTTCAGACGGACATATACCACGCTATCGAAGCGGGACATATCAAAGGCGTGTGGCTTATTGCTACTAACCCGCTGAGCTCGTTGCCAAATTCAGAGCGTGTTCGCCGCGCTATGCAAAAACTCGAATTCTGTGTGGTGCAGGACTGTTACGAAGATACAGAAAGTGCACAGTATGCACATGTCTATCTGCCGGCTGGAACCTGGGCTGAAAAAGACGGCGTGATGACTAATACAGAGCGCCGCGTTAATCTGGTTAAACCAATCGTAGATCCTCCGGGTGAAGCAAAGCCTGACCTGTGGGTTTTTAACCAGATGGCGAAGCGCTTTAATGAAGGCGACAAAGTTGCCTTCCCTGAAAAAGCAGCTGATATTTTTATCGAAATGGCCGGCATTTCAAAAGGCCGCCTGGCTGACATCTCTGGTATGAGCCATGATTTGATCGAAAAAAATCGTGGTGTGCAGTGGCCTTACACTGACGAGCAGCTTGCTAATAATGAAACACCTGCGCAAGGCGGCATACGGCTTTATACCGAGCCCGCTACGTTTCGCTATGCTGATGGTAAAGCCAAACTTATACCGTTGCCTTTCATAGATAACAATGAAGTGCCGGATGACAAGTTTCCGATCTGGTTAAACACCGGGCGGCTGGTCGAGCACTGGCACGGGCGTACAAAAACGGGAAAGATCGGTAATAACAATAAATATAGTCCAATACCTTTTATCGAAATTAATCCTGATCTCGCAGCTGAATTAGATATCCAGCGCGGTGAGTATGTACGCCTGGTTTCTCGTCGTTCCGATGCTGTGGTTATGGCAACACCAACGCAGCGGGTACCAAAAAATATGATATTTCTGCCGTTTCATTTTCATGACTGCGCTAACCGCTTAACGCTGGGTTTACTTGATCCTCATTCTCGTCAGCCAGCTTATAAACAATCGGCCGTACGCATTGAAAAACTGGACGACCAGAAAGCGGCGGCAAAACTTAGCATGGAAATGCGTGCATTCTAAATAAGGCTGATTATTACTGTGTTTGAAAAAAGAGAAAATGAACCTGCTTACGCACTGTTGAACGATCCGAGCAGTAATTCGCTTAACTGTTACGGTGACCCAATTGAAACCGTGCAGCAAGATGATTTACGTTATGGTCAGTCATTAAATATCAATGATGATGAAGCTATAGGTGAAAACCCTAACCGTTATAAGCAGCATGGCTTTTATTTTAATGCGGACAACTGCATTGCCTGCCATGCCTGTGAAGCTGCCTGTAGCGAAAAAAATGATAACCCGGCACATATCTCATTTCGCTCGGTCGGTTTTGTCGAAGGTGGTACCTATCCCGCGTATCAACGTCTTAATATCTCCATGGCCTGTAATCACTGCGATGATCCGGTCTGCCTGAAAGGCTGTCCAACGCGTGCCTATACAAAGTTTGCTGAATACGGTGCTGTTCTGCAAGATCCGGATATTTGTTTTGGCTGTGGTTACTGTACATGGGTGTGCCCTTATAATGCGCCGCAACTTGATCCGGTGAAAGGTCAGGTGACCAAATGTAATATGTGTGTCGACCGGCTTGAAGTTGGATTGAAACCGGCTTGCGTCTCTGCTTGCCTGGGAAATGCCCTGGACTTTGGCGTTGTTGAAAATATCCCTGAAAACCGCTCCCAGGCAAAGACAGAGATACCGGGCTTCCCACGTACAGATATTACACATCCTAACATTCGCTTTCAGCAAACACGCACGCCGCAGCGCGATATGAATCGTGTCGATCAGAATCCGGTGAAATACCATCGGGAAGAAAGTTCTGAAAGTTTCAAGCCTGTGGTAGATGTGAAACAGGGAGTGAAGCGTGAATGGAATCTGGCGAGGTTGCTAGGATCACACGAAAACGCACACATTGCATTTACCCTGAGTGCACAAACCGTAATGGCTGCATTTTTAATCGTGCTAAGCGGCCACCTGTTAGAACCAATGAAAAGTTTTTTGTCGGGAGCTGCAGTGCTGCCCGGTTTAGTGGTCATGTTTTTATTAATGAGTTTCGGTTTATTTAAGCTGAACATGCACCTTGGCAAGCCGCATCGTTTTTATCGGGGGTTCTACAATCTGAGGCATTCCCCGGTCAGTCGTGAAATAGCAGGGGTGTCAGCTTTTTATACCGGTTTGATGGGATACGCATTTTTTGCACTATTTGAAAATGATTTTGCGCAAATAGTGCAGATGTTGTTTGCAGGAGTCGGTGTGCTGGGTGCTGGATTCGGTGGTTATTTCATGTACAGGTTATATCGTATTGAAGCGCGTCCGTTCTGGAATCACTGGTATACCGCGGCAAGCTTTTGTTCAACAGGGCTGACATTAGGAGCATTATTAATAGCGGGTACCGTATTAATATTCTCCAGCATGACAGACGGACTTGCGAAGTTCTGCTGATTATGATTACAATCGGTTTGCTGCTGGAAATAGCAGGGCTTGGCGGACATGCAAGAAGTCTGAGATCCAGTAGCAGTGAAGGTGCAGCATCGTTTTATCTGCAAACAACGAAGTACGGTTATGCATACTGGCTGCGTAATGGCTTGCTGATACTTGCCCTGCTGCTGGCTGGTTACATGCTGTTTGCCGAAAATTACTCGGCATTAGCCTTTAGTCTGTTAACGGTAATCGGGCTCATGAGTAATATTATCAGCCGTGCACTTTTTTATGTTGTCGTTATACCTACCACAATGCCTGGCGCTTTCTTCTGGAAAAATGAGGGTTTCGTCGAGCATGCCCGCGAAGTTGGTCTGGCTGATATGCCGCAGATGGGTGTGGCATACGAAACACATCATGCGTTTAATGTTGGAGAGCTTCTCGAAACCATTAACACAACGACATGGAAGCAGAAGTATGCGCAGTTCAGAAGTATCTTTACCGGCTAGGCAATATTGATTAAGAGTCAGTTTGAACTTTCGCCAACGCAGGTATTAATTCAAACTGAATTTTTAGGGAGAATGAATAATTCATGGAAAAACATGAAGTCGGTAAACTGGTTTTTCCAGTGCCGGTACTTGGCTTTGCCGCCTATTCGGGTACCGGTAAAACGACACTGCTGGTGAAATTGCTGCCGCTAATGAAACTGCAGGGATTGCGTGTTGCGATGATAAAGCATACACATCATGATTTTGATATCGACACGCCGGGTAAGGACAGTTACGAGTTGAGGAAGGCGGGTGCTAACCAGGTGTTAGTAGCTTCGGACAGGCGCACTGTATTAATGAGTGAGAATGATCAAGTCGCCGATCCTGACCTGCTCAGCCTGGTTAAGAAACTGGAGCTGGAAAATGTTGACCTGGTGATGGTTGAAGGGTTCCGGCATGTGCCATTCGCAAAGATTGAACTGCATCGCCCTTCTTCAGGTAAAGAGCTTATATATTTAAACGATAAATCAGTGGTGGCAATAGCTTCTGATGAAGATATAAAAACGGGCGACCTGCCATTATTGAATTTAAATCAACCTGAAGAAGTTGCAGGCTTTATTAATCGATGGTTGGATAACCAGGGAGTTAACAATGTTAAATGATGTACTGATAGTTAATGATCAGACGATACAGATAGATCATGAAGGTTATTTGCTTGAGCCATCCGACTGGAATGAAGCCGTTGCACATGTTATTGCCGAAAAAGAAGGCATAGAGATAAATGAAGATGTCTGGGAAGTGGTCATGTTTGTACGTGAGCATTTTGAGGAGAATCAGGTCATTCCGGAGCATCGTCGTCTGCTACAGGCCTTACGTAAGAAGCATGGCAAGGTCAAAGCGACCAGGAAATACGTTTACAATATGTTTCCATATGGCTATGGCCAGCAAGCTTGTAAAATTGCAGGTATGCGGGTGCCATTGAAGTTACTGCTTGATTTATAAGGCTATATTCAATTATTTCTGCGAATTAGCATACCCATCCCGCATGGCTGCACTTGCCTGTAGCTGGCCGTACCTGGCCACAAAGGAAGTCTGATTGACCTACGGCATATATTAGGCTTTACTAATATGATACAATCCGCCGTTAGTTAACAGGGTCGCTGTATCGTTGTTTACCTGTTTCTTCAATATTGAACCACTTTAATTGAGAGAAAAAGAATGAATACCGATAATAAGCGGGCAGATGCAGCGGACAAGAGCGAAAAAAATTCAGCTCAAAGTGAAACGAAAAACTTAATAAAGTTTGATGAAAACAATATCGTCACAACGGGCAAAGACATTAACTCAAAAATCACAGACCTGGACACCGATCTTGCGCAACTGCGTATGGAGCTGGGCACTATTAATAATAGCGTTGAAGAAGGGCTTGATCGTTTAGGTGATACTGATACCGATCTGACAGCAAAAGTGTCTGAAACCTATAAGCGATTAGGCGAAATTGATAACGCCTATAAATCCCTGCTGGTCATTTCTTCCCGCATAGACAGCGATATACAGAAATTAAATGGCGATGTCAGTACCGTTGCCGAACAATCTGCCTCGGGCATTAAAAATCTTGAGCAAACCAGTCTTGTTCAGTCACATGAATTCGCACAAAAAAATCAGCAGGTTGCTTCCAGGGTGAATCAGCTGGTTGAAACATCGAAATTAACCAGTGACATGCTTGGCCAGAAAATTCAGTCAACCACTGACATGATGCTGGAGATAGAAAAAAAGGTTGTGGCCGAAATAGAATATCTATCCAGTACCACTACTGAAAAGACAGAAGCTATTGCCAGTTCGGTTGATAGCAATAAGGCAAAAATACTGAAATTGCAATCAATTGATGAAGCAATTATCAGACGTGCCACAACACTTGAAATTTCATCAGCTGAATTAACCGTTTCTGCTCAGCATATGGATGCTTCTATTGAGCAACTGGAGTTAAGCGCCAATGTGATGACGCATGAGGTGGAAACATTAAAAAGCCGTGCTGCTGCCCTGGAAGAAAGTGTTAATAATCACAGCACGATGCTCGGCAGTCTGCAAAAAGCGACTTCGGATATTGCCAGCAATGTTGCTGCTCTTGCAGGTCGAGAAGGCAGGCATTTTAAACTGGTAACAGCCGGCCTTATATTTTTATTAATTGTTACCGGCGTTATTTATTTCGCTCAGCAAAATCAATTTGTAACTAATGAATCCATTTTTGCTGAACGCAGTGATATCGTGGATATTAAAATTGACAGTCTGCAACAGCAGCAGGTTAATTCTGATCTGCTTACAGATAAATCAATTGCTGCGCTGGAATCCAGGATAGAACAGGAAATTGAGCAGAAGATCGAGCAGGTTGAAGGCAAAATTATCAGTATGCAGGACCAGGTTCAAAGTGTGGATGCACGTTTAACCCAGTCGTCGCCGTTTAGCCAGATAGGTAGTGATAATGTTATTCATGGTAAGCAGTGGATTGCTGCATTGCCGGCAGAAAATTTTACCCTGCAATTATCATATGCTAGTGATAAAGCGGCAATGTATGAACTTGCACAACGATATAATCATTACCTTAAAGATAACCTGTCTTATTTTGAAGTAGTTGAAAATGGCGTGGTTAGTTATGTATTACTGTCAGGTAATTATGCGACACAAAGACAGGCGCTGGCAGCAGCAGAAAATATGCCTGCCTATATAAACAGTCAGCGCCCTGTTGTTCGTCAGCTGGCAACCATACAGAAGTATATTGCCCAATAGATTTGCTAAGGTATAAAGAGTAGTCGTTAAATATTAATACCTGCGGCAGGATGCCCCGGGTGTTAACTAAATGTAAAAAAAGAGAAATTAAATGTTATTACAATCGATAGCACAGGGAAGTTATAAAGTTAAAGCAGAATCGTTATTAAAACCTGGCGCTAAAGCCAGGCTGACTCATACCGGCCAGATTGTCGAGTTAAAGCGTGTCAGTAATCATGGTATTTCACTGGTAACATTTCGCACCGGTGGTGATTATCTTGTCTCTAACCAGTTTCTGGTGCCGCTGCTTTCCGTGTAAGCTGAAAAGCATAATATGTTTGCTTATTCGTTGTTAACCTGAACCAGGATAATAACTTCCCCATTATTTTCGCTTTGCTCCAGAACAGTGTGGCCGTTAATTCTGCACCAGGCAGGGATGTCATTGAGTGCGCCAGGATCTGTGCAGGTTACTTCAAGCGTATCGCCGGTCTTTAATTCTTTAACCACGTCTTGTGTTTTTATGACAGGCATCGGGCAAAGGGAGTTGCGCGCGTCGAGTGTATGGTGGCTCATACATACCATTCCTGCTTTATTTCGGAAACCGGTAACGGCGGAATGTCGAACTGCTGCTCTTCACCGCCAGGCCGCGTTACTTTAACGCTGACGCTTTCTGCGTCACGCCCCTGGCTAAAGCGCGCAGCGATTCGTGATGCAAATTTCATATCTTCATCGCTTAATTCACCGTCAACTAAAGTTAACGGGCCGTTATGGCTTTTGATTTCAATGGTGGTAAAGTGCTTACGGTATCCCTGCAGGAATTTATTTTCGCCGTCTTCACGGCTGACGATCAATTTGTAATGTGGCTCAGGACGTAAATGTCGGCCGACTTTCAGCAGCATAATATCGTCGAGCTCGTAATCCTTTTTATTTCTCGCCTGCCATAAATCTACCAGTTTATCTGAATAGCTTTTGTCGGTAAGGAAGCAGCAGCCACCAGCTGGTGTTGCATAGTCATCAAAACCAAATTCAGCAGCCAGTGCCATTTGTGGTTTACGGTTACGTCCACCGAAATTTTTTAGTTTTTCACGGTCCACCCAGCCTTCTCGCTCTGGCAGTGTCACAGCAAGGTTTTTTGCACAAAGCGGTCTCAGCAGGCGGTCATCAGCACCAGATTCTCGTACCACAACAGGTAGCAGGTTTTTGCGCTGTGACATAGGGCGCTGGCCTATAACTTCACCCGTAATGATGAAGTCGAAGCCGTTTTCATCCATCCACTGTTTGGCTTTTCCGACCATGAATATTTTACAGTCCAGGCAGGGGTTCATGTTTGCGCCGTAACCGTGCTTGGGGTTAATCAGCACATCTTTATACTCGTCGATAATATCGATGATGTGCAGCTTTATGCCAAGCTGTTCCGCGCTCCATAATGCATTGTTGCGTTTCGGTTTAGCCTTGTCTTTTTTGCGTATCGCATGAGTGTGGCCTTCGACACAGAAGCCCGTATAAAAATTAATGCCTTCAACATGGACGCCCTGATCAATCAGTAATTTGGCGGCGAGTAATGAATCAAGGCCACCCGAGATGAGGGCGACAGCTTTACGTTGTTGTGACATAGCGCTAAAAAGGTTTGGAAGTGAACCCCTATTATACCAAAGCGCCCCGTCTATTACAGTGAAATAATCATTGCAAAGTCGGGGCGCTAGAGCTGGTTCCAGGGCAGAGCTGGATCAGGCCGGTATTAGTCCAGGATTATGCCTGTGGCTTTCTTCTAAATAGAGAAAGAAGTGTCAGGCCAGAACCGAATAATACGAGGCTTGCTGGCAGTGGCACAGCAGTCGTGTGATAGGCGCCGACGGCGGCCAGGGCTGGCATGCTGATATCACCCAGATGAATTCTGATATCACCCAGCGCAGTATGCTGATCAAAGCCAAAGTCATCGAGGTCAATCATCGCGTAAGAGGCGAAGAAACGATCGCCGTAAATGCTGGATGTTGAGCTGCTAATTACACCGATATTTGATGCTTCGATAGAATCATCGGCGCCGATATCAACAGAAAAATTATAGTCAAATGTGCCTGTTGATAGGTTCGTTCCGTTGCCTGCAAAAAATAGAACCAGGTCAACACCATCACCATTGTAGATGTTGCCGCTAAAGCCAAGATCGATATATGAGTTGCCTACAGGTTGCTCGCCGGGCACATTAACGTGAGGGTAGATGTGCGTTTGGTGTCCAGCCATATGTTGTCAGGTCGCCACCGGATAAGCTGGTATTTAACTGGCTGAATGTGGCAGGTGTCGACGACGCAAAGCCAGTGAAGGACTGATCGTAATAAATACCTGTTTTGTCGGTTACAGCATTTGCGTATACCGCGACGTCAGCCTGTATTTCAAAGATAGTGGCTGCCTGTGCAGTGTTGAATGCAGCTGTAATCACGAATAAAGCATATAAGTATGTGTTTTTCATAATTGTCTCACTATTTAAAATAAGCCATCAGTCGGTCCGCCAACAGGGGGTGTTACTGGTGGTGGCGGAGGCGGAGGCGTTACCGGTATTTCCGGTGGGGCTACAGGTGTTGGTTGTGGAGGGTTGTTGATCGGAACTGGCGGACGTTTCGGTGCCAGTGCCGCAATACTGTTTGTGCGCAGTGATAGTTTACTGCCACGCGCATTTAACGGGCCAGTTGATTGTGGCTGGATACCACCTGCGGCAGGTTCAATATCAAGTCCCCATGCGCCCCATTCATGAACGGAGTCAACGAAAGCGGTTGCTTCACTTTTCTGGGCCGCGATGTCCTCAGGGGTAGCGTCCTGGGCCGCTACACTGCCGGATGAAAATACCAGTGATAGTGAAACAAGCAATAAGCCTGAAGTCAGCAGAGCTGGCATTTTTAAAGTAACTATATTTTTGTTCATTTTATTTAAACAACATACCAATTAATATCAAATTATATGATGCATAATTCGTGCCATCGAAAAGCATGCGTTATTATATCAATAACTTACGCCTGAGTAATTTATTATAAGCTGATTTAGCTGTTGCTGCAGCCATAATTACGTCGGCTAATGTTAACTACTGTAAAGAATTTTATTAATTATATGCTTATGTTCAAATATTTAAAGACTTTGCTGTCATCTGTATACAGTACTTCCGCCTGATCATTATACTCTACTATTGTCGCAAAGCAGTTATCTATCAAGGGGTTATAAAGTTTTAATAGGGTTGCCGACAGACTCTGACATGGCGAAAAACTGAAGCAACCTTCTTGATGTAATGAATCTCGACACTTTTCGGTTAATCTTACACTTGGAAGTGGTTTTGATTATTTTTTATGCAGTAATTGCGAAAATGGTTAGTTTTTAATCAAACTTAAGTGTTGGTAATATTTACACAATGTGGCAATTTTCTGACAGAAATCTAATTTATTCTGTAAACAAGAGTATAGGTTTTCGGCTTTAGATAAAATAACGGGCCAGATTAACGGCTAACAGAGTCCGCTCATAGCTAAACGCATCAACATTTGAATTGTTTTTAGTGAATGAAATGTGTGTGTTCAGTGACCAGCCTTCCAGCAAACCTTCGGAAATATCACGATTGTAACCAATGGTATAAAGGCTTTCTATTTCATCCCTGACAGTCCCTGAAACGATATCGGCCGCGTCAAACTTATATTGTTTGAAATTGATGTTCAGGTAAAAACTGCTTTTCGGGTCATAGCCGGCAAACCCGCCGAAATAAATTTCTCCCCGGTCGAAGCCATACTGGTCGTCATCAGCGGTCTGTTTCATCAGGCGAAAACCGGTCTCAAGGCCATTATCAACTCCGCCCAGTAGGGTTGAGTATGCCGCGCCGGCCAGCAGGCTGTTACCATCGCGTCCCTGGTCTTCGCTGCGCGCGAAGTCGTTATTCGAGTAGGAGGCTTCCACGGTAACACCGCGGTAATTGCCCAGGTCAAAAGTAATCAGCGGGTTGATCGAAGTGAAGGTGCCCAGCGTTGAGTTACCAAAAAATGTCTGGTCGATTTGCAGGTTGATCGCGCCGCGCCATCTGCCGGTTGAAATAAATGCCGGGCCGGTACTGGCGCTAAGGGTGTTGACATTGTAATCACTCTGGCGTGTGTAGTTGTTGCCTGTCCAGGATAGCTGGCTTTGCCATTCAAAATGCGTGGCGGCGCCGTCAACATTAAACGGCCTGTTGTCACGGTAACGATGCGAGGCGCTGAAGAAGGTGTCCAGTCCGGGGGAGGCTGTGTCCTTTCCGTCCGGTATGTTGTATTCGACGCTTCCTCTTAATGGTGCGAAGTTAATGTTGCTGTTATATAACAGGCCGGCTTTTGTATAGTATGAAAAGCTGTTGTCAGATGCAGGTTTGAGTTCGTCGCTGGTCAGCTGTCCAAGATAGGCCAGTATAGCGAGGCGAACTTTTTCAGGTGTGTCGGGGTTGTCCAGGACAGCTTGAAATTGAGCTAGCGCTTTATCATATTGGCTGGCACGGTGATAGCTAACAGCGAGTTCCAGTCGTGCACGATTAAGTGACGGTCGACGATTCAATATGTCTTCAAATTTTTCTATCGCAGTGTAAATCTTTCCACTGTCACGCTGCTCCATTGCAAGCTCGAAGAGCAGCTGAGCGTCTTCATCTGAAAGTTCTGTGTTAGCGGGCGTTTCAGCAGCATAGGCGATGTTGGTGTAGCATGTCAGCGAAAGCAATAGTGCGAGTAAAGAAACAGGTTTATGGTTTTTATTTGTCATGGAAAACTAAGTAGTGCAGGATGTGAACAAGTTGCGTATTATACCTGCCAATGGCTAAAAAATCGCTCCCTATAATAATTACATGGTTGCTGCTGACAAATTCCCCCGCCTGGTCAGCCAATACAACGCCCTCCAGTTTATTTGGTTATCAGGAAATTCAAAAGCAGGATCTAACGCTGTTTCCTCAATGGCTGTCGGTACTTGAACGCCAGGTGCTGAATTTGAGCGATTCTAAATCCTGTCAATCGACACAGTTTAATCAATGCCACCTAAGACAGTGGCAGCGCTTTCTGGAAAATATAAAGTCGCTTCCGCTTTTACAGCAAATTAAGCAGGTAAATAAATACGCCAATGAAAAGGAATATATTCTGGATATTGAAAATTACGGGATAGTTGACTACTGGGCGACGCCAAAGGAGTTTCTGGTGAATAATGGTGACTGCGAGGATTATGCCATTATTAAAATGTTATCGATGAAATGGCTGGGTGTCGATGTAAAAAGTATGCGCGTGGTGGTAGTTCAGGATACTAATTTGAGAATTCCTCACGCTATAATGGCCATTCAAAATAAGAATGATATCCTTATACTCGATAATCAGATAGAAGAAGTTATATCACATTTAGATATCTATCATTACGTGCCTGTTTACTCGGTAAATGAAGGTAACTGGTGGATGCATGTTCCTAATTAGCGTTTTATATATTAACGAGTGTTTTACACGGGTGTATTGTGAAGAATAAACCGGCGCTTATTGCATTTATTTTACTGTTATTATTTATTGGCGGCAGTACCTGGCTGGTATTTAAATATGTGTCTGCTGAAAAGCAGCGAGATCTGAATGACTGGCAGGCGCGCCTGGCCATCATGGCTGAGTCACAACAGTCTTCTGTCGAAGACTGGTTTGATGCGCAGCTGGATGTTTTAAGTTCCCTGGCGAATAATCCGCTGTTGCAGATTTTTGTTAGCCAGTCTCATTTCAACGATGTGCCCGCTGATGAAACCAGTCGTGGTCAACTGGGTCATTTGAAAAACCTGCTAAATGCGACAGCAGATTATGCAAATGTTTTTACGCCAATTAATAAAATTAATAATGAAGTTGTAAATGGTATAAATGACGGCATCGCGGTTTTTAATGGCAGCAGTATTTTGCTGGCAACAAGATATTTCCCCGATAACGATGAAGTAAACAAGGCATATGCCCATGCCATGGAAAATCAGAAAATCGTTATTTCTGATATACGTGATTTTGGTGCGGCAGATAATGGCGGCAGCCAGCCGCGTTTAATTATTGTGGTGCCCGTAAGTTCGGTTCAATCGCTTGGTTCCGGTGATTATAAGGGCGCAGTGGTTGCTGTTATTAATCCGGAGAACAGTCTGTATCAATTACTGTTGAAGGAATGGATATCGACCAGTAGCGAAGAAACACTACTGGTTAAGCTCGATGAAAACAGTATTAATTATCTTAGCCCGTTGAAGCATGGTTTTAATGTGTTTCATAAACAGGCACGATCCAGCAGTGCGGCATCTGTTGTGGCTGCAAGGGTAGGTGAATTTTCCAGTTTGAAAGATTATCGGCAGACAGAGGTGCTGGCAACGGCAAGAAACCTGCGAAATACCGATATGCTGCTGGTGCAAAAAATAGATATCGGCGAAGCGATGGCGGAATCGTCAGCACATCAAAATTTTATTCTGATTGTGTTTTTGCTGGTTGTATTTGTTGTAACAATCAGTTTTATTGCGATATGGCGGCATGCAACTAGTTTACATTTGCAAAAAGCAACGCGTCGTTTGAAAGCCAGGGCAGAGTTATTAAACGCTATAGGCGATAGTATTAACGATCATATATTTTTAATAGATCATAAATGTAAGCTGGTATTTATCAATGATGCATTAGCGAAGTCATTCGCTATTGATAATGCGGATGTTCGTGGCAAGTCTTTAAATCATGTGTTTAATAAAGAGATCACCGATAAGCTGCTTTCGATAAAACCGAATGACGATGAGGCGAATGTGCGCAACAAAGAAATGCGCCTTGAATTTAAAGATAAGCGCAATGACTATCATGTGTCAGTGATAGCTTTAAAGCATCCAGATTACAACCAGTCACACCTGTATGTTATGCATGACATAACAGAAATAAAAGATGCGCAGGGCAGGCATAACCGTTTGATGGAAGGCGTTATTACCACGCTTGCACAGCTTATTGATAAACATGACCCGCATTGTATAAATCATTCGGGTAGAACGCGTGAAGTTGCGGTTGCCGTTGCAGCGGCGATGGGTTTGCCCAAGCAACGTATTGATACGCTAGCGATGGCAGCGTTACTGGCAAATATTGGAAAGCTATATATTCCAGCTGAAATGCTAACCATGGTTGATCCTTTGACCAAAGAAGAAGAATTGATGCTGCGTAAAAATATTAACTATAGCGTCGATATACTCAAAGATCTGGACTTCGACGGACCGGTGATTAAGATTGTGGAACAGAAGAATGAAAGCCTGGATGGTAGTGGTTACCCGAATGGGGTTACTGGCGATGATATATTACAGGAATCCCGGATCTTGTCGGTTGCCAATGCTTTTGTTGCAATGACCAGTGCCAGGGCCTATCGATCAGGTAAGCCTATTAAAGAAGTGCTTGAAATTCTTATGTCAGAGGCTGATACACGCTACGACAGTAATGTGATCGCCGCCCTGTTTCATATTGCGCAAAACCATTCTGACTGGCGTGAGTGGCAGCAGGTGAGCTAATCACTAACAATATCGTCTGCTAGTTGTCTTTGCTCGCAGTCATCTGAATTAATGAGAGGTTAGTTTGTCACAACACCATGCTCGTTGAACATATCATGCTGGCGCTGGTCCTGATTATAACGCTTTCATTGATTGCGCAACCGGTCTCCCGCTGGACTCGTTTACCTTATGCCAGTGTTCTTGTGGTTCTGGGTTTTCTTGCGTCAGAGCTTGTGATCTACGCAGGTATTGATACCAGGATTCGTTCAGATAATTTTCAGTCTATAATTTTTTATGTGTTCATTCCTGTACTGGTTTTCGAATCAGCCTTCAGCATAGACAAACAGCGGTTAAAAGAGAACGTAATTGTAATCCTGTCTCTTGCAGTTGTTGCAATGCTATTTACCTGTTTTATTGCGGCTATATTATTGTTTTACGGTATTGCCCATGAAAGCGGGTTCCCGTGGTTGGCTGCATTAATAACGGGGGCTATTCTGGCAGCAACAGATCCCGTAGCGGTAGTCGACAAGCTTCGTGAGATGAAGGCTCCAAAAAGAATGGCAGTATTGCTTGAAGGTGAGAGTCTGTTTAATGATGCGACGGCCATAGTGTTATTTGGTGTGTTTTTATCGATGGCAATGGCGACGGGTTCTGATGCCACATTTACGAACCTTCAATCAGTGCTGCAAGTAATTCTTGATTTTCTATTGATATTTTTTGGTGGCGCTTTTACCGGGCTTTGTGTCGGACTATTTTTTGGTTATGTTCAAAAAATTATGCAGCCATTAATTGTCAGGGCGATGATTAGCCTTGTCGTTGCCTATGGCTCTTACCTGCTGGCCGAGTTCTTTCATGTTTCAGGCGTTATGGCGACCTTGCTGGCCGCTTTAAGTTTTTCGATGCTTAGTGGCGACAGCCTGGCCGATGTGTCGGGGAAGCGGAAAGCCGCAGTTGAACCAGGGAATATTTATTTCTGGAAGGTTCTCGCACACGTTGCGAATATAAGTGTCTTCCTTATAGTGGGGGCAGTTATCACTTTAGATATGTTTGAGCAGCGCTGGCTGGCAATGCTAATTGCTATTGTTGCCTTGCTGGTGGCAAGGGCATTGAGTGTCTACGGTGTGATGTTATTATTTGCTTTTTGCAAAAACCTGAAAGTTTCTTTTGCATCGCAGACGTTAATGGTATGGGGTGGCTTGCGTGGAGCGGTAACACTGGCGCTGGCATTATCCCTGCCAACCAGCCTGGACTACTGGTGGACGATACAGTCTATTGCTTTTGGCGTGGTGATGTTTTCGTTGTTTGTTCAGGCGCCAACAATGAAATTTATCGCGAAGCGCCTGCTAAAAGATGATCAGTAACCGGTTACTGCAGTTAAATTATTCTAACCGCAGTATTCAGTGTAATAAAATAATCACTAATCACTAATCACTAATCATAACGTAATCAGTAATCAGTAATCAGTGCGTCGCGGTGCTGAATATCCGCCGCCTGCCATTGTAAATGGTGGTTCGCGACCAACGAGCTCTTCGATAACCTGCAATTCAAGGTCGGTATGGTTAATAAAAGGTGCTTCTCGAATGTTTCTGCCACTGGCCTCGTTAGAAAGGATATACCGTGGCGCATCGTGATGCAGTGAGGTAATCGTTTCTGTGCTGCTCTTATCATTATTGGCAAACAGGTCGACAACACCATAGCAGGTGCAGATATAGGTTTGATCAGGTTCCGCTTCGGTATAAACGCCAGTTCCGCGAATACCAATCGTTGCGTTTGGTGTATTGATTTTGTGTGTGGTTTTGCCAAATACCGAAAGCAGTTTGCCGGTGACAAGTCGCAGGGTATTTATCAGCATGCCAGAACCACTAAGTTCAAGCTGGCTATTGCTACGTAATACAAAGGCGTCTTTACCTACCGCAAAGACTACGTGACTGCGTCGTCCGGTTACCACAGTGTCACTGCTAGTGATTAGTGTGTTCTCATCGGCTTTTTTGCCGCTGACAGTGACGTTGCCGCGCATGTCATAAATTGATTTTCCGGGCTCAAGTACTTTTGGGATTTTTCCCATGGCATGTACGGGTTGTAATATCCCGGCACTGCCGCCAGCAACAAACATTCCGGTAGATAGTGCTTTGACTAATAATTCTCTACGTGGATCATCAATTTCTTCTTTAGGTGTACGACGCATAGTATATTGCTCCTGGTTACAGCATGTATGCCTGAACTTGTCTTGCTTCTAATAATAGCTAAAAAATGTACCGAATCGTTATTTAAGGTGTGATTTAGCTAACATTTTTGCTATGGTATTCTCTGTAATTTTATGAACTTGTGATACCGTCCACATAATACAGGCTAGAGTATAAAGGTATAACAAAATAAATGGATAAAAATATAGCAATGGCCAGGCGCTCAAAAAGTACAAAAGCCTTTGTAGTTTCAGGGTTATTTATGATTTTCGGTACGGCGCATGCCGGTTCTGAAGCTTTTGTTGATTTTGAGGCAACGCTGGGTCTGGATGATAATGTGACTCGTGCCGCCGCCAATGTTGATATCGAGCATGATGGATTTTTAACACTGGCGGGTACAGGTGGATACGAGTTACTCGAAGGCCGCTCGGGTCTGCTGGTGGCAA
The DNA here is from genome assembly GCA_963711255.1 of uncultured Gammaproteobacteria bacterium. Lineage (GTDB taxonomy): Bacteria > Pseudomonadota > Gammaproteobacteria > SZUA-229 > SZUA-229. The sequence continues at coordinate 135,198 of CAVQDO010000019.1, read as the reverse complement.
AGGTATTGCTGGAAGCCAATAAATTTTCGCGCTTCGATGGTTTAAGTAACCTGGTTGCTTCGGGTAAATTAAACTACACCTTTGGTTTTGGCAGCGGTTTCGGCGCGCCCTGGTTTGCACTTGATGCCGAATACGGCGTCATTGAGTTTGAATCGTTTTTGCGTGACAGTAATGTTGCCAGGGCAACAGCGACTATGGGTATGCAGATTGATGATGCCACCAGTATGCGTCTTGGTTTTTCATTTCAGGATCGTGATGCTGAAAGCCGGGTTTTTGATACTCAGAATAGCTCTTTCTTTTTTAACCTGGACTGGGAAGTGGTTAAAAAACACATACTATACGCCACTTATAAAATCCAGAAGGGAGATACCTTTTCTTCCTCTTCCAATGTAAGTGTTGAAGTTATTGATGCATCTTTTCCTGATATTGTGAACGATGATGTTTTTATTGATAAGCAAACCTACAAGCTTGATGCCACTATCCAGTTTGTGACTTTGGGTTATAACTGGGTGCAGGATTTGCATAGTTCGCTTGATCTGTCTGCGCGCTATCTTGAATCAGAAGCATCTGATGTTGATTTGCAGTATGAAGGCCTAACGGTACGCTTGAGTTATTTCAAACGATTTAGTCTGTAACAATATATCCGGGTTAATTATTGCACTGAGTAAATCATCAGCATGACAAACGCGATTAAAACGATCGCCAGTAACGCCAGTGTTCCCCAGTGTTTTTCTTCTGCATTGCGGCTTTTTTCCATGGTGGCTTTAATGCCGGGGAAAAACATGAAAAGCACAAAAAGTCCGATCGCGCCTGCTAATAGCTGCTGCCATAGTTCCATAATTAATATCCTGCCTAATCTTCGATAATGTAGTGTTTTTCAATGGGCTCAATAATTTTCCATGTGCACTTCATGCCTTTCGGAAAAAATACCATATCACCTTCCTGAATCGTTATCGGTTCTTCATTTTCCGGCGTGATAATGGCTTTGCCCTCAATAATGTAGCAAGTTTCTTTTTTGTCGTAACTCCAGTCAAACTCTGAAACCCCTTTTGACCAGGTCGGCCAGTCGTCAACGTATAAAACGTCCAGCTTTGCGGGGGTGACATGGTGTTCGATAGTGATAGAACTCATAAGTGGTCTCAAAAACGTATATTAATGGCCGCTTATTATAACGTGAAATGAAAAGCACGATGTATAATACACGGCATTTGAAACTGGCTGAATTAGAGTAATAATGAGTAAAGACTGGATTTTTGATGTGGACCTCGGCGCGTATGAAGAGCAGGTGCTAACTGCTTCGCATGATACGCCCGTGCTGGTAGACCTGTGGGCTGAATGGTGTTCACCCTGCCTGGTTATTGCGCCAGTATTAAAACAGCTGGTGGAAGAATTTGAAGGCGGAATAAAGCTGGCAAAGGTGGAAGTTGATGAGGGTGAAAACATGAAGCTGGCTGGTCGATACCAGGTGAGAGGGTTCCCGACCATATTGCTGATTAATAACGGCGAAGAAGTAGCCCGTTTTAGTGGTGCCAAGTCCTTATCATTTATTCGTGATTTCATCGATGAAAATATTAATCAGTGAATCTTGGTGATGCTCTGGATAGCATGGAAAAAAAGAAATAAACGATACACGTCCTTGTGGTTGTCGTTGAAAACGTTGCAATTTTAAACTTAATGAAGAAATGCGGAATATTGACGCAGATCATTTAAGCAAGGTGGGTGCTGTCTTAGAATGACAGCGGTAGAACAATTATTCCTGATGATGGAGAAGATAATGAGAGCAATCGTACGATTAGCGATAGCAATGAGTTTATTGCTAACGGCAACAAGCAGCTATGCATTCTTTGGTAATGACAGCTGGGGCGGTAATGACTGGAACCCTTATGACGAATGGGATCCACGTTACTGGATGGAAGAAATGGAAGATGCGTTTGATGATGACGATGATTACTATGGTCCAGGTTATGGTTACGGTCCTGGCCCGGGTTACGGTTATGGTCCAGGTCCAGGGTATGGCTATGGCCCAGGTCCAGGGTACGGTCCGCCTCCAGGTTATTACGCGCCACCTCAGGGTTATGCACCTGCGCCTGCACAACAAGCACCCGCGCAACAAGCACCTGCAAATAACGCACCGGCGAATAATGCACCATCTCCATACGGTCCACCACCAGGATACTACGCTCCACGCCAACAATACGGCTACTAGTAGTAGGGTAAGTTCGGTCCGGTGCTCTGCATGCATCGGCCGTGCATAGCCGAACCGTGTATCACTGGTTGTAAACAAAAAACCCTCTTCATGAGGGTTTTTTTATGCGAGAAATAATCCACATTTCTGGTAATTATCAGTCCTCATCGCTCTTGTAAGTGATTTCATTAATAATGTACGTTTGTTTCAGCTGGCTATCTTTTGTATCTACCTTAATGCTGAAATCATCATCAAGCGATTTGCCTAATAGGGCTTTTCCCATGGGCGAGTCCATACTGATATAGCCCAGTTTTGCGTCAAATTCATCCGGGCCAACGACGCGGTAGGTTTTTTCCTCCCCCGTTTCATTTTCGATGGTTACCCAGGCGCCAAAAAAAACCTTGCCGGTTTCACTGGGTATGCGGTCTACTATTACCATGTCATCCAGTCTTTTACGCAGAAACCGTACCCGTGCATCAATTTCACGCAGCTCTTTTTTGCGATAAATATATTCAGCATTTTCTGAGCGGTCCCCCTCTGCCGCCGCCTCAGACAGAATGCGGGTGACTTCGGGGCGCTTTTTTTTCCACAGGTAATCAAGTTCTTCAGTCAGGCGCTTATGCCCGCCGGCTGTGATATATTTTGATCCCACGGGTTGTGGTGGTCGGTATCTTCCCATTGTATTTTTAATTAAGTAGATTAGTATGAATGCGGATTTTGATTTTAACGAATTTCCAGCCTGGGTGTGCTGGATAGCGCAGGATAAAGACGGAACCTGGTGGGGATTTCAGGTTGAGCCTAATTTGTCGCACTGCAGCTGGTACGAAAATGAGGTTGGAAAAAGTGTTCGTCTGGGGAAAAAGGCAATAAATCTGCCCTGGGTATCGACATTGGTGCGCGTTAAATGATAAAATTCATGACGTTATAGTGCTTTTATCAAATAATTATAAAAAGTGTGCTATAACTAGACCTGATAACAATAATTATAAAGGGGAAGATTATGGAAGTTAAACGACTACAAAAGGGTGGACAAGCAAAAATTGCAAGTACTGGCCAGATTGTTGAGGTGAAACGCGTTAGCAATCATGGTTTTTCTGTTGTACGTTTTCAGACTGGTGGTGATTATATGATCTTAAATGATCGTCTGGAAACGCTGGAAAAAGAAGAAGTACAGCATTAATTTTTAATAATGCCTGTTTAATACGTGCCAGTTATATCAGCTGGCGTGTATATTAGAAGCGATTGAAGCATAAAAAACTTCAATCGCTTTTTTCTTGACTTCGACATTGTATGAGCGCTTCATAGTAAGAGTTATTTCTTGCAGGATATCAGCGTACATCGGAGGTGTCGGGCATGTCCAAAAAAGTAAACGTTACAAACGTTTCTGAAGTTGAACGCCGTAAACACTGGCATGATCGTCGAGATGGTGGCGAACGGCGAAATCCTGTGCGTCTTCATGTCAGTGCTGAAGACTGCCGCAGTGGTGTGCCTCGACGTGATGCTGATGTCAGCGGGAAATTAATTGATGGCGCGGTATGGTGGAACCAGGAAAAAACACAGTACGAATAGAAGAACTATTGATTTTTCGCCATATTTTGATATGTCATGACTTACCTTTGGTAAGAATTAAATATTTCCGTTATAGCAAAATCAATTCTTGTGCGAATGTTTTCAATGGTTTGTTGCTCCTGTACATTGCCCATTGCATAACCTAGCCAGACTGCATAGCCGGTATCCGCATCAATAAGAGCGATAATCAAGGCGGCCTTTGGTACATTGCTGAGCATTGTCTCACCATTATTCGGTTTTTCTTTAATTTCCATTGCCGTTACATCAATCCCTGCTGCAAATGTAACCAGTAGATCCGGGTCCTGGTCGACAGGGATAAAATTACGTTTGCGCAGTTCTCTGTTTATAACAAACCTGACTTCTTCGTCGGTGTCCAGCGTTGGCTGCTCCCATTGTCCGATGGGGTCAAATACCACCTGTGTGCTGCCGGCCCATGCGTACGTTCTATAAGCATTAAAATTAGCCTCAGGGTCAGCATGCGTTTCGATTTCAATGTCATCGGTCAGTGTTGCGCATGATGAGATTAATACTGCTGCAAAAGTAAGGACAGGGAAAAGATAGTGTTTAAATCGCATTGTAAATTCCAGTTGAGCACTGTCCGTGATATTGAAAAATATGACCTATAAATACGGGTAAGCCACCAGTGTTAGTGCCAAGGTGAATCCCGGGACAAATATAATAACTACCGCCATATCGAGAAAGAATACATTACTTGATAATGTGTAAGGTAGCGCATTGTATCTGAAAACAAACAATTGTTAATGACGAAATATTAGTTATTATTTTTGGCGGCACGTAAAATAAGATAGCCCGCAAGCCCGGCACTGAATGAAGCGATTAATACGGCAAGTTTGTCTGCTGAATGGTAAATATCAACATCGGTAAATGCCAGCGAGTCAACAAACAGGCTCATAGTGAAACCAATGCCAGTTAAAACAGAAATACCATAGAGCTGTAGCCAGCTGCTATCTTTCGGGATTTTTGCGATGCCCAGTTTTATCGCTACCCAGCTAAAGCCGAAGACGCCGATTTGTTTGCCTAAAAATAGTCCCGCCATAATACCTAAAGGTACACCGGTGGTCATTTGATCGAGTGATACGTTGCGTAAATCCACGCCTGCATTGACGAAAGCAAACAAAGGCAGGATAAAAAAAGCAACCCAGTAATGAAGATCGTGTTCCATTGCTTTTGACAGTGAGTAACTCTCACCCTGTTCGTTTTTGCCAGTGAGTGGTATGGTGAATGCCAGGGCAACACCAGCCAGGGTGGCGTGAACGCCTGATTTCAGGACGCTTACCCATAGCACTGTGCCAACGATTATATAAGCGGCTTTTTTAGCAACGCCCATGCGATTCATAATGATTAGCACGGTTAGAGCGGATGCTGACACGACAATCGACATGGTTGACAGTTCTATTGTATAAAACAATGCAATGATGACGATTGCACCAAGGTCATCAATGATTGCCAGTGCCATGAGGAATACTTTCAGTGATAAGGGTACGCGTTTTCCGAGCAGTGCTAATATTCCTAATGCGAAGGCAATATCGGTTGCTGTTGGAATTGCCCAGCCACGCATCGCTTCTTTATCACCCATATTGAAGTAGGTATATAGTAATGCCGGTACAACCATGCCGCCAATCGCAGCGATGCCGGGAAGTGCCAACTGACTGGGTGTGGATAACTGGCCTTCTAAAAATTCGCGCTTAACTTCCAGGCCGATAAGCAAAAAGAAAATGGCCATTAAGCCATCATTTATCCATAGTAATAATGGTTTTGCGATTTGTAATTGTCCAAAACGAACTTCGACAGGTGTATTCAGGAAGGCAGCATATATTTCACTAAACATCGAGTTCTTCAATGCCAGTGCGAGTATTGTTACAATAATTAACAGAATGCCGGAAGAGGATTCTTTCTTAATAAATTCTTCTATAAAACTCATGATCCATTCCCACAGATAAATTAATGTATATTATTGTTTTCAGTGTTTGTAATGGGTTGAATAAGTACCCAGGGTTTTACTACGGTTGACCAGAAAAGGTTTTCTTCTTTGTGCCATAATTTTGCCTGGTCATCCGTTACTTTGGCGACGGTTCCGGCGGCTAACCATTTACTGACCTGTTCTTTATCATCCTGCGAAAAAGCCACGGCAACGTCAAGCAGATTGGTTGAACTGCTGACATAAATTAACCAGCCACCGGCGAAAAATCGCTGTAATTCATTCCAGCCTATCTGTGAAGTTTCACTGTTGATACTGGCACGTAACACGTCGGTATCATTAGTTTTGGTATTAGAAGTCATGCTATAACGCAGGAGTTTGCCTGCCTCATTAAGGTAACTGAGTGTGTATTGAGTAGTCAATGAATGTTCGCATAATTATGCAGGCAAACAAAGACCAGTAAGCGGAAAAACTGAAATTAATGTGTTGCCGGTAATGCAATACCAGCGTTCAGGTTACATAGCTTTCAACATATCAATATCTTCCATAACCAGCGAAGCGGAGTGATCGAGCATGGATTTTTCTTCTTCGTTCAGGTCCAGCTGGATAATGTCTTCAATGCCGTTTCGTCCTAATACGGCCGGTACGCCAATAGCGATATCGTTAAGCTGGTATTCGCCTTCGAGTAAGCACACGGTCGGCAGAATACGGTGGCGGTTGTGCACGATGGCATCAACCATATCAACCACAGAGGCTGCCGGTGCATCATAAGCGCTGCTGTTTTTTCGCAGTGCGAGAATTTCAGCGCCACCATTGCGGGTACGTTCGACAATAGAGTCGATTTTTTCTTTAGAAAGAAATTTCTCAATCGGAACGCCGGCTATGGTGCAGTGACGCAACATAGGCACCATGGTATCACCGTGCCCGCCCAGAACCATGGCATAAATGTCCATGATTGAATAACCGGTTTCCATGGCGATAAAGCTGGCCATGCGGCTGGAGTCAAGTACGCCTGCCTGGCCGAAAACGCGGTTTCTCGGCCAGCCGGTTTTGATGTAGGCATGGTAAGTGATGACATCAACCGGATTGGTTACAAACAGTAAGATAGCATTCGGCGCATACTTCATTGCACCATCAATAATGCCGTCCATGATAGGAATGTTACTTGCCAGCACATCGGAACGTGACATACCGGGTTTGCGTGGTAGTCCGGCGGTGATAATAATAAGTTCAGAGTCTGCCATCAATGCGTGGTCAACCCCGCCGATCAGGCGAGTATCGTAGTGGAAAAGTGGTGATACTTCCTGAATATCGAGGGCGGCGCCTTTTGCTGCGCCTTCATTAATATCAAGCAATACAATTTCACTGCACAGGTTCTTGGCAGCAATAAACTGTGCGGTGGATTCGCCGACTCGACCGGCACCTATGATAGTGATTTTATTCATTATTTAAATCCTGATTCATGTTTTAACCGTATATTAATCTTGTAGCACGTATATCGGCCGACTGCTGTATAAAGTATAAATTCAATTAAATAAATATAAAAACATAATAATTGCTGTATAAATTCATGATTTGTATAGGAAATATTAAAGCCTGTGAGTAAGTAAGTGCAATCTTTGATATATATCAAACTTTAATAATTCATAGTGTTGCTAAATGAAAATTGTATGAGGGTTTATATAACGAATTGAGGTCAGGTCATGGCATCCAGAAAAGTTTGTCGATAATGGTGGCGTTAGCGATAACAGTGCCGTTCTATAAGGCTGTGACGCAGGCTGTTGAGTTTAAAGTGAGTTGCAGCGCGGTTGAATACTGTATGAGCAAGGGTAATAAATTAACCAGGAAACGAAAATTATCTCTGGCACTTGAGGCTTAACGCAACGCGACAAAGCTTAAAGTTGAAAATAACGATGCCTGGCATAAATTTGAGAAAATTGTCGTCAGAATTTTACAAGAAGGCGGTTGTTAATCTTTAACTCCTGTTGCTTATATAAGGGATTGTAAAGATCGTGGAGCGTGATATGTCAGGTTTGTCTATTTTAAGTTTACGTCGGCAGTGCCACTTCTGTGTCAGTGGGGTTTCTGTCGGTGTTGCCGAAATAATGAACGATATTATTCTGGAAAAACCCATTGGACTGACCACCGGCCTGGTGGAAAAGACTGCCGCGTTTGAGCAAACGGTTGTGCCCGGAAAGAAACTGGCAGCATCAAGGGTTTTAATAATTATTGATGAGGGTGAAGTAATACCGGCTGAAGATAGCGGTGATTGTAATCAACCCTCTTAACCAGGGAGGCAGGGTTCACCCTGTTCATTATAATGTTTCAATATACACATAATTTTTCAGAATATAAATTTTACTGGTGCTCAAAACTGTATCTGTTAATGCGGCATATGGCCACGTTAAAGAGCAATGTGGTATTAAAAATTCTGTCAGATGTAAAGCAGTTCGAATTTGATTGCCGTTACCCGGAGAATGGCATGTTATTCGCAGAAAACAAATGGCGAGTTTTTTATCATAGCCACGATAAAGAAGAAGGATGCACAACTGAATACGGCCATTTTCACCTGTTTGTTGATGTTGGCAATCAGGACTGGGCGCATGTGGCAGGCTTAAGTATTGATTGCGAAGGTCAGCCACAGGACTGGTTTATGACTAACCGCTGGGTCACCGATGGCTCATGGTTGAGTAAAGAAGATTTTATAGCAAGGCTAAAAGAACTGGTGATTAGTGCAGACGATGATATTGTTGGTAACTGGTTGACCGTGCTGTTGCATTTATACAGTGATACATTGTGTGACATGATTGAAAAAAGAGATTTAATGATTGAGAAAAAAATGAATCGACGCAGCCTGGAAGAAACACTGAATGATCGTGATTGTTATACGCTTGGCCGGAAATCGATTGATCTGCAATCAATGCTTGAAAAGTATCTGATTCATTCGCACGCAAAGACAGCGTAGTAAATAGAGATTGAATTGGTACTTATGAGAATGACTGTTTATCTATACTGATTCAGAAAATCAGAAACCGCTTTCCAGTATTGTTTGCTGTCCTGGTATTTTTTCCACAGGACTTTTGAACCATGTTTACCTGCCGTCTCTGGTATAAAGCCTGTCTTTCCCTCAGCTTTAATGACATCAAATATTGGCACCCAGTCACTGGCTTCGGCTTTTGATGAAGTAATAAAAACCGGGTCCTTGATTTTTTGTGCTGAATCACGAATCCAGGTTTTACTTTTCCCCTGGTGCGAAAAATATTCACCCGGCGAGAACGCGATAACGCCATCGACAAGTTCCGGATAATCACCGGCGACTTTAAGTACCAGTGATGCTGAGTAAGAACTTCCCCAGGCAATTATTTTGCTGTTGCTGTATTTTTTATTAGCGTATCGCAGTGCTGCGATAATATCAGGCAGCGCATCAACATATCGTGTTGCTAGCCCGGCATTGCCTGCACGTATTGCTGTTTCGTTATCCTTTCCCCGAGAATATTCACCTGAGCGCTGGTCGACAGCAATGCAGTTAAATCCCAGCTTGTTTAATTCGGGTGCAATTTCAGAGTACTCGCCGCGGCTTGAGCCGGCCTGGTGAAATAACATAATCAACGGGGCAGCATTAGCGGCGTGGGGTATGTAAGCATCTGCCGTAATTAATAAATCATCGGCTGATTTAAAGCTGATGCTCGGTGTCTCTGAAGCAAGTACAGTTGTTGCCATAAACAGCGTAATAAAAACAGCCAGGCATTTATCTAATAACATGAAATACGTTCCCTGCTTGTTACTGAAAATTCGCCGCTTATTCTGGCGCTAATAAAAAATATTATGCTTCTTTTGCCGGGCGACTGTCTTTAGGAAATTTTTTTGCCACACCGGTAGCAATCGCCGCTTTAGAAACAGCGCGTGGAATGGTGTCGATTAAACGTGGATCCAGTGGTTTGGGAATAATGTATTCCGGACCAAACACCATGGTGTCGAGTCCGTATGCATCTAGCACTTCTTTGGGCACGGGTTCCCGTGCCAGCTCTGCCAATGCGTTAACGGCAGCAATTTGCATTTCCTGGTTGATGCAACTGGCGCGGACATCAAGTGCGCCTTTAAATATGTAAGGGAAGCCCAGAACGTTATTGACCTGGTTCGGGTAGTCGCTGCGGCCGGTGCCCATAATTAAATCATCACGCGTCATGTGCGCCAGTTCAGGCAGAATTTCCGGGTCGGGATTTGATAAAGCGAAGACAACAGGGTTAGCCGCCATGGCCGCCAGCATATCGGATGAAAGCAGGTCGGGTCCGGATACACCGATAAAGACATCAGCACCATTCATTGCATCGGCCAGTGTGCGTTTATCGGTATGTACAGCAAACGCTTTTTTGTATTTATTCAAATCATCGCGTTCTGATTGAATAATGCCGTTGCGGTCGATCATGAACAGTTTTTCAGGATCGGCGCCAAGCCCCTGTAACAGTTTCATCGAAGCAATACCGGCGGCACCTGCGCCCAGGCAAACTACACGTACATCTTCAATTTTTTTATGCTGAAGTTCCAGTGCGTTAATCAATGCGGCAGCAATAATAATGGCGGTGCCGTGCTGATCGTCGTGGAATACCGGAATGTCCAGCTGCTCGATTAAGGCGTCTTCGATTTCGAAGCAGGCCGGAGCGGCGATGTCTTCAAGATTGATGCCGCCAAATGTGGGCGCGATATTTTTTACGGTTTTAATAAAGTCTTCAGTGGAATCTGCATTCACCTCAATATCAAAGACATCGATATCGGCAAACGCTTTAAACAGAACGCCTTTACCTTCCATCACCGGTTTGCCCGCCAGTGCGCCGATATTGCCCAGCCCCAGTACCGCTGTGCCGTCTGTGATAACGGCGACCAGGTTGCCTTTGGCGGTGTACTCATAGGCGGCTTCTTCGTCACGATGAATAGCGCGGCATGGCTCAGCAACACCCGGTGTGTACGCCAGCGAGAGGTCTTGCTGGGTGGCACAGGGTTTGGTTATTTCGGTGGCGATTTTTCCTGGTTTTGGTTTGGCGTGATATTCCAGGGCGTCTTGCTTGAAACGTGTTGGCATGGGCGTTTAGTCAATAATGAAAATGAATATAAGGGCAAGAATAATAACATTTTTAGCGCTGAAATTCGAGCAGATAGCGGTTGGCTGCATGGGCTAAGGTTTACTAATCAGTAGTTTAGCGACAGGCGAAATCACGGCTTAACTGCAAGGCGGCAGGGTGTTTAATACGCAGGTAATAAGGTGTTGAACGGTTACTTTTATTAACCCAGCCGCGCACGATAATTGTCTGATTTAGCAGGGCATTTATTACTGAGTCATTAAATAATGCCAGGTTTTCAGGGCGGATACCGATAGTGAGCTTATTATCGATGTTGAGCCAGATGCCCTGTTTGTTACGGTCGATTTTTTTAACCTGCCCCTCCAGCAGCTGGTAGCCAGTATTTTTTGGTTTAAGTTTTTTGGCGAGAATAATGCCGGGTTTTTTCCAGAGGCCGGATTTACTGCAGCGTGCGCCAAGTTCCTGTTGTTGATAACAGGTGCTAAACCGGGTATTCGGTGGTATTGCTATGGCCCTGGCAAGGCCCAGGTTTAGCAGGCTGGCCTGTATATTCCTGTCATCAGCCAGAAAGCCATGAGCCAGGATACGACCATAGTTATCTTTTTTCTCTTTGCCATACAGTAACTTGATGGTTTTATTTTGACTGAATAAGGCGTTGAGCGCATTTTTGGCATCAACCGCATAAGGTTCTGCTGTCCTGTTATTGCGCGACATTTCGGGAGTGTTGATACCAATAAGTCGTACTTTTTGGCCGTTACTGAGTCTTAGTGTGTCGCCATCGTAGACCTGGCTGACGGTAGCCGTTTTATCGTATTCTTCGTTGCCAGCAAGGGTGCATGCATTTTGTGCTAACAGCGGCGTGGTGGTTAAATAGCAGGCTGTAAGCAGGATTGTTCGCGCCGCCGTCCTGGCTCTATGCGCAATACCGCTCTTCCCTGACATCGTCGCACCGCCATCCCTGGCTCCTTGCGACATACCGCTCCATCCCTGGACATATGCGCACCGCCGTCCTGGCTCTAAGCGCTATACCGCTCTTCCTTGGCATCGTTGCACCGCCATCCCTGGCTCCTTGCGACATACCGTCCATCCCTGGACATAAAAAAAGACGCTGAAAAGCGTCTTTTTTAACAGGCATATCTGTGACGGCCCTGTTAAGACTTACTGCCAAAACGTTTGTTGAATTTGTCGATTTGACCAGCAGAATCAAGAATCTTTTGCTTGCCAGTGTAAAACGGGTGGCATTCAGAGCAGACATCGATGGTCAGATCATCTTTACCATAAGTAGAGCGTGTGGCGAATGTATTGCCGCAGCTGCATTTAACATTTACGTCGTTGTATTTTGGGTGTATATCAGCTTTCATGTCTATTCCGATGGTAATTCAGATGTTAATTATTGGCCCCTGGATCACCCTTTTGGGTCACCCCTGGGCCAATGATAATAATTTTCGATACCTGAAACATCCGCCTAAAATCTATCCTAAAACTATAGATAATCAAGGCGAGTAAAGGCCGAAAAAACAGGGCGTAAATTCTACCTGTAAGTGATTTTATAAGCAAGTGTATTTATGAAGGGCAGATTTGCCTGAAATTTAGTGGAGTTTTACTGATTTCTACGGGGGCATAGTCCATACTTTATGGCATTTTATGAGCAATAAAGAAGACAGAGAAGAGACTTTATAATGAAATTCAAAATAATATCAATGCTGGTAATTCTGGGTTTTCTTTCGGTTATGCCAATGATATATATGGGTAAATTTGACCCGATGTCGTTTTTTGATTCAGGTATCAGCGGTGGCATGTCTGAGTTTAAGAAACTGAAAGCTAAAGCGCCTAAAAATCTCAGCAGTGTTGTTAGCAATGAAAAAGTGCAGGTGTATAAATGGCGAGATGAGAATGGTGTCATGCAGTTTAGTAATACACCGCCTGTTGGTCATGACACCGAGCAGCTCACTTTAGATCCGAACAGTAACCTGATGAAGGCAGTAAAACCGCCAGTTGAGGAAGAACCCGAAGAAGAGGATGTAGCCGAAGTGCCGAGCCCGTATTCCATGAAAGGCATGAAAAAAGTCATGAATGATGCAAAAGGTGTCGAAGATCTACTCAAGCAACGTCATGAAGATCAGCAAAAGATGCTGAATGACTTGTAACGTATATTTTTTGTAAAAATCCTATTGCCCTGTGGTATCTGATGTTTCGAGGAATGATAGCCTTATCAGGAAACCATGCTGCAGGTTTAAAATGATCTCTCCTGGAAAGGCCGTTGAGATGACAGAATTTGCATAGCATTTTTAATGACTGTTAGCCGTTGGGAATAATTACTGCCAATGTGTTTTGTATAGTTATAGCAGTTTTTCTAAAATATCATTTAAAAACAAAAATCCTTTATCTGTAGTCGTTATGGTGTTGTCATCGATGCTAAGTAATACCGGGTCGATTTCACTGACTGTGTTTTTCAATGTTTTTATATCAAGCCCGGTATGCTGTTTAAATGTTTTAACATCGCAGCCTTTTTTCAGCCGTAAGGCGTTTAGTAAAAATTCAAAAATAATATCCTGCTGTTTTAACTCTGCTCTACCGGATATGGCATTTCCTTTTAATGCCTGATCCATATACTGCGATGGCTGACGGTGTTTCCATTGCCGGTAAATTTTTATAGTACCGTTGGCTGAAGGTATTTGCACGGAACGTTTGCCGTGTGCGCCTGCACCGATGCCAATATAATCAGCAAAGTGCCAGTAATTTAAATTATGTGTGCATTGCCGGTTTTTTAATGAGTAGGCGGAAATTTCATATTGCGCATATTTTCTATCGTACAGAATAGCCTGACACTGGTTTTGCATCTCCCAGATTAAATCATTTTCAGGCAATACCGGCGTGTGTTTGTAGAAATAGGTATTGGCTTCGATGGTGAGCTGGTAATGTGAAATATGCGGCACATTAAAATCACAGGCTGTGTTTATATCGGCTATAGCCTGCGTTGTGGTTTGCCCCGGCAGGCCAAACATCAGGTCAAGATTAATATTATCGAAACCTGCATTTTTTGCCGTTTCAATCGCGGTTAAGGCCTGGTTTTTATCGTGAATTCGGCCTAGCGTTTTCAGGTGAGTATCATTGAAGCTCTGAATTCCTATTGAAAGCCGGTTAACCCCAGCCTGGTTGAAAGCAGTAAATTTTTCCTGTTCAAAGGTTCCCGGGTTGGCTTCCAGGGTGATTTCGATACGATCAAATTTAAACAGTTTTCTGGCGTGATCAATGACCTGGAAAATAGCATTTGCTGAAAACAGGCTGGGTGTGCCGCCGCCAAAAAATATACTGCTTAAGCTGCGGTCCCGGTGCTGTTCATATTCGGCATCAAGATCAGCCAGCAGTGCGGCGACATATCTTTCTTCATCAAACGATTTATTTTTTTCGTGCGAGTTAAAATCACAATACGGGCATTTTTTTACGCACCATGGAATGTGGACATAAAGACTTAAGGGAATGACTGTGTTCACGGGGTTCTTGAGCGGATATTTTTGGCGAGACAAAAAAAAGAGGCATAACTCTAACAGTTATGCCTCTTACATTACAGCTCGTAGCAGCCAGGCATACGGTAATACCTGATTGAGGGTGTGCGCCACTTCCGAGCTATATTGTTCGGTTTCGGGAACAGCCTTATTCTCTATTAAACATTCCTGTAAGCGACTGCAATCATTTAGCAGTGCTGATAATGAAAGATACTGCCTATATTGGTCACATTCGTGAAGCCCATACCTGCCAGTATTCTTTCCGCCATTATTGCGCGGCCACCTGAGCGGCAGTAGATCAGTACCGGCTCATGTTTTTTCAGGCGTTCGTCCGCCACCACCGGCAAAAGAGCTAGCGGAATGTTCTTTGCATCAGGCAGAGAGCCCTGGCGAAATTCGTCACTGGAACGGACATCCAGCAAGGTCGCGCCTGATTGCATTGTTTGGCGGATAACATCACAATTCACAGTATTCATCTTGCGGTTACTCGTGCTCAGTATTATTTTTTAGAGCGGGCAAGCAATAATATTGTAAACGTCAATATAAATACCACCGTAGCGATGGTGTAAGTCAGTGCGTCAAAGATCATTTCTAATCTCCATAGTTATTGTATATAAGGTATTAGTATAGTCTAATATTATAAAGTTCAAAGGGAATTACCAATGATTTTTATCAAACTGACATGGGTGACATATTGTCAGTTATTTCAATAACTTAGGTTTTGTTTAAAATTATATATTGTTTACTATCAACAGCTTACGAGGAGACGTGAATTGTTAACTTTAAGTTAAATTTTTAGAAAACCTGCCATTTCATGACGATTCAGGTGTCTGAACCGGGTATTTTATCAGGTAAAGGATAAGTGCGACTGCCGGGAGTCCGAGCAGTGCGGTGTAAATAAAGAAGGGTACAAAACCCATGGCATCGACCACATCACCGGAAAACCCACCGATGAATTTAGCCGGTAACAGCATGAGTGAACTAAACAGGGCATATTGTGTGGCGGTGTAGGCTCGATTGGTCAAACTGGAGAGATAAGCAATAAAGGCGGAACCGGCAAGGCCTGCACTTAAATTATCAGCACCAATGACCACCCCCAGGTAAAGCGTGTTGGCAGGGAGGATGGCGAGAAGGGCAAATAGCAAATTGGTGGCGATGACCAGAATGGCGCCGAGTAAAAGTATTGGCATGACGCCATAACGCAGTACCATCATGCCACCGAGAATTGCGCCTAGAATGGTAATCACGGGACCAATTGTTTTAGTCACCAGTCCAATTTGCAGGTCGCTGTAACCAATGTCTACGTAGAGCGGGTTTGCCATGATACCCATGGTGATATCGCTGATTCGGAACAGCCCGATAAATAATAATATTATCAGGGCATATTTACCGTTACGGATGAAGAAGTCGGTAAAAGGGCAGATGATCGCACCCGTTATCCAGGCATAAATATCCCGCAGTCTTTTCGGCAGGTGTGCTGAGCGTTCAAGAAACTGGATTACTTTTTCTTCCTGCTTCCAGGTGTTTCTTGAAACGCTATGGTCGGGTTCTGGAATCAATAACGTAGTGATGATGCCAATGCCCATAACCATTGCGAGCACAGTATATGCCAGCGACCATGAGTAATAGTGTGCCAGTGTAAAGGCGCCGCCACCGGCCAGTAACATGCCCAGGCGGTAACCCGTCTGGTAGGTCGCCGCCATAGCGCCCTGTGTTTCAATTGGCATAGCTTCAATGCGCCAGGCATCAATAGCAATATCCTGTGTTGCTGAAGAAAAAGCGACCAGTAGCGCTGCGTATACCAGCAAGCTTAATTGTGTTTGCGGGTTGCTGCCTGCCATCAACAGAAGCCCCGATATAACGCCTACCTGTGCGAATAACATCCAGCTCCGGCGCTGGCCGAAGAGCGATGTCAGCAAGGGGAATCGCATATGGTCGACCAATGGAGACCAGATAAATTTAAGTCCGTATAAAAGGGCGACCCAGCTAATATGGCCAATGGTACTTTTATCGACACCTTCCCTCGCCAGCCAGCCAGATAAAGTACCAAATACCAGTAACAGTGGCAGGCCGGCGGAAAACCCTAAAAAAAGCATCGCCAGAACACGTGGCTGAAGATAAACGCTTAGCGCTTCAAGCCAGCCTTTATGCTGCGATGAATTTTTTAATTCTGCCTGATTCATGCAAGCGTGTAATCGTAATCAATAATCAATGGTGAATGGTCAGAAAATCGTTCATCTTTGTAAATGTCAGCGGTCTTTACCAGTGGTGCAAGTTTTGGTGTGATTACCTGGTAATCAATCCGCCAGCCGGTATTATTAGCCCACGCCTGGCCACGGTTAGACCACCAGGTATACTGGTCAGGCATCTGGTTAACCTCGCGGAAAGCGTCGACAAATCCAATTTCATCGAACAGCCTGTCCATCCATTCGCGCTCCTCAGGCAGAAAGCCGGAGTTTTTCTGATTGCCTTTCCAGTTCTTGATATCAATTTTTTTATGCGCAATATTCCAGTCACCGCAAATAATAAAGTCACGGCGTTTACGACGCAGGCTTTGCAGGTAGCCGATAAAGCGTTCCATGAAGTCAAACTTTACGCCCTGGCGCTCTTCACTGGCAGAGCCAGAATGCATATAAAGTGAAATGATACTGAGTTTCTCATACTGAAACTCGATGAAGCGGCCTTCAAGATCAATATCATGCCAGCCGATACCCTTGATTACTTTTTTGGGTTTAACCTTGCTGTAAATCGCGACACCGCTGTAGCCTTTTTTTTCAGCGTCATGGTATTCACAAAAATAACCCTTGGGTGAAAATATGTCATCGCTAAGCTGATGAAATTGTGCCTTGGTTTCCTGGATGCAGACGACATCAGGATCAACCCTTTTTAGCCAGTCAAAAAAACCTTTTTTCGCAGCAGCACGAATGCCGTTAGTGTTGGCGGAAATTATTCGCATGATTATGTATTGTATGGGAGCTTCTGTTTATAATGTGTGCGCCTATGATACCTTAAAATCGCGTATACTTCGCAGGCAGAATAAAGGTGAAATATGCAGCAGAATAAAAAACGATTTATCGAACTGGCCATAAAATACCAGGTACTGAAATTTGGCGAGTTCACCCTGAAGTCAGGCCGTGTCAGCCCCTATTTTTTTAATGCCGGTTTATTTAATAGCGGTTATGCACTGGCAGAACTCGGTAGTTGTTACGCGCAAAGTATCATCGATAATAAAATCGACTACGATGTTTTATTCGGCCCGGCATACAAAGGGATTCCACTGGTCGCAGCTATCGCCTATGCGCTTTCCGTGAACCATAATATTGACAAGCCATATGCCTTCAATCGAAAAGAAGCCAAAGATCACGGTGAAGGCGGATTGATTGTCGGTGCTGCTTTAACAGGTAACGCCCTGATTGTAGATGATGTTATTACCGCCGGTACGGCCATTCGCGAAGCGGTCGATATTATAAAAGCAGAAGGCGCGAACACCTCGGCGGTTCTGATTGCACTGGACAGGCAGGAAAAAGGTAAGACCGAACTGTCGGCAATACAGGAAGTTAACCGTGATTATGGGATTGATGTATTCAGCATAATTACCATGGCGGACTTGATTGATTACCTTTCTGCGGATTCTTCTTTTGGGGAGCATCTGGCGGCGATGGAGAGTTATCGTAGTCAGTATGGGATTTGATTTTGCGTTTTTTATTTGTTGTTGGCGTTAATATTTACTGTTGTTTGCTTACTTAGGTCTTGCGGTTCTCGCACCGCGGGCGAGTTACTTTTCTTTCTGCAGCAAAAGAAAAGTAACCAGAAAGAATGCCGCCCCGACTTGTTTGCCCCGAGAAAAACACTCGGGGTACCTGACTTTGGGCGCATTGCCTACGAGCCCGTGCTGATGCGCCGTCCAGGCGCAGCATCACTAAATCCGCCGTCCATGGCGGATTTGCTCTACCAATGCCCCCAAAGTCAGCAAACAAAAGGGGAGAAAAACAAAGAAAAACAAGAAACGAAACAAACGCTTCTCCAGCTATGGCGCCGCGCGCCATGTTTTTTGCTGTGTTCCTGCTGGTGCTATTGACTCTGTTTTTTGACTTTGACTCTCCCGCCTTCGATAGCTGAATTTGCCAACACGTAGAGCAAATCCGCCATGGACGGCGGATTTAGCCACGCTACGCCCGGACGGCGTATCGGGGCGGCTCGGGCCAAAGTAAGCAATAATTATTTCCGTAAAACACAAACGCCAATAGAGCAGATACCCTCAAATTCAGGTTCCCCGGACGCTTCACCCGGGGCTATCGAGTTCGCGGCGGCCTTTTCTGGTTACTCTTTTGGGCTGTAGCAAAAGAGTAACTCGCCCGCGGTGCGAGAACCGCAATGCCAAAGTAAGCAAACAACAGAAAATATTAATACCAAAAGACAAAACAAAACTACCCCAAAACCAACTTCAACCCAATCAACAAAGTAACCACCTCATAACTCCGCTTAATCACCCGATTCCCCTTAACAATCGACAAATGCGCCCCAATATACCCGCCAATAAGAGAACCCAGTAACAAAGCCGGAATCCATAACCAGTGAATATCACCCAAAAGCCCCAGCGTAATCGCCCCGGAGGCATTCCAGAACAGGCCGACAAAAACCAGGGTATAGGTGACAGCTAATTTGTAGTCAAAGCCGAACCAGCGGATTAGCCACAGGGTGACGAACAGCCCGGTACCCGAAGTTAGTGAACCGTTCAGGATACCGATACCGAATAACGCCAGGCCGCCGATGATATAACCCTTTAAATGACGATTTTTTAACTCGCAAGTTTGTCCCAGCTGGGGCGAAAGAAAGGAATAGATGCCCAGGCCCATGGTAAGCAGGCCGAGAGCAACTTTTGCGATTTGGTCAGGGATTTGCAGAATAAAGCTCGCGCCGAGAACTACTCCGGGCAGGCCGGAAATGATCATCACCAGGGCAAAATCACGGTCGATCCGGTTTTCTTTCAGGTGGCGTGCCGTGGCACCGATGCCCAGCGCGATAGTCGCCACTTTGTGGGTGGCGAGGGCCAGTCCGAAGGGCAGGCCAAGGAAAATAAGGGCTGGCAGCTGTATTAAACCGGCGCCACCGCCAGATAGGGCGGAAAACAGGTTGGCAACCAGCGAAATGATAAATATAAGGAGTTGTTCGGCCACGTCGTGAATATGCTCGATTACTGGGAAATAGTGCCTATACTCATAGCTTATCAGTTATAAATATCCGAGGTCGCACGTGAAGCGTATTGTTTTATATACCCTGCCTGTTATTTTATTAGTAAGCCCACTTTTTGCGCAGGCAAAAATGTATAAGTGGGTGGATGAAGAAGGTCAGATGCATTTTGGTGACAGGATACCTGAAAAATACCTGGTCAAAGAACACCAGGAGCTGAATGATCAGGGGCTTGTGACGAAACGTAAAGAAGCGGCAAAAACAGCTGAAGAAAAAGCTGAGGATCGGCGCCTTGAACGTGAGCGTAAAAAAGTTGAGCTGGTGGAAAAAAAGAAAAAACAGCGTGATCGCGTACTGCTGGATACCTATACCACTGAGCGAGATTTGATTGTGGCACGTGATTCCCGACTTGAAGCGGTTGATTCGCAAATTCAGTTATCAAAAACTATTATTGATGATTCGACAAATAAAGTTGATTCAATGCAAAAGCAGGTTTCCCAGATTAAGGATACAGGTCGCGAGGTACCGCCTGATTTGTATAAAAGGATTAATGGCGAGAAACAGCAGATTGAAGTGCAGACAAAAAATTTAAAGGGTCATAAAAAACGTTATAACGAAATCTTAAAACAGTTCAATGGTTATATTGAACGTTTTAAAGTCTTAAAAGACGAGCAGAGAGCAAAGCGTGAAAGAATTCTGAAAGAGCGCGGCGGCTAATAAATTATCCTGCCGCGCCTTGATCAGCCGCCCGTTATGATTTGATCAGTGTACCAACGCCCTGATCAGTCAGTAGCTCTAGAAGAACCGCGTGTTCAACGCGGCCATCAATAATATGTGATGTTTTCACGCCAGAATGAACCGCATCAAGTGCGCAGCTCACTTTAGGTAACATGCCGCCGGATATGGTGCCATCGGCAATTAACTCCTTGACTCTTTTGCTATCCAGTCCAGTTAAAATATTATCCTGTTTGTCCAGAATGCCGGGCGTGTTGGTCAGCAGTAATAATTTTTCTGCACCTAGTACGGATGCCATTTTTCCGGCAACCAGATCAGCATTAATGTTATACGATGCCGCGTCTTCACCAACGCCTATGGGTGCAATTACAGGAATAAAATTGCCTTCATCCAGGGCTTTAACAATGGAAGGGTCTATAGAAGTGACTTCGCCAACATGGCCAAGGTCAATAATTTCCGGTGCCCGCGCTTCAGCAGAATCACGCGTAATATTCATTTTGCGGGCGCGAATCATGGAGCCATCTTTACCGGTAAGGCCAACAGCCTGTCCACCGTTATGATTGATCAGGCTGACTATGCTTTTATTGACCAGGCCGCCGAGTACCATTTCAACCACATCCATGGTCTCACTGTCGGTTACGCGCATGCCATCGATAAATTTGGATTCTTTACCAATTTTGTCCAGCAGTTTACCGATTTGCGGGCCACCGCCGTGAACCACTACCGGGTTAACGCCAACCTGTTTTAATAAAACAATATCGCGGGCGAAACTGTTTTTCAGGGCTTCATCAACCATTGCATTGCCGCCAAATTTAATGACAATGGTTTTCTTGTTGAGGCGTTGTAAATAAGGCAGTGCCTCAGATAAAACGTTTGCAATGTTGATGGCGGATTTTCTGTCCACGTTATTCCCCGGTAAAGTAGCGGTTAAATTTTTACTATTGTGCCTGCATCCTGCTTAAAAAGGCAAACTCAAAGTGTTATCGATGGCCAGCAGTTGTTGCCTGAATATATTTTGAATTTCGTCCAGTGTTTTTTTATCGTTTGCTTCAAAACGCAGTACCAGGCAGGGGGTGGTATTTGACGGACGCACCAGTCCCCAGCCCTTTGCGTAGTTAACACGGATGCCATCGATGGTAATAATGTCTGCGCCCTCAAAACTGGACTCCTTGATGAACTTCTCCATGAATTTGTAGTGTTCACCTTCCGCAAAGTTAATCTGTAACTCCGGCGTATTAATACTGTCTGGCAGCTTTTCAAATATAGCAGAGCTTTTTTCATCGCGTTGGCTGACAATTTCCAGCATACGGGCCGCGCTGTATAAGCCGTCATCGAAACCAAACCAGCGTTCCTTGAAGAAAATGTGGCCGCTCATTTCTCCGGCAAGTTCTGCACCGGTTTCTTTCATTTTTGCCTTGATAAAGGAATGACCGGTTTTCCACATTAACGGTTCGCCGCCCAGGTTTTTAATATAGATGGCCAAATTTGTTGTTGATTTAATATCGAAGATAATTTGTGCACCGGGTTTACGTTTTAACACGTCTTCGGCATATAGCATCATCTGGCGGTCGGCCCAGAGAATATTCTGTTTGTCATCTAATATGCCGACACGGTCACCATCGCCATCAAATGCCAGGCCAATATCAAGATCATTATCTCTCATGGTGTTCTGCAGATCGAGCAGGTTTTCCGGTTTTGACGGGTCTGGATGATGGTTCGGGAATGTGCCGTCGACATCGCAAAATAATTCTGTCACCTTGCAGCCTAACCGGGTGAACAGTTCTGTGGCTGCAACACCTGCTACACCATTACCGCAATCCACAGCAATGTTTAATGGTTTCTCCAGTTTGATGTCGTTTACAATGGTATCCAGGTAATCCGGTAATATATTGTGTTCGCTGTGAGTGCCTTCACCGTGATTGACTTTATCATTGATAATCATCTGGTATAGCGCCTTAATGCCATCACCATATAAAGTGTTACCAGCGATCAGCATTTTCAGGCCATTATATTGCGGTGGATTATGGCTGCCGGTAACCATGATGCCAGTGCCGGTTTTTAACTTGTGCGTTGCGTAATACAGTACCGGTGTTGGTACCATGCCAACATCTATTACGTCGCAGCCGCCGGCGCGCAGACCGGCACTTAAGCGTTGCGCCAGTTCAGGGCTGGACAATCGTCCGTCACGGCCAATAACAACGGTTTTCTGGTTTTGCGCCAAAGCTTCGGTTGCAAATGCCTGACCAATTTGCTGTACAGCATCAGGGGTTAGTGCAGTTTCTACAATGCCGCGAATATCGTATGCGCGAAAAATTTCTTCTGTAATTGACATAATATAATTTTAATATAGTGGTTATTCTTAATTTAGAGGGAGGCTGTATCCGGGCCCTGGTTTTTTCTATTTATTTGCCTGTTCAGTTTTTTCCGGAATGGCCAAAGCCACCCGCGCCGCGATGGGTGCTTTCAAAATCATCAACAACTTCAAAGCCAACTTGTACAACCGGTACAATAACCAGCTGTGCCACACGATCCCCCACTTCTATATTGAAGGTCTCATGGCCACGGTTCCAGCAGGAGACGAATAGCTGGCCCTGGTAATCAGAATCAATCAGGCCCACCAGGTTGCCCAGAACAATACCGTGTTTGTGGCCAAGACCGGAGCGCGGTAGAACGATGGCTGCCATGTTCGGGTCTTCGACATAAATGGCCAGGCCGGTTGGAATTAATATTGTTTCGCCGGGTTTTATTTCGGTGTTCTTATCCAGTGCAGCACGTAAATCCATACCGGCAGAGCCATCGGTTGCGTACTCGGGTAGTGGAATGTCGTTGCCAATGCGGGGATCGAGAATTTTAAGCTGTATTTTGTTCATGTTGTAGTTTGTTGAGTGAATATTGTTTTGCTATCAGTGAGATCAACTGGCTGGCAAGCTGTGACTTACGTGCAACATCAAAATGCTGCTGGCCGCTGATTTCCCTGTTTTTTGTTGTTGCTGGTTGTGCCTGATCGGACCAGAAAACCTGCAGTGCATTGTATTCACTGTTAAAGCCAATGTCAGGTTTGTCTGTTGAGTTATTGCTGCTAACGTCATTGGCAACGATCATGTCGAGGTTTTTGCTCTGTAATTTTCGCTGGGCGTTTGCAATGACATCTTCAGTTTCCGCGGCGAATCCCACTACGTAAGGCCGGCTTTTCTGTTTGGCAACGATAGAGATGATGTCATCGGTTTTTGTCAGTTGCAGGGTCAGGCTGTCGCTGGTTTTTTTGATTTTCTGCTCGGCGATGTTCTCAACCCGATAATCAGAAACGGCAGCAGCCGATATGTATATCTGGCATTGCTTTAGCGCTGATAATACCGACTGTTTCATTTCTTCGGCCGATTCGACAGCAATAAATGTGACCGCCTGCGGAGCGGCTAAATGACTGGGGCCGCTAATCAGGGTGACATTGGCGCCAGCATCACGAGCAGCTTCGGCAATGGCATAACCCATACGTCCAGAGCTCCGGTTACCGATAAAGCGAACCGGATCGATGGCTTCATAGGTTGGTCCAGCTGTAATAACCAGGTTTAAACCCTGTAGCGCGCCGGAGGTAAAGCATTGCTCAACAGCCGTTAAAATATCGCTAACTTCAAGCATGCGGCCTTCGCCGATTTCACCACAGGCCTGTGCGCCGCTGCCGGGGCCAAGCTGAAACCAGTTTTTATCAATCAGTGTACGGCAGTTGGCCTGCGTACTCAGATCGTCCCACATTATCCGGTTCATCGCCGGCGCAAAAAATTTACTGGCCTCACTGGCAAGACATAAAGTGGTGAGTAAATTATCAGCACGGCCTTGGGCGAGTTTGGCAATGGTATTGGCGCTGGCTGGGGCAATAATAATGGCATCTGCCCAGCGTGCCAGTTCGATATGTTTCATGCCCGAGGTACTGCTGCCTGAAGTTTCAGGGTCGCTGGCATCAAAAAACACCGGGTGGCCAGACAGCGCCTGAAAAGTCAGGGGGGTGACAAATTCAGTAGCGGCATCGGTCATAACAATACGTACCTCGGCGCCGGCTTCAATCAGTCGACGGCAAAGATCGGCGCTTTTGTACGCTGCGATGCCACCGGTGATGCCGATGACAATATGTTTGTTACTTAACGGGCTCATTAGCCT
The DNA here is from genome assembly GCA_963711255.1 of uncultured Gammaproteobacteria bacterium. Classification (GTDB taxonomy): domain Bacteria; phylum Pseudomonadota; class Gammaproteobacteria; order SZUA-229; family SZUA-229. The sequence continues at coordinate 110,847 of CAVQDO010000019.1, read as the reverse complement.
TATTCTAGCAGAATCAGCTATCGGCTGGCAGTTTGCGCTGAATAAGGCTTACGGTTAATATCAGAAGACAATGGACTGAATTTGTATCTAATCTGGCAGGGAGAGAATATGGCAATATCACAATGGCCGATAGCCGAGCGGCCGCGCGAAAAATTACTCGATAAAGGTGCTGCTGCACTTTCTGATGCTGAATTACTGGCTATTTTTTTAAGAACGGGTTGCAAAGGTTGTTCTGCTGTTGACCTGGCACGGCAACTACTGGCTAGTTTTGATGGTTTAAAACCCATGTTGCAGGCGAGCCAGGATGACTTCTGCCAGCATAAAGGACTGGGTAGTGCCAAGTATGCTCAGTTGCAGGCCGTGCTGGAAATGGCAAAGCGCCATATGTTTGAGCAGCTAAGCCGGGGTGATGCGTTATGCAGTCCTGCGCAAACACGGCAGTACTTGATGGCGCAACTGGCCAGTTATCCGCATGAAGTATTTGCCTGCCTGTTTCTGGATAATCGAAATCGTGTCATCGCCTTTGAAAAAATGTTTCATGGCACTATTGACGGTGCCAGTGTCTACCCACGAGAAGTCGTAAGGCTGGCATTGCAGAAGAATGCCGCAGCGATCATCTTTGCCCACAACCACCCGTCGGGTGTGGCAGAGCCAAGCCATGCCGATGAGCAGATAACGCAGCGCTTAAAAGCCGCGCTGGCTCTGGTTGATATACGGGTGCTGGATCATTTTGTGGTGGGTGATGAGGTCGTGTCATTTGCCGAGCGTGGTTTGTTGTAATAATGCTATAGCTTTGTCAATCCTCACATTGGTTCGAGATGACAGGTCAATATACAGCAAATAGAAAAACCTTTACCAGGGTGTGTTGTATTAATTTTTAGGTCGCTTAATATTTCCCCAGGAGTAGCGTTCAACAGCGGTTGTAGCAGGATTCACTTTGCTGTCTGCCTGTTTCATATAACCCGGCATCCACAGGCGTTTGCCAGCAAGCAGCTTTTCAGGATTGGCATTGATAAATGCATGCGGGTTTAATAATACGATGTCACGCTCGAGTGATGCCCGTTTTGACGGGTTATTGGGTAGCAGGTGCCTGCTTATTTTACCCAGGGTGTCGCCAGCCTGTGTGTCCCAGTAGTTCTGGCTTAATGAATACACTTCAATACGTTTTGACTCAGGAAAATCAGTATCGGCATGGGCAAGGAACGATGAACTGCTTATCGCTAAAAAGATAGCAGTCACCAGACGTTTTGCAGTCAGCATGATTCTCGCCTCACTAAATACCGGCATGAGCGTATATAAATTAAGATGAAACATGGTTAAAGTATAGCAAGACCTGTTCAAGAAAGACTTTTTCTAATCCAATTATAGATGTAAATATCATGGAATTAAGTTTGATCGCAGTACATTTTACCGATGTCGTCTGGATAATCGTTGCCCTCGCGTCCGGTATGGTTGTCAAGCTGGTTTCATTACCGCCTATGGTTGGTTATCTTGTCGCCGGTTTTGTATTGAGCGCGATGAATATGCAAAGTGGGGATGCGCTCGCAGCGGTGGCTGATGTTGGCGTTACCATTTTACTGTTCAGTATCGGGCTTAAGTTAAATATCAGGGATTTATTGCGGGCAGAAATATGGGCGGTTTCTGTTATTCATATGCTCATTACCATAGTTGTATTTGGCCTGCTGATATTCGCATTAAGTTATACCGGCTTGCAGAATTTCGCCGGGCTTTCCGTTATTGATTCAGCCATTATCGCGTTTGCATTAAGCTTTTCCAGTACCGTGTTTGCGGTAAAAGTGCTCGATGAAAAAGCAGAGATGTCATCCTTGCACGGAAAAATTGCGATTGGTATATTGATCATGCAGGATTTATTTGCGGTTATTTTTCTAACGGCTTCATCAGATAAAGTTCCGTCCTTGTGGGCATTGCTGCTGTTGTTGTTAATACCGGCTCGTCCTTTGCTGATAGTCTTAATAAAACGGGCAGGGCATGGTGAGCTGTTGATACTGTTTGGCATGGCGCTGGCGCTTGGTGGCGCTTCACTGTTTGAGATCGTTGGTGTTAAGGCAGACCTGGGTGCATTATTGCTGGGAGTATTGTTAGCAGGTAACGAGAAATCAGACGAGTTGGCAAAGTCCCTGCTGGCATTTAAGGAAATTTTTCTGGTCGCTTTTTTCCTCAGTATTGGTTTTTATGGTGCACCTACATTATTGTCCGCTATTATTGCACTGGTGCTAGCCATTGTTATGCTTGCAAAGGCATTCCTGTTCTTTAGTTTGTTTACCAGTTTTAAATTGCGGACACGTACCAGTTTTTTAACGAGTTTGTCCTTGTCTAATTACAGTGAATTTGGCTTGATCGTCGGTGCAATTGGTGTTTCAAGTGGCTGGATGAATAGCGAGTGGCTGGTTATTATTGCCATGGCTCTATCGATAACGTTTGTCTTTTCTTCACTGGCAAATGCTAATTCACATAAATTATATGCGAAATACGAGCAGGGGCTGTGTAAATTCGAAAGTGACCATCGCCTCGATGATGATAAGCCCATCGACATAGGTGGTGCACAGGTGCTGGTGTTTGGTATGGGACGGGTGGGTACCGGTGTTTACCAGAACCTTTCTGAAAAGTTTGGTGAAAGCTTACTGGGTATCGATTCTGATCAGGCGGTTGTTGACTGGCATGTTGAAAATGGTAGAAATGTCATGCTTGGCGATGTAACGGATTATGATTTCTGGGAGCGCTTAAGACCGGATGCGGTATCAATGATTTTGCTGGATATGCCAAACCTGAAAGAACAGAAGATTGCTGTTGAAATGATAAAGCAATCAAACTACCAGGGTAAAATCGCTGCTGCGGTAAAACACAATGAAAATATTGCTGTGTTAAAGGAGGCCGGTGTTGATTCAGTATACAATGTATACGCAGAAGCCGGCGCAGGCTTTGCTAATCATGCCTGTGACGATTTGCAACCTGTTTGAGGGTTCTTTCCCTGTTGAACTTTCCTGGTAAATATCAACAAGTGAAACAGAAAATAATAAATTGAATCCCTTCAAAATATTATTGCTATACGGTTATATACTTACTAAATCAGAGATTTATACTGTTCCAGTTTCAGCCGTGGGCCAAACTGGCTGACGATTATTGAAGAGGCTTTACTTGCCAGGTTTCCTGATTGTTCGTAGTTCATTCCGTGTGTCAGTCCATACATAAAAGCACCGGCAAATAAATCCCCTGCGCCATTGGTGTCAACCGCAGTAGTCGGATTGGCTTCAATGCTTATCAACTCGCTGCCGTCATAAACTGCGGCGCCTTTAGCGCCCAGTGTGATGGCAAAAGTTTTAGCAAAGGTTTTAATAACGTTTGCAGCATCTTCGACAGAATCTTGTTGCGTGTAACTCAGTGCTTCCGCTTCATTGCAGAATAACAAGTCTATGCCATCGCCGATGGTGTCGGTGAAGTCATTGCGGAAGTGTTCTACTACAAATGGATCCGAGAATGTCAGCGCCGTTTTAATATTGTTGGCCTGGGCAATTTTACGGGCTTCGATATTGGCTGCTTTTCCTGTTTCCGATGTAGTGAGATAGCCTTCGAGGTAGCAGTATTGCGCGTTTTTGATTGCTTCTTCGCTAACTTCGTAAGGCGATAATTCTGAAGATACGCCTAAAAAGGTATGCATTGTGCGTTCGGCATCTGGTGTAACCATTACCAGACATTTACCGGTAATGCCGCCTTTGTGTTTACCATCCATGTTGCAGTCAACACCGGCGGTTTTAAGATCGTCCAGGTAAAAATGGCCAAGCTCGTCATCAGCAACTTTGCATGAATAATAAGAAGATCCGCCCATAGAACTGACGGCTATCAAGGTATTGGCTGCAGAGCCGCCACTGGCCTTGTTGCCATCAAAGACGTCTAACTGAGAAATCAACTCATGTTGCTGATTTTCATCAACCAGGGTCATGACACCTTTATCTATTTTGTTTTCCTGCAGGAATTGGTCTTTGATCTCAAATTCCATATCAACCAGTGCATTACCCAGGCCATAAACATCATACTTGCTCATTTCTATACCTTTATATAACTTTGTCTTAAAGAGGGTGAATCTTAACCCTTGTGTAACATTCTGTCAGGTGATTGTGTAATATGTAGTCATAATGGAAACGATAACTCTGCCCTACTGGGTTTTTATTGTACTGGTGGTATTTGCTGCAGTCATGGTGCTGGATCGAATATTGCTGCCTGGCATGCGCTGGTATTTAAAACGCCGCGTCAATCGTGTAATTAGTGAAATTAATACACGCCTGGATATTGAAATCCGCCCCTTCCAGTTTACCCGCCGCCAGGCCTTGATCGATCAGCTGGTTTTTGATGAAAAAGTGATTGATGCCATCAAGGATTATGCCGAAGCGCATGATATGCCGCAAGCAATCGCACAGCAAAACGCACATAAATATGCTTCCGAGATCGTGCCCGCATTTAATGCCTATATCTATTTTCGTATCGGCTACTGGCTGGCAAAAAAACTGGCACGCATGGTATACCGGGTGCGCGTTGGTTTTTATGATAATAATAAAATCAAGGAAAGTGATAGCAATGCCAGTGTCGTATTCGTAATGAATCATCGCAGTAATATGGATTATGTACTGGTATCGTTTTTAGTCGCGGAAAAAACGACGCTGTCGTATGCCGTTGGTGAATGGGCGCGAATATGGCCACTGCAAACCCTGATAAAAGCTATGGGCGCATTTTTTGTACGACGAAATTCCGGTAATGTTTTATATCGAAAAGTGCTGGAGCGCTATATCAACATGTCTACCCGGGCCGGGGTTTGCCAGGCCGTATTTCTTGAAGGCGGCTTAAGTAAAGATGGTGTGATGCGAGAGCCGCGCCTCGGATTTTTAGATTATATGCTAAGGGATTACCATCCGCATACTGACCGGGATATTGTATTTATCCCTGTCGGCATTAATTACGACCGAGTTATTGAAGATCGGAGCCTGGTGCGCAGACTGGATAAGGATGCAGAAAAAAGAAGCTTGTGGTTCATTTTAAAAACGACTGTGAGCTTTATTTTTAAAAACGTAATGCTGTCGAGAAAAAATCGCTGGCGCCGTTTTGGTTATGCCAGTGTTAACTTTGGTGAGCCCGTTTCTGCAAAAGATTATTGTGAAAAAAATCAGCTGGATTTTAGTGCGCTGGAGCAGGAGCAGAGGTTTGAAAGGGTGGGCCTGCTGGCAGCAGTTATAATGGAAGAAATCGAAAAGGTGGTACCGGTTATGCCGGTTGCATTAATGAGCGAGACTTTAATTAAGAATCAAGGCCAATGGAAAAGTGAGCTAGAGCTTAAAACCGAATGTTTGAATCGAATTGGTGAGCTAGAGCAGGCAGGTGCACCGATCGAAATTTCATCCAGTGCACTTGAAAGTGTTTTAGGATCCGCTCTTAATGCAATGACAGGCCGTGGACTGGTTGAAGAAAAAGATAACCTTTATAGAATGGATAAGTCTGAAAGTGAAATAATCAACTATTACGCTAATTCAATCATTCACTGGAAAGCAGAAAAGTAATTGTCCGATAAAGAAGTTAAGCCGCTATTATTGCAACATCAAAAATCTGCAATAAAAGCGGCTTAATTTTTTTAATAAATAATTATTTGCCGGCAGTGGCTAATTCAGCTTCAGTTTTCAGGCCGAACTTTTTCATTATCCAGGCTGGTGGGCAAAAACCGGTGAATGAGCTCTGGAAACAGTTGAAACCGATAAACAGTGTGAACCATGTCCAGTATGGGTGATGAAATAAGGCAAGTAAGGAGGTTAGCATTACCATGATGCCGCCAAATGCGAAAAGTGTACGTTCTATAGACATGTGGGTGTACCCGCTGGATTAAGTTATATGACTAATTAGTTATACGTATTATAACGCAAAGTATAACTTATGAAATACCGGCAGTTATCTATTAAAAATTGGCTAATAAGGCCGGTAATGCTCAGGGTTTGATACAGATGTAACCCTGCTGCTTAAGGTGAGTTATTCTGTCGTTCTGCTTGTGAGTACTCAAATGTCTGCCATCAAGATCTGTTGTTATCTTTCTTATCGACCTGTTTTCCGGTTTCTCGCAGACTATCAAGTCCACATTTTTACTCTTCAGGTCTGCTATTTCTTTTTGAGCAGACTGGTTGTTGCTGTTAAATTGCAAGCTGGTATTTTGTATTGTGCCCGGGTCCAGGAAAAACGCCAGTCCTCTTCCGTAAATCATCATGCGCATGTTTGGTTGATCTGCAAAAGTTGAATTGATCCTGTCTTTTATCTCGTTTAGTGTTTCGGTCTTCTCGGGAGGATTGTTGAAATCGACAGTATATGATTTCTTTGCTTTTTGTTCAGGCAATACATTTGTTGAATACAATAGTGCGCAGCATGCAAACAGGACGGGTGCTAGATAGCAATTAGTATTATTCATTTAATGAGTATAGCAAACGAGTTGTAAGGAATAATATACTAAATATCCATAGAAGAATTCTTTTCTTCTCTATAATCCAGCAATAACTGGTGTGCCAGATCGCCATTAGGTTTGGCTGCACTTAATACCTGTTTTACTCGCGCATCTAGTTCGCTGTACTCTTCGCCATTGCGATGGCCAAGTATTTTACAATCCATGCTCCATCGTGGAAATTCCCGCTGAGGGCAGTTTTCTTGCGAAAATATAATGTCCACATCCTTGTGTCTGTCATCAGCGATGATTTCAGCAATTAATTTATCTACGGCTGCTGGTGGCCCTTCCAGCAATTGTAAAAATACTGGTTTATCAAATAGAAGCAAGCCGGTAATCTCCAGATTTGTATTTTTCTGTCGTGCTGCAATCATTAGTTCAAGTACGTCTTCATCAGTAAAATCATGGACCTGATGACTTACATAAGCGATTCGTTTTAATGTTAGCGAGTTCATAATAAATGATAGTTAAATTGTAGGTTATTCCATCACTGGTAAGAAGGTGATCGTGTATTTAATTGAAGCAGGATAGCACAATCGAATATATGAAATTGTTTTTTAAGAATAAGGCATAGTAGTTCATCTGTAAATACAGACGTTTTATAGGAAAGCGTAAGAAGCCGTGTTTAACTGGATTTAAAGCGGAATCTGGGCAGGCTGATATTGAAATAAAGCGCGAGTAAACGGGAAATGAAAATACTCAGTCCAGCAAAAATAGCAGCAAATGTGGTATCGATATTAATATAGAGCAGGGCTATAAAGAATAATGATCCTCCCCATGAAACAGTGGCATAGAGTGGGCTCTGGAAAACAACGGGCGGTTCGTTGCTTAAAATGTCACGGAAAATTCCACCCATAGTGCCGGTCATTACCCCCATAAAGCTCGCAACCATCCAGGGTGCGCCGACCATTAGTGATACCAGTGTGCCGGCTACGCTAAATGTTGCCAGTCCTGCCGCATCGGCAACCAGGAAGAAACGAGGAGGAATTGCCATTAGCCGTGCGGTAATAAAGATGGCGATTGCGCTGCCAAGTGATGCGATAAAAAACACCTGATCACGAATCCAGAATACTTCCCGGTCCAGCAACATGTCGCGTAATGATCCGCCTCCCAATCCGGTTGCAATAGCAATAATAATTACACCGAATAAATCGAACTGTTTAAAGCCGGCTTTAAGTACGCCGGATGTAGAGGAAACAACAACAGCAATCAGTGTTATCAGGTGCAGGTGGTCGAGTAGAGCGGGAGTTGGATTGATAGTCATAGGTATAAATGTATTTATTGTAATGACCTGGAAACGCCTGTTGACCAGTCTTCGATAAATAATTCAATCGAGTCGGCAAAGTCTTCATCTGTTTCAATATCATCGATAGTGCAGTGAATGACGATGTTTTCTACTTCCTCATGATGCGTAATAGTCCATGCAAGGGCATGCGGGCAATTAACCAACGAGAAGCGAACACCATTTCTTATCTCATCGCGAATGACACTAAATTCACCCCAGAGACAATATATCTCAGCTTGATGTGCATTATCAGAAGTAACGGTGTCAATAGAGTCGCAAAGTTCAGGCAGGCAGTTGAGTGTAAGTAGATTTTTTAATTTTTCGGTATCTGTCTTGATGTGATTAATAATTTGAAAAAATTCCATAGTTATACGATGTTCTAAATTTTATTTGTAGCTGTAGATCACTATTATACGCTATTTGTTGTAGAATGCCAGGGTTGCTGAATAGTTAAGCCCGTGGCGTGGCGCTAGTAACGGCCTCTTTACTCAGCAGGCAGTGATTCTCACTGGCGGCAGTTTCGATCCGGATGAGTGTCGTGTTTTATTTTCTTAAGTGTAATGGTGAAATAAAATTTAGTGTAATCGCCGGGTAATGATTCAAAATCGATCTGGCCATCGTGAAGTTCTACAATATGTTTGCTGATCCTGAGGCCAAGGCCTGTACCGGGCATTTTCTGGTTTCCCGAGGTTTCAATTTGTTTGAACCGTTGGAAAAGGTGCTTCTGTTGTTCTTTTGATATTCCTGGTCCGTGATCGGTAACTTCAAAACGTGCCTTGTCGCTATCTATAACAAGAGATAGCTCTATGATATCTTTATTGCTGGAAACTTTCGCCGCGTTAGAAATAAGATTGCTTAACACCTGCAACAGGCGGTTTTCATCGCACTCAATTATCCTGTCTTTATCCGCATCGTTAAATTTCAGAATTATTTCGCAGTTACATTTTTCACAATAGGGCTGATTTAGTTCCAGTGCTTTTTCAAGTAGGTCAAAAACTTTATGTGGTTTACGGCTGATTTCAAATTTACCAGCTTCCATTTTTGCATGGTCGAGTATGTCATTAACGATGCAGAGAAGCCGGTCACTGTTGCGTGCAGCGATGGCCACCATATTCTGTTGTTTACTGCTTAATGGGCCAACTTTGTTGTTTGAAAGCAGGGAAAGCGAGCCGGTAATGGATGTTAGCGGTGTCCTTAGTTCGTGACTAACCATGGAAATGAATTCGTCCTTGGCGTTGTCCAGACTTTGCAGTTCTTTTACTTTAAGGCGAAGCTCCATCTGGCTTATGGTTTGTCGTGCCAGGGCCTCAAGGGCCGCCTTTTGAGTATCGGAAATCGTTCGAGGCTCATTTGCTATAACGCATAATGTTCCGAGCCTGAGATTGTCGCTCATTATCAGGGGTGCGCCCGCGTAGAACTTTACATCTGGATGGCCTGTCGCTAATGGATTATCATGAAAGCGCTCGTCTTTGCTGGAATCCTCTACAACAAATACATGGTCATCTAGAATAGCGTGCGCGCAGAATGCGATATCGCGGGGAGTTTCGTGCGCGTCCAGGCCATGGTGGGATTTGAACCATTGTCGATCAGTATCTACCAGGCTCACCAGCGCGATTGGTGTATCACATATTTTTGCCGCCAGCTGAGTAAGGTCATCATAGGCCTGTTCTTCTAGCGTATCAAGAATGCCCAGCTCATTTAATCGATGAATTCGTTGTTCTTCATTATCCGGTATGGCCGCGGGTTTCATTTTATACACACCTGATTGCGACCGGCATGTTTTGCTTCGTAGAGTGCTTCATCGGCGGTGTTAACCAGGCTGTCCAGGGAGTCGCTTTTTGATAGCTGCGTTACGCCTGCACTGAGCGTGCAGTAAAACTGGGTTTCGTGATCCTGCTGGGTAATTTGTGAAAAATTCTGCCGTACATCATCCAGTAATTTTTTTGCAGTATTTAACTCGGTTTCCGGCAGTATGATGGCAAACTCTTCGCCGCCATATCGGCCGATGAGATCTGATTTGCGTAAACGTTTTTTTAGCATGCGCGCAATGCTTTTTATTACCCGGTCACCGACAGGGTGGCCGTAGGTATCATTTACCTGTTTGAAGTTGTCGATATCAATCATGGCGAAACTAAGCGCTTCGTTCTGGCGTTGTGCGCGTGAAATTTCTGATTCGAGGTGGGTTCTGACGGCAACGTGGTTGAGCAGGCCGGTGAGTCCATCGCAAAGCATATGGCTGCGCAGACGGCGAAAGCGCTGGGCGCGAGTTCTAACCGAAACAAGCAGACGGTCATCGGTAATGGGTTTTTGCAGGAAGTCGTCGCCGCCCAGCTCCATGGCTGAAATATGCTGCAGAGGATCGGCTTCGGTTGACAGGAAAACGATGGGTACGCCAAGCAGTTCGTCTTTTTGCCGTATTATTTTTGCGGCATCAAGGCCGGAACACTGGGGCATGTAGATATCCATTAAGATTAGTTCCGGCTTAAAGTCACTTAAGGCTTCAAGCATGTCATTGATATCGGTAACCGTTTTCACTTCCATGTTGGCGTTTCTTAAGACAGTGGCATAGTGTTCTGCCAGTACTTCCATGTCATCAACAATAAGTATTTTGAGCGGTTCTGGCATTTGTCTAACCGTCAGCATTTCCAGGCGTTCGAGCAGGTCGTTGAAGTCTATCGGTTTTGTCAGGTATGCGCTGCCATTGGCCTGCACTGCGGCAAGGCGTGCATGCCAGTCATCACGTGAAGAAATAAATATGGAAGGTATGGCGGTGGAAGAAAATTCGTTAAATACTCTCGCAAATTCCGGGCCGGCGAGATCGCCGTCCGGCAGTTGTATATCAATAATCATAGCTGTTGGCATGCGCAGTTTTATTGCTTCCATTGCTCGCGCGGTGGAGGAGAAGGTTTCCACTTCGTAATCAAAGTAATAAAGCTGGGTGGCAATTTCGCGGGCCAGCAGGTCGTCATCTTCAATAACGTAAATCAGACGGTCAAACTGAGCAGTGCTGTAAGCTTTTTCATGATCAAGCGGTGTAAGACTTTCAACATTCTCTGGTCCGAGTTCAACGTAGCTGACAATCCGTTGCAGCGCATCGGCAATATTTTCTTCGACGATGTTGTTTAAATCCTGTATATCACTCAGGTTTCTCAGTATGTCTTCAAGGTTCCTGGCTTCGACGCTGACGGCAGGAAAACCGAATGTGCCTGCAGATCCGGCAAGGTTATGTGCCAGCTGGCGAAGCTGATTTAAGCCGTCAATGTCATTATGGTGCAGCGAATGCAGCCATACCCGGTTTAGTGCATTGAGTTTTCCTGGCAGCTGGGATATGTACTTTTCCTGTAGCTTGCGTAATTTTTCCTGTTTGCTGGTGCTCATTAGCGGCTACGGCTCAGTATTTCGCGAATCTGTTCAGCCAGTGTCATCGGTTCAAAGGGTTTCGGGATGACGTCGATGGCGCCGAGTGAAATAAAGTTTTGAATTTCATTGGGCTGAACCTTTGCGGTAAGAAAGATGACCGGTGTGGATTCCAGTCCAGGCAGGGTTCGCAGGTTTTGTAGTGTGGTGGGCCCATCCATGCCGGGCATCATAACATCCAGCAGGATGGCTTCCGGTTGAAAATCAGCCGCCTGTTCCACTGCCTTTTCACCAGACTCGCAAAAAAGGATATCGAAGCCTTCGTCTTCGAGGGCGAATTCGGCAATTTCGCGGATATCGGCTTCGTCTTCTACGTAGAGTAATTTCATATTCGCATCTCGTTTATTGGATGTTGTGTTTCAATAATCGTTTTACTGTGCTCATCAGCTCATCATTGCTGGTCAGTGACTTGGTTAATGTTGCATTCACCTTATCGCTGATTTCAGCCTGGGTCTCCTGGCCGGAAAAAAGCACGATTGGGCAGTCGCGGCCGATTTCGTCCAGTAGATCCAGCCCCGAGCCGTCAGGTAATGAGATATCAACAATGACCAGGTCATATACTTTTTTAGCCAGTTTTTTATGGGCCTCTTCCAGTGAGGTTGCATATTCAAAGTCCGCCTCATCTTCAAACAATACCTGGGATACCTGTATAACATCAAGATCATCTTCGATATGTAGAATATTCGGGCGGTGATTGCCATGTATTGCATCGGCAACCGCATGCGACAGCCGGTCACGGTCAATCGGTTTTTGCAGCCAGTCTGCTACAGTAACGGCATCTCCGTTGAATTCTTTACGTCCTTCGTTGGCACGACCGGAAATAACGATAATGGGCAATTTCCTGGTGCTTTCTGCCTTACGAATATCACGTACAAGTTCCAGGCCGTTTGCATCTGGCAGAACCAGGTCAAGCAGTAACAGGCTGTAGTTGTTTTTTTGCAGCAAATCTCGAGCACTGCTGGCGGTTGCAGCAATGTCACCGGAAAGCCCTTCCTGCTCCAGAAGGTTGACCAGTACATAAGCAACGTCCGGGTCGTCTTCACAGACCAGTACTTTGGGCAGTGATTTATCCAGCTGTGTGTTTTCAACGGTCTGGTCCCATGCGGAGAGTTCGAAATAAAACTCTGCGCCTTCGCCGGGTTCACTGTTGAAGTCGATGCTGCCGCCAAGCTGTTCAATGATAGCTTTTGTGATGGTCAGGCCAAGGCCGGTACCGCCTTTCTCGCGCGTGTCTGAACTGTCGGCCTGAGCGAAACGGCCAAAAATACGCGGACGGAACTCAACGGGTATACCTGCGCCTTTATCGATGACAGAAACGCGTACCCGACCGTTGGTTCTTTTTACTACGACGTCAACAGTATCTTCTTCAGGTGAGTATTTGACGGCATTGGAAATAAGGTTGGCAAAAACCTGTAACAGGCGATGTTCGTCCACGCGTACTGTCGTCGTCTCATCAGACTCAAATGAAAGTTTTAGCTTGACGTTGTGTGATAGCGCATAACCTTCGTTTTCATCAACGGCTCTTTTTGCCAGTGCGGCCAGGTTTACGGCTTCGAGGCGAAGGTCGAGTTTCCCGGCATTTATTTTTTCAAGATCAAGGATATCGTTAATCAGAAATGTCAGGCGTTCACTGTTGCGGTTGGCGGTTTCCAGCATGCGTTGCAGCTTGGGCGGCAGGTCGGCTGCACCTTTGCCAAGCACCAGGCTTAATGCACCGCGTATGGAAGTAAGCGGGGTGCGCAATTCATGGCTGACGGTAGAAACAAATTCGCTTTTCATCAAATCGATTTTTTTGCGCTCGGTCAGGTCGCTGCCGATGCCAAGGTAGCCGACGATGTTGCCACTGGAGTCATGCACTGCGGTGATAGAAAGCATTACCGGTAAGCGTGTTTTATCTTTGCGTATGTATGTCCACTCCCTTTCATCCGCAATTCCGGCTTTTGCTTTGCTGATAAAAACGTCAAAGCCTGGTTCGATGCTTTGTCCTAGTTCTACTGTAAGTTCTTTTGCCCTTGATACGACTTCTTCAATGTCGTGCAATATCGCCGGACTTTCCTTGTCGATGAGTTCTTCGGCACTGTAGCCGAGCATGCGCTCGGCGCCATGATTAAATAGACGTATTATGCCGTTTACGTCTGTTGAAATAATACTGAAATTGGCGCTGTCCAGAATGGCTTGCCGAAGTGCTGTTGTATTATAGAGTTCTGTCTCCGCCTGAACGCGGGTAATTTCGCTGCTTACCCATTGGGCAAATAACCTGATCAGGTTATAGTCGACGCTACTGAATTTACCGGCATGCGGTTTCGGGCTGGAAAAATTCAGTGTGCCATAAAGCGCGCCGTTAACAATAACCGGCGCACCGATGTAAGCTTCAAGACCGAAGTTTTTATAACAGGGATGGTTGTTTATTTCGCTTTCCCCTGCATGCTCAAAGCCGGTGGCTGTATTGGTGGCCAGCGTGTGACAGCAATAGGTTTCACCCAGCACGAATTCGGTGCCGGGTGGAGGCGCACCATCGGGGCTGGCAACATGTTCGACGATATAACGCTCTGCCTGGATATGGCTGATGATTGCCAGCGGCATATCAAGCAGCTGGCGGCCAAGTTCGAGAACATTGTGAATTTTCTGCTTGAAATCAGTTTCTATATCTGACGTAATAATGTGCAGCTGTTCCAGCGCATTGGAATAACGTGCTGCTTCCTGCTCGGCAAATTTTCTCTCAGTGATGTCGCGTATCATGCCGATAAACAGGCGGCGGTCTCCCAGGTCAACTTCACTAACGGCCAGATCCAGCGGGAAGGTTGAGCCGTCTTTGCGCTGACCTTTTACTTCGCGCCCGATGTCGATAACTTTTTTATTGCCTGTTGCAATATAGTTGTACAGGTAGCCGTCGTGTTCTCGCTGGTAAGGCTGCGGCATCAGCATTTTGATATTCTTTCCGTTTACTTCGTTATGGTTGTAACCGAAGATTTTTTCTGCCGCAGGATTAAAGCTTTGCACCTTGCCGTGTGCGTCAATCGAGATAATGCCGTCAACGGCGTTTTCAATGACTGCCTTGTGGCGTGCCTGGCTTTCTACCAGGTCGGCTTCACGCTGCCGTATTTGTCGGCGCATGCTGTTAAAAGCGGCTACCAGTTTTCCGACTTCATCATGGGACTGGTATTCCATGCGAGAATCATATTTGCCGCGTGCAATATCGCTGGCAAAATTGGCCAGTTGCCGCAACGGAAACCTGATCCACCTGTCCTGCAACAGTGTAGCTAATAGCGCAGCCACCAGCAGTGTGATCAGCAATAGATGTTCGAGATGATAGATATGATCAACACGCTGAGAACTCGCAGCGTTGATGTCAATCCAGACGGTGAAGCTGGCGATGCGGTTGCCATCGAATATGATTTCGTGATCCAGTGTTTTGAGTTCAATATCTGCTGGCAGTTGCGGTTCGGTCAGTGGATAGATGAGCTGGTTATCGCGGTCGAACAGTTTAACGGCATACCAGTATTTACGATTTTCCAGCACCTGGTCGAGTGTGCTGTGTGTTATGGCGAGGTCGTTATTGAGCAGGTCGGGAACCAGCGCCGTGCCCAGTAAGTCGGCAAAGCTGAGTTCATATTTTTCCTGTTCTTCGATTTCCAGGGTAAGATAATCAGGCAGCCAGTAAAAATGAATGGTTGTCGCGATCGCCGCGAGTAGCAATAATGTAGGTATAAACAGTTTCAGGTGAAGGTTCATGTAATTATTTGCCTACATAGTATTTGTCCAGTTCCATTTTTTTAACTGGCTCATAATCCTCAATTGAGGCAGTGCCAATTTTTTTCATGGGAATTTTTTTTAGTAAAGCTTTGCCTTTTTTGCTGTTGCCCAGTTCGAGGAATGCAGCGGCTACTTTCTCCTGGATAGATTTGTCTATGCGCGGATGTGCAGTAAATGGATGCGGCGGTACGATACTTGTTTTATACAGGATTCGCAGTTGCTGACGAATGTTTTCCGGTTGCTGTGACAGGGTCTTCTGCACACCGCCGCCTGCATCTGCTTTACCCAGAAGTACGTTTAGATACACCGAGCTATGGCTCTTGACGTAGAGTTCTTTTACTTTAATGTTAAATTTCCGGTTGAACTCTGCACGTGGTAGTAGTGCCGCACCGAGTGCATTCGGTGCGGGGAAAGCAACCGTCTTGCCGTCAAGTTCTTCTACCGACATTATCGGACTGTCTTTTTTCACCACGATGATGCCAAAAAGGTTACGGCCGTTATCTCTCAGCAGCGGGGTATAACCCTGTATTTTATTTGCCTGTATAGCGTGATAGGGGTTCATATAAGCGAAATCAAATTCACCGGCAGCGAATTGTTCTTCGAAGCGGGGAATATTGGGTGATGCTTTGAGTTGAAGTTTTACCCCGCTGCGCTGGCTTACTTCATCAAGAATAGGCTGCCAAATTGTTGCTATTCGGCGGGCTTCAAACTGGGGAACGACACCGACGGAATAAATTTTTTCAGCAAAAACCGGGTTGGCAATCTGTAACAACAGGAGGAAAAGTATTGCAGAAGCGCGTAGACAATTATTCATAAAAGCTGGATTCCAAATTAACCCTATATTATTAAGGGTTATTTGTTTTTTTATTAGATTTATTCGCACAATAGTAACTCAGTTAAAAGTGAGAGTGTGAAAATATTTGTCTACTTGATGTTAACAGAGCAACGGACGGTATTTTCTGATTTTACAAAAAGTGCCCGGCGTGTGTATTAGTGTTGTGATAGTAATAGAAGTAGCTATGTTATCCGCTTATTATATTTTATCTGCCGGTGCTTTAAATCATGCCTTCGCCCCCTTCAGGGTCAGGCTGGTTTTGCGGCAACTGTTCCTGCTGCTGTTCACGGCGTTTTTTCATTTTTTCGATCGACTCGTGCATTGTGCTGTTGAGTTCGTTCATTAAATGTAGCAATGAGTCGCCCATTTCTTTTGAGCCCTCGCGCAATGCTTCATTGAACAGCTGCATGCCTTCGCTCATGGCGTCATCGATGGATTCTATATTTTCCTGCATGGACTCTGACAGTTCTTCGGCCAATTGTTGCATTTGTTCTTCTTCTGCACTGGGTGCTGGTGGAATCTGTGACTGGTTTATGTCTATTTTCCATTTGCCCTGCTGCAGCACAAGCGTAGTGTTAAAAGTTTCCGTATGCGTGTAGTTGGTGCTGGGGTTTGTTGTGCTTATTGATGTGCTCACGATCGTTGTTGCTTCATTGGTCGAGAGCTGATCGATAGTATTGATACGATTTTTGTGTTGTTCAAATGCCTGTCGGCTATTGATTGAAATCAGCTTTTCGGCTTCGACATGATTTCCATTTTTCATGTACTGCCAGTATTGGTCGGCAACTGCTTTAGGGTCTTCTGCGGGCTGTGTGCATGAAGCCAGAGTGATGCTTGATAAGATGAGCGTTGCTATTGGGTATGTTAGTTTGATCATTAGCTTTGTTTTAGGTTAGCGATTGAATGTATTTGGTCTTATTAGACATAAGAAGAATTGTAAACACGTTGTGTCCAAGATTGTTCACTATCGTTCAAGATGACATTGTTTAAGTGTACTAGTTAATTGTGCTGGTGTTCTTTTCATCTTCCAGGGTCTGGCTATCAAACGCATCCAGGATTTTTTCAAAAATATCGATTTCATCGAGTTCGCCTTCCATGAATTCATAGGTGTCAGGTTCGGCGCCCAGTATCTGTTCAAAGCGGTTCACTTCATCTTCAAGCTGTGCGTTAAATTGCAACGCTTTTTTATACATATTACGTGCCTGTATTAAAAATGCCGAGCGAAAATCGGGGTCACGATTAATACGGTCACGGGTTTCGATTTTTTTCTCATCAGATAAGGGCATAGTTCTCTCGTTTAAAAAGCATAATTTAACGGCTGATTCGAGTCGCTAGTGTTAAATTTTTGCTACCGTTCATGGTTCTAGATAGGGCTTATGATAAATAATTCAAGCGCTTGTTGCTACCCGCAGCAGCAGAAAGAGGCTTGACTGTTTTTAATGAAGTGTCATAACTGATTGTTTTTAAATGTTTTATTTGTCGAATCTTGGCGAGCATAGCCAGTTACGTTGAGGCCCTGGCTTAAGCAGGTATTTTACTGGAATTAATGTGCACAAATAGCCATGAAACCCAGGGCTTTGCTGTAATCAGGGGTATTAACCTAGTAAAGTATCTTTGGCTTTGTTGAGTTGCGCCGCCATGTAATCCGAACCGCCCCGATCCGGGTGAACCTTCGACATCATGCGCCGGTGTGCGCTGACCACGTCATCTTTTGTATAGTCGGGCTTTAAACCAAGTACTTCTATGGCTTCTTCCTTGCTCATGGCGTTTTTGCCCTGTGGCGGCGGTTGCGCCTGCTGGTGGGTCTGTCCGGGCCCCTGCTTGCCCTGCTGGTATAGCTTGCTGATGAACGGCAGGTATTTCACCAATTGCATGGCGCGAGGGATCAATGCAATGAGCCCGGCAATAGCTGCAGTAATAATATTCAGGTGGCCGGTAATGGCGAGGAGGCCAAGTATGGCAATGATGCTGCCAAAAATACTCCAGAAAATGAGCTTTTTACGTTCGTCGCCGCTAGTTCTGGTGATTTTATGCCAGAGAATCAGGGCGATACCGATTACCGCAATGAGAATTATTATTCGTGCCATCAGTGTCTGCTTATTTCTCGATAAATTTGCCTGGCTGCCATTTTCATGTATTTTTAATATTGTTACCAGTTGTTATTGGCTAAGGCTTCCGACTATGGTCAAATGCGATGCCAGCTATAGATGAAACGTTTGGCTAATGTATCTGTCCAACAGGCGCGCTGGAAGTGTAGCGCATCAATGGTTAATTGAATTTTAAGTTTTAAAAAGAAAGGTTTATTTATGAAGAAATTTGTTGGTTTACTGGCTTTGCTGTCAGCTGTAGTGGTTACACCGGTGATGGCTGAAGGTATTGATGCAAAGCGTCTTTACCTGGGCGGCGGCTTTGGCTTTAACAGTTTGCCGGGTGTTGGCAGTGCGCGCGGCTTCCAGTTTTTTGGTGGTTACGACTTTGACTTTAAACTTAATGACGATATATCTACCGCGCTGGAAATCGGTTACATGGATAGCGGCGATTTTGATCGTTACAAAACGTCCGGCAGCATCGGTGATGTCATAGGTGTTTGGGCGGCAGTTGTTGAGTCTGTACCTTTGACCAGCAAGGTGGACCTGCTGGGTAGATTTGGTTATGACTTTGGTGATGATGACGGCCTGTTGCTGGGTGCCGGTTTGCAATACAAGTTTGATACTAAAGTTGCAATGCGGATGGAATACGTAGCGCGTGAGCACGTTAATGGTTTGCAGGTAAACGCGCTGCTCAAGTTTTAGAGCAGGTCGGTATATGGGGCGACATTAGATGTACGAACTCCTGACCGGTAAATAAAAACGAGTTTTAATGACTAACCGTATCGAAGATATTCTCGAGTTCTGGTTTGGTGCCTTTCCTACGCCGTATTCTGCCGATGTTTCGAAGCAGGATATGTGGTTTAAAAATGGTGCGGCATATGACAGTGAGATTTTTATTAATTTCGCTGTCGACTACGATAAGGCGATCAATGGTGAGTTAGATCACTGGATTGATTCTTTTCGTGGCCGCCTTGCACTCATTATTTTACTTGATCAGTTTTCCCGGCATATACATCGGGGCTCCGCTTTATCCTTTGCGCAGGATGAAAAAGCACAGGCCCTGTGTATTGAAGGCATCGGTGCAGGTGATGATAGCCGTATGCACGCGGTAGAGCGCAGTTTTTTTTATTTGCCGCTGGAACATGCGGAAGACTTACATAAGCAGGACTTGTCGCTGGCAGCGTTTTCCCAGCTGGTGAAGGATGTGCCGGAACAGTATCAAAAGCCATTTGAAGTCGCGCTAAGCTTTGCAAAAAGTCATCATTATGTAATCGAAAAGTTTGGCCGTTTTCCTGAGCTAAATGAAATACTAGAACGAGAGAGTACACCAGAAGAGCTGGAATTTATCGCCAGTGGCAAGTATTCATTTTTATAATGAAGGGAGCCATATGTCTGTAATCTCGAAAGCTGTATTGAGAGATCTTGCTTGCTTTGAGCTTTACGATTTATCACTGAGCTCGAAATGACAGCGATGATATAGTGGTTAGCGCTTTTAAGTGCCGGTAATATACTGGTCGCGTAATTCACGCCTTAAAATTTTACCGACATTGGTTTTAGGTAGCTCATCAGTAAAGATAATAGATTTTGGTACTTTATAACTTGTCAGACTTTCACGGCAAAATACTCTTAATTCTTCTTCGCTTAGTGAATCGTCGCTTTTTACAACAATAGCCATTACTACTTCACCGCTATGCTCATCCGGCTTGCCGATAACGCCAACTTCAATAACTTTCGGGTGTGCGGCTATTACTTCTTCAACTTCGTTAGGGAAGACATTAAAACCTGAGACCAGGATCATGTCTTTTTTGCGGTCAACAATCTGAACAAAACCATCTTCGTCCATAAAGCCAATGTCGCCGGTGTGAAGCCAGCCATCATTACTCAATACATTGGAGGTTTCTTTCGGGCGCGCCCAGTATCCACGCATAACCTGTGGGCCGCGTATACAGATTTCACCGTGTTTACCTATTTCCAGCTCATTCCAGTCATCATCCTGAATAGATACTTCAGTAGACGAAATAGGCAGCCCGATTTTGCCGTTGAATTCTTTCAGATCCATAGGATTCATGCAGGCAGCGGGTGAGGTTTCAGTAAGGCCATAAGCTTCAATTAATGTAGTGCCGGTGACTTCTTTCCAGCGTTCTGCTACACCGCGCTGCACGGCCATGCCGCCGCCCAGTGCAAAAGAGAAATTACTGAAGTCCAGTTTTTTAAAATCAGGATGGTTTAACAGGCCGTTAAATAAAGTGTTTACACCGGTCAGCACATTAAAATCAACAGACTTCAACTCCTTGACGAAGCCGTTGATATCACGTGGATTAGTGATCAGGTAATTACACCAGCCATAGCGCATGAAGGTGAGGCAGTTCGCGGTTAAGGAAAAAATATGATACAGCGGTAACGCAGTGATAATGGTGCCTTTTTTGTCGCCAAGGCAATGGTCAATCCATGCCGAAGCCTGCTGCATATTGGCAACCATGTTTTTGTTAGTCAGTACCGCGCCTTTGGATACACCCGTTGTACCACCGGTATATTGTAGAAAGGCAATATCGTCGTGCGTTCCAGGTACGGTTTGAAAGCGATGCTGGGAGCCAAGTTTAAGGGCTTTTTTAAAGCCAACAGAACCTTTCAAGCGAAAGGCAGGCACCATCTTTTTTACATATTTTACAACGGTGTTAATAAGGAAGCCTTTGAACGGCGATAACAGGTCGCCCATTTTTGTAGTGATTACATGTTTAACTGGCGTGTCTTCAATAACTTTTTCTAATACGTGGGCGAAGTTTTCAACGATTATAATAGCTTTTGCACCAGAGTCATCGAGCTGATGTTGAAGTTCACGGGCGGTATATAAAGGGTTGGTATTAACCACCACCAGGCCCGCACGGAGAATGCCGAAGATTGCGATCGGGTTTTGCAGCAGGTTAGGCATCATTACCGCAACGCGGTCACCTTTTTCAAGGCCCAATTCATTTTTCAGGTAAGCGCCTAGTTGAGCCGTATAAACATCGAGTTCGTGATAGCTGATTGTTTTGCCAAAATTAGTATAAGCGGGCAGTTCGCTGAATTTGGAGATACTGGTGTCAAATATATCTGCTACCGATGAAAACTGATTGATATCAATGAATTCTTCGACGCCTTCCGGGTAACTATTTAACCAGGGTTTTTGCATTTCGTTTCTCCATGTTTAATAACATCTCGCTATCAGACAAGGATAGCGCTGTCAGTTCTATTTTTCATCTGTTTTTTCGTGATTTTTTGCAAATAAATCAATATGATGAATATTAGGCATGATTTTATTGCCACCACAGGGAAAGTGCGGGTAAATAAGTAATTACTAATAACCAGACAAGCATAATCAGTAAAAACGGGATAGTCGACTGAAAAAGTGTTAATACGGGTTTGTTGAATCGCTGGCTGGCGATAAAAAGATTGATACCTATAGGCGGTGTTGAGTAGCCGATTTCGAGGTTAGCCAGAAAGATAATACCCAGGTGAACGGGATCTATATTATAACGACTGGCAAGCGGCAGCAGCAATGGAACCACGACAAGCAAAGCGGAAAAGATGTCCATCAGTGCGCCAACCAGCAGCAGAAAAATATTTAATAGAATTAAAAACTGAATTTTGGAATCGATGAAGCTTTCAATAAAGGCCAGTAATTGCATCGGTACCTGGGCATCTATTAATAAATTTGTCAGCCCCAGTGCAACGAGAAGAATGATGATCAGGCTGCCAAACAGTAAACAGGTTTCGCTCAATAAGCCGAACAATTTATCTTTTAATGAAATGGATCTATAAACAACCGATTCAATAAACAGGACATAGCTGGCAGTAACAGCAGCGGCTTCTGTTAAGGATACAAAACCACCGAATATTCCAAGGATAATACCAACAGGCATTAGCAGGTCCCAGATGCAATGTCGGCTTGTTGTGAGCGCTTCGTTTAAATTGAACGGCTGGCGCTGCACGCGAAATGATTTATCACAATAGGCACTGTAGGCCGCTAAAAAAAGGATCAGTAAAAGTCCTGGCAGCAGCCCGGCAAGAAACATATGTTCAATGCTGACGTTGGCAACGATGCCATAAATGATAATGGCCAGGCTTGGCGGGAATAACAATCCCAGGGAACCCGATGTGGTTAACAGTCCCAGGCTGAAATTTTCGGAGTAACCTTCTTTTCTAAGGATAGGGTACAGCAGGCCGCCAAGGGCAAGGATGGTAACGCCGGAAGCGCCGGAAAACATGGTAAAAAATGCGCAGCTGATTAAGGCAACAATGGCAATGCCGCCGGGCATAAAACCAAAACTGGCGCGGTAAAATGCTATTAATCTATTTGCTGCGCCACCATTAGACATAACAACGCCAGCAAATATAAAAAGTGGCAATGCGATCATATTGGGCGATGCGGCTAGCCGGTTCATTTCAATGATAAGAATGTCAGGACTGATATCTAATGAATTACTGGCCAGCAATGCGCCTGCTGCCAGTGCGGTAAATAATGGCGCACCTGTGAGTGCAATAATAATGAGAAGAAATACAGCAGCAAACATCATGTTTGAGCAGGCCGTTTACCGGGAATGATTTCGTTGCTGATGAAGTGAAAGCTCATTAATGAAAAACTTAGCGGGTAGATCAGGGTGAACGGCAGGGTCCAGCGCTCATTTATTGGCAGGTACTGCCATTCGTCACTAACAAAAATAATTGAATAATAAAAAAGTGCTGCACAGGTACCGCTGGCAAACAGGGCCAGTGGCAGTCGCAGTTTCTTTTTTTGTTCGCCAGATAGAAAAATATTCAGCGCGTCTGTTTTAATGTGGGAAAATTTTGAGGTGGCAAGTACAGCGCCCATCATGCCGCATAACACCAGTAAATGACGATTAATAATGTCTATTTCCGGATAGCCGTACTCAAAAATATTCCTGATTAGAATTTGAAACAGCGAGAGCGCCAGCAACATAAGCAGGCTGCCTGCGGCAAATCCTGTTTCTAGTTTTTGTAATAACTGATCAAGTTTCTTCAGCAAAATAGTTTATTTATTCTGTTCGCGGTAATGGCTTAAGTGAAATCGGGTTTTATTGAAAAACTCTTGAGGTATATAGTTTGTTTTAATTAAATGTGAAGCAGCCTTGTCCCGGATGGTAATAAATTCATCGATATTTGCAGTGTCCCAGTCCCATAGAAACTCAATGCCATTATCGATTAACAGCTGTTTGCTTTTTATGTTTTCCAGGCGTGTCTGCTTGCGGATCAGGTCGCTTGCCTGTGTGCCAGATGTTTTAAGCAGTAGCTGCAGGTCTTCAGGCAGCGTGTTATAAAAATCGTTGCTGACTACAACGGCGCCGATGGCATTGGTGACCGAAATGTGAGTGGCATAATTTACTTTTGAATACCACTGCAGTGCAATAGCGCCAAAGGTAGACATGTAGACGGTATCAATGCTGCCGTGGCGGGCAGATAATTGCGGGTAAACATCGATAATCGACAGCGGTACAGGTTTAATATCGGCAGCAGCAAATAATGCTTCGCCCAGGGGGTCGCCCTGCCATAACCAGATGCGGCTGTTTTTTATATCCTCAATGGATTGTATTTTGTGCTTGGAAAAGAAATGTATAAAACCAACTTCGGGCCAGCCGATCAGCTCGAAGCCGCTGTCACGAAAGCCATTTTCTATTTCCGGCATTAACTGGTTTCTGACGTAATCAGATTCATCGGCATTTTTAAACAAAAAAGGCAGTTCCAGAATTCGCGCGGGCGAATAAATGCGCCCGATACCGTAACCACTAAAAAGTCCGCCATGCAGCTGGCCCTTTCGGATTTTCCGTAAAACGTCGGGTTCATCACCCATAACACCGCCAGGGTACATTTTAAATATTAGGCGGCCCTGGCTTTTATCTTCGATGTCCTGTATCCAGTTATCGAAGGTTTTTGTCCATGCGGTACCGGTAGGTATGAGCGTGGCAAATTTTAAGGTGTAAGTTTCCTGTGCGATTACGTTTTGCCAGCATAGAAGGCACAGTGCAAGTATTGAAAGGCCGGAAATAAATTTACCAGGCGATAACTTTTTAAGTTGAAAAAATTTTCCTGCTAAAACCATTTTCTTTCCTTATTTAACAGTAAGGTCGCTTTACGTTTGGCTATTTGATTTAGCAGCATTAAATCCGGTGAAAGATCCTCGGGTGCTTCAATGATTCTGCTTAGACGCTGATGAAAATCATTCTGGTCAAACATTTGCCTGGCAAGGTACTCTGCCTGCAGCAGGTCGACGATCAGTAGCTTGTTATTGGTGATTTTTCGTGCCCGGTCAAAATGTTTTTTTGACTTTTTATAGTCGCCGCCCAGGGTTGGAGCGCGTGCGCCATAATAAACACCAAAGTACATATGAGCGCCGCCGTAATAAAATGTGTCATCCAGTTCCAGCACGCGCTGCATCATTGATGTTGGTTTTGGCAGCTGAATCAAACTGGCCGCATCATCACGATTAAGATCTATCCACTTTACCCAGTTGCTGGCCGTCCAGAACAGCGCGGCAACGCTGTCCGGGCCAAGTGTTTTTAACTGTTTTTCGAGTTCTTTCGGCTTGAGCTTTTCCGCATTTTTAAAGCCCATTAATCGTAAAGCAGTCAGTCCGTGTTTAAGTCCGCGTTTATAAAGTTTTCCTGCGCGGATTGAATCACTGTCTTCATTGAAGCCATAAGATAAACCGTAGTAGGCCTGGGCAGCATAAACGTGTAACTGGCTATTTTCCGGGTCCAGTTGAATCATGCCTCTTAGCATGCTTATATTGGCGGGCATGGCGTCTTCCGCCAGCTGCAGGTCGGATTCCTGTTGCATCGCCTCGATACCGCTTTCCATCATTGGCATGGACATTTTTACCATCATGCTATTCATGGAGCAGGCTGATAGCATTAACAGGATTAACGCGGTGCTAACTAATTTTAGTGAAAATTGTATAGGCATAGGTAAGGTGTTTTAAATCAT
Organism: uncultured Gammaproteobacteria bacterium; assembly: GCA_963711255.1. Taxonomy (GTDB): domain Bacteria; phylum Pseudomonadota; class Gammaproteobacteria; order SZUA-229; family SZUA-229. The sequence goes on along the minus strand of CAVQDO010000019.1, from coordinate 86,005 downwards.
TATGGCGATAAATGCTACTAATATGAGTTATTTAACCGCGCACAATGGTCTTGAATCAATCTAGTGGAAAAACAGGTAACCGGCAAAAATAGCTGTACTGATACCCGCCAGGTCTGCCAGCAGGGCGCAGGCAAGTGCATGCCGGACTTTTTTAATGCCGACACTGCCGAAGTAAACGGCAAGTACATAAAAAGTGGTTTCTGTGCTGCCCTGCATAATAGCAGAAACAGTCGCAGCAAATGAATCAGCACCGTAGGTATTCATGGTTTCCAGCATCATGGCACGGGCGCCGCTGCCACTTAAGGGTTTCATAAAGGCAGTGGGTAGCGCCTGCACAAAGTCGGTGTTAAATCCCAGCAGGGTGAACAGGTATTCGAACATCGTCAGCAGGCCGTCGAGCACGCCGCTGCTGCGCAGCAGACCGATGGCGACCAGCATGGCAAGCAGGTAGGGAATGAGCTTGATAGCAATTTCAAATCCCTGTTTTGCGCCTTCAATAAAGGCATCGTAAACGTCTACTTTTTTAACCCAGCCCGAGCCGAGGAAAAGCATAATGACACTGAACAGCAGAAAGTTGCCAAGCAGACTGGAAGTGGCAGCCATTTGCTCGGCTGGCAGTGAAACTAAAAAGCTGGCGAGAACGGCCAGCAGTACTGCCAGCGCGGTGAAATACAGGGCAATGGTTTTATCCAGCAGGTTAATTTTCTGTACATAGGCCACGGCCAGTAAACCGGTCAGGGTAGATGCCCCGGTCGCCATTAATATCGGCAGGAAAACAGCCGTTGGATCAGTTGCTCCCTGCTGCGCGCGATACATGAAGATCGTTACCGGTAATAATGTCAGTGATGAAGTGTTCAGTACCAGGAATAAAATTTGAGCATTACTCGCGGTGCTTTTGTCGGGATTAAGCTGCTGCAGATCCTGCATGGCTTTTAGTCCCATTGGCGTGGCAGCATTATCCAGCCCCAGGATATTGGCGGCGACATTCATCGTGATGCTGCCATGTGACGGGTGGTTTTTAGGCACATCAGGCATCAGTTTGAGAAACAGAGGCTCCAGTACACGGGATAACACCTTAACCATGCCTGCCTGTTCTGCAATTTTAAAAAAGCCCAGCCAGAGCGCCAGCACGCCGATTAAGCCAATAGCAATTTCGACACTCAGACCCGCCATGTCGAAAGTTGACTGAATCAATAGCGAAAAGATCTCCGCCTGGCCGTTTATCAGCCACTGATAACAGGCGCTAATAAAAGAAACCGCAAAAAACGCAAACCAGAGATGTGTCAGCATACTTTTATTATGAAATGATGATGTGGAAAATATTGACAGAGTTTCAGTGTATCCGGAGTATATACAGATCAGACATGTGCTGACAAACGCTATCTTGGGAGCTGTAATTATGATTGGTATTAATAGAGTGTCCGGTTTTTTGATGCTGGCTGCCTGTTCCGTAGTCTGTGCCGCAGTGATTTCGGCATGTGAGGCTAACAGGGTAAAGGACGAGGCTTCCCCTTTTTATTCGGTTGCGGTGGGATCAACGCTGATGCTTAACCGAGAAATAAGCATTGCCGGTGACCAGGTTGCGGTCTATGTGCAAAATGGGGAGGTTCTGCGTGAAGCAGATATTAATAAGTACCAGCCTAATTGTAAATTTGAAATCTATACCATTGACGAAAAACCGCGCAGTGTACAGGCGGGCAGTTTTGAGATCATCAAGGTAGAAGATAATATTGAGTCGTCATCAATTCAACAAGGTACGCAACTGGCATCACTGGACCACGTTATTGCCGGGAAATTGAACGCATTAGGTATGCTGGATCGCAGTGAAGTCTTTAACTACGCTACCATGATGTACTTACGCTCTGATAAGCAGCCGGATGTCTTTCGTATGACCTGCCAGCACTGGGAGTCAGTACTGGATGACAGGTACTTATCTATTTCACAGATGCGAACTGCGATGGGTGAGGTTTTTACTTTAATAATTAAGAACGGTTAAAAAGCTTTTCTATGACTACTCCGCCAATGCAGCCACAACAGCCGTCCAGGTTTTGGCTATGTTGTCATGGTTATAGCCACCGCCGCCCATGACCAGTAACTTTCCCTGGCAATGCCGCTGTGCGATTTCACTTAATCGTTTTGCGGCATAAGCGTGGGCTTTTTCGGAATAGGCAAGATGCGTAATAGGGTCACCCTTAATGCTGTCTGCGCCACATTGAAACAGGATAAATTCGGGCGAATATTTCTCGATGAATTTTTCAAGCTGCTGCCACATTTTAAAAAATAGCGCGTCATCTGCATGTGGTGGCATCGGGATATTTAGCTTTGTACCGGCAGCCTCACCTTCACCGACTTCGCTAATCATTCCCGTGCCGGGATAAAGGTAGTGGCCATCTTCATGCATATCGGCAAAAACCAAACGCGGCTCATCTTCGAAACTGTAGAAAACGCCATCACCATGATGGGCATCAATATCGACATAAGCGACGCGCTGTAACTGGTATTTCTGAAGCAGCGTTTCTATCGCGATACCGCAGTCATTGATCACGCAAAAGCCGGCAGCGACATGGCGGCGGGCATGATGCAGACCGGCGATAGGGACGAAGGCTTTTTTGTACTGCCCGCTCATTAACTGGTCGACGGCATCCAGTACACTGCCTGCGACATAGCGGACCGCTTCATACATGCCGATGAATGCCGGCGTATCGCCGCCGTCAAGATAACCGAGGCCAAATTTGGACTGTTCAATGACCCTGTTTATGTATTCTTCTGTATGAAAAACCTGTAATTGCTGCTGATCGGCCATGACCGGTGACAGCACGCTGGTTCTTTCGTTAAGCTTCTGTTTATAAAAAGCTTTTTCGAAAACATGGTGGCGTTGCGGGCCGAAAGGGTGGTCATTGCCAAAACCATAGGAGGCGAGTCCCTCACCTAAATAAACGCAGCAGTCAGAGTTATTATGTAGCTTGCTGTTACGGTGCGCCATCGGGTCTATATTAATGATATTTTACTGAATGTCTGGAAAAATCTTACCTTTTGTCGGTTTTAGCAGGCCCTTATGCTATGTATAAGTTATTCAATGTATAATGTTTTTCTGAGTTTATCCTGTTTTTAGGTGCTTGTTTCAGGCTGCTTATTCAGGAGACATGTTCTAGTAGAATGCCGTGCCTGTCTAGCAGGGCAAAAAATAGTTGATGGGTAAAATGCATACAACAAAATTCACCGGCCGATGGATTCAAATTCTTTCCCTGGCGCTATTCTTAAGTGCAACAAACCTGTATGCGCAAAAAATCATTCCCGCCAGTGATCAGGAGGCGGGATTTCGTGTTTCCACTGAGGCTCTACAGGCGCAGCCAGTGATTCATTATTGGCGTGATGTGCAGATGTTATCGGGTATCGATGATAAACCAGCCATCAGAGTTTATGGCGATGGTCGAGTGCGCGTGCATTATCCGTCTTATATGAAAAGAGCCGGTGACTATGAAATGCAGCTCAATGATGCTGAATTAACCGCTTTGCTTCGTTCATTATCCAGTGATGGCCTGATGGAAATGGATGAAAAGAAAATAAAAACGAAAAAGAAAGCACTAAAACAATCCTTACGTCAGGCTGGCCAGTTTTACGAAGTGTCCGACGCGGTGGTTACCGTTGTTGATATTCAGCTCGATGAATACCAGAAAAATGCCAAAGCTAAAAAGATTAAAAAATTCACTGCGCGGCTTAAATGGAAAAACCTTGAACAGGATGCGAAGCGCTACAAATCGGACCCGGAAGTTACCCGGATCGATCATTCTGTTTCAAAGTTAAAAGCATTAATGGAAGACAGGCGTCTGCTTAAAAAGGAAGCCAAGTAAGGATATGTTTTATTTTACAAAGAAAATAAGGTTTGTTTTGTTAACAGCGGTGTGCGTCTCGCTTAAGGCGCAGGCTGGTGCTTATATTTTTGCAGATGAAGACAATGGAACAGACGTTATTGTACATCCGAATACCTATACCGGTTCGCAATCAGTGGTTACCGTACGGGTGTGTATTGCGCCCACCAGCTTAGATGCAGCGAACATGGAAATTCCGGTGCAGAACAATATCAATATCTTCAACCAGCTGCAGCCGACCATTGGTAATGTTCAGCTAGGCTCCAGTAATAATGTTGATTCAGGGAAAATTGATTTTGAGTCGGTGGCTTTACATGAAATAGGCCATTGCCTTGGCATGGCGCACGTTAACCTTGCCTCTGAGTCGGGCCTGTTAGGTGGCAATCAAAACTACACACGCAGTACCGACGGTGCGGATGATGTTTTCAACCTGAATAATGGGGTTGATAATAAGGTTGGCAGTAAAGATGATGTGCGCGGTGATGATGTTAACCTGCACTGGTTTCGTATATCCAATAACGATCCTTTTACTATCGACAGTGTGGTTGATGAAACCACTTATTCGGTTGATGTAGCCGATCTGCCCGCCGGGGATTTGTTTGCTGCGAATGCAGAGCGCAGTCTATCGCTTGCACTTGGTCTGCCAAGAACGGAAGCGGTGATGCAGCAGGGTACTTATTACGATGAAGCGCAACGTACACTGAGTCACGATGATGTGGCAACCATTTTGTATGCGGCCAGTGGACTGGATGAGCAGGCGGGCACCTCGGATGATTATGTTGTGCAGCTCGAATATGGCGGCATTAGTACATCTAACTGTGATATCAGCATGAGCATGACAACGACAGTCGGGCTGGCATTTTGCAGTGTCGGTGGTGTAAGTATTGGTAGTGATCCCGGCCCGGACAGGGTGTTTAATCATGTACGTGTTGATACACCGACCATTGAGTTCGGTGATAGTTACAACTGGTTTTTTAATACCGATACGGTTAACCAGGCGCCAGTATTAAATACAGTCGGCAGTCAGTCTTTAACCGAGCTGGACAGTTTGCAGATTAATATAAGCGCAACGGATGCAGACGGCGATAATGTAAGTATTAATGCCAGCAATGTTCCGGCGTTTGCCAGTTTTGTTGATAATGGTAACGCTACAGCAACGCTAACGGTTAACCCTGTACTGGGTGATGCATTGGTATCGATGATTACTATTACCGTCAGTGATGACGGACTGCCGGTTTTGAACACGCAGGAAATTTTCCAGTTAACGGTTGATGCGCTGGACACGGATGATGATGGTTTGAGCGATTATGAAGAATTAACCATTCATCTGACCAATCCACTTCTGCCGGATACCGATGGCGACTTTATCAATGATGGTGACGAAGTTGATAATGCCGCAATTGGCGGTGATCCTAATGATATTAATTCATGGCCTAATTTTGCCGATGGTGATATCGCACCGCTTGGCGCGCCTGATGGTCTGGTGAACGCTGCTGATTATTTGCTTGCGCAGCGTATTGTACTGGGCCAGCTAGTACCGACATCTCTGGAACTGGCGCATGGTGATCTTTATCCGGCGGTGTCACCTGATGGTGTCATTAATACTTCCGACCTGATTCTACTGTTGCAGATTATCCAGCCTTAATTAAGAGAACAAGCCGCACGCTGGCCTTTACTGACGGCATTTTTATAGGCAATGTTTGCCTGTGGAATACGTTCCTGCAGTTGTTTGATGCGCGTTGAACTGGATGGATGCGTCGACATGAACTCCGGAGGTGAAGCACCTGCCTGTGACATGTTCTGCCATAGCGGTACACTTTCTTCCGGGTTAAACCCCGCCTTTGCCATAAGGTTCAAACCAATCAGGTCGGCTTCCGATTCATGTTTTCGGCTAAACGGCAAGGTAATGCCAAACTGCACGCCAAGGCCAAGACCGGCGAGTATCATTTGACTGTTTTCATTCTGCTGGGTGCCTAATACGGCTGCCGCTATACCTATACCCGTTTCGGTGGCAATCTGCCCGGAAACACGTTCATTGCCATGTTTAGCAATGACATGCGCAATTTCATGGCCCATTACCGCAGCCAAGCTGGTCCTGGTTCCTGGCATATTTTAACAGGCCGGTATAAACGCCAATTTTGTAACCGGGCAGGGCGAAGGCATTCGCCTGCTCATCTTCAAACACCTGTACTTCCCATAATTTCGGGTTCGGGTTTTGTGCTACCTGCGGAATAATTTTATTAGCTATACATAGCACGTATTGCTGGATATCTTTATTTTCAGATATTTTCGTTTGCTGTTTTATTTGTTCGAAACTTTGTGCGCCCATGGCATCCATTTGGTCATCAGGGATAAGTTTCAATTGTGCCCTGCCTTCAGGTGAGGTTGCGCAGGAGGCAAGTGTAAATCCGATAGCGTTAAATAAAAGCAACAGGGCGATGGTTTTAACCGGCATTGAGAATACTGATTTCATATAATTTTAAAAATTTTTAATGATTGAAAGAATGGTATTTGCATCCTGCATGGTTAAAAAATGTGAGGTCGGTGTGGTAAAGATTGTAGAGCGCCCCTGTAATGCCGGAACATTGTTCATGTCCTGGCTGAATCCTGGTACATAATAATCGCCGGCAGCGCCGTTATTGTTTAAACGAATAATGGACGCATAATGAATGTCAGGATGCGGCTGGCTGTTTAACCAGTAAAGCATATTTCCCGGTTGCGGGTGGCGTAAATCGATCATCAGTCCGCGTGAATGTTTCAGTGCATCGTAACCATCACCGCCAACAACATTTTTTACCATGTTAAACGGCCCGTGGTTTGCCGTAATATCCAGCGCCTGATCGGCTCTGCCGGTGCCAATATGCGGTGTAGCAATGGTGATTAATGCCGATATATTTTGTAATTGATGGCGTATCAATGCCATGCGTGCGACCACACCGCCTGCGGAATGGCCAACCAGGATCATGTTGTCATCGGCATGCGTCTGCCGGATGATATCAATTATGTTTTTTAGCACATCTGCCTGTATCATTACCGGGGCTTCGGACGGCAATGTTGCAACATAAACCTGGTTTTCTGCGTTATTGTTTTCTGTGACAAAAAGCTGAGGGCCTGCAATGCTGCCCTGGAACATGCCAGAGCGTGCCCAGCCCTGTTCGTGCAATGCGCTGTTAATGCCTGACTTTTCCCATGAACTGGCATCACCCAGGTAGCCGTGAATAAGCAGCATAATTTCAGCGCCTGCGGGAGCGCTGATAAAGAGCAATAGTGATAGTAGCAATGGGTAAGTTTTCATGGTTATTGCAGTGTTAATTATTTCTGCATACGCTTCAGAATAAAGTATTGACAGCTATTTTATAATGATTTGTGTCATGGTTTAAATATACAGGATGGATAGTGAAAAAAGTTGAGTTGATTAAGGCACACCATGAGGCTTTGCGTGCCTGCCGTTTGTGTCCGCAAATGATTCCACCCGTGGTCGTGGGTCAGGCGGTAGCGTCTGAAATATTACTGGTAGGCCAGGCGCCGGGCGATAAAGAGGGGGATCTTGGCAGACCATTTGCCTGGACCGCCGGTAAAACCCTGTTTAAGTGGTTTGACTCGATTGGAGTTAATGAGCCGGATTTTCGTCAGCAGGTTTACATGTCGGCGGTATGCCGCTGTTTTCCCGGCAAAAACCCGAAGGGTGGTGATCGGGTGCCGGATAAGCAGGAAATTGAAACCTGCTCGCAGTGGATTAACAGGGAGATTGAACTGGTGCAGCCAAAATTGATAATTCCGGTTGGCAAACTGGCAATATCGCAGTACCTGCCGGTGAATAAACTGGTTGATGTGATTGGTAAAAAATTTCAGCAGACTATTAACGGTGTCGATCTTGAAATAATTCCGCTGCCGCATCCTTCAGGCGCATCGACCTGGCATCGCATGTCACCGGGAAAAGAATTGCTGGCGCAGGCGCTGGACTTGCTGCAGCGACATAAAAGCTGGAAGAAGCTTAAGAAACTTTAACCACGGAGGCACAGAGTTTTTTATTGCTAACTGCGCCTGCGTTGTTCTACTTACGGGCGTCCTGCCCTAATCTGTGGTCAAATATTATTTTGCTGTCTAATGATGCCAGTGTGTATTCTTATCTGAAGAATCCAGGCTGCCAGGTGTGGTATAAGGTTCCTGGACCAGCAGCTGTGAGATCACCTCGGGTGGTAATGGTTTGCCAAACAAAAAGCCCTGTGCTTCGCTGCACTCAATTTCTCGCAGGTAGTCCAGTTGTGCCTGTGTCTCTACACCTTCGGCAATAACATTCAGGTTCAGGCCTTTAGCCATCGCGACAATTGTGTTAATGATGGTGTTATCGCCTTTATTGATGCGGCTTTCCTTGAGGAAGGTACGGTCAATTTTAAGGGTATGAATCGGCAGTTTATGCAGATAACTCAAAGATGAGTAGCCGGTACCAAAGTCATCGATAGAAATACTGATGTCATGGCTGCTTAATTCTTTAAGTTTACGAATGACGCTATCCATATCATCCATGATTGCGTTTTCGGTTATTTCCAGCTCCAGGCAGTGACCGGGAACGTCGTAATCTTTGATTATGTTCAGTATATCCGCAACGATGTGCTCTTCCATTAACTGGCGGGCCGAAATGTTGACGGCCATTTTTATTTCCGGTAGTCCGGCGATGCGCCAGCGGCTGAGTTCAGCACAGGCGCTTTTTATTACCCATTGCCCGATATCAATAATTAAACCGCTTTCTTCCGCAAAAGGAATAAATTCAGCAGGTGAAATAGCGCCGTGTTCCGGGTGGTCCCAGCGCAATAAGGCTTCGACGCCGACGATCTCACCGGTACGCAGGTTTATTTGAGGCTGATAGACCAGGTGGAATTCATTGTTGTCCAGGGCTTTGTGTATGCCGGTATCCATTGAAAGTTTTTCAAGGTAAGGCACATTCATTTCATTCGAATAGAACTGGTAGCCGTTTTTACCCTGACCCTTGACATGGTACATGGCAACGTCGGCATGTTTAATCAGGCTGTCTATGTTTTTGCCGTCCTGCGGGTACAGGGCAATGCCAATGCTGGCGCTGACGTAGAGTTCATGGCCTTCGATTGTGAAAGGTAGCTTCAAGGTTTCTGTAATTTTTTCTGCCAGTTTGCTGGCATCGTCACGGCCTTCGTGCAGCTTGGGCAGCATCAGGGTGAATTCGTCACCGCCGAAATCGAGCCAGGGTATCGCCGGAACGAATACATTCTTTCAGACGTATGCTGACCTGCTGTAATAATTCATCACCAATCATATGGCCCAGACTGTCATTGATGTTTTTAAATCGATCAAGATCGAGAAACATGACGGCGAGGTGCTCATCTTCACGTTTGGCCTGGTTAATCGCCAGGCTCAGCCGGTCGCGTAACAGCGCACGGTTGGGTAATTTTGTGAGCAGGTCGTGGTATGCCTGAAAATTGATGGTTTCTTCAGCAATTTTACGTTCGGTGACATCACGGGCCACACCGTAGGTACCGGTGTAGTTAGCGAGTTTCTGGCCTTTGCCGGCATACATGCCCATGGCGCTCAGCTCGATAGGCAGTGTGCGGTTGGCAAAGTGACGTGAAATGCCGTCATCTTTACATTTTAGGCGTAATTCGATGTTTTTAGCTGCACGTTTGCCGATGCGACGTTCATTGAAAACATATTTTGCCTGTTCCATGTCGTCATGGTGAACCAGGAATGAATAATGTTTACCGACGATTTCTTCCTTGCTGAAACCCAGCAGGCTTTCGATACGCTCATTAATAAAGGTGAAATGGCCGTCTTCATCAAGAATATATATAATATCGGGCGAGGTATTTACGATGTAACGGTGCAGTCGTTCGGATTCAGACAGCTGCTTTTGCATGAACACATTCTGTTTTTCCAGCCGTTTTTCTTTTAATGCATTGTTGATGGTGATGATTAGTTCATCAGTGGCATAGGGTTTGCGCAGAAAATCATAGGCGCCCTGTGTGCAGGCGTCTTTTGCGGCTTCAAATGAGGTTTCACCACTGACAATGATGACTGAGGTGTCTATATTGCTGGCATTGATGTGAGCCATCACATCGTGACCGCTGACATAAGGCATATGCAGGTCCAGCAAAACTAAATCATAGTTTGTCTGGTTTAACTGGCATATCGCTTCCTGACCGCCGATGGCTGCATCCGGACTAAATCCCCTGATGGCCAGTAAATCTTTAAGACTCTTGAGAACGACAGGGTCGTCGTCAACTACGAGAATTCTCTGTTCATTAATGCTCATTTTTTCACTCTGCCGTGTGAGAGTCGCCCAACTCTCACATTATAATTTTTTATTAGCACATTCAGAGTGTGCGATTATCATTTAATTGTATCTTTTCAATTACTTATCGCTTGGGTAGCAGGATGTGGAAACTGGTGCCTTTATCGCTACTTCTGCAACTTATTGATCCATGTAGTTCATTCACCAGGTTTTTGACAATAGTCAGTCCGAGTCCGGCGTGATCAGCTCCCTTGGTGGTTTCCACCGGTGAAAACAGCTGCGGCAGGATATCTATACTGATGCCTGGTCCATCGTCAGCGACTGAAAGCTCTATGTGCTCTTTACCGTCAACGTTTACATAATCTTGAGTGTAGACCATAAGTTGGCCATTTGCTGGAAGTGCTTCAACTGCATTCTTAATTAAATTGGTGTAAATCTGTTTCAGGGCGTTGGCATTGCTATGAATGCTCTCGATTCGCTCATCCAGATCAAGTGAAATCTGAATATTCTTACTGGCAAATAGAGAAGTCTGGAAGACATGGGTGAGGTCTGCAATGATTGCATTTATGTCTATCGGCGAGGTTTCATCGGTGGTTTCTTCCTTATTGGTCAGCCGGTTTAATATGGATCCGACACGTTCTATTTCGGTTTTGATGGTGCTGATATCTTCCTGCGCCGGCTTGTCATCTTCCAGCTTATAACTGAGCACACCCAGGTAGTTGTTCATGATGCTCAGCGGATTGCGAACCTCATGCAATACTTCCCGAATTTTCTGTTCAAGCTCAGTGGTTTTTTTACTGGCACTGACGGGCGGTTTGCCTGTTATATGATTCACGCTCAGGGTATGAGCAACCTCATTAACAAAGCGCATTAACAGGCTGCGCTGTTTCCACAGTGATTTAAACTGGGTGGTATCAACGCCCAGTATCAAGGTGCCGATGGCAGCATTGTTCATCATCATTGGCAGGCAGATCATGCCTTCCTGGCCGGTAATACCGATTAGCTGGCGATCAATAATGGATAGTTTTTCTGTACTGTTTTCCAGCAGGTCATGCTCGATTAAATCAAGGTCGAATGAGTGCTCGGCTTCTTTATTTAACAAGGCATCGCTGACCAGGCTGCGGCCTGATACCAGGGGGATCGAAATATCGGCCAGTTGTTGCGGTAACTGATTAGACTGAATGGCATTAATACAATCAGCGGCGGCATCATAGAGAAACAGAATGCAGTGGCTGGCGCCAAACAGGATGCCAATATGCTGGGTGATAATGTTTAATAAAGCCTGCGGTTTATCGTCGCCTGGTGTGACAGTGCGTGACAGGTGCTGATGTATGCCGTCTAACAGTGCAATATTTCTTACCTGCTCAGCGAGCTGGACCTGTTTGTAATCATCGCTGGCTATGTGCTGCTTGGTGGTCTCACCATCACTGCCGTCAACAGTAATATGTATATCCAGTGCTTTTGCAATGTTGCTCACCCGATCCCTGGATTTTTCCAGGATTTCCAGCAGCAGTGGCCGTTCAAGGCCGAGCAGTTTTTCAGCGGCATCAAATACCTGCTGGTCCTCGGCGTTAAAATAACTGCTGGTCATCATATTTGCCAGGTTTATTATTTTTACCAGTGGGTGTGCATCAAGAATTAAATCGGCTGTTTCGTGATGATATAAAACCGCATCACAGATAAAACTGTTGGCGCCATGTTTATGCAGCAGCGCAGCGCCAACCTGCTGATGGGTAGTGCCAAATTCATCCTGTTCAAGGGTATGGAAATATTCGTCTTCGCTAAGCTGGGCAAATGTCAGTGTGTATTTTTCTGGAAAAGCGGATTCGATAACCAGTTGCCCGATATCATGCAGCAATCCAGTCGAGTAAGCTTCTTCAGGATTTTTATAGTTACATTGCCGGGCTATCGATTCCGCCACGCTGGCGCAATGAAGGGAGTGCTGCCAGTGCTGTTTTAAAAAATCGGTACGTTCAAGGCTGGTGCGTGAAAAAAATTGCTGAACAGTGGCTGTTACGGCGATACTTTTAATGGTGTTAATGCCAAGATTTTGCAGGGTTTCTTCGGTGGAGAGGTCATGCAGTCCGGTATCGGAACGCTTTGTTGTTGATTGCGGGTTGCAGTGGCTGCGGTTACAGACGGAATAAACACGTGTATATAAACCGGGGTCCTGTCTCAGGATGGCGGCCAGATCACTATAAGACAGGCTTTCATCATGACAAATTTCAAGCAGGTGGAGTAGTACGTGAGGCAAACTGGGCAGTTTGTCTACATCGGCTATCTGCAAAATTTGTAAGGCTCTTTGATTCATTATTTATGCTATTGACTGTAAAACTACTTTTACCCAGGTCCTTGTTATTTTTTACCTGTTCTGCAGCAATGTTTTTGCTTTAACGCGGCTCAACAAAGATAGATTCAACTGTTGTTAATGAACATGCAATAATCATGCAGAAAATATTATATTGTTTTTATTCAATAACTTATTGAAACAGTGTTTTTGAAATATTTTCAAAGTGTAAAGAAATCTAACACAGGTGTCAGGGCTATTATTTTTCTGATTTTATCGGTTTAAAACCTTAATAGATAGCAATAGATGTTGTCATTTCATGATTGCACAGGCTTATTTTTATAGCGTGTAGTTAGCAACTAGAATTATGTTTGACAAATTATTACTTGATTTAGAAAGGAATCGGCAGTCTAATGATAGCCTTATTGTATCGGTTTAATTTTTCTCACGGACACTATCTGGACTATTAAATTAAACATTGAAACTAGGTAAACGAAATAACACGGTATTAAACGCGGAAGACAAGTTTGCTCAATCGCGTGTTACCCCGTCATCGCCTGTAGATATAGCACAGTTGGGCGAACTCGCAATCGCTTTACTGAATGAGAAAAACCTGGAAGTCAGTAAGGTCAGACCTTTTTTCTGGTCATTAGTAGAAACCTATGTCGACCGTTTTCAACTTTACCCGTTTGATGTGCGCAAGGCGCTGTTCAGTTACCTGGAATTAAATAATTATCCGGCAGACACCATGCAGCAGCTGGTAAAGGAGCTGGAGCTTCAATTCGAGAAAGCACATGGTCGCCCACTACGTAAATCTACGCAATTACTAAGCCAGTCAGATCACCTGGATGATGAAATAAAAGCCTTACGCGGCAGTCTTAAATATGCGGCGATGGTTGCAGAAAAGGATGCCGAACAATAGTGCATTGCTGGTTTTGCCCCTGTGTTTTAGTTTCTCGAAATCAGTTGTACATTCTGAGGTTTTTCAGCTTTTTCTTTAACCAGTAATACTTCAATTTCTCTGGCTGTTACCGGTTGTGAATAATAATAGCCCTGTGCAAAATCACAGCCATGCGCATTTAAAAAGATCTCGTGTGAACCATTTTCGACGCCTTCTGCAATCAGTTTCAAATTCAGGCTTTTGCCCATAGAAATAATTGCCTGAACCAGGGCCGCATCGCTGGTATCATAATTAATGTCTTTAACAAAAGAGCGGTCAATTTTTAATTTATTGATGGGTAACTGTTTTAAATAGCTGAGTGAAGAGTAGCCGGTACCAAAGTCATCGATCGCCAGTGAGATACCAAGGTCGCGCAACTGCTGTAAAGTTGAGATGGCCTGTTTTGTCTTTTTCAGAATAAAATCTTCGGTAATTTCCAGTTCTAACCATTCGGTTTTGCACGTTGTCTGCTGCAGAATTTTCTGCACTGTATTGATCAGGTTGCCATGATGGATTTGCTCACCGGCGACATTTACAGCAATGGTTTCTATTGAAAACCCCTGTTTTTTCCACTCCACCATCTGTTTGCAGGCGATGGTTAAAACTTTTTCACCGATATCATTAATAATGCCTGTTTGCTCGGCGATGACCAGGAATTGACTGGGCGGCAGCAAGCCCAGGTCCGGGTGCTGCCATCTAACCAAAGCTTCGACGCCAATGATTTTCTTTGTTTTTAACGATATCTGCGGCTGGTAATGAACCAGCAGCTGGTCTCTTTCGATGGCGTGTTTTAAGTCAGTTTCGAGAATGACGCGGTCATACGCAGTGGTGGTTAGTTCACGGGTATAGAAATGGTATTTGTGGCGGCCATTTTCTTTAACGTGATACATCGCTGAGTCAGCATTACGCATTAACTGCTCGGTATTTGTGCCGTCATCGGGATAAATACATACGCCGATGCTGGCCGAGGTAGACAGTTCATGTTCATCAATGCTGATGGTTTCTGACGTTGCCTTCATGATTTTTTTCAATAACGGGTCAAGGTCAGCGATGTCATGCACCTGCTCGATGATGATGATAAATTCATCACCGCCCAGGCGGGCTACGGTGTCACCTTCACGAACGCAATTTAACAGGCGTCTGCTGATAGAGACTAGCAGCTTGTCGCCAACTTCATGCCCCAGGCTGTCGTTAATGGTCTTAAAATAATCCAGATCAATAAACATTACCGCTACCTGTAAATTGCTGCGTTTTGCCTGTTCAATGGCGTGCTTTAAACGTGCATCCAACAACAGTCTGTTCGGTAAATTGGTTAAAGCATCATGGTGCGCGACATGTTTAAGGTTATGCTCGATGCGGCGGCGTTCATTTATTTCCGAGACCAGGATATCGTTGATATCGGCCAGTTCTTTGGTGCGCAGCTCAACCGTATCTTCGAGAGCCTGCTGATTATTGATTAGCTCCTTTTGCGCCAGTTCTTTCTGGATAATTTCACTGTGCAAGGTATCAATTAACAGTTCATTTTCAATCATTAAGGAGAAATTATCATTGTAGCGCTGGTTGACCAGGCGGCCGGCAGCGATAATAAATGAGAAAAAGATAATGGAAGTAATGCCAATGTAAACGGTTAGCTGTGATGGAAAGAAAAAGGAGAAAGACAGTGCCGCAATGAAAATTGGCGTGGTGAACAGGAAATAGGCAGGCAGTACAATCGGCAGGGTGGTAATCGATCCCGCCATGGTCGAGAAAATAATGACATACAGGATGCTGATATCGACCATACCCATTGATTCGGGTAAAAATAACACCAGCGAAGCGCCTGCGCTGCCAAACAGGAAGGAACTGGCAGTGTAAATGTTTAGCCAGCTGCGGGCGCTGCGAGTAGTGTAGTTTGTGGCCTGGTCGTTAAAAAACAGCCGGGTTATGATGATGCGCGCGCCGGCGATAAGGCACATCATTAGTATCCAGATGATAAGCGGGTGGCCGATGTCCTGATAAAAATAAGTGCTGACCAGGGCCGTGCCGGCAATCATGGCGATATTAGCCGGGATGGCGCTTTTGAACAGGTGGTGCGCGCAAAAGGCATCAATTTGTGGGGACGTGTTTCTCACTGTATGCCTGATGTCTCCGTAGCCTGATAAACGCAAGCAGTTTGATAATTAATAAAGCATAGCTTAATGAAATAAAAATGCTAATAAATTCAGTCTTTTATGTGAGATTGGCAAATGATTGTGGCAGTTATATATCCGAGATACAAATTTCCGAGGTATAAATTAGTATGTTACAATTTGTTCATTATTTATGAACGGCAATTAAAGAGTTGGCGGGAAGGGGTATGGAGAAAATACAGATATTACAACAGGCGTTGCTGCAATTAAACACTATTGTGCGCAATAAAAAGCAGCTGCCAGCGGATGAAAACCCGTTTTCAGTTTCCAGGCGTTTACGGGTTGATGATGGCGGCGCCATTTTAGTCAGTGAAATGCTGGATCTGTCCTTTCCGGTTTTTGTCCAGCCCTGGGCGCCGCAAAAAGATATTAACTCACTGATGACGCAGCTTAAGTCTATCCCCGGTGATGCCATCCTGGTTGCTGATTTTGTAAACCCGGTGATGGCTGAAAAATTTCGTCAGCGCTCAATCTCATTTATCGACTGTGCGGGCAACCTGTCGATTAAAAACAAGCCGTTGAATCTTTATATCAAAGGTAACAAGCTGGCCCGTCTATCACGCAAACGGGTACGTGGACGTGCCTTTAATGCTGCCGGATTAAAATTAATTTTTGCGATATTTAATCAGCCGCGGTTTTTACAGGCCTCCTACCGTGAGATTTCAAATAAGGTCAATATTGCGCTGGGCAGTGTCGGCCCGGTTATTGATGACTTATATGCATCCGGATATATTCTGGATGATGGAGAGCGCCGGCTGGTGAATAAGAAACGTCTGTTTGAGCGCTGGGTTGATGGTTACCTGGAAAAACTGCGGCCAAGACAAATAATGGCCTGTTACACCAGTGACGATAAAAACTGGTGGAAAGATGCCGATCCGACGGAGTATCACGGCCTATGGGGAGGCGAAGTGATTGTCGCAAAATCAACACCGTTTATGATGCCGGAAAGTATCAGCCTGTATTTTTCATCTGATGTAAAACAATATGCTTTTGCCGAAAAATATGGCCTGCGCAGGGATGACCAGGGTGAAATTTGTGTCTACAAAAGTTTCTGGTCGCCGGCCTATGCGGGTGACGACAATGTCGATGGCATCAGTCCGCTGATTATTTACGCAGATATCGTCGATTCAATTAATCCTGGCAGCTGGGATGTCGCCAAAACATTTTATGGCGAAGCGATAACGCATCTGCTGCAGGATTAATGTTGTTTTCGCGCTTTAACTGGCGGCTTAACTTTTGTCAGGCAATTGTTTACAAGGTCGTTATTTATAAGGCAACACGCTTGCTGATCATTTCACGTTCGAGAATATTGATGCAGCGACCGATAAGGCGTGACTGTATTGAGCTAAGGCCGAGAAACTGTACGCCCAGGTACTGAGTTTCCCGCGATGGGATATCTTTCAGGTAACGCAATATGGCGGTGCAGTATATCCAGCTGCCGTCATGCAGTTTTATGGCGCATTCATGTGGCTGGTTTGCGTTCATGATGCTTTGATTTGCCAGGAAAATCATCCCGGCACCACCATAAGACAGGTTATGTAATTCGCCTAATGCCATACCGCCACTGTTATTTTCCATGATTACTGACAACTTCAGGGAAATTGGGATGTGCACCCGGTAATTGTTTCGGCGCTGCCGATACTCAACTAGCGAGGGCAGTTTCATGCGGTAGCTAATCATTCTGTCCTTGTTAATGACATTTATTAGCGTCGTGGAGAATAGAATATCGATGCCATCGATTTTTCCTGTAACCTTAATCGCACCTTCACTTAATAACAAATCGTGCCCGCTTGATGGCAGCAATTCATCGAGTAGTACGTGCTTCCTGTCGACCTCGACGATGCAGCTGGTGTAACTCTCTTTGTGACCGGGTATTCTTACTTTAAGCGGCATATAGTGATGGGTGAAGCGGTCCAGCATGCGCACCACTTTGCTCGGATCGGAGATTTGCTCACTGTCTTCAGCTGGTCTGTTTGGGCGAGATTCTGAATTTTCCATGGTTGAACATTTTACATATGGCGTAAGAACGTAATAAAAGAATAGGAGTTCTTTTCTGAAAAGTCCAGCCAGCAACCTTTGCCTGGCTACATCACGGTGACTGGAGTTTGCCGGGTCAGGTTTGATCAGGGTTTTTTTTGAACCTTACTGATGAGGCTGGAGACCGGCAATAATGCGTTGTGTTGATTTTGCAGCAGCTGTTGTGTAGCAGGTAACTGGTCGTGTTAATAACCATGTCTGCGCCATTATGCAACAGTCTGCGTAACCTCTTCGGCCCATTTGTCAGCCTGTAGATATAATGAGGCGAGTTCGGCTTTGCTCATGCCTTTAATATTAATTCTTTCCGCAGCGGATGTTTCGAGCAGCTTGCTGCATTTTACCAGCATGCCGATTTTTCCCTTGTGCTCCAGTATGCCCTGTTTTACCTCTTCGGCTAATGGCAGTGGTTTGATGAGCGTCTTAATCGGTTGTTGCATAATGATGTCCAGTGCAGAAAACATACCCGCCGTAAAATACTGGTCTTCATTTTTTAGCTTGTAACGTACGGCTATCAGTTCACATATTTTTGCCCTGACCATGCCTATTTTAATTAAAGCAGCAGGCTGATTTCCCATACTGCTCAATGCAAGCATTGAAGCCCAGCTTGCGATTTTTCGCCGCCCTAGAAAGATAACAGCACGTTTAATGGAATCGACTTCGCTGGGCAAATTGAATAATGCTGAATTAATTAGTTTTAATAATTTGTAGCTTAGTGTGACATCGGAACTGATCGCGTCTTCCACTTCACTGACGTCGAGATCAGCGTTATGTAAGGTTGATAATAATTTCATGATCGACAGTTTGCTGGACTCCAGGGCTTTTCCCTTGATGATTCTAGGCCGACTGAGGAAGTAGCCGCGAAAATAATCACAGCCGATATCATTGTAGCGCTCATATTCTTCCATTGTTTCAACTTTGTCTGCCAGTATCTTTAAATTGTACTTGTTCAGACTTTTCAGACGGCTCTGCGCCTCCTTCAGGGTGTTTTGACGGAAGTCTACTTTAAATATATCTGCCAGCTGTAGCAGTGTCTTAAAGTTTGTTTTATCTTTTAGATCGTCAAGCGCCAGGGTGAAGCCGAGTGCTTTAAGGTTTAGCAATGCGTCGACTGTTTTCTGGTCGGTATTGATGTCGGCATGAAGATCAAGAATAACCCGCTCGGGCGGTATCGGCAGGGCGGCATAATCGGTAAGAAAGCGTTCGGTAATATTGATACAGGCGTGTGCATTGCCAACGAGGTTATCCAGCCCCATCTCAATAAAGGTATTAATGACTACCTGTGAAGTGGCGTGATCAGGATTAAAATCATCACCGGCTGCGTTTTCATTACCGGCACGAAACAGCATGCCGTAAGCGTAAATGCCGAGCTGTTTGTTATAGATTGGCTGGCGTCCAACGAAAATATCCTGCATTGTTAGTATGGTGACACTTTAAGATTATTAGAAGTGTAGTGAGGATATGATTCCTGGTGCTAAATGTCTACTAAAGCCTGTGAATAAGGTTGTCTTATTGTGACAGGTAGCTTCCTTAGCAACATTGTAGGCAGGCAGACTGTTCGCTAACTGAAAAAACAGCTATTATGCCCTTCCACGATTGATAGAAAATAATAAAGTAAAACTTACTGTGATATTTGACCACTAGTGCAGACACGTTTCCCTACAATACTTCTGGATGATGGTCGTCCTGGAAATATGTACACTCCGGATGATCCAGCGTTGGGCCGTATCTGGAACATCTTTAGTTTCGACGATCTGGACAGTCTTGCGCATGGAAGTTTACTTCAGCCGCCGATCCTGCGGATTTATGACCTTTCCCTGATTGAGAAATTATCATCTGCCGGCTTTGAAAAAAGCCCTCTGATTTTAAGCCACCTGATCGATCTGTCTGATCAGCAACTACCTGGCTGGTCCGCCGGGCTGGCGATCGAGGTAGCTAACCGTGCAGGATTGGCCCAGGCCAATACACTGTCATGTGACCTGGTGATTGGGCGAAGCTTTGAAGTGGCCGGTCCCAGCAGGGAGTGTTCCTCATTTGTGCTGTTCCAGCTGCTTAGCTCAGAGAGCCGGCACCCTTTTTACCTGCACGGCAATACCGGTTATGACCTGTTCCAGGCCTACCTGGCTTTGGGCGTGAGCGGGATTGTCCTGCCCGAAGATCAATTTAATCAGGATAAAGGCGCAGAGACTTTCCGCTTTCCGCTTGTTGGTGATGCCAGTTTGCGCTTACGGGTAAAGGGGGGCGCGCCCGAGGCAGTCGCTTTGCGCGAACGCCTGCAGACAGCAGGCTTGAATCTGCTTGCTGAAACATTCGCCGATGGTATGTGGGACAGCCAGCTGGATGATCTGTTGAGTAGTGAAAACAGACCGCGCATAAACGAATACATTAAGCTTGCAGAACTTTCCCCTCGCAGCCCGGCCGGGGATGCTTACTTCTACCCGGACAACGCGGCAGCTCGCCAGCTGCATTGCTCATTACCGATTGTTCAGGGGGCGATGGCTAATATCAGTCGTAGTCCTGCCTTCGCTAAAGCGGTATTCGAGGCGGGCGCCTTTCCGGTTATGGCCCTGGCAGGTTTGTCAGTGGAGCATACCTGCACACTGTTAAGGGAAACAGCAGCCCTGGGAATTCCCTTTGGTGCTGGCATCGTGTCGGTATCCGAGGATACGGCGGCGCTCGAATTGATCATCGAATGTCTTGAAGAAACCAGTCCGGCCCTGGTCGTGCTGGCAGCACCGCAACTGGATCACGTTCAACGCCTGCTGCGAACCGAATTGAATCTTGCCGTACATGCTCCCAATGGTGCTATGTTCAGAGTTCTTTATGATATGGGTGTGAGAACCTTCATTATTGAGGGCGAGGAGGCAGGCGGGCATGTTTCGCGCATAGGGAGTCTGAGCGCCTGGCAGGAAGTCCTGCATGAGGTTCGTGAGCGTGGTGCCCAGCACGAGGTACACCTTATTCTTGCCGGTGGTATCAAGAGTGAGTCGTCGGCCCGGTTGATTAGCCAGCTGATCATTTTTTCCGGCATGGCCAGGGAGCTCAAGGTGTCCTTGCAGATGGGTACGGCCTATTTGTCTACCTATGAAGCGCTTGAGCTCACTGCGATGCCAGAGGTATACCAGCAACTGCTGTTCAGTGTCAACGAAACCATCGTTACGGGTGAGACGCTGCACCGCAATGTGCGGCAACTGGCCACGCCCGCCACGGTCAAACTGCTGCAACAGGAATGGTCTATTTTCACCAGCGATCTTGAACTGGTGGAGAAAAAACAGGCCTATGGGCAGCTATACACGGGCGCGCATCAGCGAGCAGTCAGCAGTCAAGGGCAGGACCCGTCAGCCAGCTACCTGGCGGGTTCAGTCGCGACACTGATCGACAGACCGGTAAGCCTGCTTGAGTTGCACCAGGCCCTGATTGAAACACCTTGTCCAGAGGCCGATGCGTCAGATGATGCCATCGCTATCGTCGGTGTTGGCGTTCAAATCCCGGGGGCTGATTCTATTGAGGAGCATTTTCGTAACCTGCTGCTCAAGCGCTGTTTCATTCGCGATGTGCCCGATGAGCGCTTAAAGCGTAGCGATTTCCTGACAACAGATCCCAATGATAGAAGCCGCAGCTACAGTGGTCTCGCCGGCATGGTTGAGAATCAGGATGAGGATCTTTCCATGTTTCGTATCCCGCCGCGCGTATCCAGTGAGATGGCGAGCTTCCAGGTTACTGCACTGCACTGTGCAAACCGTGCTCTGCAAGACAGTGGTTTTTTCCATCGTCCCG
Organism: uncultured Gammaproteobacteria bacterium; assembly: GCA_963711255.1. Classification (GTDB taxonomy): domain Bacteria; phylum Pseudomonadota; class Gammaproteobacteria; order SZUA-229; family SZUA-229. The sequence continues at coordinate 64,668 of CAVQDO010000019.1, read as the reverse complement.
TGCCAAGAAATAGAGTGGCTACATTAGTCGGCGTCAACGGAAATTCAAGCCAGCTGCCAACGCAGAACTTGATCCTGTGGGCAACAATACGTGAACGTCTGCTGGCACTTTCCGGGGCCGATGATGAAAATACAGAAGCCCTTGAAGCCTTGTTTGAGCAATATCAATCGCGTTATAACGACGACTTTATCTACACCGAAGATACCCGTACCGGACAACTGGCCAGTATTGTGGCATCGCGAATAGCCAATGTCTTTGATCTCGGCGGTATGACCAATACCCTGGATGCAGCCTGTGCATCAGGTCTGGCCGCCATGTCTCAGGCTGCGGCTATGCTAAGTGAAGGGCGTTGCGATATTGCCCTGGCAGGCTCGATTGCACCCGCCTTGAAACCGGATACCTTCGTTAGTTTTTCCAGCCTGCAGGCACTCTCTGCACAGGGTCTGTTTCCCTTCGATTATCGTGGTGATGGTTTTGTTGTCGGTGAAGGCGGCGGTATGTTTGTACTCAAGCGGGAACGTGACGCACTGCTTCATGGTGATCGTATTTATGCGCTGATCCGTGGCTGGGGCAGCTCCAGTGACGGTGCCGGAAAAGGTATTACTGCGCCCAGCCACAAAGGACAGCAGCGGGCAATGGAAGATGCTTATTCAAGAACAGATATCGACCCGCTAGAGCTGGATTTTCTTGAGTGTCATGCCACCGGCACACCCGTAGGAGACCATGAAGAGCGGATTTCAATTCACGATTTCTTCGGCGCACCACGGCAAAAACTGGGTAAGCCGCTGCTGCCTATTGGCGGCAGTAAAGCCGTTACCGGGCATCTGCTGTCAGGCGCGGGCGTGGTCTCAACACTGTCTGCCCTGCTTGCCATCAACCTGCACCGGGTTCCGCCTCAGGTCAACTTTGAGCGGCCACCGGCAGATATCGACCTCGAATCGATGGGTTTGAAGGTGGTGACCAGGCCCGAAGTTATTGATACAAAGGAAGTGCGGGCAGCGGTATCCTCATTTGGTTTTGGTGGCGTTAATTACCACATGGTTTTTTCTTCGCCCAGGCGAAATTCGTATCAGCCGCTGGTGGATCCGGCCATTGCGGAGTTTCCACGATTCGACAGGCTCACCGGTGACACCCTTTTCCTGTTTCCGGGTCAGGGCTCCCAGTACCCGGGAATGTTGCATGCGCTGCGTGACGATGCCACGGTAAGGTCTATGCTGGCTCGTGCCCTTGGTATATTCAGTGAATATTCCGAGGTGGCGCTTGACGAGCTGCTGTTTGTCGATCCATCGCTCGATGAGTCAGTGCTAAAGCCACTGAGTGAAGCGCTGAATGTCACCGAGGTTTCTCAGCCGGCTATCTTTTTGAGCTCGGTCATTTTGTTTGAAAAGCTGCGTGAGAAAGGGCTTCAGGCTGACATGGCTATCGGCCATTCGCTGGGTGAATACAGTGCCTTATATGCTGCCGGCATGCTGAGTTTTGATGATGCTTTCCGTATGGTCTGTATTCGTGGAAAACTAATGAGCAGCAAGGCTGGTGCTGATCCGGGGGCTATGGCGGCACTTGCCTGCAGTGATCGGCAGGCGTGGGAGTTAATTGACGGGCTTGATGGTTATGCTACCTGCGCTAACATTAATTCTTATCAGCAAACCGTGGTTTCAGGTGAAACGGCCGTCATCGAGCAGCTGATGGAACAGGCCGACGCCAGTGGTATTCGTGCCTATCGATTGCCTGTTGCGCGTGCTTTCCATAGCCGTCTGGTTGGCGATTGTGAAACACCCATGGTCAGTGCCCTGTCGGAATGTGACTGGCGCAACGCGGCCATTCCTGTGCTTGCCAATATCAGCAGGCAGGCGTATCCGCTGACCGATGCATCGCTTCACGGTCAGCCGATGTCGGCGCAGGACAGGGACATTACGCTTTCATTACTGGCGCGGCAAATTGCTTCAACAGTCGATTTTATCGCCGAAATCAATGCGGCTTATGAGTCCGGTATTCGACGATTCGTGGAGGTCGGCCCGAAAAATATTCTCACCCGGCTGGTGGACCAGATTTTACAGGGTAAGCCGTTCCAGACCGAAGCGCTTGATCATCCCGCTGAATCAATGACGAGCAGGATTGATGGGCTCAGCGAGCAACTGCAGCAACCGCTGCTAATCAAGCGCCAGCCATTGCCCGCACAGCGTACGGTGATCAAGGCTGAAGCACGGCCTGATCTGGTCAATACCGTGGCGTCTGATCCGGCCGAGCAGGTTCGTGCAGCAGTAGCTGAAATTTCAGGTTATGCCCGCGATCAGATTCGTGATGATGCCGAATTTGAACGCGACCTTGGTATCGACACTCTCAAGATATTCGAAATTCTCTCGCGGTTACGCGGTTCGGTTCTGCCTCAACAGGTAGAGAACTTCCGTGAGCTCACCAGTATAGAAAAGATTCTTGCTGTTGCCGCTTCAAGTTCTGAAAATGATGCAACGGGGGCGACGCCCGGGCAGGAAGCAGATACCGCGACGATTGAATGCTATCACTACCGAACCAGTAAGATCGGCAGGCTGGGCGAGGCATCCGGATCTGTTGATGAACAGAGAATGCTGATCATCGAGCAGCTGCCTGCGACGGCTTCAGCTACTGCAGAGGAACTGCTGCCGCGATTACATCGACTATTGCGCGATCATGGCAACATGCCTGTCGAGAAACGTCCTGCCATAATAAGTATGGTCAGCTACGGCGCAGAGTCGGAATTCTACGATGGCGCTTACCAGGCACTGACGGCCTTCTTCAGGTGTGCGCAAAAGGATATCCCTGAAACTACATTCACTTATACCCATATTGATGGCGCTGAACCCTCCAGTGAACTAATCGGTAAAACACTCAGGGAAAACCGGGTGGGACGCCGTATTCTGCCTGACGGCAGTATTCTGCAAGGACGGCTTTGTCGGATTGAACGGTTTTTCGGCAACAGTGATCGGCTTGAGGATTTGCTAACCGAGAAGGATGTGGTGCTGGTGACCGGTGGTGCGCGCGGTATTACCGGCGAGGTGGCTAAATCGCTAATTGAGAAGACACGTGCCCGTTTCCTTATACTGGCAAGGCAGCCTCAGCTTGAACCATGGATTGAAGCATTCGGTGAGGAGCGCGTGCGCTATTTTGCGGTGGATATGCTTGATGAGAAAGCGATCGCAGCACTTGACCTGGGTCGTTATGGTATTACCCTGTTGATTCATGGCGCAGGCATAGAAATCTCACAGAACCTGGTGAATAAGAGTGATGAGGAATTTGCCCGGGTGCTGGCAGTCAAAGTCGGTGGCCTGGAACGTCTGCTTGCGCAACTTGATCCGGGTACTCTGCGCGGTGTCATCCAGTTCTCATCCGTGGTTTCCTACGTTGGCAATAATGGTCAGGCCGATTACGGCGCAGCCAACGGGATACTCAATGGCACACTGCCACATGGCATTCCGTCACTCTCCATTGCCTGGTCTGCCTGGGATGAGGTAGGCATGGCGACACGCGGTGTCATCAAGCAAATATTTGAAACCCGCGGCGTCAAAATGATACCGCTGAAAGCAGGTATTGAAGTATTTCAGGAGATGCTGTCGGGCTTTCTCACGTCGCCACCCGATGGTGCGCTGGGCGTTGCTGTTTTTGGAACAACCGGTGCCTACCAGTCGCTGGATGATATTCTGCAACCGGCTCCCGAGCCGATATCCCTGAGTCAGTACAGGCTTTCTGACCCCGAAGGTTTGCTGGAATTTGAGATTAACGTTGACCTGGATAAACATAGCTTCCTGATCGATCACAGTATAGACGGTAATGTGGTGACACCTGCCAGCGTCATGCTGCGCCAGTTTGTCGCTACTTCTCTGCGCGGGGCGGTTACGACACCGGATACGGTAATACAATTTAAGGAAACCGAATTCCTGCTGCCGCTGATACTGCGCAAAGGGGAGAAAACCAGGCTCAGGCTTACCAGGCAAGGTGATGAGTTCATCATTGATAAGCATGATGAAGATCGAACGCTGCCGGTTATGCGCACCCGGATGCAGTTACTGAATGAGGATGATGAAAGCGTTGCTGAAGCGGCGAGAATTGCCAGTGAGCTTGAAAGTCTGGGGGCGTTAAAATCAACGCCTTTCGACATTAGCGCTACACCGGTTACCGCTGAATTTGGTCTGTGCAATTTTGGGCCCGCATTCGACGTACTAAACAGTGCTTCCTATAACGGCTTTGTGATATGCGGCAGGGTCGATCTTGAAAAGGCGGCTGCTGAAGCCAGCCTGTTCACCGATACCGGACGTGTTGCTTACCTCATAGAGTCCGCGATTTTTGGTGGTGCCAGGTGGCACAAATACAATGTAATGGATGATCGAGTTCGTCTACCCAGTTCGATCGGATCCTGTACGCTGTTTCCACAGCGTTGCGCCGAAGCCGGTTCCGCAACGGTCTATGCTAAATGTTACTACCTCGGAACGAAGCTGGTATTTGATTGTGTCGTTGTGGACGAGAATAGCCGTCCCCTGATCGTGCTCAGTGACTGTAATAATTCGCCAGGAAGTATTGCCCAGCTTGTTCGCCGTCCACTGGCAAGGTCTGTACCCGTTCGACTGGGTGCTTCGCAGCTGCTACTTCTCGAACTGCCAGATGCCATAGCCTGGGGCGAAGCAAATTCATTTATGGACTCTCGGGAAATCAGTGAGATTAACGCCTTGAACTCGCCAAAGCGCAAGCATGAAAAGCTGGCCGGAAAACTGGCGGCCAAATTGCTGGCGAGAAACGCTGAGCATGGCTGGGCTGCCGCGGAGGCAGCGGAATTGATCCGTTACCAGGTGCTGTCTGATAATGCGCCGGTCAGACTTACGGTTGATGGCAAAGCACCGGCTGAAAGACCATTTTTTTCTATAAGCCATACTGATGACCTGGTTTGCGCAGCCAGCGCGGATGTCCCTGTTGGTGTCGACCTGGAACGCGTACGCGAGCTGCCTGAAAAAACCGTGCAGGATATTTGCGGTGAGGAGTTGATGCTGAAAATGCGCGACTGTCTCGAGCAGGACTGGTTGAAGAGCAGTGAACGCGAAGTCCTGGGACGGGCTCTGCCGGTGCTGATTTTTACCCAGAAAGAGGCGGTACTAAAAGCCGCCGGTATTGGTCTCGCTGAAGGGCTGGATGAGGTGCGGCTGGAAGAGGTTGCTGTTAATCGCGAAGTGCTGGCAACGCATCGTGGTATTTCGTACAGGGTAATCAGCAGTTTTAATGCTGAGTATGTGGTCTCGGTGGCGCTTGCCAGCGAGGACAGGTCTGCCGTTAACAAAGCCGCAACACCGGTCAGCAGCGTTGCGCTTTCATATCTGCAGGAGTCACTATGCAAGACTGAATATGCACGCACGGATGGCCGAAATTATTCGCTTACACACCGCATACATATGAGCGGTACGCTCGATGTTGCATCACTCAAACGGGCGTTAGATGTTCTGCACAGGCAGCACGATGTGTTACGCATGGGCTTCCACAGCGATTGTACCGGTTTCATTCGAGCGCCTGCCGGTGTTCAGTTATTAGAAACCAGGCTGGATGAACTGGCGCAAGATGAGGCCGAACTGCAGGCGGAGCATCTGCTCGATGAACTGGCTGAGCGGCGATATGATTTAACTGCGGATTCGCTTTACCGGCCGATGCTGATCCATCTTCCGGGCAATGTTTACCTGTTGCTGATTAATTTTCATCACCTGATCATGGACTGCTTCAGTTCCTTTGACTATTCCAGTGCATTGCTGCGCAGCTACCGTCTCATTCAGCAGGGAGCCGATCTGAAGAGTGATACTGAAATACCCCAGTATGATAGCTTCACCGCGCGGCAGCGGGAACGCTTAACAGCCGACAGGCTGGCTAAGCTGCAGCGATACTGGACTGATAAGCTGGCGGGAAGACGACCCGTCGAATTTCCAGTGCATGCAGCGCCCAAACCCGGGGTGACGCATACTGATTTTCGTATCGGCGACGAGGAGGTTGTGCAAATCGAGGCTTACTGCCGTCGCGTTGGAGTGACGACTTTTATCGGTTTGCTGACCGCCATACAGGCAGCCCTGCTTATTTGGCTGCAGCGCAAAGACATGATCGTTGGTGTTCCATTTTCACTCAAGGACCGCACCGCCGAGCAGGGAATTTTTGGACCCTTTGTTAACCTGCTGCCGATTCGCGGTGCAGTCAGCGAGCTAACGACCTGGGAAGAACTGTCGCAGGAATTACGTGCGGCGCTGTTCGATGCCATCGACCACCATGATATCCCTTCCGACATTCTGGCTAATACCTGTCAGCAAGCGTCGAATACAACGAATCCGCCAGGCAGGATAATCTGTCAGCTGATTTTTGAACCAGAAGGTGAAGATGATCTGCCTGATCTGGCGGTGCGACGTGATGTTGTCGATGGATACGATAGCGAACAGGCCCTGGTGTTTTCTTTTTTCCGGGAAGCGAATGGTATGCGCTGCGCGGTGACACGCAACACGTCGCTTGTTGATGGCGAAGCACTGGATACATTAATAACGAGTTTTCGCGGTCTTCTGGCAACGATGTGTGCGGCTCCCGATGACCAGGTATTCAGGCAACATAGTTGAGCGAAGCGGCGCAGACAAATCCCGGCGAGATCGTAGCACTCAAGTATTTTCGTATAAAAAAAGGCTCATACGACGAATTCTGCAAGGCTAGTAATGTCAGCGTTCAAGCAAACGGCGAGCACACAGGGGTACAGGTTTACGGAATCTGGCAAGTCGCCTATCCCGATATTCCAGGCCAGTCGCATGCTGAATCTGCAGACTATGATGAGGTGTATCTTCTTGGCAGGTATGCCAGCATGGCTATCGCTCGGGGAGCGGAAGAAAAGTTAACCGTGCTTGATAGCCAGTCTGCCAGTAATTTTATCGATGGTTTCACAAAGCCGGTTCAGCCGCTTTATCTTTCTCAGGATCTTTCTCAGGCAGCACCGGAACCTTCCAGGGAGATCACTATCCTGAGAAGTTTCAGGATTAAAAAAGGGGCTTTCAGTGAGTTCTACGAGGCCAGCGCCGACAAGGTCTGGCCTTACTACGAGAAAGCCGGAGCACGAATTCTCGGGATGTGGCAGCTTGCCTTTCCCGAGATTCCCGGTCAGCCGCATACCGAACCGCCAGATTATGATGAGGTTTATCTTTTAACCAGGTATGCCAGCCTCGAGCACTGGCAGGCCACTCGTTATGGTGAGATTGGTAAACTTGGCGGCTATGGTGAAGATTTTATGAAACTGCGCGAAGGCCTGCTTATTCGAGCCGGCCTCAGTTTGCCGCAGGGACCTGGAGGACGACTGAGTGTTCTTGCCGGCAGCCAGAAAGCAGGCGGCTACTGACCGGGAATTGCACAGTCGGCAGAATGTGAGCTTAAGTCAGCTTAGTGGATAGCCCAGCTCTTCAGCGACCTGATGCGTGAGTTCGCTCAACGGGTGCGGCGGGCGCTTATCCCGCCAGACTTCCGCATTTGTATGCACTACCCGGTTTCTTTCGCGCAGATTGCTCGCAACCTCGTGCCCCGGCTGGTTGTAGGGATCCAGTATGCTGCCGTCATAAGGAATGGACAGGAACTGGCAGGCCGCCTGTTGCACATTAGCCGTATCCTGCATCAGGTCTTCATAGCTGATCCGCATCTGGCGTGACTCGGGAATCTGTTTAAGAAAATCCAGAATATTACGATTTGTTGCGCTCCAGTATAACTCCGCCTTATGCCAGTGGTTGTTACTGCTCAGGCCCCATATGCTCGAGGAGTATCGATAAAACCGGCTCCGTATGAAGGAATCCATGACGGCATACGGGTGGCGGGTCATAAACAGGTACCTTGGTTTGTCGAACATTTGCTCAGCTCTGTTTAGCCAGTCAGGGTGCCTGGAATAAGCCGGGGTTTTATCGACAAGCCATCGCCCCGACATCTTTGACTGAATCAGTTTATAGACATCTTCGACCGGCATGGATTCATCGGCAAATTGTTTGATTTTCAAAATAGCGTCCCAGTAAGTCATGCCAAACTCCGTTTGCAGGGTTTCGATCAGACCCACATCCATCCACTGTTGCCATAAACGCTGAATGTCACTGCGCCGCTGTCCCATGTCGTCGAAGTACAGTAGATGCAGTTCATTGGGTGCAAAGATTTGTTCATGGCAGGCGAGCATGGAGCGAAACAGGGAGGTGCCGGAACGTCCTGAGCCCAGAACGAAAGCATTGTTACCCTGAACCTGGCTCTCTCCCTGGAAGGGCTTTGGTTCGCCCCATCCCCATTTCCAGAATGTATTGTGATGACCTAGCGCTAGTTGCGGTACCGGTATCGGACGGAGTTCGATGGCAAGGTAGCGCGAAAGTTCAGCGATCGAATTTGACAGGCTGGCCTCATAGAGATGGAATGCTCTAAAACCGAGATGCTGCTTGGCCCAGGGGGCGAGCAGCTGATGCCAGCGCATGGGTATATCTTTGAATGCGGGTGCGATTTCCTCAAATGGCGCTTCGATGTCGATACTATTCGCCTGTACGCCCAGGGTGGCGGCAACGTGATCTGAGAATTCACCGGCGATCACGCGAGCCCATTGTTCCTCGGGCAGCGCCCTGAGATTTTCGACGAACTTTGTATCCACGTCAGTTATTGTGTTAGTGGCTTTAATGTTAAGCGGCTTATTATTCATGCCTTTATTGTTCCTGTACACGTGCAATCTCGCGGCACAGAATCTTTCCTATTGTACCTGCGTTCTGCTGAATGGCGGCCAGGTGATCATGCGTTTTTGCATCAATTCGGTGAACGGCAATATTCTTCGCTACGCTGTCCCATCCTGAGGTCGAGTTGTCGTTGCTTTTTTGTGAGAACACTATTAGCGATACTGGATCGTTATAGTCACTGGCTACATACACTGCACTTAATCGGAGATAATGTCCGAGTAACCATCTCCGGTACTCTTCTTCGTTGAGTGGAGTTGTGCTTTTGTCAGTGTTTTCCTCTTGGCTGTTATTTGTATCAGTTGATGCTGCCTGTAACCTGTCATTAGGGAATTGATGGGCTTTAGGCGGATCGATCATGCCAAGAAATTCGACCTTTTCACCAGATTTCAGCAATTGCTGGGCAATCTCGAAGGCAATAATTGCGGCATTGCAGTGGCCCGCAAGTTTGTAGGGTCCGCTGGGCTGCTTTAGCCGGATCTGTTTCAGGTGGGCCGCAGCCATCGCTTCCATCGAGTCGGGCAGTTCAAGATCCTGGGTGCGGCCCAGTCCATAAGGTTGCACGATTAAGAAAGCAGCGTCCAGATCTGCATTTTGTGCAATCTTCCTCGAAAAGAAACCGCCGCCAGTATAATCGCCATGCAGGAAAAACAGGGGGCTGTCACCGCGGCCTTTTTGCAGTTCAATAATTTCTCCTTCTACGGCAGGAGCGCCGCCATGAACAAGAGCATCAGTGAGTGCTCGTATAGTCGTGTTAGTCAGCATTGTAGACAGGGGCAAACTCTGTCCAGTGGCTTTTTCAATGCGTGAAAGCAGGTCAACAGCAAGCAGTGAATGACCTCCTTCGGCAAAAAAATCATCATCAATCCCCACGGCTTTTTCCAGCAGTTCAGTCCATATTTCAAGTAAAAGGATATCAGTGGCATCCCGGTGAGGGTGAAACCCCTGTTCCATCATGTTTATTTTCAGGGAGTTAAGGTCAGGTTTCTGTTCTTCAGAATGAATGATGAAAAAGTCAGGGACGAGTTGCGGGTAAAGTTTTGATCGGGCAAAGCTGCGAAGTTCGATTACTGAAGCCGCATTACTTTCTTTCAGTACCACGAAAGCGATCAGGATATTGCGGCCTTTATTGTCTTTAACCAGGTTAGTGCTAGCTTGACTAACCTGGGGATGTTCCTTGAGTGTGCTGATGATCTGTTCAGGTTCGAAAGGAAGTCCACGTAACTTCATTGCTGTGTTCGATTCATTCATCTGAGCTGTCACCTGATACTTGTCTGCCAAAGGTAATGTATTATGTCATCGCCGGGGAGACTCAATTACAAAAAAATCCGCGATGTGCGGAAAAATTAATGGCTAAGTATAAGAGCCAGCAATTGTTTGAGCAACTGTCACGTAATATACTGCTTTTCACTATTACAGAGATTAATAAAAGATAATGGCAATAACACTGTTTGAACTCATTCTGGTCGATTAATTAATGGTATACAGAATATTTGATACCCTGAGAAATATTGTTCAGGATGTGAACGATGCATCTGGACTAGAGCAGGCGCTTAATATTGTCGTGCAGCGCATTCGTGAAGTCATGCAGGTCGATGCAGTTTCGGTTTACTTTCGTGATGAAAAAACGAACCAGCTGGTATTGATGGCAACGGATGGATTGAATCAGCAGGCTATTGGAAAGATCAGGTTCAACCTGGACCAGGGTCTGGTTGGCATGGTTTATCAAAGTGCTGAGCCCGTCAATATAAAAGATGCGCATACACACCCGAATTATCGCTTTGTTACAGAAACGGGTGAAGTTTCCTTTCACGGGTTTCTTGGTGTTCCGATCATTCAGCATCGTCAGGCACTCGGTGTACTGGTGGTGCGTCAAACCAGTCAACGGCGTTTTTCTGAAAGCGATGAAACATTCCTGGTAACACTGGCAGCCCAGCTGGCAGGTGCAATCTCATACGCAGAGAAAATGGGTGAGTTAAATAACTTGCTTGAAGAGAGCGATGGCGGTTCTTTTAGCATGAAGGGGCTTAGCGGTTCACCGGGTATTGCCATCGGTGAGGCGCTGGTTGTTTTTCCACCTGCACATCTTGATTCCGTACCCGATAACCTTATCGCGAGTGAAGAAATACCTGCGCAAATCAGTGCATTCAAGGCAGCGGTTAAAAATGTTGAGGCAGAATTTAAAGCGCTTTCGCAACAGATGGAAGGTGTTATATCAAAAGAAGAGCTGGCATTGTTTGATGTGTTCGCGTTGATGCTGAAAAGCGATACTTTAATCGATGTCACCATTGAGCGGATTAATTCAGGGCAGTGGGCGCAGGGCGCATTACGGGAAACAATTACTGATCATGTGAAACAGTTTGATGCCATGGAAGATGCTTATTTACGTGAGCGTTGTGCCGATGTAAAAGATCTGGGGCGTCGTATTTTGATGCACTTACAGGCGCAGCAAAACAGTGTGCGGGAAGTAACAGGGCCTGTTGTTCTTGTCGGAGAAGAAATCACCGTCTCTCAGTTTGCAGAGGTTCCACTGCACCGTCTCGCTGCGATCGTTTCAATAAAGGGATCAGCCTCGTCACACGTTGCCATACTTTCTCATGCCCTTGGCATACCCTCCGTTATGGGCCTGGATAATTTACCTGTGAGCCGGATTAAAGGTCAGGAAATAGTGGTTGACGGTTACAGCGGGCAGGTTCATGTTAAACCATCTGTACCCATTCTTAAGGAATTCAATCGCCTGATCCGTGAGGAGAAAGCGCAAAATGCTGAACTGAAAGAATTAATTGATCAGCCTTCTGAAACCCTTGACGGGGTTCATATTGCATTACATGTTAATACCGGTTTGTTGTCGGACATATCGCCATCATTGCAAAGTGGAGCCGAGGGAGTTGGCCTGTATCGTACAGAGATACCATTTCTTATACGGGACGGTTTCCCGGGTGAAGACGAACAGGCGAAGATCTATAAACAGGTTCTTCAGGGGTTTTCGCCTCGCCCTGTAACTTTTCGCACTCTGGATATCGGTGGTGACAAAGTCCTGCCGTATTTTCCGGTTGTTGAAGATAATCCTTTTCTGGGCTGGCGCGGTATACGCATAATGCTGGATCATCCGGAAATATTTCTGACTCAAATCAGGGCTATTTTAAAAGCTAATATTTACCAGAACAATTTACGTTTAATGCTGCCAATGGTTTGTGATATTGCTGAAGTGGATGAGGCAATGGGCTTAATCAGAAAAGTATACCAGGAGCTGCTTAATGAAGGGCTGGATATCCCCTTTCCGGCCATTGGCTTAATGATTGAAGTGCCTTCCGCAGTTCATCAAATGGAAGCATTTGCCAAACGTGTTGATTTCTTTTCTGTCGGCAGTAATGATTTAACGCAATACATGCTGGCAGTAGACAGGAATAACAAGCAGGTGGCGAGTCTTTATGATTGCTTGCATCCGTCCGTTTTGAACGCGATTCAGCACGTGGTGAAGGTTGCAAAAAAACATAACAAACCGCTTGGTGTTTGTGGTGAGATGGCGGGTGATCCTGCTTCGGCACTAATGCTTATTGGTATGGGCGTTACTAATTTAAGTATGAGTGTGGGTAGTTTATTAAGAATGAAAGCTGGCGCTCAGGTCTTTCTCGCATAAACAGATTGAACAATTGAGTAGCCAGGCATTAACAATGGAAAACGCTGGTGATATCCGGTCATTATTTAATGAGGCACTGGACGCTGCGGGAATTGGCGGGCTGGTCAGGGCCGGTAATTAAAAACAGCATGCGCTGGCTAGTTATGCTAAATAACAAAACGATAAGCTCGTTGTATATGAGAATGATTTTGCTGTAGGCTGAAGTTACCTGCCTGATCGATAAGAGAAATATAAAATGATTTTTAAACAACTGTTTGAGCCAGACTCCTGTACCTATACCTATTTACTCGGTTGTGAAGAAACCGGTGAAAGTGTATTAATTGACCCCGTCATCGAAACGGTAGAGCGTGATTTAGAGGTGATCAATAGTCTTGGCTTAAAGCCATCCTATACACTGGAAACGCATATTCATGCTGACCATATAACCGGTGCCAGAAAGATGAAAGCACTGGCGCAGAGTAAAATAGTTGTGCCCAGCATGGACAACTTGCCGTGCGCAGATTTAGGTGTAGAGGAAGGCAAAGTGTTTCAGGTGGGCGCACTAAAATTACACCCGTTATTCACACCCGGGCATACAGGTACGCACCATGCCTATTTATTTGAGGATGGTACGCATACCTTGCTGTTCACAGGCGATGCATTGCTTATTGAAGCCTGCGGCAGAACCGATTTCCAGTCGGGTGACCCCGCCTTGCTGTATAAAAGTATTCACGATAAATTCTTTTCACTGGCAGATGAAACCCTGGTTTATCCGGGGCATGATTACGAAGGCCGGTTTATTACTACTATTGCCCAGGAAAAAAAGCGTAATCCACGCTTAGGCAATAATAAAACTGAACAGGAATTTGTAAATATCATGAATAACCTGGATCTGCCTTATCCTCGAAAAATAGATTTTGCAGTGCCTGGAAATACGGATTGTGGCAAGTGTCCTGATAACGTGCCTGAAAAATACCGTGGCCCCTGTGATATTAAAAGTTCAAATGCAGATAAACCTGTTCAGACCAGGTTGGGTGACCAGGGGTAGTACATCATTCTGCTGCTTTAAAAAGTATTTCAATGCGGGTGCCTTTTTCGGGGGCGCTATCTATTCTTAATGGCCAGCCGAATCGGTCAGATAGTCGCTTGACGATTGTTAAGCCAACCCCATGGCCAACAGCTGCAGTATTATTGCCTCGATAGAATGGCGAAAAGATCTTTTCGACCTGGTCTTCTGGCATTCCAATTCCACTGTCTTTAATGATGACACCTGAATGAGTTACAGTGATGTCAATATGACCTTGCTCGGTATAAAGAATAGCGTTTCGTATCAAGTTGCCGAGCAATACCGAGATTACCTTGTCAGCCGCGGAAATCATGAGCCGGTCTGTTGATGAAAGGTTTATCGGTATTTTTTTTGTCCGGTTGAACGCCTGTGCCCTGTCGATTTCTTCATCAATAATATCGTTGATGCATACTTCACCTGTAGATAATGCATTGTCAGACTCGCGAGCGAGAAGCAGAAAAGCTTCTGTTAAATCCTCCATGTCGTCTGCGGCACGTTTAATTTTTAATATACTTTTTTGAGCTGCTGGTGCCAGCTCCTGTTCAGACAACAGGATATCTGTAGCTATTCGGATAACGGTAAGCGGACTCCTTAACTCGTGACTGGCATCGCGGGTAAAATTTCTCTCTCGCTCAATGAAGTTATCCAGTCTCTCACCCAGGTGGACAATAGAGTTGGCTAGCAGCTGAACCTCGTCATCAGTTTTAAAAGGCATCTCATCGAGATTGATCGGTGATATTTCCTCGGCGCTAAAGTCTATCCTGTTAACCTGCTCGGCAAGCCAGCTGACCGGTGATACCATTCGATGGCTGAAGCGGTAAGAAAACCATAGTGCTGTATACAGGAAGATAAGTATCAATGTTAAAGGAAACAGGCCGTAATATACGGCCAGTGAATCTACCTGTGCGCGATAGTAGAGCAGGTAAAGGTCTGTATCCTGCTGCCGGGTCTTGTATATCACCACACCCTGTTCTTCACTCTCGTGAAAGCCCTGTGATAATGGTAATTTTGTTTTTATATCGTCTGGCAGTTGAGCGGTGTTGAAATACCCGGTCAGGTTCTGTGTATCTGGAAGCGGGAAGGTTTTATTGGAGCTATATTGTTGCCAGAAATACTCGGCCTCCTGCCTGATAGCTTCTTTGATAAGCGTTTCTTCGAGCACTACTTTAGCAAAGAACACGCTGAGCAAGGCAGCAATGCTGATAAACAATCCCTGAAAGATGAAAGCGCGGTTTATCCTGTGTATAAGTCCTTTACGCTGTTTCATTTACGCAGTTTCATTCGGATCGATTATCTTGAAACCGTTGCCCTGAACGGTCAGCAGCAGGTTTTTGTCGAATGGTTTGTCGACAACTTTTCTAAGGTTGTATAGATGGCTTCGCAGGGTATCGCTGTCAGGAAGGATGTCGCCCCAGACCTGGCGTTCCAGTTCGCGGCGGCTCACTACGGCTGGTGATGCACGCATCAGTACCGACAATATCTTCAGGCCTATCGGTGTTATCATCAGTTCCTTATCAGCCCGTTTAACTTTAAGTGTTGATGTATCTATCGATAGCTCACCGACGCTGAGCACTTCTTTGTTTATATCGCCGGAATGCCGTCGGATAAGTGACCTTATACGTGCTTCGAGCTCCTGGATGGCAAACGGTTTTATCAGGTAATCATCTGCACCCCTGTCGAGGCCCATGATTTTATCGTCGAGTGTATCTCTTGCTGTCAGCATGATGATGGGTACATCGCTCCTGGCTTCATCTCGAATCTTCTGACATACCTCGAGACCGTCCATGCCCGGAAGCATCAGGTCAAGGATGATGGCGTCATACTGGTTGCTTACAGCAAGATGTAAACCGGTGACGCCATCCGCAGCATAGTCGATGATGTATTCCCTGTTTTCCAGGTAATCGCCGACCATCTCTGCAATATCTGCATGATCTTCGATGAGTAATAAGTTCTTTGATTCGCCTGGGTTCATTTGTAATCGATAAGCACTCTGTTATTTAAATTGTCCTGTGTTGGCAGTAAATCAAACATCGGATCCATAGAAAGGTAACCCGCTGCAATGACTGTATATTCCACACCTGTTTGCAGACCCAGCGGGGCTGGCAAAGTGTATACGCTGTTGTTAAAGCCTGTACCGGCGGCTGAGACATCAAAGATATAATCACCTGCTGGTACGTCGGAATAACTGTTTGCTGCTGGAGCCGTATCGGTGTAGCTGAATGAATCGATTAATTCGAATGGAGAGACTGCTAATGCCGAGCTAGAAGCAAACACTTCGACCGGTCCTGCATTGGGAGATAAATGAACAACCCTTGCACCGGTATTCGTCCTGCTGTCGAGCAGCTCCAGTTGTGCTGAGTCGGTATAGGCGACTATTTTTACCGGAGATGACTTTTTTGCTGTCGAGTTGACCGTATTTACAGCAAGCAACAGCAGTTTCTGTCCGGCAAAACCACTCAGATCTACCTTACCAGAATCATAGGCTGGATTTACAGTGTCACCACCAGCGACTACACGGATCTGGTATTCAGTAGCGGGTAACGCACCTGCATCGACCTGACCCTTGAAGTCAAATGAGAAGTTTGGAGCTGTGCTAGAAATATCAGCGTCGAATTCGGTGACATAAACAGCTACATCACTACCTGCTACTGCGGTAGCAGCATGTAAAACAGAAATGGCAACTTCATTGGCAGCCGGTGAAGTTGCGCTTTCCTCAGCAATGAATTCACTAATGCTTGCAGTATCATCAAGCGCAACTACGGTATATCTCTGATCCTTTGCAAAATTAATGTCATTGACTGTGATTACTTCCAGGTTGCCACCGGGCACGATAGCATCGACAGCGACATCATAAGTTCCAGCCTGGATGCTGACGAAGCCGGTGCTTTCTGGATAATCCAGACCAGGCACTGCTACTGCATTGTTGAGTTTTATGTCCACAGCGGGTGCGTCGGCAGACGCATGAATGATGCGAACTGATGATGTACCTTTATCGTCGCTGCTGCAACCAGTAAATAGTAGTGTGCTGAAAATTACGCTGCTGGCGACAAGTGTGTGTTTGGATATATTATTAAATTTCATCTTTGTATCCCCCCCCCTCAATTATCAGGATTGGTTAATTTGAGTTATCAGATTAAGCAAGCCGATGTGAAAGGAGTGTCAAGCCATAGTGAAGATTATGTGAAATCACAATATATTTTCAAAATTTAACGCAGGCTCGCGTCGACACAGTGGTTTTGTTAATAATAGTTGTATTGTTCCAATGGAGTGTTCCTTAAAGCCGCCTTCGCAGTAACATAAATAGAAATTCCACATACGAATAAATGTTTCTGAGTAGCCGAGCTTTTCAATTTGTGACAGGTTGTTAAAAAATTGTTCACGCCATTTGGCCAGGGTGATAGCGTAATGTGGCCCGATGTCCTCGAGTTGATAAAAACGCATGTCTGTATGATCGCTTACATTTTTCGCGATGACGTTTACTGATGGTAATGAGCCGCCGGGAAATATATAACGCTGTATGAAGTCGACTTCTTTTTTAGCTGTTTCATAGCGTTGGTCAGCAATGGTTATCGATTGCAGTAACATCATGCCATCCGGTTTTATAAGTTTGCTGCAATGTTCGAAGTAATTTTTATAATAAGCATGACCAACAGCTTCTATCATTTCGATGGAGACCAGTTTGTCATATTGCCCAGTCACGTTCCGGTAGTCCTCGCAGAGCAGGGTGATCCTGTCCTCAAGGCCGGCTTGCTTAATTTTTTGTTCAGCGTATTCGTACTGCTGCTGCGAGATGGTAGTGGTAGTCACATGGCAGCCGTAATTTTTTGCAGCATAAAGTGCAAAGCCGCCCCAGCCTGTACCGATCTCAATTACTCGGTCATCTTCATTCAGCTGTAATTTCTGGCATATCCTGTCCAGCTTTGCGATGCTGGCCTGCTCCATGTTTATTTCATCATGTTCGAAGATTCCGCTGGAATACATCATCGTCGGATCGAGGAAACGTTCAAACATCTCGTTGCCGAGGTCGTAGTGTGCACCGATGTTTTTTCTGCTACCAGTTAGCGTGTTACGGTGCAGGAAATGAAAAGCCTTGTGTAGCGGCAGCATCAGCTTGCCTAAACCGCCGTCGATAGAATTGAGCACGTGCTCGTTACGCAGTATGATGCGGACCAGCTCGGTGAGTTGCTGGCAGTCCCAGCTACTTGCCATGTAGGCTTCGCCTGAGCCGACAGTGCCGCCGAAAACAACATCGCTGTAAAAGCTGGGTTCGTGAACTGTGATCGAGACATGAAGAGGGAAGTCTGAATCATCCTTGCCAAAGTTAAGCTCGGTATGTCCTTCTCTTAGTGTGATTCTGCCATGTTTGATCTCACTGAACTTTGAGATAAATATTTTTTTTGCAAGCTGGTCTATCCAGCGATAAGCAGACCTTGAGTTCTCTTGTCTGGTAAGTGCAATGGTATTCGACTTCATGCTGATTTCACCGATTTTGGTGCCTCGTCTTTAGGGTGGTTAATAAAAGGTATTCTTTTAAGCCATATCAGCAGCGCCTGGTAGTAAATGGCTAAAACGATTTTCATGGTTATCATGGGAAACTGGATAAGCGCCGTTGCCAGGTTCCTGCTCGTGATCTCACGTTTTTTTAGTTTTAGTGTTGCGTCAAATACTTTTTCACTGTGCTGATAGTTCTCCATGTGGACCGATAATGCATTTCCTGGCGTAGAGAATCGCCAGTCGTACTGCATATCCATCGGCATGAAAGGTGAAACATGAAAACGTTTGTTTTCATAATAGCGATGTAACTTGTTATCTGATTTATCATGCTTTAACTGGTTATCTTCGGCATCCAGCACGTAACAGTATTGTTCGCCCCATGGCGTATTGTTGACTTCGGCAACGATAAACTCGAGGTTCTCATCGTCTGAGTCATAACAGTAATACAGGCTAACCGGGTTAAACCTGAAACCGAAATAACCAAGGTGCGTTAGCAGTCGAACCGGTCCATCCGGGCGGCGGCCTGTTTCCTGCTCGATATAGTTTTTTACACTGACATCCAGTGGTAGTTTTTTATCACCGAGATGGTCCTTACGACGGAAGCTCGCGATGTTTGCTTTTTCGATAGACCATAACCAGAAACGGTCAAAAACTGAAGGCAGCTCAGACAGATCCAGGTACACCAGGAACAGTTTGTAACTGAAGTGATGCTGTTTAGGGGTGAAGCGGCGGTGTCTAACTTGCCCAACGTAGAGACAGCTTTTCTTCATGACTAATGTCCTGTTTAAAATGTGAGAGTGCATTGATAGCGCTAACTACGCCATCTTCGTGAAAACCATTTCGCCAGTAAGCGCCGCAGTAGTAAGTCCTGTTGCTGCCGTTGATCAATCGGTGATTCTGCTGCGCGATGATGCTGTCAGGGGTGAATACCGGGTGATCATAGTTAATGGTTTTGATGATTTTTTTCTTATCAATCTTATCGCTATAATTCAGTGTGACGCAATATGTATTATCTGAGCTGATTCCTTGCAGGATATTCATATTGTAAGTCAGCGCGACATCGGATCTTTTATCTTCAGGAATGTGATAGTTCCATGATGCCCAGGATCTTTTCCTGATCGGCAACAGTGATGTGTCAGTGTGCAGTACTGCTTCATTCTTCTGGTACTTAATAGCTGACAGTGTTGCATGCTCCTGGGCTGAAGGATGCTGCAGCATATTCAGTGCCTGATCACTGTGTGATGCGATGAAAACATAATCGAATCTTTCGATGCCGTGTTTCTGAGTGTGAATATCAACATGGTCTTCATAGCGAACGATTTTATCGACCGGGCAGTCAGTGCGTATTTTGTCTTCAAATCCCCGGGTAAGTTTTTTTACATAACTATTTGAGCCGCCTTTGATAACGTACCACTGGGGACGGTTGTTCACACTTAGCAGGCCATGGTTCAGGAAAAACTTGAAGAAGAACATGGCAGGAAAGCTGAACATGTCTTCCGGTTTTGACGACCAGATAGCAGCGCCCATAGGAACGATATATTTGTTGATGAATATCTCGCTGTAATTATTATTAAGCAGGAAGTCGCCCAGGCTAAGGCTATTAATATCCTGGTTGCGTTCATCGTTGTTGATGAACTCGGTTGCCTCACGATTAAAACGTAGGATGTCCATTATCATCCTGTAGAACCGCGGCCGGAATAAATTTCTGCGTTGAGCGAACAGCGTGTTGAGAGTGTTACCATTGTACTCAAGGAAACTCTGTTCACATTTGACACTGAAACTCATCTCTGTTTTCTGGATATCTACATCAAGCTCTTTCAACAAACGGATAAAGTTGGGATAGGTACGGTCATTCAATACGATGAAGCCAGTGTCTATATTCAGGAACCCGCTTTTTGAGTCTGCATTATTCTCTTCTATAGTATGGGTATGGGTATGCCCGCCGATGTGACTGTTCTGTTCGAAGAGTGTGATGTCATGCTCTTTATTAAGATGGTATGCAGCGACATTGCCTGCAATACCGCTACCGACGATTGCGATCTTCATTGCGACTGAACCTCGTTGGTGTTTGTTGTAGCAGCAGGACTCTGTGGCCATTCCTGTGGTACTTTCTGTATTTTGTTTATGTCGTATCCCTGTGCTTCCATGAAAGACAACAAAGATTTATAGCTGCTTTCATCCATGCCCGGGTTGCGCGACATCAGCCAGACATAATCTCGCTTGCTGCGCCCGATGATAGTGGTCTGATAAGTATCATCGAGATAAATCACGCGGTACTCGGCTTTAAACGGCCAGATGAACTGCATGTCCCAAAGCGCATTCGACTGCTGATCTACGATGAAACCTGTCGGGTTGTACTGTTTGCGTTCGCCGTCAGCTGAGCCCTGGTTGAAAGTGAAGGTTGTGGCAATGCTGCCATCATCATTCATCTGGTAAGTTTCAATCGCGTTGTAGGCATCGGTTTCGATGAACGTTGGAATGTTCGCGATAACGTACCAGTCACCCATAAAACGTTCAAGGTCGACGTGTTCAACTGTGTGTATCGGTTTCAAGTTTTGACTCCCGCATGCGCCAAGTAAGGTAATAAGTGAAAGCGTCAGTAAAATTTTATTCATTTTTTTCATAGTCTCTAAATTTGCTGTTTCTATCGCGTCGGATCCTTGTTTATGGCATTGCATATCTGACGACACGTCCGCTCTCAGTCAGCGACTCCAGTGCCAGCCAGTGATTGTCGGCTGAATACCAAAGGTCAATCTGCAGGTCTTTACCCTTTAAGCGATAATGCCTGGCGACAACTTCCTCGCCCTTATGGCTCAGGGTTTCGTTACCAATAAACTCACTGCTGACTTCTATCATCTCGCCGGTTTGTGAGTTAAGCAGGGTTGTTTCTTTAAGAAATTCAGTGTCCCAGTAAGCAAATGTTTTTATGCAGGGTAGATATTTATTCTGTTTCTCATTCTGTGTATCTGAGATATTTACGATGAAAGCATCGTTACCTGTTTTTCCTGAGACCTTGTACAGGTCACCGTTGTCATCTGTGACAGCATTGATGCTGTTGAGACACTGACCATTCCAGTGCTCTACGTTATCGTGTTTGTAACTGTATACATTGACAAACAGAAATTTCACATCAAAGCGTGCACTGCTGTAGATCTCATGATGCTGCTCTTTATGCACCCTGGAAAAGTTGTGGAAGCCAATCTCCTTATCATCAAGATAGACTTTAAAGTTCCAGCTATCATCGGTGCTACTAGCTGTTTTTGCTGCTGATGCATAGGCAGTGTTCACAATGCTGAGGAAACATAATATTAAAATATTTTTAAAAAATACTTTTAGTATGTTGTTTATACTTTCATGTTTAATATTCATGGCTATATCCGATTTATATCAACCAGGGTTCTTTTTAGGAAACCACGGGAAGAATGCATTCGTGGTTTTTCGGTAATTGACGTATTCCGGACGCCGTTCAGAAATTGTGCTCTCCAGCAGGCTGACGCCGGAAACTTTCAATAACAGTATCGACATTAAAATCGGCGAAAGGATGCTCCACCAGTAACCCGAAGCGACGGCAAACAGAAAAAATGCCCACCAGATGCAGAACTCGCCGAAGTAATTGGGGTGTCGGCTATAGCGCCAGAGCCCGGTATTGAGTACTTTGCCCTGGTTCCTGCTCGATGCTTTGAAGTGTGCAAGTTGCAGATCACCGACGGTCTCAAAAAACATGCCTGCAAGCCAGAGTATTAATGCGAGGTAATCAAGGATATTTATATCTCTGTCACCATTGAAGATGCTCATTAGTGGCAGCGCAATGATCACTGCCAGCAATGCCTGCAGCAGGAATACGATGTAAAGACTCTTGAATTCGAAGTTGGGCTGGTTATTCTTTCTGATGGCCTGGTATCGTGTATCTTCTTCCTGTCCCCAGTTTCGCCATGTAATATGAAATGCCAGGCGTAGAGACCACACCGTCAACAGCAAGATAATAACGCCATGCCTTTCAGTTATTGCTGTATCTGAAAAAAACAGGAAACATAGGCCGGCAGCCAATATCATCAGTGACCAGAAACTGTCAACGATGCCGACGTCATTCTTAATACGACTCGCTATCCATAACAGCACAGCGATGAAAAACACTACGGCTAATGTGTAAGAAAGAGTATTGAAATCAAACATGCTGGGCCTGCTCTCGATCGTCGGTGCTTACAGGTGAGACGCTGTAACCATTAAATTTTAATGACATCGTCACCATTGCGGGAAGCAGTATTGACCATGCGATGGCGATGATGCTCATCGACAGAATGAAATCATCGTATTCAACTGCGCCGAGCCTGTTACCTGCGTAATAGGCCAAGGGTGCAAATACTGCGCCGATTACAGCGATTAGTAATGGTGCCAGGCCCTTCAACCAGCGCATGGAGAGGTTCAGCGTGGTGGCAAACAATGGCCACATCAAAATCATCCATAGTGGCGCGATGGAATCGAACACCTGGCCATGACTATAGAGCGCAAGTCCCTGGGCCGTTACCATCGATTCAAATACAAGGCCGATGATCAGCGCCAGCATAAGCAGGCGGATTTCTTTTGCAGCGTTAGCCGCACGAAACAAATGATAGCCAATGACAGCCAACGCAATCATGCTGCCAATTAATACCTGGTCGTATGCGCCACCGAGTACACAGGCAAACCAGCCGAGTTGAAACAGCAGTAGATTTATGATGAGAGATTTAGACATGGTTATTTTTTACCGAACAGATAGTGTGATACATACCACTCCTGTCCATTGTTGTAAGCAAATAACTCAGCACAGGCCATGAAGAACATGCGCCATCTCATCCACCATTTCTGTACCTGGTCGCTACCGTAGGCCGTTTCCAGCAGTGGCCATAATGAATCTTTGTTGTCATCCATATTCTGTAACCATGCATTGGATGTTTTTTCGTAATGCTCACCCTGCCAGCGCCATTGTCTCTGCAGCTCAAGATGTTTCTGGAAATGCAGCGGCAGGTCATCACTGGGCATCATGCCGCCGCTGAAGAAATATCTGCTCATCCAGTCATCTTCATTCTGATCAAGGAAGAGATAGGGAACGCCGCGGTTGACAAAGATGTGTTTGAAAAACAGGCCGTCATCATTCAGCCAGCGATTGATGTTTTTATAGAGCTGTGACCAGTTACGCATATGTTCGAACATCTCTACTGATAGCACGCGGTCATATCGTTCGGCGGTATCGAAATCGTTCATGTCGCAGGTAATGACATTGATATTTGTTAAACCGCGGCTGGCAGCCATGGATTCGATGTATTCACGTTGTGAATGGGAATTAGATACCGCATCGATCTGGCTGTTCGGGTAATGCTCTGCCATCCAGAGGGTCAGCGAGCCCCAGCCGCATCCCAGCTCGAGTATTTTCTGTCCATTGTTCAGGCGGGCATGCTTACAGGTTTCCAGCAGTGCCAGCTTTTCGGCCTCATCCAGAGAAGCGACACCTTCTGGCCAGTAACAGCAACTGTATTTTTTGTGATCACCCAGTACCGTGTGGAAGAACTCTGCTGGTACTTCGTAGTGCTGTTCATTGGCTTTTTCTGGCAGCAGAGCGATAGGTGCTGCCTGCATATCCTGGATGAACTGGTATTGTGCCTCGGCCATTTTTTCATTATCACTGTGATCGATCTCGATCAGGCGCTCCGCTAGCAGGCGCTTTATGCCGAGACGTATTACCCTGTCCGGTACGTATCCCTGTTCACTCCATTGCAGTGCTGTTTGTGCTGTGGTTGCCATAATTGCCTCTAATTTCTACTGTGAAGATTATTATACATAAATTATACATAAGTTGTACAATAATTTTACAAATAATGTTATTTGTGTCAAGATTGCTTTGTGATTAACAATGTGTATGATGTATAAATTAAGTAAAAACAATAAGTTATTAATTATTTTGTTGTGTTACCTAAAAAATATGAGTGTTAAATCACACCTGACAACTTGTACAACTATTGAGAATAGGGCTGGCGGTGTGAAGAAGCCGTCAAAGTTGTGTGAAATTTTTGTGAAGATTAAAAATAAGCTAAAAGGGCAGGTGAGCTATGAAACAGGAAATGACAATAATGCAGAAGCGCCTGTTTGAGATGACGCGGCTGCTGGATGATAGTGGTTGCTGGATATGGCAGGGGCAGGTCTCCAATAGCGGTTATGGACGAACCAAAATGATTGTATCGGAAAACGAGTTGAAGATGGTTAGTGCACACACGGCCAGTTATGAATCATTTATAACAAAGGTGCCTGAGGACTGCCTGGTGGTACAGGAATGCGGAAACCGTTTATGCATTAATCCGCAGCACCTGGCATTGATGAAGCTAAAGGGTGTAGGGGAATAATATTATGAAAAAAACAAAGAAAAAAACTGTCACAGACAGCACTGCGCGTTTGCCATGCAGAGGCTGTACCCGGCAATGTAAAAACTATGATCGATGTGACGGCAAACCCTGGCGGCTGATCGAAACTTTCTCTGACTCGTAATCGCTGCGCACAAAAATTTACTATGTCGGGTAATCGTACTTTTATAGGCATTGTCAGGTAATGATAAAAAGTAATTTTATCCGTACCGTGTTTTTCAGCGGTGCAGTTATGCTGTACGGGTCACGGGTCGGTGCTGCCGAGGTGGTCGTACGAATAGATAATCCGCCAGACTCAGGTACGGTTGCTCTCGCCCTGTTCGATTCGGGCAATACCTTTGGTGACCTGCGTGATCCTTATATGCTCGTAATGCATTCACTGGATGGTCGTGACGAATACCTTATCGAAGACGTCGAACCCGGAGAATATGCTCTGCTGGTGTACTATGATGAAAATGACAATAATCGTATCGATAAAAACTTCATCGGTATACCAAAAGAACCGCTGGGTTTTTCAAACCGTTATCGACCGAAAGGTCCGCCATCTTATCAACGCGCAGCATTTCAGATAAAACAGGATGAGTCTCGTGTATTCGATGTTGAACTTTATCGGCCGCTTGGTAAATTCGGTCGTATCGGTGTTGGTATAGGTGTCATCGCTAGAAGTAGTCCGTATTCTGGTTATAGCGGTGCGGTCAGCCAGGTGATACCTGCAATTAGTTATAACGGCGAAAGGCTGCAGATCAATGGACCGAAGATACAGTTTGGCATTACCGGCAGTGGCAAGCTGAGATTAGCGGCAATCGGACGTTACCGCATCGGTGTTTATAATGAAGACGATAGCGAATTTCTGACAGGCATGAGTGACCGCAGTAATACGTTCATGGCCGGCCTGGCCACCCAGGCAGTACTGCCAGGTGGTTTTGAATTGTCAGCAAGTTATGAGTACGACGTGCTCGACAGGATAGGTGGTAGTGAGGCCAGGGTCGCGCTTGATAAATCATTGCAGTTTGGCGTGTTTCGGTTTGCCCCGGAAATTGCTATCAACTGGACCAGTTCGCGGCTGAGCAATCATGACTATGGCGTGTCGGAGAGTGAATCTACCATAGAACGATCCGCATATACTCTTGATGATACTTATAGTGTTGAGGCAGGCCTGAGTATGTTTATCGAAATTACCCGCGACTGGCTGATCTTTATGAATGCCGGCGTTGAATCACTGGGCGATGAAGTGACGGCAAGCCCGATAGTCAGTGAAGACTATGTCATCAAGGGGTTTGCCGCTATTAACTATGTATTTTAAAAATCCTGGTTAGCCTTTCTTACCAGGCATTATTTTTCGGTACTGTCGTGCTCAACATATATTAACTTGCTGCTGTCGAAGCCAAGTTCTTGTGAACGTTCTTTGAAGCGCTCGAGAATTGCCCGGTCGACTTGCGGTGTCCTCGATAAAAGCCAGAGGTATGAAGTGTTTGGCCCCGACACGAAGGCGTACTGATAATCTTTCTGATCAAGCTCGAATATTATATAGGAGCCATAAAAAGGACCGAAGAATGACACCTTTAAGTGGCCGCTATCAGAACTGTCGACGAAATAAGCTTTTCCTTCAGCCTGTTGCCAGGCGTTGTTTTCTTTTGAATAACCACTGTTGATAACTTTAACGCCGCCATCGTCACGCAGCGAGTATTCTGCGCTGATGTTGTCGAGGCCGCGTTCGAAAGAATGATCCAGCCTTGCAATCTCGTACCATTTTCCCAGGTATCTTTCGAGCTCGAAGTCTTTTACCGCAACCACACCTTCGGGTCTTCCCGAACAGGCGGCTACTATAAACGGGAAAATTAACAACAGGATTTTTTTCGTGACAGTCATATTTATGTGCTTCCTTCCTGATTTAATGTTTACTGTCTGACTTTTTATCCAGTAAGCGCGAAAGTGTCTGATCCAGGTCTTTATCATTAAATGTGTAGCCAATGGCATTCAGTCGAGTGGACGCTACCCTGCTGCTTGAGAGTAACAGGGCATCGGCCATCTCGCCAAACATTATACGAGCGACGAACGCTGGCAAGGGTGATATCGTCGGGCGGTGCAGGGCGCGTCCAAGGCTTTTGGTAAAGCTATAGTTAGTTACCGGTTGCGGTGCGACCAGGTTGTACGGGCCAGATAATTGCTCATTATTGAGCATGTGATCGATGATACCGATAACATCATCGATACTTATCCAGCTCATATACTGCTTGCCGTTACCAACCACGCCGCCAAATCCCATCCTGAAAGGCAGTAGCATTTTCTGTAATACGCCACCATCCGGGCTCAGCACGATGCCGGTGCGTATATGGATGGTTCTGATGCCTGCATCTTCAGCCGCCTGCGATGCAGTTTCCCACTGTGAGGCGACATCGCTTAGAAAGCCGGTCCCCCTGTTGCTGTCTTCATCGACGATGTTGTCGCCGGTTTCGCCGTAGTATCCGATCGCTGAACCCGAGATTAGTAATTCGGGTTTATTTTTTAGTTTAGAAATGGCTTCGGCCAGCAGGCGGGTACCATGAACCCGGCTGTTTAAAATCCGGTCTTTCTTTTTCTGGTTCCAGCGAGAGTCAGCGATATTTTCACCGGCGAGATGGATGACAGCATCCAGTTTTATTTCATCATCGAGATGTATGCGGTTTTCTTCAGGGAACCAGTAGTGTGGTTTTTCTGATTCAGGATTCCTGTGCAGGGGAAAAACTTTGTGTCCCTGCTTGCCGAGATGCTCGCTAAGAGCGCTGCCGATTAATCCTGTTGAGCCTGTAAGTAATATATTCATGATTATTCTCTGTCTGCCCAGACCACGTAGACGGGATCTGATAGCGGGATATTGTATTTGTCATTGGCCGGCCTGGGTATTCCGCGAAGTGACCAGGTGTTTATATCACCGAAATGCGCAGACGCTATAAAGTGTTCCATCACCAGTCCGATGCGTTCGAAATCATGCAGGTTGTTCCATACCTGAACGGCCTTGGTAGGAAACCATCGGTTCGAAAAACTGATAATAAATCTACCGCCAGGTCGTAATATTCGGGCTATTTCATCGAATAACTGTGACGGCTGCGTGATATATTCAATCGATAAACTGCAAACGACGATATCAAAACTGGCATCATCAAAAGGCAGCAGTTGTTGCTGATTAATATCATGCACGACTGTTTCATCCAGGCATGGATTGGCTGCGAGCTCTTCTTCGTTCATGCCAAGTCCGGTGATTTTCTTTCTCTGCAATCCGTCATCGATATGTGAGTTGATGCTGGACATCAGGTCAAGGATTTCCGAATGAGGCGGGATCAGGTCTTTATAAACAGACTTCAGTTGATTCTGTGCAGCCTGGTCCAGGTGATTGATATGCCTTGGCTGATTGTAAAATTCACTATCTACAGCTTCATCAGTACGTTGAAATGCGTCATCGCTGAAGAAGTCTGTGGCTTTATCGTTGTAACGCAGTTGCATGCCGGGGCCTGTCAGGAAATCAGGAATTTGTCTTGCATTAAGTAACGGCGCTTCAATGGAAAGTTGATCGGGTTTATTTTCGATTCTTTCGATAGTCAGCGTTGTATTATAATCAGACAACGGGTGGCTGGTGTTAACCATTAGCTCTCTATACATCAGATCGATGATACGGATCGGTATCATCCTGTTGAACACACCATTACTGATGGCTAACTTTTCAGAGTTGAATAATGTCGCCGGGTAGAAGCGTCCATATTGTGGTTCGATATCGATGTTATGTCCGGGATGCCGGATGAAGTCCTCCAGTGCGATGCTGATGCTCTGTACCTGGTCATCATTATTGTATAGCTTTCCTTTTATGTAATCATAGGTTTTTGCACTGCTATCAGCTGATGATTCTAAATCGTTTCTCATCACTGCTGGCAGTGTTGCGATAACAGTGTTCAAATTATCATGCTGTATGTACAGGTTGTCGCAGTGCTGACCATAGTTACTTTCATAACGTATAGATAAACGGTGCGCGACTTCATTAATACCGGAATTGATACCGATATTTTTGCCGCTACCAACAGTTGACGCAGTCATTTTTTTTCCGATTTAGCTCTAGTGTAATATGTCTGTCACACAGGTAGCATCAGCTTGCCCGGGAAAGGTGAGAAGTAATACTGCTCAGCGATATAATCATTATGATGCCTGTTGAAGTGATGCTGTAACAGCATCAACGGTGTAACCCGGGCGACGCGCTCTTCCCTGTAGGTTTCAAACCATTCTAACAGCTCAGCCTTGTCTTTTTGATTTAGATGGTCTTTCAGGTAACCGAGTATATGCATCATCACATTAATATGGTGACCGTGAGACGGGACCTTCGACATCGCCTGCATGAACAGGCTAAAGTATTGCTCGCTGACTTCGTTAAAATTATTTTTATTAACAGAGGCGGCCAAACGGCCAAGCTGGCGGTAGGCGCTGTTATCTTTTGCCATCAATATCAGTTTGTAGTTCTTGTGATATTCCCTGAATGATTTCAGAAGGTTCTCTGATTCAGCGATCTGGCGCCAGCGATAATGGGCATACACTCGTTCCAGAAAGTTCTCACGGATGCCTTTATCGTTCAGGCGGCCTTCATCTTCGGTAGGAACCTGCGGATACCGGTCTTTGAATGCCTGCGCAAAAATCCCGATACCATTGCGCTTTCTCATGCCTGATTTATTGTTTTTTACCGGTACTTTATGCACGCCGCAACTCGGTGAATCTTTTTTGAAGATGTAACCATCCAGAGGCGGCAGGCTTTTTACTTTTCGCTCCGAGAACTCGCGCATTTCATGGGTGATCTGTTTTTCCGGGTCTTTAGAGTAAACAAGTCTTATCTCGCCTTCGAAGTCACGTAACTGTATGACCTGGCGCGGGATACCGAGACCCATCTCAACCTCGGGGCATATAGTGTGAATGTCGAAGAACGATGAGCATTCATTTTTGACGAATTGATTTGTAATGAAACCGCCATCGAAGCGTACCGCCTGGCTGGCCAGGCATGCGCTGACACCTAATTGTGGTTTTTCAGAGAAATTTGACATTGTTATACACCCCGTTTGAAATACTTGTACATGTATTATACAAAAAAAGCTGTATTGTACAAGTATTTTATTGTACAATTTGTATAACTTGTACAGGAATATGAATAAAAATGAATCACTATCCGATTAGAGCAATATCTGAATTAACCGGTGTACCGACCACCACGCTACGGGCCTGGGAGCGACGTTATGGCCTGTTAAAACCAAATCGGACGGCCAAAGGGCACCGTTTATATAGTGGAGAAGATATTGATTTAGTTAAAGAAATAGTGAAATTATTAAAATCTAACCACACCATCAGTGAAGCTATCAGAATACTCAAGAATCCGGAGTTGAATGCTGCAGCCGGCGCCGAAGTCGAAGGCCACTGGGCGGTCTATCAGCAGCGTATGCTCAAATCGATCGAAAATTTCAATGAGCAAAACCTGGACGCGACGTATAACGAAGCATTATCTATCTACCCCGTCGACATGGTGACCCAGGAAGTCATTATTCCTGTGCTGCAGGTGCTTGGAGATCGTTGGCAGGACAGGGATGCTGGCGTCGCAGAGGAACATTTTTTTTCTGCTTTTCTGCGAAACAAGCTCGGTGCACGATTGCACCACGAGTCGCGCCGCAGCCGCGGTAACAAGATACTGGTTTCATGTCTGCCCGGTGAATACCACGAGCTGGGTATCCTGTTATTTTGTATCGCCGCTATTGGCCATGGCTATCGGATCCTTTATTTGGGAACCGATATGCCGCCCTCGCAGTTATTGAAAGTCGTCGAGCGTACCGATGTGGCAGCCGTGCTGCTTTCGGGAACAAAGACAGGTTTGTGGGCGGATGAAGTTGATGCCGAACTAAAGAAAAACATCAAGTCGATGAATGTTCCTTTCATGTTTGGTGGTGAGTTATCAGAGGTTCACAAGGCCAGGCTGGAGTCACTTGGTGCCCACGTGCTGGGTTCAGATCACGTCATGGCGATGGAACGAATGGAATCGATTATCCCAGCCTTTAGTAAATAATAATACGAACCAGAAGTGAAACAGATGAAGACATTAACATCGGGATATTATAATGAGTAAGGCAAGGTCCGTATTATGGTTCAGGCGTGACCTGCGTGTTCACGATAATGCTGCACTGGAGTGGGCGTGTGAAAATAGTGCAGCGGTAATTCCTGTCTATATCCATTCGCCAGAGGAAGAAAAGCCCTGGGCACCCGGCGCTGCGTCTCGCTGGTGGCTGCACCATAGCCTGTTAGCACTGCAAAAAAAGCTGGCTGATAAAGGTTTGAAACTGCATTTTTATAGTGGCAACAGCGAACAGTTGATTCCGAAGATCCTCGCCGAGAGTAAAGCCGACAGCCTTGTTTATAACCGCCTGTATGAACAGCACATTGTTGACCGCGATTCCAGGATTGAGAAAAAATTAAAAGACAAAAAGTCAGAACAGGCGATCGAAGTAGTATCGTTCGATTCTGGCCTGTTTTATTCGCCGGGCACGGTGTTAAACAACCAGCAGTTGCCATACCGTGTATACACGCCATTTTATAAAAAAATCCGGCCGCTTTTGTCTGTCTCACTGTCTCAGCAATACAGTCATTCTGAACTTGACGATTTAAAAATACCTGAGAGTGTATCGCTGAATTCGGGCCTGCCACTGAATTCACTGGCTCTGCTTGATGAAAATGGCTGGCATGAAAAGTTAACGTCACACTGGTTGCCAGGTGAAGATAACGCCTATGAATTACTCGATACATTTATCGATGGTGCGGTTGATCACTATGAGATTGAGCGTGACATACCTTCGATCGAAGCAACTTCGCGGTTATCGCCCCATCTTCATTTCGGTGAAATAACACCGCATCAGATCTATTTCGCATTGTGGCCATTACTCGAAGGTGAGCGTGATGCCGGCGCAACGAAGTCTGCTGAGGTATTCCTCAAGCAGTTGATCTGGCGAGAGTTTGCCCACAACATACTTTGGCACTTTCCTGAAACGGCAACAAAACCAATGAACCCGCGTTACCAGAAAAAATTCTGGCGAAGCAACAGCGCTGATTTCGATGCCTGGACAAAAGGTGAAACAGGTGTGCCGATTATCGATGCCGGCATGAAACAGCTGTGGGAAACAGGCTGGATGCATAATCGTGTACGTATGATTGTGAGTTCGTTCCTGACCAAGAACCTCGGCATAAACTGGCTGGATGGTGCCAACTGGTTCTGGGATACGCTGGTCGATGCTGACCTGGCGAACAACAGCATGGGGTGGCAGTGGGTAGCCGGTTGCGGTGTCGACGCCGCGCCATATTACCGGGTGTTCAATCCGAATACGCAGACCAAACGTTTTGATAACAAGTTTAAATATATTGATCGATGGGTACCGGGGCATGCTGAATTAGATTACCCGCAGCCAATGGTTGACCTCGCCAGCAGTCGAGATGATGCCTTGCAACGATACAAGCAATATATCAGTTCTTAGCAATATATCAGTTCATAACAATATAAAAGTTCACAGGAGAACAGACATGAAAGCATTATTACTTATCGCACACGGCAGTCGACGACAGCAGTCAAATGATGAAGTCGTGGTACTTGCAGACAAGCTGAAAAAAAACTGTGCTGATCAGTACGCTATTATCCACGCCGGGTTTCTCGAGCTGGCGGAAACATTGATTCCAGATGGTATTAAGCAATGTGTCGATGATGGTGCAACATCGATAGTTGTGCTGCCGTATTTTCTCAACTCCGGGCGCCATGTAATCGAAGATATTCCCGAGATCGTCAATGAGACAAAGCCATTGTATCCGCAGATTGATATTAAAATAGCGCCGCATCTGGGCGCATCAGATCTAATGATGGATCTGCTCATATCAACAGCAAATTCAACCAGCTGATTTTTCAGGCTAAATATAGCGTGAGGAGAAAATGATGAACGGCATTGATGCCTAAGTATATATGCAGCAGGTGCTTTCGCTTAGGCTGAAGTTGGCTCTTCACTAATCAGTTCATCTTCTTCTATTTCCCTGATTCCCAGGTCTTCCATGATGGCATAGGCTGCTGGCAATACCAGTAACAGCAATATCGTCGATGACATCATGCCAAATACTACGCTGGCTACCAGTGGTATAAGAACCTGTGCCTGCAGACTTGTTTCAGACAGTAACGGCAGCATGCCGGCAATCGTTGTAATCGAAGTAAGAAAGATTGCGCGGAAACGATCTCTCACTGCCTGACCTGCGGCTTCGTGTAGTACCATGCCTTCACGGCTTCTGCGTTTTACGTACTCTACTAATAAAATAGAGTCGTTTACCACGATACCGGCCAGGGATACAAAACCAATCATGCTGGGCATGGTGATATCCAGGCCCATGAGCTTGTGTCCCCAGACCACTCCGATTAGTGCCAGCGGAATATTCATCAGCACCACTATGGGTTCGCGGTAGTTTCTGAACTGGAAACTGAGCAGGAAATAGACACCAAAAATGCCCAGGATGAAACCGGTCAGCACGGAGGTGTTGGTTTCCTTACTGTTTTTTACTTCGCCTTCCAGGCTGATGTACAGGCCCGGGTAACGCTGTTGCAGTTCACTGAGAAAACGCTTGCTGGTATCGTTAATAATTTCATTGGTGTTCGCTATTGCGGAATCAATGTCACCGGAGATGGTAACAGTGCGCTGGTGATTAATACGGGTGATGGTTGAGAACTCGCGTTTATCACTGACATCGGCAATAGCGCTTAACGGGATATCCACACCCTGGTTGTTGAACAGGCTGAGCTGTTCAAAATCACGCAGTGCGTGTTCCCGGTCGGTATCGAGTTTGACATTGATTTCATAAGCTTCACGTCCCTGGTAAACCTCGTCCACTTTCACGCCCTGGTAGGCGGCGCGTAATTGTTGAGCCAGCTGCTGTGCATTCAGCCCGGAAGCCAGTGAGCCCGGATGCAGGCTGACG
This sequence comes from uncultured Gammaproteobacteria bacterium, assembly GCA_963711255.1. Taxonomy (GTDB): domain Bacteria; phylum Pseudomonadota; class Gammaproteobacteria; order SZUA-229; family SZUA-229. The sequence continues at coordinate 31,395 of CAVQDO010000019.1, read as the reverse complement.
GTAAACTGGGGTTTGCCCGGGCGCAGATCATCCATCACATTAGAAACACCGGGGTAACCATTAAGCCAGGTTTGCAGTTCCCAGGAAGCACTGGACAATTGCTGCAGGTCGTTGCCCTGCAGTCGGATGGAAATGGCCTGGCCGGCAGGCCCCAGGGTGGGTTCCTTGAACTGAATGGAAACGGCATCGGGAATAGCCGGTGTGGTTTGCCGCCATAAGCGTTGCAGTTCATTTAATGACGTGTTTCGTTTTTCAGAGTCCAGTAAATCCAGGCTGATGGTAGCCAGGTGGGCGCCTTCTTCGCCGGCATCGTCGTTACTGCTGTAGAACACCTGGATGTGTTTGATTAATTCGCCTTCGTCTTCTTCCGGCAGCAGGTTGTTAGCCTGTTGCAAACTGTCCAGTAATTGCGCTACCAGGGCTTCGGTGCGGTCAAACGGTGTCCCCTGCGGCATAAGAATACGTGCTTCCAGCACATTGCCTTCCAGGTCGGGAAAGGCTTTAAATTTTATGAAACCGGCAGGAAACATACTGATGGTAATAATGAGTAAAGCGAAAGCCATGCCCACGGTAAAGTAACGGTATTGAATAGCGGTGTCAGCCAGTTTGCCGACTTCATTGCGCAGTTGATCAAATTTTAGTTCAAACTTGTGACGCCAGCCCTGGTTCCCGTTTGCATCAAACTGGTTCTTATGTTTTTCCAGTGAATGCTTAAGGTGGTGTGGAAGAATCAGGAAAGCCTCAATCAGGCTTATGGTGAGTACCGATAACAACACCACCGGCAGCACGCCCATTACCTGTCCCATATCGCCTTTGAGAAAAAGCAGGCTGCCAAATAACATGGCGGAGGTAGCAAAAGATGACAGTACGCCGCGGCCGACTTTTGCAATGCCGTCGACCGTGGCCTGCAGTGGCAATTTTCCATGACGGTATTCCTGTTCGATGCTTTCGGAAATGACGATGGCATCGTCCATTAATATACCGATGGCCATCAGCAGGGCGACCATTGATATCATGTTAATAGTAATGCCCAGCACACTCATCACCATGAGTCCGCCAAGAAATGAAATGGGCAGGCCCAGTGCCACCCAGAAGGTGTAACGCCAGCTGAAAAAGATGAACAGGGTCATTGTCGCCAGCAGCAGTCCCTGCCAGCCATTGGTGAGCAGCAGGTTGAGGCGGTCCTGCACAATGGAGGCGGAGTTCTGCGTGATCACCAGGCGGGTGGACTCGGGCAATATAGCATTTTCCCGGTCAACAAAATCTTTCACCGCGTTGTATACGGTGAGGGTATCATCACTGGTGTTCTTGCTTACCTTAAGCAGCGCCGCCGGACGGCCATCGAGTTCGACGCGAACTTCCTCGTCGGTAAATTCGTTAACTATGGTGGCAATGTCACCTAGTCGCAGTTGGCCGCCTTTGACGTCATTCAGTATTACCAGGTCGGCGAGTTCTTCTTCACTGCGACGTTCATTTTCGACACGAATCTGGTAGGAGCGCAATTCAGCTTCCAGTATACCTGCAGGCAAATCAACCGCCTGTTGCTGGATTAAACTGGCGATGTCCTGAATGCTAAGTTTATAGCGGCGTAGCGACTCCGCCTTGATGCGTACACTGAATTCATGGGTAGAAAAACCGCTGACATCCACCATGGGCACCTGCGGCAGCGCCAGTAAACGTTCGCGGTAATATTCCGCCAGTGCTTTTAGTTCCGGCTGTGACAGCTCGGCATTGATAGCGACACTGGCTATCGGTGTGGTGCGACCCAGCTCTGCAATAATCGGGTCTTCGGCATCTTCGGGAAAGTCGATGATAGCATCGATGGCCGAATTTACATCATCGATGAACTGCTGCAGGTCACCGCTCTCCTGCATATCCAGTACCATGATGCCAATATTGTCACGTGCTTCACAGCGGCGCTCTTCAAGAAAGCTGATGCCATCGGTGCTGTCTTCCAGGCGATTACAGATGCCTTCTTCCACTTCGCTGGCACTGGCTCCCGGGTAGGCCACGGTGACCTGTACTTTATTGAGTTTTATTTCCGGAAAGGTTTCCTTGTTAAGGCTGGGCAGAGAAGCAAAACCCAGCAACACAATGATGAACATCAGGATGTTTGCAGCGGTAGGATGCGCTGCGAAAAAACGGATCATGGCTTTATCCCTCTACATCTGCGCCGAGGGCACGTTTTTTCATTTCTGTTTCAAAGTCGAGAGCCGGGGTTATCGTTAAAGGCATGCCTTCGATAACCGGAATCAGATCGGTGATAATGACGCTTTCACCCGGATCGATGCCGCTGCGGATCACCACAATGTCGCCCTGTATTAACTGGATATCTACCGGACGAATCTCCAGCCTGTTGTCACTGTTAGCGATATACACACGCCCCTGGTGTACCGCTTTGCGCGGCACTACCATGGCGGGGCGTGCCGGCGCATAAATATCGACCGCGGTATACATGCCTTTGATAAGCGGTGGCCGTTTACCGGGAATGATTTTCTCGTAGGGGTCATCCACACCGACCACTAAACCCAGGGTCTGACGTGTAGCATCGATGGAATCACTGATGCGTAATACCCGCGCATCCCATACGGCCAGGGGCATATTGTTGAGACGCACTTTGGTGCTTAAGTGCAGGCTGTCGTTTATTCGTCCACCAGTGCGGATTATCTGTTCATTGCTGTTGGACGTTCCTTCCAGGTGGCTAACCAGTTTGCGCATGGAGTCCAGGGGCAGCTGCGCAGTGATTTCTACCCCTTTGAGGTCAATGGCTTCAAACAGTGGCGAACCGACGGCGACAAACTCATTTTTATCAATGCTTACATCTCCGATGCGTGCATCGAAAGGCAGAGTAATTTCGGTGCGACCAAGAATAGTTTCCCGATTCTGCACTTCCTGCTCTGCACGCGCGATCTGTGATTTAACGGATTGCCGGCGGCTTTCGTAGCTGTTCATTTTGCCCTGCAATTCTTCTACCTGCTGCCGCAACTGGATCTCTTTCTGCTCTTCTGCATCAAGGGCGGACTTTGTTACGACCTTTCGATCATAAACATCTTTAATTCGCGCGTACTCAGCTTCGCCAACTTTGAGATTCTTCTGTGCCAGTTTCAATGAGCGCAGAGTAGATTTTTCCTCTTCGTCTAATTCTTTCAAAGAAGAGTAGCTGGCATCCAGGTCAGCCTCGGTTTGTTTTAATGAGAGGGCATAGTCTTTTGCATCGATACGCACTACCACGGTGCCCGCAGGGATGGTTTCACCTGCTTTTAGGTTTGGGTGTACATAACTGATCTTACCGCTGACTTCTGCTGTGCTGTTTAGCGTGATAGCAGGTTCAACATTACCGTAAGCGGTAACACGGGTACTGAACGGGATTTCTCTGGCGGTAATGATTTCCACCGCCTTGCTTGGCATTTCTGTCGCCACATGCTGTATTGAAGGCTTTGATTTGACCATGATAATGGCGATAACGATCGCCAGGCCGAGAACAATAAATAGTGATAAATAACTCTTCAGATTTAACTTCATTTTAAATATTAACTCTTACAAGTTATGGTTAATGGTACGAAGCTTGCATTTTACTCTATGTTGTACTGCTGTCTGCTAAATTATTATTCTGCTTCAGCCTGAATTTTTGACTTAGTTTCTGCCTGTCTGGAAATCTCGTTCGAGTGTTTAGCTGTTTCATCGGCTGCAGATTAAGCAGGCAGAGCTGAAAGCCACAGTATACGTGGCTTTTCGCTATCACCCGTAAAGTTGTTATCAAGAATCGGCAACACCGCAAAGGTCAGTAAATGGCGGGTCTGGAAGGATTACAGTTTGCATCTATGTGAAGCAGGCGACAGATTTGTAAAAATTTACGTGTAGACTGATAATTGTTTCCTGTAGCAAATAAATTTTAAATAAAGGGAGTATATGATGAAAAATATAACAGTATGTTTTGTAGTGGTCTTGTTAGCCAGTTGCGCTTCAAAACAACCGGTAGTTGATAATTCGATGAAAAATCCTACTGCGGTCTTTACAGCTAAGGGTGCAGTTAGTGGCTTTGTTATTCCGGATGCTACATTTACAGAATCGGCTTACACCCGTGAAGATCGTCGCCTGATGTCGACAAAACGTGAGTATGACTCATGGATGGCGCGACAGTTTTTTGGTAACTCCGGTGATACCGTCATATTTCGTATGGACAGAGATATCCGTTGGACCTTGACCGATGATGACGGAAACAAAACCTATACCGAGTGTCCGCTCGCAGGTTGCATCAGACCCGAGTCGACGAAATACGATCCTAAACAGGACGGTGGAAAAGAAGGAGGCCAGCCGTTTGATTATGATCCGAATAATCAACAGGCATCAGCATGTCCGATCAAGGTCAGCAAGAATAGTTTCAAGGTAATCGATACCGGTAAATCACGCGTGATTGCAGGCCATAAGAGCAAGCAATATCAGGCGGACTGGGTAGTGGAGTATAAGGACGATAAGGGTAGAAAAGACAGTAATCGTCTGCAGATCGTTATGTGGAATGCCACACCTAATGCAGATATGAAAGAAGTCTGGGCGATGAATGAAAAGGCGGATAAGGCTTACCTGAAAAAAATAAAAAAGGATAAAAATGCATTGATGGCTGTCATGCCGGAAGAAATTATTGCCGTATTATCAACTTTCACCGGTAACCTGAGCAACAGTAAATGGGCTAAAAATATAGCGGCCGAAATGGCCAAGGTAAAAGGTCACTCGATGGCAACCAAAGTCGAATGGTATCTGGATAGAAAAGCCTGTGTCGAACCGCAAACAGCGAAGAAAAAGCAGGGGTTTGACTGGATGAACCCCTTAGATTCGATGGCCAAAACAGCATCTGATATGGCGAGTGATAAGGCGGCAGAGATGTTTTTGCCAAACCCTGACGAACCTATTTTACGTTACGACTATGAGGTCACCAGCGCGGCTATAAAATATGAGCATGACAGTATTTTTGAGGTGCCGGCTGATTATAAGCGTGTGAGTAAATAATCATGTGCTGAAGCCAGGGCAAATAAGTACTGTTTTATTTACAACCAGTCGCTGATTGCAATGCCTATTCCGATACGATTGCTGCGGGCGTTATAGTCGATCAGGCTTTCTCCATAGCCGTTGAAATATTGTACATAACCTTTCAAATTGGCATAAAGCGTGAAACTGTAAGTCAGTTCGATTGCGCCTAATCCATCGGAACTAAGGTTGTTGCGAGACATTATTGTGAACACGCGGTTGTTTTTTTTGTACATGAGCCTGGTTTCTGCATAACCCATGAAATCGAGTATATCGGGGTTGTCATCGCCATCGGCCTCCAGTGGATCGGTTTTATCCTTCTCCCAGATTCGAAGCCAGGGTTTGAAGCTCACTAACCAGTTGCCCCGATCAAAAACAAATGTAGCGTAGAGACGATTCCAGCTACGCGAAAGTGGTACTGGTCGGCCATTGGACTGGTGAAGGTAGCCAAATAAAAAAGCAGAGTTTCGCCATCCAAAAATTTCCCAGTCATTCCTTATTAAAAGAAAGATTTCCGGTTCATGGCTGGTTTCACGAAAAGGACTTGAGAGGTTTTCACTGTAGAGTTGCCAGTAAGACTGATTGGTATAGGCGAAGAAGACATGTGCGCGTTTACTGAACAGGTTTCGGATTACCGGGAATTTGAAACTGATCTGGAATTTGACCTCGGTTGTTTTAAATTCTTCATTAAACGACTCAAAGGGGGCGTTATTTACACTGCTGTTATAGGTCAGTGGCAGCAGGTAATTGGGGCGATGCGGAGTGATTACCCAGGGGTTTGTTGCCACGGCAGATTCGTGTCTTAGGCGTTCGTCGACAATGGATCTTCCTGAAGATGGTGGTGTGGCATCCGGATGCTGTTTGAGGTTTTGTTCAAAGTTGCAGCGCTCACGTACCTCACCAAGTGTCTCTGCATCACTGGCAGTTTCCAGTTCACGGCTAAGGCACTGCGTAATGGCGACCTCTGCGTGGCTTTGGCTAACAGCTGTAAAGCTGGCAACGAAACCAAGCATCGGTAAAATATTTTTCGAGGGCAAAAAGGTCATATAAGCGTAGAGTTTAACAAGTAAAGACACGGCAGGATTGTAGAAATGTTTTTTTCTCGATGATTTTAATGAATGAAACCCCAAAACAGCCAGATGGCACATCCGCTAAGCAGGCTCTCCTTGCCAACGCCATGCACTGGCTTTTATATGCTTTGATGTTTGCCCAGCCATTGTCTGGAATATTAATGACTCAGGCGTTTGGTTATCCAGCCAGCCTGTTTGGTATAATTGATTTTCCTGTATTAATTGAAAAAAATATCGAGATTGCAAAGTTGCTTCGTGAGGCACATGGTTATATCTGGATAGTTCTGGTAGTTGCAGTGATCGGCCATGCCGGTGCAGCGATCTATCATCACTTTATTGCTAAAGATGACGTCCTTAACCGCATGACCTTTGGATCAAAATCATAATAAGTAGAGCGCAGGATAAACCATAAGTGTCTTCATGGAGAAAATATGAACAAGCCAATCGTCGCGGATAACAAACCCGTTAAAGTAAGTCTTTCTAAAGGGCAGGAATATCATTTTTGTACCTGTGGTAAATCTAAAAGTCAGCCATTTTGTGATGGCTCACATGTTGGAACATCGTTCAATCCAAGAGTAATCGTTTCAGAGGAAGATGGTGATGCTTATTTATGTGCATGTAAACATACCGGCAACACACCATTTTGTGATGGCTCACATAAGCAGTTTAGTGATGACCAGGTAGGCAAGGAGGGACCGGGATTAAAACCTCAGGAATCTGATGTTCCCGTGGCAGTTGCCACAGAAGCCGAACCAACAGTCGAATTTATTCATCAGCTAGCCAGGGAAGGCTTGTCTAAATTAGGCCACCACGGCGCAATGACGTCGATGGGTGTTCCGCGTCATGAATTGCCGCATTGGGATGCGCTTCAAATCATGGTCGCTCAAATGGCAACTAAACCTTTAATGGAAGATAATGCCGTTACTACAGAACTGATTATTGGGCCTGAAGCCAGGAAACCTTTAACATTAAAAATTCCCCTGTTTGTTTCTGATATGAGTTTTGGTTCTTTATCAGAAGAAGCAAAAATTGCCTTAGCCAGGGGTGCTGAGCTTTCCGGGACAGGTATTTGTTCAGGTGAAGGCGGAATGTTACCTGAAGAACAGGCAGCGAATTCTCGATATTTTTATGAACTTGCCAGTGCAAAATTTGGCTACAAAGAAGAACTGTTAAAAAAGGTACAGGCATTTCACTTTAAAGGTGGACAAGGTGCGAAAACTGGCACGGGCGGTCACCTGCCTGGTAATAAAAATGTAGGTAAAATATCCCAGGTTAGAGGAATACCTGAAGGTGAACCTGCAATATCACCACCTACCTTTAAAGATCTATCAACAGTATCAGATTTTAAAAATTTTGCGGATCGTGTTAGAGAAATAACTGGCGGCATCCCTGTTGGATTTAAGCTTAGTGCAAATCATATTGAACAAGACATACAATTTGCGCTCGATGCCAGTGCTGACTATATAATACTGGACGGCCGTGGTGGTGGTACCGGTGCTGCTCCTGAAATGTTCAGAAACCATATCAGTGTGCCGACCATTCCTGCACTGGCGCGAGCCCGACGCTACCTTGATGAACAGGGTGCAAGTGGTCGTGTCACGCTTATTATTACAGGTGGTTTGCGTGTGCCAGTCGATTTCGTAAAAGCCCTGGCCCTGGGTGCAGACGGTATAGCTATTTCTAATAGTGCGATGCAGGCAATAGGCTGTGTTGCAGCAAGAATGTGCAATACAAATAACTGTCCTGCAGGGATTGCCACACAAAAAGAAGATTTACGGAAAAAACTGAATATAGATAAGTCTGCCACGCAGCTGCATAATTTTTTCGACGCCTCGGTAGAGCTAATGCAGGTTATGGCTCGTGCCTGTGGGCATGATGATTTAAATAAATTTAATAAAAATGATCTGGCGACCTGGCATCGTGAAATGGCATTGCTATCAGGGGTGAAATATTCCGGTTTTGATCATTTAATGCGTGATGTCTAACAAGGCGTTATACATGAATGGCGGGTCCGCTGCGCTGAATGGTCACCTTGTACTTGGGTTTACTGTGCATCTGAATTTATTCTATTTTAATATCAGTTAACGCATGAATGGCTGCTTCCGAACCACAGTGGACTGTTAGTAAATATCTACTTGAATACATATTTCCCTTGTATTGGAAATATTTTGTCAGTAGCATTATTGCTTGAAGCTATTATTGGCTGTATAACACCCTATAATCGGGAGATATACGGAACTGTATATCTCTGTTAGCCGAGCTTCCGCCTATCTACCTAATTTCAGGAGTTTTGCGGCGCTGTATATTTAACTGTTAGGTTACTTAATGCTTAAACGATTCATACTAACAATTATTTTTATTACCCATATGCAAGGATGCACTTCTATTTCTGATGCAACTGAGTCAGCAGCATTACTCATAGTTGCTGTACCGATTGGTATAGTTACATCACCTATTTGGGTACCCAGGTCAATTTATGACTCAAATACCTCACAAATAAAATCTGGAGCAAGTATTGAGGATGTCAAAATAATTCTAGGTGATCCTTTAGCCACATACACCTGTGATGATGAATTAACCTTACTCGAATATAATCCTGAATTAATAATAGAAGGTGGTCGCTACCTAATCTTTAATAACGAGAGTAAATACTTTAACACTACAGACAATCCTATCGGCTGCCAACCTAACAAGCCGCTTAACCCGGACACGGCAAAAAGCGCCGCGCCTGTTAGCTAAATCGTTAAATGATCGTCCGCGTGAGACCTTGGAGTTTGAAACACCAGCAGGACGATTTAACGCATGTGTTGCGTTGACCGGTTGAAGTCACAGCCGAAAGCAGTCCTTCGTTTTAATGTGTTTCTGTTTTTTCTCAGCGACCTCTGCGACCTCTGCGGTGAAAAGTTTTTATGCCTGTTGTTGTCCAAAGCAGTCGTTCGATAATCTAATCGACTTCCCCTTAAACTTTATAAAAAATCCAATTAAGTCGTTTATAAAAATAGCACCATTGAATCGATAGCGTCTGTATTATTGTTTTCGAATTTTGAATGTTTTTATTTTTTTTATGAAGTGATCGGCAAGGTTGGTATTTGACTGGTTTCCATAATGCAGTGCCCGGTACGCTTTGAATATAAAGACCAGGTCTTTTTTGGTTTTTTCTGAAAGCGTTTGCTCATGATTGATGCGGTTTTCGAAATCGACAGGCCCTTCACTCAGCTGCCGTTGAATACCGTGGCGCTGCAGTTTCATGCAAAATAAATTGTAATAGTGCTGAACACGGTCTTTTTCGATGGTGTTGTGTGTCATTAAAAACCAGCCGACGATTAAGCTGCTGAGTGTCAGGCAGAAGACCAGCAGTAAGATAAGGTTTGAGGCTGTGGTGTTTTCAAATCCGAGAGACTTTAATAACGCTTGCTGTTTTTTCTGGTTAAATCCGATGACCCACTGGTTCCAGCTGTTCTGGAACCTGTCGTATAAGAAACTGACATTCCTGATCAGGGAGCTGTTAGTTAACAGTAACATTGGCAGCCTGCTGTTTTCCAGCCCGGCGTTTAATACACCCTGTTCGATACGATCTGGTGACACCGCAGCAGTAGGATCGATGCGTCGCCATTGTCCGTCGAGCCAGACCTCGGACCATGCATGTGCATCGGACTGACGCACTATCATGTAATCGCCGAGCGGGTTCATCTTGCCACCCTGGTAACCGATGACAACACGAGATGGAATGCCCGCTGCACGCATGAGGTAAGTGAAAGCACTGGCGTAATGTTCACAGAATCCGCGTCGGCTCTCGAACAGGAAATCATCCATGGCGTCAGCTCCCAGCAGGTCCGGGTTTAATGTGTAGGTAAATTCATTGTTCCTGAAATGTGACAGCACCTTATTGATATAGCGTTGATTGTCGAAGCCTGAGGACTGCAGCAGTTGTCCTGCTAATGTGACTGTTCGGGGGTTTAACTGCACAGGTAGAAGACGGTTCTTATAACTTTCCTGTTCGAACAGTGCCTGGTTGTTGGCGTTGATCTGTGACGCAACCGTGTAATTGATGACATTGTTTATCTTGTTTGCGGTGAGCAGCATCGCTTCGCGGTTTATCTTATATTGATGCTGGCTGTTCGTGTCACTGTCGGATTCGGGGTATTCCAGGCTGAGCAGCCAGTTCATGTTTGTGGGTTCGAGTGTCACCGTGTAACGAAAATTTTCTTCAGATTTTTCATTGTATCGGATGTTTGCCTTTGCGCTGGCAGGTGCATCATCGCGCCGCCATGTCCTGCCATCGTATAAAGGCAGAACGGCGCCGCGCCAGTAGCGTTTATTATGTTCCGGGATATCGTTTTCAAAGTTGACGCGAAAAGCGATCGCTGATGAACTGATCAGGCGATTAATGCTGCCGGGTGACATCTCTTCGCTCAACCCGGTCTGGCCGGAAAAAGCATCCTCAGGCAAACCCCATAACGGCCCCGGAATTCGCGGGAACAGAAAAAACAGTACAAGCATTAGTGGCATCGCATAAACAACAAAACGTGTCGCCAGTTTGAAACGGTTTTTCAGGGGTACGGTTTTTAACCTGTCGCTGAGCGCGATCATTATAGTTAGCAGTGCGACAACAACACAGAATACATACAGGATCAGCCAGACCGACTGTGAATGGAAAAAGTTGCTGGCGATAATAAAAAAAGCGCTGTAGATAATGATGTAGCAGTCTCTATGACTTTTTGTTTCGAAAAGCTTCAGCAGTGTCATCAGGGTTACCAGCGCGATTCCTGGCTGCTGGCCAAAAATGTGACCATAGGAATACAGCACGATCAGGAAAGATATAAAAATAATGAATAGTTGTATTATCTTTCCGGGATTTTTCTGACCATGTTTTATTATATAAATCTGCCACAGGCTCAATGCGGCTAACAGCAGGATGATGCTAACAGGCATGCCTGGATAAAGCGGCAGGGCAGAGAGGTGTATGCCGACCAGCAATGAGGTCAGGATATTTCTTTCTGGTTTATCTGTCGCAATGTTCACGTCGGGTTATGTGCCGTGTCGCATAGGGATTTTAATACAATGCCAGTGTTGTCAGGCAGTGCTTGAAATGTTTGCTTCCGCTATCAGGCGGAATCTGTTTTCCCGGTAGCCTGATGCCGTAACACTGGTTATTGGCTTCTGCATGGATGATCAGTGCGGTCATCTTCGACAGTCGTTGTTCGGTATCGCTGGCGGGTATTTCATTCCAGTCGATCCAGTTGCTGACAGGTTTGGCGCCAATAAACTGTTTACTGAATAACTCATCGGTTTTTGCCGCGGCCTTCCAGGATATACTTTTGATGTTGTCGCCATGATGATATTTTCTGAGATGGCTGAAGTTATCCATTCCCCGTCCTGCAGTATCGATTTCACCGCTCTCACTGTGATCAAAGACAGGTAGCTCGATGCTGTCATCCGGTGCCGGATAAACAATGCATGACATCGAAAGGTCGGCCCATGTCCAGGCGATGAATAGACCGGATGGGAATTCGGTATAGATCCGAAAACGTCCAGCATCCAGCTGTCCGCGTTTTATTGTCGCTACTTTAAAACGAATAAGCTGATTACTGTTGGCTGCACAGTCAACGATGTCCTGCTCGATACCATGCTGACTGATTGCGATAGAAGAACGGTCGTATAGCTGGTGGTTGACCAGCTGTACACCGAAGCTGGCTTCTTCGCCTGCGAAAACAGAAGCGGCATCACCGCCTTTAAGTTTCAGCCCTGCGATATTACGCCAGGTGGATAGTAATAAAATATTACCGACACCGGCCAGTAGAAAGGTCAGGATGAATCCCAGGTTTTTTTCATAATTAATGGAGCCGATTAAAAGCGTGAACAGTAATGCAGCAAAAATCAATCCTGCTTTTGTCGGTATGATGTAGACCCGGTCACGACTTAAAGTCACTTCACCATCAAAAGGCCCGCTGCGTTTTGAAATAAATTTGAATACGGGTTTGCGTTTGAAATCCGGCCATAGTGCAGGCAGGCGAAAAGCGCTGATCACGTTTTTGATCAGTGCTGACATTAGGAGATGCTGGTCGACTCTATTATGTGCTGCGCGGCAGACGCCAGTTGTCTGGAGCCAGTGTCCATGAGTATCGGCAGTCGATGATTGACCACTGCCGGCAGAATGGCCTGCACATGTTCTGGCAGTACATATTTCTGGCCGTCGATTAATGCATAGGCCCTGGCAGCGTTTAACAGTGCCAGGCCGCCGCGTGGTGACAGGCCAAACTCAAACGCACTGGACTGCCGGGTGAATTCAAGAATGGCCTGTATGTAATCGAGTATTGCCGGTGACACATGTAATGATGATGCAAGATTCTGTACCCGGAATAACTGCTCTTTGTCGAATAAGGGCTTCAGTTTTTTGATGATGCTTCGCCGGTCCTCGCCTTCGAGCAGCTGGCGTTCAGCATCCTTATCGGGATAACCCAGATCGATGCGCATCAGGAAGCGGTCGAGCTGTGATTCAGGCAGCGGGTAGGTGCCGATCTGGTGTGTGGGGTTCTGTGTGGCGATAACAAAAAACGGATCTGGCAATTCACGTGTTTCGCCTTCCACCGTGACCTGATGTTCTTCCATGGCCTCTAGCAGCGCACTCTGTGTTTTAGGGGTGGCGCGGTTGATTTCATCGGCGAGGATAAAATGAGAAAAGATAGGGCCGGGATGAAATTCAAATTGCGACAGCTCGCGGTTAAATACCGATACACCAAGAACATCAGCTGGCAACAGGTCGCTGGTAAACTGTATGCGGTGAAATTCCAGGCCCATGACCTGCGCCATGGTATGTGCCAGCGTGGTTTTACCGACGCCGGGCTGGTCTTCGATCAGGCAATGGCCTTTGGCCAGCAAACAGGTGAGTGCCAGTTTGATCTGCTTGTTTTTACCCAGGATCACCTGGCCAATGTGAGCGATAGCGTTATTGAGCAATTCGGTGGTGGCTTCAAGCTGGTGAATATTTTTATCGTCTATATTAGTGTGTTCTGTCATTACAGGATGGCCAAATCAGGCTGAATATTAAAAGATTACAGATCCTAACTATGACATAAAGTTTTGCTTTATGTCATTTTGACCTGACGCCGGATACCAGGTGCCGGAAAGTGTCCAGTCCTTCTTTTAGTGCCTGGCATTTATCCGTGCTGGAATTTTTCATTTTTCGCAGTACGAATTCAGCCGTATCGATGACTCTCTGGCTACGCGGGTTCTTTGGGCATAAATCGATATTCAGATATTTATCCAGGGTACGGGTGGTCGGTGTTGATTTGTCCATGTAGACCGGCCAGATTTTACTTTCTTCTGCCAGCTCCAGTTTGGTCTTGCCTATATCATGCTCCCAGCAGGCCAACGCAAGATTCATGATACTGACAACCTGCTGTCGTATAACTATTTTTTGGGCGTCAGAAGCGGCTCCCGCAGAACCCGACATCACCTGCTGCTGTATACCTGACATGACCCCCGGGTTGTCTTTGGCAAAGGCCAGAAGACTGCTCAGTGTTTGCTCGACAGCATCCAGCCGCTGATCACTTTGCGAGGAGGTATCATGCGCTGCATCCGGTAAAGCGGATAAGGCTATCGCAATACCGCTGTGTCCCAGTACATCGATGGTATTAATGATGGCGTCGCTCTGAAATACGTTACCGTCTTTATTCTTACAGCTAAGCTGAGCTCGCAGCTTGCCCTGCTGAACCTCATCCGACCCGGCCGCATTTTTTATGGTGGTGTGGATATCATCCGTAATCAGGTCAGCGATATCCAGATCGACGATCTCATCTTTGCTGTAGCCGAATAAGCTGGTAGCACCTTTGTTGAAATAGACAGCGTCGTTATCCTGATCAAAACACATCAATGCATTGTCATCCAGGTCGAGTAATCGCTGCAGATCATTAGTCCGCATCCTTACCTGGTCAGTCATGGAATTGAATGCATCGGCCAGGATGTGAAAATCCCTCAGCCCTTTATTGTTAACCGTCAACTCGAGTTTGCCGTGTGTAATCTGCTCCATGTCTTTAATCATGCGGCTGACGGGTATAAACAGAAATTTATTGAACAGCCATAGCGCAAATAACAGGCTACTGAGCGACAGCAACAGAAAACTGCTGATGGTTACAGTCTGTGTTCTTTCCATTTGTTTTGTCAGTTCGTCTATGTTTTCATGGCCGACGATGCGGTAGGCGGGCGTGCCATCAGAGGCCAGTAAGGTGAACTCAACGGGCAGGTGACCGCCGGTGATTTCCAGCGAAATGGAATTGAGCTGATGCCCTGAAATGGAGAAGATGCTGACAGGGGTTTTTGTGATATTACTGATACCCGGAAGATTGAACACCGGGTCTACGACTATTTCCAGATAGCCCACAGGACGCAGGCCGCCAAGCGGCACCAGTGTCGAAAATAACGGGCCTTGCTCGGATATCCACATGGCATCCACCGCTTTCAGGCGATCAGAAGGATTTCTATTGGTGAAACGTTTAACGATATGAGCAGGCAGTCCGTCATCAATGTTCTTACTGCCGGCGCTGCTCTCGGCGATGAGTTCCAGCTTGAGGTCATAGACCCTGATCTTTTTCAGATCGATTTCAGAAAAGCCGACAAAACCATTTACAAACGGATCATCGAGCAGCTTAACCAGGATTTTTTTATTCACAGCCACATTGATCATTCGGGTCGAAGACTTGACGGTAGAAATCAGTTCCCTGCTGTGCCCCAGTTTTGTCCCCATATCGAAGCTATGGTTCCTCACTTTCTCAATTATCTCCTGCGCAGCAACTTCGATCACACGGGACAGACTGTTAACCTGCGCATTCAGCGCTGTCTGTTTGAAGTAGGTGCCCGCCGACAGGGAAAGGATGATGGCGATAAGGCCAATCATGCTGAATATCGCGATGGTTGAGGATTTAATTGAAAGCGATTCGATCTTCATTAAGAGAATATTACTTCAACGGGGTTGTACTGCATTTATTTAAACTATCACTCAGTGATAACAGGCAGACGCTTTTCTGTCCACTCCTTCCAGCCGCCGCGGAACCAGATCAAATTTGTGTAACCCCAGCTCTTCGCTTTTTTGATCGAGTCGCTGCTCCTGAGGCAACGCAGACCATTACAGTAAAAAAGCATAGCTCTGGATTTTTCCAGTGTGAGCTGTTCAAGATCCGAGCGCTGCAGCCTGGTATTCAGCAGGTTGATTGCGCCTTCAATATGCCCTTTCGTGTATTCGGATTTTTTTCGTGAATCGATCACGATCAGCTCCGGATCAGCAAGGATCATATCAATCACCTGTTCAGCTGTAACGACGGTTACATCCTGAATAGTTTCTGGCGCATAGGGTTTTTGCTCGGCAGATAAGATCGATGAAAACAGTGTCGCGATACAGAAAAACATCATTCTTTGAAAGCGAGAAGTTATTGCATGAAGATTTATCATTTATAGGTAACTCAAAATAGATTTCTATTTATAACTGCACAAAATACACAATTGAAGGTGAAAGCGCAATGGATCTCATCGCTTCATAGTCGGCCTGTGTCACAAATAAAATAGAAAAGTACGGGGGTAGAAAAGACCTGATCCCGTTATTTTTTTAGCAGCATGTTCTATCAGAAACTGATTGATATGCCTATTTTCAATGAGGTATCTGTTCTTTTAATGTCGCGTGGCGGTTCACTGTCATGAGCAATATCTATGCCTACTTTTAAAGCAGTATTGTCAGTCAAGCTGCTTACCAGCGACAGATCTTCAACAACACGAAAATCAGCGAATTGTTTCAGGCTTGGCTGATAATAAGTTGAGCTTACTAACGACACGTGATCATTGAAGTGGAACTTGAAAACCAGGTAAGTGTTGGCGCGTATTACACTTTCTGACTGTTTCTCTTCAGGGTATATCGTTTTAATCTTTTCATACTCATAAAACAAACCAAGGCCAAGTAAAAAAGTATGGCGATCATCAATTTCACTAAGGGTTAATCGTGCGCCACCGCCAAGCAGTGCGCGCAGGGTTAAATTGGTAAATTCATTGGAGGAGAACTGGCTAAATCCTTCCCAGGCGAATTTAGGCTTGAACTGGTTGATATGACGAAAATGGGCAAACCCCTTGTTTTTATTTTTCAGCCCGTCAGTTTCACCGTATTCATAGTTTATCAGGATGAAATCAGTGATCCTGTCTTTAGACCATTGCAATTTCACACCTGACGCGGCGCCTTTTTGGTCCGTATTACCGCTCTCGTTACTAAGGTCAAGATCAAAAAAACCGCTAAAGCCGGCAACAGGTTTACCCAGGTGCACATCTTCCATGCTGACAATGGCGTGAGCAGGCAAGGTGCCAAGAAATATAGCAAGGCTGGCTAGCAGAAAACAAAGATTTTTAATTGAAACAGTAACGGCGGCAAAATTCATGGCGCGCACCTTATCACGTCATTAATCTAATTTGTATAGTAGAAGTGACTACGCTTTTAAGTATTTTTTATCGTCTGTTCGCCACTGCTATCCAGCAAGCGTGCTGCATTTAGATTTCCCGTCTGCATCATTCCTGTGACACGTTGTAGTAAGGAGAGTATGAGATTCTGCTACAGGTGAATTTTTTTACGAAGGATGATATTTACACTGATGCTTGCTCGATTTTGATGCCTGTCTGCAAGCTATTGATTTATATGGAATCTATATTTGATTTTTCTAATATGAACGAAAATGAACGAACAAAGTACTAGCTGTCTGGCAGTGTTTTGAATAAAAATCCACGGTGTAAAAATAACTGCTACAAAAGGCGGCCTTCGGGCTGGAGGATGAAATGAAAAAATTTTTAGAGGGTTTATTCCTGGCGGGAATATGCCTGCTACTCACGCAGGTCAGTCTTGCAGATGGTGGACGTACTGAGCTGGCAGGACCAGGAGATGCGGAGGTTATCGCAAATACTGGCTACCAACACACATTGTTTGATAGTGCTGAACAGAAATGTCAGCACTGCCATAACGATTTATACGATACCTGGAAGACCTCCATGCACGCCAAGTCATGGGAAGACCCGATCTTCCAGTCCAAGTACCAGGATTTCCTGAGATTACAGGCGAGCAAGATCGGCGCTCTCGGTCCTACTGGTGAATATAAAGTAGCCACGATGCAGAAAACGAGTCAGGTATGTATCAAGTGTCATGCGCCTACCGCTTATTATTCTGGCGACTACAAGGTTACTCTGACTGAAGTCGGTGACCAGAATGTAGATCCGAATGCCTATGCAGATGCCAAAGCACTGCAGAGTAATCTGGCCGGTACGACACCAGCTTACGATCCTGCGCAGGAAGCAACAGTCGTTTCTATGGCCAGGACCGGTAAGGTCTATACCGTGGATTATCACATTGGTAACAGCCATAACCGTGAAGGCGTCAACTGTGCATACTGTCACAGTGTGGAAACCGTTCGCATGATGAACGATACAGATGGTGACCTCGGACAGTACACGCTTAAGAATCCGATGAAGATGGGGCCTATCGGTCCCGTGGTACGCAATGCGGGTGATACGCTTTTCTATAGCCCAGATGCAAGTACGCTAGACATGAACGCATTCTTCGCGTTGATCGGTCCAGAGAAGTATGTTGATACGGGTGATACACCTAAAGAAGCGGCTGAATATGATATAGCTAAAGCCGCTGATGGCCGTCACACCATAAAGAGCACGCCGACTGGTTGTAATGATCCTGATGATGAGAACGGTGACGGCGATAAAGAATGTCACTACACCGGCGGTCCTTATTATGGCCCATTCGGTATCACCGGCCTGGAAAATAGCCGTGATGATGATGTGTCTGACCGTGAGGCTTTAGTTAAAGCTGACTTCGTGGCTGCGGTTGATGCAGAGCATGGCGACAAGTTCGAATCCAGGCACCAGTTTGCTGCCTACGGCAAGTCACTGTGTCTGTCATGTCACCAGCGTTCTTCACTGGCGCTCAATCCTGAGTCTAACGGTGAACCAGGTGTACAGGCTGCTGGTGATAATCCTGATCAGTTCCTCGAGCTATGCAGCACATGGACAGCGATGAGTGACGGTGTTGGTAATAACTACGAAGATACCAAGACATCGCCCAAATGTCAGCGTTGTCATATGGAACCGCTTACCGAGAAAAATGGTGAAGCTGTAACCATACTGCATCAGTGGGATCAGCCTGATACGCTGTTCACATTAGCTGATAATCCGAGTTTAACTGAGCACTTCCTGCCACCATCAGATGGCGGTACAGAAGGTCCGGTTGCCGAAGGTTACTTCAACAACCATGCCTTCATGGGTGCTAACAAGGCTGACTTTGGTCTGACCAAGATTAAGACAGGCTTCGAATCTAAAATGTCTGCGAAGATCAGTGGTAAAAGCCATGGACATGATAAGAAAGGTAAAAAAGACAGGAAACTAACCGTCAAGACTTCCTTACTTAACAAAACTGCACATATGTTCCCGGGCGCGCATCCTATGCGTCGCGTGCTGACACGTGTTGTCGTTACCGATGCTAATGGCGACAAGCTTTCATTCAAGAAAGCGAAAGGTAAGTCCAGGTTTAAATCTGTGACTAACCAGGTTGCTGTGCTGGAAGGCGATACCATCATGGACGGTTTTGATGAAGTCAAAGTCAAGTACAAAAAAGGCAGTGATGTCGTTATCCAGGGATATGGCCCGGATCTCTCCAGGAAAGGCGAGCGAGTGAACAGTCAGTTCATGGATCAGACGCTGTTCGACTGGGTATCTCCTGATGCGACTGTGACTGCTAGTACAGCCGTTGAAACCGCACCAGGTGTCTGGGCAGTCAAAGGTGTTACCACGTCCAAGAAGATCACCGATATCGAAGGCACCGCTGAGCATTTCACCCGTATCTACGGCCGTGAGACTGGTAAGCGTGCAACAGACGGTAGTCATGTGGTTCGTCCAGGTTTCGATTCGAATATCGCAACTGATAATCGTTTCAAACCAAACGAAAAAGAAAAGTACAGCATCGAATATGACACTGAAGATGCGGCATTCCCATTAACAGTGAAATACAAGGTGTACTATTTGAAGAAAGGCGCAAACGGCAAGTTCCCAACCGCTGCTGACGGCTTCCTGAACACAGCGCTACCTGCTTCGACACTGAAGAAACTGGCTATCTATGAAGTCTATAGCAAGGAAGAAATCATAGAATAACTATACCCTCCTAAGTAGTTATTAATGGTAGGCCCTTTACTTCGGTAAAGGGCCTTTTTTATTTATCTTGAACATCCGTTGCTGGCCTGAAGTGGCCAGTCGTGTAATTTATTCTGAATTGATGAGGGTGTAAGCTGATAGAAATTCGCGCTTTGAAAAGCGCTCCTACAGTTGCGATTATATTAATGCGTAATAAAGCTCAGGAATAAATACGCTGCCAGAATCACTGCCACCCACATAACCATGCTGCCTGCAGGATAAGTACGTGACAGTAAACGGCTAACACCTTCATGTCTTCGCGCTAGCGAAGTCAGGCCACTGTCCAGTATCGTAAGCGATGCCTGACGAAATGCCTGGTCGGTTCTCCATAGGCTGGCAAACATTCGTTGTAATACCTTTGGCATTGCCCGGCGATAAAGCCAGTCGAAGTCCAGGGTGATGGTCAAGGTTCGCTTCATCAATGGCAGCATGATAAAAAAAGCAAAACCTGAGAACAGTAACAGCTGCAGCATGTTAACCACATGCGGTACGGTATAGGGTTCATAGGAGACAGTATAGGGAAGCATGGCGTACAGGTATTCTGGCCATATGCCTAAACCGATACATAAACCCGCAAATAAAATCATAGCCAGTTGCATATTCCAGGGTGGGTCAGGTGGTCGTAGACCTGAATCTTTCTGATAGAAAACAAACCAGGGAAATTTAATGCCGGCGTGAAGAAATACGCCTGCCGAGGCAGCAAGTAACATAAACCAGACAAAAATAAAGCTCTCATCTGCGGCAGATTGACTGATCATCGATTTGCTGATGAAACCAGAAGTGAGAGGGAATGAGGAGATCGATAATGCACCAATGATGCCGCATGCGGTGGTGACAGGCATACTCTGAAATAAGCCGCCCAGATCGGTGCATTTACGTTTGCCTGTCATGTAAAGAACGGAGCCTGCAGACATGAGTAACAAGGCCTTGTAGATGATATGAGTGAAGGCATGTGCTGCGACACCATTTAGTGCCATTTCGGTACCGATGCCGATACCCGTCACCATGAAACCCACCTGGTTGACGATGCTGTAAGCAAGGATGCGGCGCATATCATTTTCCAGCAGGGCGTATATGATGCCGTAAAAGATCATGAATATGCCGATGAAAATAAGAATTTCAGTGCCCGGGAAACCACGCAGAAGGGCATATACTGCAGCTTTGGTGGTAAACGCAGAAAGAAATACAGTGCCCGTATAAGATGCTTCAGGGTAAGCATCAGCCAGCCACGCTGACAGTGGAGGTGCTGCTGCATTGATAAGGAATCCGGCCAGGATCAGGTAACTGCCAAATGAATTAAGTTCCATTGCGACGAAGGCAGTGGAGCCGACATCATGAATATGTGCCAGTATTCCGATCAATAACAGCGAACCGCCAAACACATGGACCAGGAAATAACGTATTGCTACCCGGTAACTCAAGGTACCGCCAGCAGAAAGTACCACCAGGGTAGAGGCCAGTGCCATCATCTCCCAGAATATGAACAGGCTGATCAGGTCTCCGGCGAAGACGGCGCCAATGGCGCTACCGGCATAGACAAACACGGCAGCCAGTTCAAGCAACCGCTCCTGTTTCAGTGCGTATAATCCGCCGGCAAATGTCATGATGGAAAAAATAGTAGCGAAGATACGGCTTAGCATGTCGCTTCGTACCAGGGTCAACTGGTAATCGAGCAAGGGCATTATTGCAAATGAGCCTTCAGGCAAGTTCCATATTAGCCAAAGTGTCAGTGCGGGTAGACCGAGGATGAGTGCAGAACGAATACTCTGAGCCACGATCGGCAGCAGGAAAGCACCGAGGATCAAGATAAGGCCTGGTGGGAAATCACTCATCGTCATAATAGGTATCCTTGCGCTTCAGAAAAATGCCCAGGGCTTTTGCAAACAGAACCATGGCAACGCAGACGATGAATCCATACCAGGAATAAAAGCCAAAGCTGCCGTCGATCTGGAAGCTGGAATGCGTGTGAATAAAAAAGTCAGCCAGTGTCACCATAGCCAGTAACACGATGCCTCCCCGCCACAGCCAACGTATGGTCTCAGGTCTCACCAGCCAGTGCTTGTTATCGGCTTCATTCATTTGTGACATCTCCAATTGACAAAATATTACTGGCGAGTTCAAACAGTGGCTGCGGATAGATAAATAAAACCAGGCAGCCAATGGTTGTAATGCATAGCGCTATTAATGAAGGTAGTGGTGCTTCCTGTATGCCGGTATTAGCGTTGGATGTTTTATCCGTTGATAAAAAAGCATGGATAGGGATGGGTAATAGATAAGCGATATTCAACAATGAACTTATCACGAGCACGCCCATCAGCAGCCATTGCTGCGTATCCAGTGTGCCCATTAACAGGTACCACTTGCTCCAGGTGCCGCCTGCGGGCGGTACGCCGATGATGCTGAGGCTGGCGATAAAAAATGCCGCCATGGTGATTGGCATCTGCTTGCCCAGACCGCGCATTTCACTTATTTTCGATTTATGTGCCGCAACTAAAATAGCGCCGGCGCAGAAAAACAGGGTGATTTTACCAAAGGCATGCATAGCAATATGCATCGAGCTGCCGATAACCCCCGCCGGTGTAGCCAGCAATGCACCCATGGTGACATAACCCAGCTGGCTAACGGTCGAGTATGCCAGCCTGGCTTTTAAATTGTCCTGTCGCATAGCTACCAGTGAGGCCAGTAATATGGATGCACCTGCCAGGTAGAGCAGGAACTGTGTGCTTGGCAGTACCGATAATAGATCGATGCCAAAGATAAACACACACACTTTTAATACAGTAAATACACCGGCTTTTACCACGGCCACCGCATGTAGCAGGGCGCTTACTGGCGTGGGTGCGACCATGGCAGCAGGTAACCAGCGATGGAAGGGCATGATTGCGGCCTTGCCGATACCAAAAATAAACAGCAGCAGTATCGCGCCTGCAAGCGTGGTATTGACGTCAGCGTCAAATACGCCGCCGGGCGTAAAGTCCAGGGTGCCGGCAACGAACCAGGTACTGACGATGGCTAGCAGGAAAAAGGCAATCGATGTGCTCAGCAAGATACCAAGGTAAATTCGTCCGCCTTTTTTTGCCTCTTCAGTTCCGGCATGGGTGACCAGTGGATAGGTAGACAGGGTCAACACTTCGTAAAAGATAAACAGGGTGAACAGGTTGTCGGCAAAGGCAATACCCATGACGCTGCCGATGGCGATAGCAAAGCAGGCGTAGAAGCGTGTTTGATTTATTTCATGATGACTACGCATATAACCGATGGCATAGACCGTAGTGATCAGCCAGAGAAAGCTGGCAATTAAGGCAAACAGCATTCCCAGGGCTTCGACGCTAAAACTTATATTTAAACCCGGCAAAAGTTCCCACCAGTGTACGCTGATTATCTCACCCTGTTTGAGACCCTGGTACAGGTTCACCACAAGATAGAGCAGCACTAAAGAAGTGCTTATGGTTACTCCCTCGCGCAGGTTGGGCTTACGCCCTGTCGCTACAATCAGCAACGTTGCCAACATCGGCAGGATGATGCTGAGCTGCAGCATGGATTCTAAAGAAAGCTCTGCCAGGGAAATACTCATGGCGTTACTGCCGACAGGTCTGTTGCAAATAAACTCTGCGAAGCGGCCTGTGCTACCTGAACGCTAAGACGGGTATCGATACCGAAATAGATGTTGGCGATGACCAGTATCCAGATGGGTATCAGGAATGATAGCGGGGCCTCCCGAATCGTTTCGCTGCCGGCTAACGGCGCCTTGAAATAGGCGGCTTCAACGATACGCCACACATATACAACGGCTAACAGCGAACCTAACAGGATGAGTACCGCGACAGGCCACCAGCCATTTTCGATGGTTGCCAGGATCAGGTACCATTTGCTGACAAAACCTACCGTTAACGGAACCCCTATTAAGCTTAAGCCACCGATGACGATGGCTGCCATGGTAAGGGGCATCTGACGACCCAGTCCATGAAACTGAGTCAACTGGACACTGCCGATACGGTGCATCACCGCAGCTAATGCTAAAAACAGGGCGCCTTTCATCAGGGCATGATTAAACATGTGTAACAGGGTTGCTGTTAAACCGGTAATAGTGGTCATGCTGTAACCGACGATCATGTAACCAATCTGAGCGATACTTGAGTAAGCAAACAGATGTTTGACATTGCCTTGATAGATGGCAGCGGTCGATGCTGCAAATATACCCACTAATCCCAGTACCAGAAACAGGATCTGCAGCGGCACAGCAGTGAAAGAAAAGGAAAGGCCAAATATGGAAAAGGTAAAGCGGATAAGCAAATAGATCGCAACCTTGGTCGCCGTCGCCGCAAAGAAGGCTGTCACTATCGAGGGCGCATAAGCATAAGCATTGGGCAGCCATAGATGAAGCGGGAACAGTGCCAGCTTCAGGCAGATGCCGACGATAACAAAAGCAAAAGCAGTAAACGCGGTGCGTGTATGTTCCACTTCGGGCAGGCGCCTGGAGAGGTCTTCCATATTCAGGGTGCCGGTCAACTGGTACATTAAACCGATACCAATCAAAATAAAGGTGGCACCGATGGTGCCCATAATTAAATATTGATATGAGGCCCAAAGTGCACGCCTGTCCTTGCCCAGTGCAATCAGGGCATAAGCTGACAGTGAGGATATTTCCAGGAAGACAAAGACATTAAATGCATCGCCTGTTGCCACTATGCCCAGCATACCGGACAGGGTTAGCAGGTATAAAACGTAAAATAGAGTATGCCGGTCTGCGGGAATTTCTTTTTCGATACTGGTATGTGCAGCAAAAAGTACAACCGTACTGAGCGCTGTAATAATCAGTAATACCAGTGCATTGAGCTGGTCGATACGATATTCGATTCCCCATGGGGCCTCCCAGCCACCCAGTTCGTAGGTGATAGTGCCCGATGTCATCACCTGCTGTAACAGGCTGGCGCTGATCAGAAACGCCAGGCCGCTGACCATTAAAGTAAACAGCCATACCAGGCGGGGTCGTGATAATAACAGGCACAGCGGCGCCGCCATCAGCGGCACAATGACCTGTAATATCGGAAAATGGACTAACAATCCTCGTTATCCTTTTTCTGTATTTCTTCTTCTTCGATACTGCCGTAGGCTTCTTTGATACGCACCGTCAGGGCGAGGGCCAAAGCTGTGGTGGCAATACCGACTACAATTGCGGTGAGAATTAAAACGTGCGGCAAGGGGTTTGAATACTGGTTTATGTTCTCGGCCAGAATTGGGGCGCTGCCTCCGTCGACTTTAGCTATGCTGATATAAAAGATAAAAACCGAGGTCTGGAAAATGCTCAGGCCAACGATCTTCTTTATCAGGTTGCCATGGGCGATAACGATATAAAACCCGACCATCATCAGTACCACTACAATCCAGTCGTTATAGAGCCCCATTAACATTATGATTTATTATTCTCTGCGTTGTTATTATGTATTTCATTATCTTCCTGCCTCGGTGCGTTTTTCCTGCGGCCCGCAAAATTAAAAAAGATAATGGTCATGACAGATGCCACAGTGAGACCTACACCCAGTTCGATCAATAGTATGCCCAGGTGCTGGCCTGCGACCGGGTCAGCTGCCAAGGCGCTGTAATCAAGAAAGCTTTTTCCGTTCAGCAGGGAAACTACGCCTACACTTCCATAAAGTAAAACGCCGCTGGCTGCGAGTAATTGAATAAAGGACTGATTGATCACGCGGTGTGCAGTACTCATACCGAACAGCATGGTATAAAGAATAATAGCGGCGGCAAAAATCACCCCGGCCTGAAAACCGCCGCCCGGCCCAAAGTCCCCGTGAAATTGCACATACAGTGCAAATAACATAATAAAGGGCAGTAATATTTTACTGACGATGCGCAGGATTAAATGCTGTTGATGCATTGAATCATTGAATGTATCAATTTCTGCAGTTTCCTGGTCTTTATTTCTAGGGCGACGTACTATTGATAAAAGTGCCAGCACACCCATGCCTGCGGTAAAGATAACGACTACTTCACCAAAGGTATCGAAAGCTCGATAGCTTGCGAGTACAGACGTGACGATATTCGGTATGCCGATTTCCTGCATGGAGTCGTTAATGTAACGCGGTGCAACATGGTGGTGGATAGGTGCATCGGCCGATCCAAAATAGGGCATATCCAGCGTGCCGTAAATCAACAGGCTGCCAGTAACAATAACCACCGCTAACGCCAATGCAGGTTTATGGCGTGCGTGATTTTCTGCGCGTCCAGTCATGGTAACCGCCACCAGCATGAGCAGGGTTGAAATGCCTGCGCCGACCGCAGCTTCGGTGAATGCGACGTCCACGGCATCCATAGTGACGAAGAAGCCAGCCGATAGCAGACTGTATACGCCAGTGAGCATAACAACTGCCAGCAGGTCTTTCATCCAGACTATGGCAAAAGCGACGCCGACCAGAAAAGCCAGTAGGACAATGTTAATCAGGGATTCGATGGCGTATTCTCGTTGTTAGATTTTTGCTCATTCTGCTTTGTCAGATCTTTGTGCATGGCAGCATTAGCTAAAGCGTGGCCGGCTGTAGGGCTGATAAATAACGTCATCAGTAGAATGATTACCAGTTTTACATCCACCATAAAATCTTGATTGTATAATATTAAACCAATCATAATCATCGTAGTGGCTAAAGTATCCGTTACACCTGCCGCATGCATGCGGCTATAAAAATTAGGGAATCGCAATATGCCTACCCCACCTGAAAGGATCAGGAAACATCCTATAAACAGACACAGTGAACTGCTTAACTGTATTAAGGTATCAATCACTTCTTCTGTTGTCCGTGCTGTTTTAATGTGAAATGGTCCGAATAACGAAGCACACCGATAACACTGATAAAGTTGATGAGCGAGTAAACGATAGCGATATCGAGAAATTCAGGACGGCCCATGACAAAACCAAGCAGTGAGATCAGCAGTACGGTTTTGGTGCCAAACATATTGACGGCAAGTACGCGATCATAGAGTGTTGGTCCTATAGTCGCACGGATGATTGCCATAATCATTACAACTAGTATCGCCAGGGTGGCTGCTATTATCATTAGTCTTCCAGCTGGCTCACGCGTCGGTCCATCTCGCCCTTTTTCAGCTCGTCAATCGATTCACTTATTAAGGCGTGCACCAGAAATTTATCACCATCGAGATTAACCGTAACTGTGCCAGGTGTCAGGGTAATCGAATTTGCATAGATAACCTTACCCATATCCGTTTTCTGGCTGGCGGTGATGGTGGTAAAACCTGGCGAGATGGACTTATTGCCAAGCCAGATATGTTTGACTACAACCAGGTTGGCAAGAACAATTTCTTTGGCAAGCCAGGCGAAATATGCCGGGATTTTAAGCGTGAGGTGCAATGGCTGGGCTTCGTGATCAACAACATCCATCCTGTGTGCAATGAGAATCACAAATATAATAGATACTGCCCCAAGCGTTACCATGAGAGCTGTGTAATGACCTGAATTTGCCAACCAGAAAGCGGCCAGAGTCAAGAAGAGCATAATGGTGTGTCGCATTTATATATACTCGTGATGGTAAAAAAACCATCGTGGATGCCATTAGTACGGAATTAGCGAAATACCTACAAGATGAAGGATTCTAACGTGTTTATAGACTAATTTTCTAGTATTTTTCTTTTAGCCTTCTTTATCGGAATGGTAGGGCATATCGTGTGATTTAGCGAAGGTTTACGCTATTCATGAAATAACATCCGGCTTCCCTTTCTAATTATCTATCGCCATTATTACTAATGTAGCTCATGCAGTGGTTCATATGCGGATTGGCTTTGTAACAGTTTGTAATCGTATGTAATGTAATTAATCTCAGCTTGAAATGTTGGAAATCATCGGGTGCGGGCTGTGAGTGCAGGGCCGAACCCGTCATTTACGTGGTGTTAGACAGTTCAAAAGAGGTTGTTGATCTGGTATCGGCCGCGCCGAGAAGGTAAATTAATAGTGGCCTGGGAGGTCTCGCGGATCAATCGAGTCTGACCCCATTGTTTTCCCTAACAGTTGACTTCTGAACAAAAAATGGACATTTATGCCCATTGGAATTACATTGATGTATCATCGGAAAATGTATTTAATCACAAACCCTATGACAGACTCATGTTGAAAAAAATACTCCTGACCACAATTGCAGTGTCTATCCTTATCGGAGCCATTACCTTCGCCAAACTTGGTCAGTTTACGGCAATGGGCGAAGCAGCCCAAAACATGGTGCTACCACCTGAAACTGTTACCGCCATGTTGGTGGAAGACAGACAGTGGGAACAAATGATTATCGCCACAGCCACAGTAACGGCGGTACAGGGTGTTAATGTCAGTGCCGAAACCAGTGGACGGGTAACGCAGATTGATTTTGAATCTGGTTCGCTGGTAAAAAAGGGTGATGTCTTAATCCAGCTGGATACAGCCAGTGAAGATGCTCAACTCGCTTCAGCAGAAGCCACCTCTGCCTTTGCCAAAGCGAGTCTCACCCGGGTACGTAAGCTCAATAAACAGAACTTAACTTCGCAAGATGCCCTGGACAGTGCTGAGGCGAAAGTAAAGGAGACAGTCGCGGACGCGCATAACGTAAGCGCATTGATCGCGAAAAAAACGATTCGAGCTCCGTTTTCAGGTCGACTGGGACTGCGACAGGTTAACCTTGGTCAAATCTTAAGTGAGGGAGATGCTATCGTGTCCTTGCAGACACTCGATCCGATCTATGTCGATTTTTCGATTCCGCAGAAAACTCTTCTGCGTTTAAAGCCTGGCCTGGAAGTACGGGTAACCGTTGATGCCGCACCCGACGTTACCTTTGTCGGTAACATACTTGCCAGTAACCCTGAGGTGGATATCACAACACGTAGTGTAAGAGTGCGTGCAAAGGTTGCGAACCCCGATGAAGCACTACGCGCAGGTATGTTTGCCAACGCCTCTGTGGTTATGCCTGAAAAGGAGAAGGTATTGCCGATAATTGCAACTGCCATTGCGTATGCCACTTTTGGTGATTCAGTCTTCGTCATAGAAGAGCAGGAAAACGAACAGTCCGGTGAGACTGAAAAAGTGCTACGTCAACAGTTTGTCCGTCTGGGACAGTCACGTGGTGATTTTGTCGATGTTATCGATGGCCTGAAGGCTGGCGAAACTGTAGTCACCAGTGGCGTATTTAAACTTCGCAGTGGCATGAAAGTCATCATCGATAATACGCTGGCGCCAAAACCCAGTCTCGACCCGCATCCGTCTAATTCCTGAGTAACATCGTCATGGGAAATATTTTTACTGACCTGTTTATCCGGCGCCCGGTGTTAGCGATCGTGCTCAACCTGATTATTCTCATTGCCGGATTTAGCGCGTGGAATTCGTTAAGTGTGCGTCAGTATCCACTCAGCGAAAATGCATCCGTACAAATTTCGACCGTTTATGTCGGTGCCAGTGCAGAATTGGTGCGCGGTTTCATCACGACACCATTAGAGCGAGCCATTGGTGCAGCCGAAGGTATTGATTATGTCGAGTCTAAAAGTTTGCAAGGCATCTCAATTATTACCGCCCGGCTCAAGCTCAATTATGATTCGACCAAAGCACTGGCCGACATCTCATCCAAAGTTGATCAGGTTCGAAGTGACTTGCCCATCGAGGCTCAGGTTCCTGCAATCAGTGTACAGTCGGCCGATTCGGAATTCGCAGCGGCTTATCTGAGCTTCTCATCTGATATCCTTTCGCAGGAACAGATAACCGACTATCTCGACCGTGTGGTGCAGCCGCGTCTTGCCGCAGTCACCGGCGTGCAACGCATCGAAATCTTCGGTGCCCGTACCTTTGCTATGCGCATCTGGCTCAAGCCCAAGCGCATGGCGGCATTGGGTATCAGTCCCTCGCAGGTTCAGCAGGCTCTCGCTGCTAACAACTATCTGGCGGCAATCGGCAGCACCAAGGGCGCACTGGTACAAACCAAATTAGCCGCGAACACCGATCTTCACAGTGCCGAAGAATTCCGCCGTCTGGTCATCTATCAGAAAGATGACATCATCGTGCGTCTGCAAGATATTGCAGATGTCGAACTGGGTTCCGAAGACTACGACACACTGGTGCGTTATTCAGGACAGACAGCGGTATTTGCTGGTGTATTCCCGCAGCCCAATGCCAACATCATCGAGGTAATCGATGGTGTGCGTGTCGAACTCGACAAGTTGCAACATGACCTGCCCGCTGGACTTGATGCCAGCATCGGTTACGATTCTTCGGCCTACGTCAGTGATGCTATCGACGAGGTGACTAACACCTTGATCGACACCCTGCTGATTGTGATAGTGGTGATCTTCCTGTTCCTCGGTTCGTTTCGCTCAGTACTGATTCCGGTGATGGCAATCCCGGTTTCGCTGATAGGAAGCATCTTTTTGATGCAGGCGTTTGGCTTTACGCTCAACCTGCTAACACTGCTAGCCATCGTGCTTTCAGTTGGACTGGTGGTCGACGATGCCATCGTCGTGGTCGAAAACGTCGAGCGGCATCTGCGCGAAGGTCGCACGCCACTTGAAGCCGCCATGCTCGGTGCACGTGAACTGGTTGCACCGGTCATCGCCATGACCGTCACCCTGGTAGCGGTGTACATTCCTATTGGCTTGCAGGGTGGCCTGACGGGTGCGCTATTTCGCGAGTTTGCATTTACTTTAGCGGGTGCCGTGACCATATCTGGCATCGTTGCACTGACCTTGTCACCGACCATGTCCGCCCATCTGTTGCGTAGCGCAGAGGATGAAGAGCGCGGCCTGACCGGTTGGCTTAATCACCGTTTCGACAGACTGCGAATCGCTTATGGAGATGCCCTCGGCACGACACTCGCCGCCCGCCCAGCCGTTTACCTGGTGTGGGCCGTGGTCAGCCTGTGCACTATTCCGATGTTCATCATGTCACCTAATGAACTGGCACCATCCGAAGATCAGAGTGTGCTGTTCGGTATCATCAATACCTCTGCCAATGCCACCACAGACCAGAACGCGGTCTATTCGAAAGCCGCCGAAGAAGTAATGCTCGAAGTACCGGAAACCGCGCTCACCTTCCAGCTTCTATTCCCACCGTCCATCGGGGCCTCGATTGGTGCCGATGGTTTCAGCGGTATGGTAGTAAAACCCTGGGTCGAACGCGATCGAACTGTGGCTCAGATCCTGCCAGATGTGCAGGCCGAAGTATCAAAAATACCGGGCATCCAGGTGTTCATGACAACACCACCGGCACTGCCGGGTGGCAGCAACTTCCCGGTTGAGTTTTTGATCACATCAACCGCCGACTCAAAACAGCTGCTCAAAATCGCCAACACACTGCAGCAGAAAGCAATGCAAAGCGGACTTTTTGCGTTCCCACCTGTCATCGATATGAAAATTGATCAACCGCAGGCAACGGTAACCTTCGATCGTGACAAGCTGGCGGCACTGGGACTAAACCTGTCCCAGGTAGGCGCTGATCTCGGCGTTGCCACCGGTGGCAATTTCGTCAACCGTTTCAATATGGACGGTCGAAGCTACAAAGTCATTCCACAGATCCAGCGCGATGCCCGCCTCAACAGTGAGCAGTTACGCGATATCTATGTACCTGCAGAAAATGGTCAGATGGTGCCGTTGTCGGCAGTCACACATATCGAACACGACGTGGTTGCCCGCTCACTAAACCGCTTTCAACAGCTCAATGCGGTAAAGCTTTCAGGTGTAACCACCCGCACACTGGATGAGGCGCTCACTTTCCTCGAAGAAACCGCAGGAGAAATCCTGCCACCTGGCTACAGCTTCGACTACACTGGTGAGTCGCGCCAGTTGCGTACCGAGGGCAATAAATTTATCCCCGCCTTTTCATTAGCAGTACTGCTGATCTTTCTGGTGCTGGCAGTGCAGTTCAATTCCTTTCGTGACCCGTTCGTTATCCTCGCAGGCTCTGTGCCGTTGGCGATGTTCGGCGCACTGATCTTTACCGTGTTGAAAATACCTGACCCAAATACGCCCTACTGGACCAATGGCTGGACCACAACGATGAACATCTACGCTCAGGTCGGCCTCGTTACACTGGTTGGTTTGATCGCCAAAAATGGCATTCTTA
>CAVQDO010000018.1:0-172815 GCA_963711255.1 uncultured Gammaproteobacteria bacterium | reverse complement strand
CATCCACCGCCTGGAAGTTGAGGCACGCCACAACATCGCCCGGGTCGGGCAACAGGCACGTGGGTAAACCGGGCACATTGTTCAGATTGCCCACGCCGACAATACGCACACGACCGGCTTGGGGTGATGACCAGGCAAAATGCTCCCAGTTGCAGTCCGTTACAAAGTCGCCGGGTGTGGCATCCAAAAGCGTTAGCAGTACCGGGTTGAAATCCAGCTTGAAATCAAATCCGCCCCAGGCCTGGCCGCCCTCGGCCACCCGCATGCAGATGTCGAACTGGGTGCCGTAGTCCGCGGTCAGGGTGTCCAGATAGACTTCGGGACTGGTCAGAATGGGGCTTTCTGTGATCTCAGTCATCACCAGCAAGCCCACCGGATACGAGACACCCTCGATGAGAAAGATGATGGTGTCTTCGTAAATGCCAGCGCTCAAAGCCTGGGCCGGATCTACAATGATCTGGAGGCTTTCTGGAGTAGTCCCGGAGAAAGTGGCCGGGGTGGCCAGTTGGGCACCGCCACCAAGCACCTGGGCCGTGAAGGCTGCGGGCGCATTGGTGGATTGAACTACGACCATCTGCGACAGCAGGATCTCCGTACCCAGTTGGGCCTGGAAGAGGAGAACGCCCGGGCTCACCCAGCCGGATTCGGCAACGGTATCCGCAGGGAAGACCTCCAGGTGCACAACGGCATCCACAGGAAGGGGTACGCCATCCACATAAAACCGGACCGTGTTGTAGTAGTGGCCGGGTACCTCCCACGGATTCATCTGGATCATCACCGAATCGTTGGTGACGCCCACCGAATCATACACCCAGCAGAAGGCGCTGTCCTGATCGATTACTTCCGCGAAATAGAGAGCCGGTGCATTGGTTGAACTCAAATGGGCGAACTGAAATGGGGCCACGAAATACAGGCGGCCCGCGTAGTGGTCGAAGTACAGCGTATCCGGAGTGACAGAGGCCTGTTCTGTGCCCTGCATGTACGTCAGGGCTGCCACAGGATTCACAACGCCCGCGCCCAGCATTCCGATGGCATCGGGATTACTGGCGTCGATGTTCTGCGCCGTTACCTCCAGCACGTTGAATAGTGTGGCGGCCGTGGCCTCAGGCTGCATCTGGTACAAGAGGGCGGCCGTACCCGTCACCAGCGGTGCCGAAAAACTGGTGCCGCTCCACCAGGCATAGCCGTCATCCCGGAAGGCCGAGTAGATGTCCACGCCTGGAGCGCATAACGAAACATGCGAACCATAGGTGGTAAATGAAGTCCGTACATTGGTTTGATCCACAGCGCTCACACCCAGTGCGCCCCATTCGGCCGCGGGATAAAGCTCTGCGTTCTCTCTCTGATTGCCAGCTGCGGCCACTACCAGAGTGTTCTGGCTGGTAGCGTAGTCGATGGCATCCCGTACCACACCTTCCAGTGGCTGTTCACCGCCCCAGCGTTCGAACAGTACTTTCATGCCCGGTTTGATTTGTACTGCATCGGCCGAGAGCACATCGACTTCGATCTCCAGCACGGTTGGGTCGCCGACTTCGAGCAGGCTATCGCCGGTGCGTACCGGGCCTTCGCATTCACGTGAAACTTTTAGCACCCTGCCATCGATGGGTGAAACCACCGGTATGCGTTCTGCCGGATCGCCCTTCGCTGCCTGCCTGTCTGCGGTGGTGTATTCCAGCACGGTCTTTGCTGCCTGCAGTTCATAACGCGCGACTTCGATCTGGAAATCGGCCGATCTCTGTGCCGCTGCGGTTGTCTCTACCTGGGTGGCGGCCTTGTCGTAAGCATCGCTTGAGATCACGCCTTTCTCGGCCAGTGGTTTTAGCCGTTTCAAGTTCGATGACGGCCAGTTTCGCGGACGCCTCTGCTGATTCGGCCTGCTGCTTCGGCGGCATGCAATGCTGATTCAGCTGCGGCTACCTGCGCTTTGGTTTGTGCCCGGCTGCGTGGATCGAGTACCTGTGATTCCAGCGGGGTGATGCCGAGCAGTACCTGGCCCTGTGTTACTTCGTCGCCGACATTGAGTTGCTGGCGGCAGGCAACGCCGTCGACCGGTGCCGAGATAACGTAACGGTCAACCACCCGGGTGCGGCCTTCTTCTTCGATGGTGATGGTCAGCGGTGCGCGTTTTGCTTCGATGGCTTCAACGAATACCGGCTGCGGCCAGAAACCCCAGATTAACAGTACAACGATCAGTAAGGCGATGCCGCTGATAACAGGATGTTTTCGTAATGGGTTATTGGTTAGCATTGGACATGACTCACTCCTTACTCTTGAGTACGGCGACCATATCGAGATCGGCCAGGTTGCGCCAGATCATTATGGCAGAAACGATTGAAGACAGAATAACCACCAGTGCGGAAAAGGCATAAACATTGATGCCCAGCACCAGCGGTATACGATACAAATCGGAATCGAACTGGAATGCCATGTAGGCACACAGGCCATAACCGATGAGGAAACCCAAAGGGATGGCAATGAGTGTAAACAGCGCCATTTCGCCCAGCAATATATAGGCGACTTCGTTGCGCTCGAAACCGAGCACGCGCAGGCTGGCCAGTTCGCGGTTGCGTTCTGACAGTGCAATGCGCATGCTGTTATAGATAACACCAAAGGCGATACTGGAACCGAGGATGGTGGTGATGAAGGTAAAGAACAGGATGGTTTCGGCGATGGTGTCGTAGAACGACTTGATCGCTGACTTATGTTCGACCACGCCGGCCACCCGCGGCATTTCCTTGAGTTCGGCATAAACATCACGCTGGTAGCGCTGATCGACTTTCAGCAATGCGCCGGTTAATGCATAACCTTCTTTTAACAGCGCATTAAGCGACTCGGTGCGCATGTAGCCGTTGACGCCCAGGTATTGTTTGGCGGTACCAACCACCGGCACCTGCACGGTGACACGCTGCCCTTCCAGCACTTCGATGGTGAGCAGGTCACCGGTTTTGATGTGCAGCAGTTCGGCCAGGTAATCGGTGAGGATGATGCCGTCTTCCGGCAGTTCGATGATGTTCAGATCGGTATCAAGCAGCCGCATCAGGCTGCCGTCGGGATCGATGCCGTGCACGGCGGTGCGGTAGAAACGGTGTTCAAACTTTAGCTTTGCCGGCACCACGCGAAAACCTTCGGCATGCTCCACGCCCTGCAGGCTCTGCAGGGAATACAGTGAACGCTTCGATGCCGGTTCGGTATAGATGGCGATCATGTCTTCGCGCTGGCTCATGCCGTACTGTACCTCCACCATGTAGTTGATGGCGCCTTCCTGGAAACCGCTGACCATCATGATGCCGCAGGCCATGGCGATACCGAGCGTGGTCATCAGCGACTTCAGCGGGCGGCGTTCGACATGGCGCAGGATCATGCGCGTGGGTTGTGACAGCCAGCGCTGCAGACCCATACGCTCGACCAGCGTGGTATGAAATTTTGCCGGCAGTTCCGGCTGCATCGCCTGTGCCGGCGGCAGCCTTG
The DNA here is from genome assembly GCA_963711255.1 of uncultured Gammaproteobacteria bacterium. Classification (GTDB taxonomy): domain Bacteria; phylum Pseudomonadota; class Gammaproteobacteria; order SZUA-229; family SZUA-229. Next base: position 169,347 of record CAVQDO010000018.1, on the reverse strand, counting down.
CTGCACGGTATACCGCGTACAGCGTGCCCATGACAGCGACCGCCATACTGATCAGCGCGGCGGCGATAATCACCTGGGGTTTGAGCACGTAGATCATGTAAGGCAGGCTATACATCATCATGTAGATATTGCTCATGCCCTTGCCCATCCAGATGCCGACACCGATACCGATGATAACGCCGAGGCTGACGATAAGCAGCACCAGTTTGATGAAGTGCATGCCGACCGCAATATCGCTGTAACCAAAGGCTTTAAGCGTGGCGACCTCTTCCCGCTGCAGGCTGATGAGACGACTGATGACCACGTTGAGCAGGAAGGCGGCGACGCCGAAAAAGATCACCGGGAAGATGGTGGCGATGGTGCGCTGCTGTTTGAGCTCTTCGGTGAGGAAGCGGTTGGAGAACTGGTCCTTACGGCCGATGGTACCGATGCCGCCGTAATTTTTCAGGATGTCATCAAGGCGGTCGATGACGTCTTGCTCATTGGCGGCCCGCTCATTATTGGCTTGCCCATTGCTTCCCCTGGTTAAGGTGAGGCTAACATTGTTGAACGCGCCTTCCATATCATACGCCGTGGCCAGCGGCTGCCGCGCTATCCACAGTACGCCATAGCGCAGAGGGTCAGGGAACATGGCGCCGGGCGCGATCTGGTAAATAAACTCCGGCGACAGCGCGATGCCGACAATGGTGAGTGCCTTGCGCCGGCCGTTGATGGTGGCGCTGATCTTGTCGCCGGGCTGCAATTTATGCGCCTGCACAAACTCTTCGCTGAGCACGATTTCGTTATCGCGGCCCGGCTCGGGCAGACGGCCCTCGCGCAGGTAGATCTGGTTGAGCAGGCCGCGGCTGTTATCGGGCAGTGACAGGATGTGGCCGCTGATCGGATCGTCGAAGCCTTCGACATCGAGATTTACATAGGCGACCACGCGGGTTTCGACTTTATCGACGCCGGGAATTTCTTCGATACGTTTTACCAGTGACAGCGGTGCGCGTTTCAGCGAGGCAAAGATGTGTGCGAAGTGCTGGTCGCGGTAATAGCTTTCGCGGGTTTCATAGAGAGAGTCGAGCGTGCTCAGTGACATGATGAAGATACCGACGCCGCTGACAATAACCATGGCAATGGCCAGCGCCTGCATGCGCATGTCCCACAGTTCCCGCCAGAGTTTTATGTCGAGTGCTTTCATGGCGTGAGAATACTCATCGTTACCAGCTTAACTGACTCGGCTCGAGCAGGGTTTCGTTGATATCGATCTTGCTGATGCGACCATCGGCAAGATGAATAACCCGGTTTGCCATTTGCGCAATGCCGGCATTATGGGTAATCACCGCGGTGGTGGTGCCCAGCTCCTGGTTGACCCGCTGCAATGCTTCGAGTACAACAACACCGGTTTTGGAATCGAGCGCGCCGGTAGGCTCATCGCATAACAGCACATCAGGATTTTTCGCGATAGCGCGGGCAATGGCAACCCGCTGCTGCTCACCGCCGGATAGCTGCGCCGGGAAATGATGCAGGCGGTCACCCAGGTCAACCAGCTTCAGCGCCTCTTCCGGCTGCATCGGTGATTTTGCGATCTCGGTAACCACGGCAATGTTTTCAAGTGCCGTCAGGCTGGGGATAAGGTTGTAGAACTGGAAGACAAAACCGACATGGTAGCGCCGATAGGCGGTCAGTTCTTTTTCGCTGGCACGGGTCAGGTCACCGCCAGCGTACTGCACGTGGCCGTCGGTAGGTGAATCCAGCCCGCCGAGGATATTTAACAGCGTCGATTTACCACTGCCGGAAGCGCCCAGCAAAACCGTAAACTCGCCTTTGTATAAATCGAGATCAATACCGCGCAGCGCACGCACCTGCACTTCACCCATCTGGTAAATTTTGGTGACGCCGTGAACATGGAACACGACTTCCTTACCTGGCGGTGTATCCATGGGCGCGTCTGGTTTCTCAGCTGACTCGGGCATTCGTTTATCCTGATATTATTCAGCAGTGCTCAATAGTCTCACACAGAAGGATTTAGAAAAACATGTGATACGTCAATAACGAGGCTGTTAAATAAAGCTGTTATTCATATTAATTCGTCATTGCGACAAAATCGTATGGAACGATTTTTGTACGCACAACGTGCGACCCGTAGGGTAAATTACATGGTCGTAATTTATAATCTCTCGACTTCACCGTCGAAATGTAAGCAATACACCCACCCCCCAATCAGGACTTGCATCGCTAAGACCCTTTATCATGTAACCCTGCAGGTACTGCTTCTTACTCCGCTCATACCCGAGAAAAGCCGATAGTTCCACCTGGTCATCTACACCTGAGATTGATGATTCCTGAAAGTATAAGTCCACACCCGTCTTTACGAATGGAGAAACTCTGTAATTAACACCAGCGAGGCCAAGCAAGCTGTTACTCAAGTTGATGCCAGACGGGTTCCCCCGTAATTTATAACCCAGGGTACCGAATATAGAAAACTGCCTGTAGTATTTATACAGCTCTGCCTGAAGTATGAAGTCATCCTCACCCGTACCCAGTCCCTTGCTCTCATCTGCGGTGCCAAACTTTACCTTTGCGGTAATATCTAGCGCAATGTCTGAAGCGGATTCCGAGTTGAGGGCATCGCGATAAGTAACGCCGGCGACAACATCACCAAACCCACTTTCTGTTGTGCGTTCACCAGAGCCAGGCAAAACAATTCCATCGCTTATAACTGTGCCCGTCGGGGCAGTTACCTGAAGGTAAGGGACAGTTAATCGAAGAACATATTTTTCAACGGTATATCTTGCGGTAAATGGAACATACCATTGGTCTATCGATTCGGTTCCACCAAAATCACCCGTTGTATATTCTGCACCTGTTGAAAATTTTAGCGTGCCAACATCGGCAACTGCCGTGTTAAACAGCATCAGTAATATCAATACCGCCAGTGTATTTAACCTGGTTTTAGACAAGCCTGATGGTTGCATGAACTTATCATTAAAAGTCCAAACCACATAATTATTCAGTGGAACCAACATCGTAATCGCCCGGCATTAATTTTCATTAAACTCACCCATTTCACTGTATCTTAAAATTTAAGGGTGACCAGAAAACCAGCAAGGCACAATCAGCCTTGCTGGAACGAACAACGTTAAGGATTATTTACTGGCCGACCCGGTCGCGGTCACGATCCCTGTCCTGAACCTTATCGGCATCGTCCTGATCTTTCAGTCGGTCACGATCTCGATCCTGAACTTTATCTGGATCAGCCTTATCTTTCAGGCGATCACGATCACGGTCTCGATCCCTGTCCATGTCAGCATCTAAGCGGACACGGTCTCTATCCTGATCAGCTGATACAGAACCACCCTGAGCAGCCATCACTGACGTAGCCAGACCAACACTGCTTATTGTTAAAATTAATATCAATGCTTTGTTTAAAATTTTATTTTTCATAACAAACTCCTCTTTTATTAAATAATACAACTCGATAACACTTAAAATTTTTCGAATCCTGAGAAAGCAATCCTGTCAGCCATAAGGCCATTAATAACGATGATAGTTCTCGTCAAATATCGGCAATTATCGGCAAATTGATACAGATCAAGTAAAGGATAAATCGAGTTAACAAAGCTGCCACGAAAGGGAGCAGCCATTTCTATACCATTCCCACAAACTATTCAAATCGCCCAACTGCCTCCTGTTTAAATTCCTTTCTATAAACTTTCCGTTTTGTAGTCATTTAACAGCTCAGGAGGTATTATTCTCTCAGTTGGATGTCTTTGGAATCAAAGGCGCTACAGAGAGATTAAACTTTTTTCCAGGCGGTGCACGGCTATCTCTGCCTGCACCAGCCTGTCAATCTATTACAGCGATCAGTCATGTTATTAAACAAAGAAGATATTGAAGGCCTGGAGGACAGGTATCGAGGACTTTTCATTAACGCATTAAGCGGTATGAAAGCGGCTCACCTTATCGGTACCTGTGACCAGCAAAAGCATAGCAACCTGGCCCTGTTCACTTCCGTTTTCCATATCGGTTCGCATCCGCCATTGCTGGGCATGATCTCGCGGCCGCACTCGGTCGCCAGGCATACCCTGGAAAACATCCTTGAAACAAAACATTACAGCATCAACCATGTTAATGAATCCATCTACCGGCAGGCGCACCAGACATCGGCGCGTTACGATAGAGACATCTCTGAATTTGAGGCCGTTGGTCTAACAGAACAGTGGCACGAAGATTTCCCGGCGCCTTTCGTCGAACAGAGCCGGATACAGCTGGGCATGGAACTGCGTGAACATCATCACCTGGCTATCAATAACACTGATATGCTCATCGGCGAGATTAGTTATATCAATATCAAAGACGATATCATCAGCGATGATGGCTACGTTGCTGTCGAACGTGCAGGCAGTGTCATTGTCAGCAGCCTGGACGGCTATCATCGCAGTGATTTATTATCTCGATTGAGTTACGCAAAACCGGGAACCACCGCACTAGATCTGCCCGGCAATCACCCTGAAGTGACTGTATCGTCTAAATGAGATTGCCGCGCTTCGCTCGCAATGACGGCGCGTATCAAGGGCACAATAGTTTTCGCTATTATGTTGTGGCACTTTCTATCGCATTACGGCCAGCTTCCTTGGCGCGATAAAGCGCTTCATCTGCCCTTTTGAACCAGTCTTTAATCTCTTCGTTTGTGAGTTCGGCTATTCCGAAACTGCAGGTAATCCTACGCTGATCTATCAGGTCAGTGGTTTCGATCTTGTACTTCAGGGTTGCAGCTAAAACCTGTGCTGCATGCATATTTGTATTCGGACAGATGAGTATAAATTCTTCGCCGCCCCATCTCGCCAGGTAATCGTCATCACGGGTATGTTTATCGATCAAAGCAGTTAATGCTTTAAGTGCCTGATCACCAATATCATGGCCAAAGTCATCATTGATTTTTTTAAAATGGTCGATATCGATGGAGAGCAGTGTGCAGGGTGTATTTTTTACCTTGTATTCTTCCAGCGAAGATTCAAGCACATCTCTGACACCTGCGCGGTTCCATGCGCCTGTCAGCTTATCTTTCTTGGCCATGGTTTCGAATTCGTTTTTCTGTATCCTTAGAAATTGATTCAACTCGAGCAGCTTCTTATTATGTTGCGCACTCTGTTGATAACGTTTAGTCAAAGCATGCATATTGCCCAGACCATGTAAGGCCAATAATCCAAGCCAGGCAAACAGCAGGTAAAGATAGAGATCGTCGGCTGAAATATATTTTCCGGAGAATGCTATATGACGGATACTGATAGCAGTCTCTCTTGCCAAAGTATTATCCCCCGTGGTTATTCGTATCGCGGTGACATTACTGATATCCGGTTCCAGGTTTAAACCGTTTCTTCTGTTTTGAAATATCCACCAGGAGGGCATGATGAAACGATGAGGTGACAAGTCGAACTGGTTGATGCCGGCTTCCGGGCTCACCGCCCACAAGTTCGATTTTTCCAGTTTACTGCCATCTTCCAGGACATCTTCATTGATCAGGTAGATGAGCAGGGTATCTTTTTCTAATGACTCATATTCCAGTTCGATCTGCATGTCGGAATACTTTCGCAAATCCAGGCCCTTTTCTGCTGCAGGAACCAGCGGGATCATTACGCCGCAGAAAGCGAAAGTATCAGACAGTATGATGCTGCAATCCAGTCGTATCTCTTCGGCGTTATTCGATAAGCGTGTCTTTGATCGCCCGCCATTTACTGAATCGCTATAAACCGTTGCCTTCACTGCCACTGGATCAACGGGCACAACAACCCTGCTGAGTGACATGCCGAAATACTGCCAGGCGACTAATATGATTGAAATAATAAACAGCAGGATGTAATGAATATCACTCGTTCGAACAGAAAGAAGCTTTCCAATATTCATTAAACCCCCTATAGCCGATTATTATTGCAGCAACCTCCCTTGCTCGCCCTTGTAATTAAACGCCACCTTTTTAGGATATATGGGCCAGAGATAAAATCATAAAAGTATTTTTACTCCGACCCAAACTACTGTACTGCAATGCGCCAGCGAATGCCAGCTTCAGCGGCTCTAGCTGGTTTCCTGGTAAATATGAACATCTCTCTGTGGGAAAGGTATTGAGATACCCTCTGCATCAAACCGCCGTTTTACCTCGCGTGTGATATCCCAGTAAACATCCCAGTAGTTCTCAGGTGTAACCCATGGGCGACAGACAAAGTTAACCGATGAATCTGCGAGCTCATGAAGCTTTACGATGGCTGCAGGTTCTGCCAGAACCATTTCGTTCCCGCTTACGATCTCTTCCAGGATTTTCTGTGCTTTATCTGCGTCATCGCTATAACCTATACCAAACACCAGGTCGACACGACGTTGTGTGATGCCAGTAACGTTTGTAATAACATCACCCCAGACCGAATTATTAGGCACGATTACAAGCTGGTTATCAGGAGTCCTCAACTGTGTAGACAGCAGGTTCATCGACTCGACCTTGCCAAGGACGCCCGCCACTTTGATGGTATCGCTTATATCAAAAGGGCGATAAACCAGCATAAGAATTCCGCTGGCAAAATTGCTCAGTGAGTTCTGCAACGCGAAGGCGATAACAAAACCGGCAGCACCGATAATGGCGAGTACCGGTCCAATATTAATTTCCAATGCAGACAGGCCAATAAAAAAGCCGATGAACAGGACGAGGCGGCGCGTACCCAGCACCAGGAATTTGCGCAGCAATGATGATGAACGCTTCGATTTTGAGGTAACTTTTTTAACGGCTTTACCGGCAATAATCGAGAGCAGATAAAACACCGCAACGATAACGATAAACTTGATTATATTGAAAATCCAGCGCAAGCCGCCTTCGACTGACAACATCCACCCGGTAATAGTCGTCCATGTAGCGCTGGCATCAGTAACATCAACCTTGATACCAGATACGGCCTTGATATAAATATCATACTCCGTGATGTCACCGCCTTTATCTTCATACTCTTTCAATACAACTTTGAAACGGTCGATAAGTGCAGTTCTTTCCGACACCAGGCCTGTTGCATGTTTGACCAGCGCTGTTTTGATATCGGCTTTTGTTTCTTTGCTTTTATCTGTCGTGGCAATGGAATGCCCTTCTTCCTTTGCTTTGCTGGTTGCATCTTCAATCGCTTTTTGAACTGAAACATCCTGAACGGATTTCTTCTCGACTTCCTTTGCCTCCTGCAAAGCGACTTTAGCTTCCTTGTCCGCCTCTTTTGCCTGTTCACGGTCGGCGCCTTCTTTTGCATCTTTTACATCTTCTAACTTTGCTTCAATTGTTTTTGCCTTCTTTATCTCCACTTTCTTGTAAAAGGCAGCTACTTCAGCATTACTGATTTCAACAATCTTTTCCTGCAACAATAAGAGCCAGGCATTTGCTTCAGCTTCGAGTTCGCACTTTGTCAACGGGTTCACACGAAGCGCCAGCACTTCAACTGGCACCGCAGCATCAGTAGTGGTGACCGCTTTGATGTCTTTGGGGCAGTCAGCTGCAATAGCGCCAGTCGAAACAACAAGCAGGACGATTGCTGATGCAAACAACCATCTTATGAGTAAAAGATTAATTTTCATCCAGGTATTTCTCCATTCGAGGATTTATGCTTCGATAGCCCAGCATCAGATCAGATGCATCTCATAACATAGTATTAAAAAAGATTAATAAAACATTGTCTGAAATCAAATTACGAGTAAATTTATCTTAATACCCGGTATTTTTCGGGCCAGAGGAAATAGTATGAAATTGGTTTTGCTCTGACACAAACGAACCTAACGATGGAATCTCTTTAAGCGGCTGAGTCGTCTGCATGAGATTGCCGCGCTACCGCTCGCAATGACAACAAAAACACCTCGGACTGCCCCAGGTTACTCTCCAAAGCCACCGTAGTTCGTGATGAACTGACGAAGGTGATGCGTCTGAAACTGGTCCGGATCCCATGGCGTATTACCGAGCAAATGTTTGTAAGACTGCCTGAACAGGTAGACTTCAGCATCGAGCGCATGGCTGCCCTCAGATGAAACCGCCACCGGGATTTTTTTATAGTACTCGCCCTCGAACCGGTCCAGTCGTTGTATATCCTGCGCAGATACATTGAGATAAACCACGCCTTCGACTGAACATCCGAATGTCTTCACCAGGCCAGGATAAGTTTTACCTTTAACACATAGCCGCTTATAACCCGCTAATACTGCAGTGTTTTTTTCATATTGACACTGCACTATCCGGTTCCAGACATCATCGAACATGAGTGAACCATAGACAAATACGTTTTTCATTTTACCCCGTTAATTCTAAACCTGACCATTTATTAACCACAATTTTCAAATACCAGCACCCTGACATTTAACATTGCTTAACAGTTGCCATATTGTTTTTGCAGAATCAATGATGCCAAATAGTAATCTAAATGCAAACAAATAAAGGAGGGCCTCATGCACACAGTAAACAATGTATTCAAATGGTCTTGTTATATAAGTGGTGTAACTGGTTTATTAATTCTGAGTGGCGTACTTGCCATCTGGTTTTTAATTGAAGTACTGGTTCTACTGATAGAAGTTAACGCATAACGCAGAGATAAATATAACGAAATATCCAAGGCGGCGCGGTAGCTGTATACAAGCCGTACTTATGCAGCCATAGATAACAATAACCACCTTTCCAGAATATTGCCTGCAATTTATTGGAACAACAAAAAATTACAGAGGGAAAACAATGGAAACACTGATACCAATCATAATACAGATGATAAGCGGAGCAGTTGGTGGAAATGCAGCTGGCGCAGTAATGAAGAACCTCTCACTTGGTACAGTTGGAAACTCCATAGTCGGAATACTCGGCGGTGGTATTGGTGGCCAAATTATTGGAATGCTGGGTTCGGCAACAGGTAGCGGCATGGATCTTGGCGGCGCCCTGGAAGGTGTGAATTTAAGCGGTGAAAACGGTATGGATTTAAGCAGCGTGCTAGGCAGCGTGGCTGGTGGCGGCGTCGGCGGCGGCGTACTACTGGCGATTGTCGGCGCTGTAAAAAAGGTTCTGGGCAAATAAAACTCAAGCAGTGAATATGAGTCTGGAACAAACATTGTTGTAAGCGGGTAACGCACGGCGAGTAGAAATACTGCTCCGTGAAATTTTATTAACTCTATTATTCAGGAATTAACTATGTCAAAAAATATTGAAAGTGTAGAAGGTATTGGCCCTAAATCTGCTGAGCTGTTATTACAGGCAGGCATTAAAACTACCGATAAATTACTTGAGGCCGGTTGTAGCAGCAAAGGCCGAAAAGCATTAGCAGAAAAAACCTCACTCAGTGAATCCAACATACTGAAGTGGGTAAACATGTGCGACCTGTTTCGTATAAAAGGTGTCGCTGGTCAGTTTGCTGAACTGCTTGAAGGCTCGGGCGTGGACACAGTGAAAGAACTTCGTAACCGTAATGCTGAAAACCTTGCCGTGAAAATGGCAGAAGTTAATGAGCAAAAGCATTTATGCAAAAAATCACCCAGCGCTACTGTTGTATCAGGCTGGATTGATCAGGCTAAATCGCTGGAACCAATGGTTACACACTAGGCAAGACTCCATCAGGGATCACTTTGCCATGGACTGGCACTATTTATGATCTGCATATTACGGCCTGCTTCGCAGGCTTTTTTTATGCCAGTAATAAAATACAACTGACGGCGCTCACACGCCTGCCTTTATCAAACTTCACCTTTCTCTACTATTTTGACTTAGCAGCTTTCTGTATTTTCCTGGCCAGGTAAATCGTATGACGACTACCCTTGCCTTTATGTGCCCTGACGGTTTTATCTTTTACCTTGAAGCCGGATTTTTTCAGTTGCCGGGTAAATTTTTCATCGTGCCAGGCTGACCATATCGCTAACACGCCACCCGGATGAAGTGAGTCTCGTATCGCCTGTAAACTTTCCATTGAATACAAATCGTTATTATCGGCCTGGGTAAAGCCTTCGGGACCGTTATCAACATCTAACAGTACAGCATCATATGTGGCTTGCCTTAATATAAAAAGCTCAGCCACATCACCCACATGTACCTGCACCCTGTTGTCATCAAGCGGCCTGCCCGCACATTCGCCCAGCGGGCCTTTATTCCATTCGATAACTTCGGGTACCAGTTCGGCAACAACTACCTGCGAACTTTGTGATACTGCTTTGAGTGCAGCGGCCAGGGTGAAACCCATGCCCATGCCGCCGACCAGCACCCTGGCATTCTCCCTGCCCTTGAGATGAGCGCAACCCAATTCAGCCAGCGCCAGCTCGGAGGAATGCATTCGACTGTTCATTAACTCGCCACGTAAACCTTTCAGATGAATTGAAAAATCATCCCCGCGCTGAGATAGTCTTAGTTCACCCCCATTATTGGGGATGATGGCTGTGCCTAATAATTTTGAAGGAAGCATAGTTTTGATTTAAGAGTGGTGGCTTTGATTAGTAGTTTTAATATCATCCGTCATTGCGAGCGGTAGCGCGGCAATGACGACAAAACAACCTGGTTAGTGCCATTATTTCTGCTCCGGGTTTATTCTCATTTCCACATTACATCACTACCTGCCTTTGCTGCGGCAGTTAATAGCTCAATCAGAGGCAAGGCTCGATTAGCCATGCTTACCTGTGGTTCATCCTCATCGTCAGCCGGCGGTGCTGCCTTTGCGGACTCGACCTTTACCGCATCGATGGCGGCAGTTAACCGGCTCAGCGCGGCTGGAACATCGGTAGCCACAATTGCGCTGGGTACGGTTCCGCTATGTCCCATCATTTTCAGCAAAGCGAGAGCGACATCGCCAAACATGGTGATGTCGGCATAGGCATCGGTGGTAAATGTTACGAGCATATTATTCTCCTGGAATCAATAATGAACAATCGTAACACTTCCAGATTTACGCAGTGGGAAGAATCGCGTAAGCAGCAATTACCGAGAAGACGAAGTCGAGTAGTTATCGACTAGTGATATCGAGGCAACCATTAACAAAAAAGGGCCGGTGATAAACCAGAACTGTTTACCACCGGCCCGTTTACGCCTGATAAGTGCAAGTCACTCAACAGGCACATGGCTTAACGTCTATTTTGCGGACGAGACTCTTGCATGACCTTACGCATCTCAGCATGTAATTCGTCAATTTGTTTTTGTATTGCGCGTACTTTTTCTTTTGTCTCTAACTGGAGTTGCTTATAACGTTGATATTCTGCCTTTTGCCTTTCAACTGTTTTCGCTCTTTCCAGCCGGTGCGCTTCTATTATTGCTTTAACTTCCTGCTGTTTTAACTGCATTTCTTTTTCAAATGCCTGGCGGCGCTGCTGCATCATTTCCTTATTTTTTGCCATCCGTTGCTGAGCCTGAGCCCTAGCCTGAGATTGGGCCTGAGATTGGGCCCGAGACTGAGACTGTGCCTGAGCCAATGCTACAGGCTGTTCATCTGTATTCACATTAGCAGATGGAGCTTGTTTGGAAGCTGTGTTTACCGCTTGTGCATCTGCCATTTTTGTTGGCCGGGTCTTCCAGAGTTGACGATACCTGTTTTGCCTGTGACCCGGATTGGCTGCCTGTACCATGGCTTCCTGAACCTTAGCTACCTGCACTGGTGTTTCCTTCACCCTGGCTGACTGCACCTGACTTGCCTGTACCTGGGCTACCCGCACCTGGGCTTCCGGCGCTTGAGTTGACTGCGTCTGGGTTGCCTGTCCCTTGCTTGCCTGACCATTGTTTACCTGATCCTGGGCTTCCTGACTCTGTGTTGCCTGCATCATAGTTGCTGACGCGGATTCAGCAGCCACCGTATCATCCTGGCTATTTACCTGGGAATTTTCCTCGGCGTCTGCTTGCACAGCTGAACCACCGCGCTCTTCATTAAATTTATAGATAGTTGTAACAATAAGGGCAGCAGCTACCACCACCAGTATTATCAACGGTGCCAAAGACTTGTTCTTTTTTTCCTTCGTTTTTTCGCTCGTTTTCATGTAAGGCGCAGCATCAGCCGTATTAGCTTCAGTTTCGGTGCTCTTTTTTTCGTCGGTCATTGTAAACTCCCAGTTTATTTTAACTATGTTCGGTCAAGCTATATTTATCCACACACTATATCCGACCATCATACTTTGAGTGTAATTATATTCCTTGATTTGCGTCATTATTTATTTTCAGTGATAAATATTATGCCCACTCCCCGCGGCAGGTCATATCTGGACACACCTGTATGTTTTAGATAAAGTCCATTACAGGATGCACGAATACCCGGTGTATTCCAACTGAAGATTATCGTAATATTGGTATCACTTTAATGAATGCTGAATATACAGATGAATAGTTTTTTCTTTCAAAATCAATTATCGACAGCCCTGCCGGCTATAATTCTGGCGTCTTTTCTCACAGCCTGTGGCAGCGCCCCTGTTAAGCCGCCGCAAAATAATGCGATAACAATATTGCCGGATAACTCGCTGGGCATCGATTCTTTAAAGCCGCAGGAAATAACCGTTGCCGGCGATAAAAGCTGGCAGTCAAGCGGTTTACTTATCGATAACGGTGAACAGGTTTTCGTCAAAGCTTCCGGAAAATGGAGCCCGGCACCGCTCATACTGCAATGGAGCGGCGGTGAAGGCAACAGCTTTTTTGGTGCTGAAATACCGTATATAACCGGTGGCGCACTCATGGCAAAACTGGGTCATGATGGTATTCCCTTTGAAATCGGTATTAGCAAAACATTCCAGGCAAATGATTATGGCATGCTGTACTTCGCCATGAATGACCCTTTTGCATGGCAATATGATAACGAAGGTGAATTAAGCGTTGCTATTTATACCCGCTCGAATGCTAGCAGCAGTAAAAACAGCACCGCCAGCCCGACTGAAGTTGTTGCCTATGAGTACAACGATAAAACCAGCAAAGGTACCTTGTCTGCCAGGGTAAACGGTGACCATTTTCAAACCCGAAACTGGATGATTAAAAAGATAGGTGAAATTGCTTCCAGTAAACAGGTTGCATTACTGGCCGGAAAAGAGTCGCTGCAAGGTGGCAGCTACAAAGTACTGGACGAAAATTCGGAAAACGGGGTTATCACCATTAACTTTGAAACCCTCTGGTGATTTGAAAAAATTGCTCTCTGCGTACTATTGCTATAAAAGTATACCGATAACACACACCTTTCATTGACAGGCAAAAACAGCCTGTATAAACATTGATGCATACCGGATAAATCCATTGTTAAGCTACCGCCACTCATTCCATGCAGGAAACTTTGCCGACGTTCTCAAGCATATTGTTGTTATCGAAATTCTTCAGCATTTAACTAAAAAAGACAAAGCCTTCGACTATATTGATACCCACGCCGGTGCCGGGCTCTATGATCTTGAATCTGACCAGGCCAGCAAGCTGCAGGAATACAGCAATGGCATCGGCAAGCTAAACGCTGAAGACTGGCCGGAACTTTGCCGCTATTTTGAAATTATCAACAGCTTCAATAAATCAGGCGCTTTAAATTACTACCCCGGCTCACCCTTGATCGCCAGGAAGTTTTTACGTGCCCGGGACAAAGCCTGGTTATACGAATTACACCCGGCAGATTTCGAACTGCTAAACAACAACTATCGGCAGTAACAAACGCCTGCGGGTAAAACTGGAAGACGGTCTTAAAGGCGTGCTTGCACTGCTGCCGCCGTTATCACGCAGAGGTTTGGTTTTAATCGACCCCTCTTATGAAGTTAAATCCGATTACCAGCTGGTTGTCGACACGGTTATAAAAGCCTATAAAAAGTTTTCTACGGGAACTTATGCAATCTGGTATCCAGTGGTGGAAAGAGCACGGATCAATCAGCTGGAAAAAAGTTTGATCAATAGCGGCATTAAAAACATCCAGCGTTTTGAATTAGCCCTGGAAGCAGACACACAATATGGCGGAATGACCGCTGCTGGCATGATCGTGATTAATCCGCCATGGACACTCATGGAAAAAATGTCTTCACTATTACCAAAACTGCTACAAACACTGGCTGACGATAAGCACGCGTTTTTTAAATGTGAGGTACTTGTTGGCGAGTAGCCAGGGAATTACCAATCAGCTTTATTTAAAGTGAAAGCAAACTAACAAAGATTGCTGTGATAGCATCAAGGCATAAACCAACCACCCGACAGGCAGAACCTCTGATGAGCGATATCGATCTTGAAACATTAAAACAGCGTATCCGCGAATTTGCCGACGCCCGCGACTGGAACCAGTTTCATTCACCGAAGAACCTGTCGATGGCACTGAGTGTCGAGGCCGCAGAAATAGTCGAACATTTCCAGTGGCTCACTGAAGAACAGAGCAATAACCTGCCGCAAAATAAACGCCAGGAAGTTGAATCCGAACTCGCCGATACCTTTATCTATTTAATACGCATGGCAGACAAACTGGATATCGACCTGCTCTCTGCGACCAAGAAAAAAATTGCCGTTAACGAAGAGAAATATCCCGTCGACAAAGCCAGGGGCAATGCAAAAAAATATACCGAGTTTGATGATTGATAAAAGTGTAGAAAGTTGTTTTCCGCCCTCCCCGCAGGGAAATCCGCACTGGACGAAATTTGGTGAATGTGATTACCTATCTTTTTCCAGCATCAAGTCTTCAATGAAATGCGCAGCCAGTTCATGACGCCCGGCATAGCCGGACTTGGCATAAATTTGTGTTGCCTGCTGGCGCACGGTTTTCTCCTTCACCTGGCGCATTTCCGATATTTCTTTCATCGACATGCCCTTGATCAGAAGCAAGGCGACTTCATGCTCGGATGGTGACAGACCCCAGTCGCCAAACTGTTTATTCATCACCTCAAACAGTTCGCCGGAGAGACGGGCCGTTTTCATTTTCTCACTGTATACCGCACTCTTAAGTGAGGTGACGCGTTTTAATTCCTGGAACAGGACCACTGTGATAGCAAGGCAAACAATAATCTCAACAATGATATGCAAGTAGCTGTCGCTGCCTACACTCAGGTCACTGATAATATCGTAAGCAAAGAATAACGCTGCCAAAACAAGAACGCCGGCTGAAAAATAATGCTGTATTTTCATAAGCGATAATTATATCAGCCCGTCAAAATCATCGGCATGTTATTTGGGTATGTCATTTGCCAAAGCTCCACATTTTTTTCCACACAGGGTTACCGGTAAATGTATGCGCAATAACGGCGCCGACATGCAGGATTAAAAACAGCGGGATAAGGCTCTCACCGACTTCATGCGTTTCTTCAAATAGCTCATAAAGTGTTCCATTAGTGCTTTCGTTAATAAAATAAAGCGCCGTACCCGTGGCGCCCATCCAGGCAAATATGATCAGGCCAAAGGCCTGCACCAGTCCGGCAATTCCCTCATGCATGCCGTGCTCAGGCAGTTTAAATCGCAACAGGTTTTTTACATCGCCGACAGCCTGTAGCCACTGTGACCTGGAAAATGGTGACCAGCTGGAGAATCGCATATCGGCTGAACCGGTATAACCGCGAATGACTCGCATCAGGACAAATGCCATCAGTGTTAAGCCCAGGTAAGCATGCAGCTGGTAGCCAAAACCGCCATCGCTGTGCTCTGCGCCTTCGGCAGTGAGGTAGGCAGTGATGCCGAATACGGCAAGCCCCATATGCATTAGTTTGGCGGGCATTGAAAAACTGTAGTTGCTTAGGTTCATGATAATCTCCATCTAATTGTTGAGGAGAAATATAGGCTGTTATGCCATTATTTGAATCAGGCAAATACCGCTTCTGGCGGCATTTTAGCCGTTATTGGACATATGCCCCCTATATAATGGCGGCTCATAGTAGTGGTCAGCAGGCAATTAAGCGTTAATTTTGAGCAATTACCCGCGAAACGATAAAATGCAGGTATTACCATGTCTCGCCACCCGATGGTGGCATCTAATATGGCTGCCGGAACGGGCCAGATAACTTAAGCTGAGAATAATTACCCAATGATACGCCATACCCTTTTCTCCATAGCACTGCTCGCCTGTTTTTCTTTGTCTTTACCTGGCGCAGCCATAATCAACACAGCCCATGCCGCGCAGAATGAATCGTCAATACTCCACGGCAAAGTAACGGATGTTATTAGCACTGGTGACTTCACTTATATCGAGCTTGAAACAGCTGCGGGAAAAGTCTGGGCCGCCGGGCCGGTGACTCCTGTGAACAGGAACGATATGATCGGCGTTTCAACAAGAACACTGATGCAAAACTTTCACAGTAAAGCATTAGGGCGTACCTTCTCTGTCATCTATTTTGTAAATAGCTTTAATACAGGGAAGGAAACGTCTGCAGCATTTTCACAACACGCTACCGGCAAAAAGCCGCAGTTAAGCAAATCAATCATACCTGTTATTACCGACACGACAGGCGAGGTCAAGGTCGGCGGTCTGTTGCGAGAGGCGACACTGGATGGACTTAACAGCAGGACAAAATCTTTTTCTGATTTTAAGGGCAAGCCGCTGCTTATTAATATCTGGGCCAGCTGGTGCGGTCCCTGCCGTGCCGAGATGGCTTCGCTGGAACGATTATCACAGCGATACAATAAAAAAGCATTCAACATAATCGGGATTTCGACCGATGACTATCGCGACAAGGCTGTGGATTTCATCAGGCAGACCGGCATCAGCTTTGAGAATTTTCTCGACCACAAACTGCTACTGGAAAACATGCTGGGCGCGAAAACAATTCCGCTGACCGTTTTGGTTGACGCTGAGGGCCGTGTATTGAAAAAAGTTCGCGGTTCACGCGAGTGGGACAACCCGGAAGTTATCGATGCGATTGCTGAAACCTTCCGCATCAAGCTGCAGCATTAAGCATTAAGCCTGAAGTATTAAGCCTGAAGCATAAAAACCGGCGCATAAAGCTGGAGCGCCTGACGACTTAATCCATGTCGTACTTAATCCATGCCGCACTTAACCCATGCCACAATTAACAAGTCGTAATACTTCAGCGTCCTGCGCCTGGTAACGAAGATAAAGCACTAATGATAATGCTTATTGATTTGATTTTAATTCGAGCATTACCTGTTTTGGTGTGCGATCCACCTTGAACACGCCCCAGTGCTTTTCAGCACCCTCGGCATTATCAGGGTTGCCTTTCCAGGGTTCATCAAAGGCTTCAAAAAACATAAAAGTAGTATTTGTTTTTTCTGCCCACTCGGCAACTTCTCGATAATAACGTGACTGGTTAGCTTCATTCGCCTGCTCGCCAAATTCTGAAGCCGTGGTTGCCCAGCCGCCTTCGAGTATAACGATTGGCTTGTCTGGCAGTGCGCGATGCACATCCTCAATATTCTGAATGGTGTAAGCCAGTGCCTGGTCGATGGTTTTGTTTTCCCACGCGGGATAAGTATGTACACCGATAAAATCAACTTCCGCCGCCAGCGGCGCGCCATCCTGTATCCACCATTCGTAGTTATCCGCAACGGTAACCGGCTGCTTTATGCTTTGTTTAACCCGGCGTACGTAATCAATTACAGACGACAGCTCAACCATGTGGTCATTCCAGCTCACCAGTGCTTCGTTACCAACGTTTACCGCAATCACAATATCCGGATACTTTTTGGCGAGAGCTATGCCTCTGCCAACCTCATCCGCATTGATCAGTTTGTTTGCCGCCAGCTCAGTATCTGGAATGGGTTTATCGAGCCACCCACAGCCCTCATGATTGCTGATTTCAGCGTTCAGCCAGATGCCCTGCAGCACCTTAATGGGAAGTTTATGCTGCTGAATAAGGCGTAATGTAGCGGCGCTATTCTCGCCGGAGTCGTAAAGCCGTATCAGCCTGAACTGATGTGCCAGCAGGATTTTAAGATCCTCGAGAATTTGTTCATCACTGGGATTAACTGCACCCTCTCCACGATCAGGGTGCTGACCTTCTCGAAAACCGGAATATGCCATCGCCATTACCTCTCCGCTCAGTAACTTATCGGCTGACTGGCTGTACTCTGCAAATGCCTGGGGCGAGTGGAGGAAAGACTGCATAATGAATAATACCGCTGAAATACGACCGAGTTTTATCAATATATTTATCACAATTAAATGCCTCTAGCTGATGGAAACCGAGGTTTAGCCTGCTAAAAAACTACCTTTTTATTTGACAAGCAGAGGCTTATTCGGCAATCTGCTATATAGCAGGATAGCATGCACATCAATCAGGTGCAATTAGTGCGTAATCAGGCTGCAATTTGGTCCAGTACAGCTAAATGGCAGAAAAAACGATCGGGTAATTTACGGGACAACACCATGTCAAAAGGCTTCAGCGATTCTTTTAGCGTACATTCACGCTCGAGCGCAATCCCGTGGGGAAGAACCGCGTACTTTGAGTCATCGCTATCGGTGTTTGCTAAAACAGATTTAAACAGGTTTTCTCATGCAGAGAAAATAGCACTGTTTAAGAAAATTCTTGGCAACAAGATTCACGGACTCTCCTTCAGCCCCTATATGGATGGACAGTCACACGGCACTGAAATCTCACCACAGCAGATTCGCGACAGGCTGAATATCATCAAGCCCTATACCCGCTGGATTAGAACCTTTTCATGTATCGAGGGTAACCAGCATACCCCCCGCATTGCGCATGAAAATGGTTTGAAAACCATGGTTGGTGTTCGCCTTACCGAAGATCGCGAAATGAATGAACTCGAATTTGAAAGCGCAATCGCGATAGCAAAATCTGGGCATGCCGATATCCTGGCCATCGGTAACGAAGTCCTGCTGCGCGGTGATTTCAGTGAAGATGAATTACTGTCATACATGCAGCGCGCCAAACAGGCGGTTCCGGATGTACCTCTGGGTTATGTCGATGCTTACTTCCTTTTTGAAAGTCATCCGCGCGTCACTGCTGCCTGTGATGTAATACTGATTAACTGTTACCCGTTCTGGGAACACTGCCCCATCGAGTATTCATTATTTTATATAAAAGAAATGTATCGCCGTACAGTGAAAATTGCTGATGGCAAAAAAGTCATCATCAGTGAAACCGGCTGGCCGAACTCAGGATCGCCCTACGGTGAGGCAATACCCAGTGCCGATAATGCGTTGACCTATTTTATCAACACCTGTCGATGGGCCAGCAAAGAAGACATCGACATTATTTATTTTTCTTCGTTTGACGAAGCATGGAAAGTCGGTGATGAAGGTGACGTCGGTGCTTACTGGGGGCTATGGGATAAAGATGGCGAGCTGAAATATGTCTGATCTCGGGAGTATAACTACAGGCAGAAAACGCGCACGCTGAAACAATTCAACCAGGTATTCATTTACCTGATCATTCACCATTTACGGATTAAGCAACATGGACATCAATGTTACAACACCGGCGCTGCTGTTCCCGGCTATTTCATTATTACTACTGGCGTACACCAACCGGTTCATGGGCATCTCAAAACTGATCCGGCAATTAAGTCAAAAAATTAACAAAAAAACTACACACAGGTCAGCCGCCAGGTTGCCAGTCTAAAGCTGCGCATAAAACTTATCATCTGGACGCAGGCAACCGGTGTCATCAGCCTGATCGCATGCACACTATCAATGATGTCCTATTTCTTTGAAGGCAGTTTATTTGGTTATATCAGCTTCGGCTTCAGCCTGATTCTAATGATCGTTTCATTGATACTCTCGCTTATAGAGATCGCCATTTCTGCGAAAGCGCTTAATGTGGAACTCGAAGGGATGGAGAAAAAACAGCGTATTTGACAATCCAGCACAATAATCTCGTCCTGCGGGCACCCTGCAAACAATCGTTTTTTTCGATGTTTCAACATGTAAAACTCGTATTTTCAAATGTATCCAGCACCACTATAGTTAACCCCCAGAAGTAATTAATCCTGACTTCTTAACAGACACTAAGGGTGATACTTAACAATGCCACAGATCAATGCCTCTCAAGCAGCACGCTTTCTAATGCTAATTGCTGCATTCGCTGCTCTCTGGTGGATTATCGTCCAGGGCCGGGCGGACGCCTGGATCATCGGGCTGCCCGCGGTAACGCTCGCCGCCCTGGCAAGCTTCAGTTTTAGCAGTGACGCCCTGCCACGACTTTCTGCCATAGGCCTGTTTCGCTTTATTGCTCTGTTCATTTCTGAATCAATCAGTGGCGGTACTGATGTTGCTCGCCGTACCCTGAGTCCAAAAGTGAGAGTCCAGCCAGGCTTTAGCCGATATCGCCCGAACCTTGAGGATCCGCGTGCGCGGGTACTGTTTATTAACTGTATCAGTTTGCTCCCCGGCACCCTGTCTTGCGGTATTGATGGTGACTATGTAGAGATCCATCTACTCGACATGAGTCAGGACCCGGTCCCACAATTGCAGCGCATCGAGCAGGTAATCGCCGGCATGTTTCAACTAAAACTGGAGACCACTGATGCCTGAGTTAATGCCTGAACTGCTGTTTGTGTGTGTTGCCGGCTTAATGCTTAGCCTGTTACTGGGTTTGCTACGTGTACTGCGTGGTCCTGAAGCCGGAGATCGCATGATGGCCGCACAGTTAATCGGTACCACCGGCGTAGGTATTTTGTTATTACTGAGTCTGTTGCTTGAGCAGCCGGCACTGACCGATGTCGCCCTGATTCTGGCACTACTGGCGGCAGTTGCTGTTGCAGCATTCAGCGGTCAACAGCAGGAGGTCAGCAATGATTGATATCATCGCCTCATTACTAATATTAAGCGGTTTCATTTTCTTCCTGTGCGGCAGTATCGGCCTGTTGCGCCTGCCGGATCTGTACTCACGACTTCATGCCTTAACCAAAGCTGACAACCTCGGTCTCGGTCTGTTGATAGCTGGCCTGGCACTGTATCAGCAGGATCTGCTGTTTGCTCTCAAGCTGCTACTTATCTGGCTGGCGGTACTCGCTGCCAGCTCTGCCAGCGCGTATCTTATCGCCCGGCAAGCTCGCCGGCTGGAGGCGGACTGATGTTCACATCATATATGCTGGTGCTGGATATTTTACTGGTCACCTCCCTGCTGGGCCTGGCGTGGGCGACGCTGACAACCAGCGATGCACGCCGTAGCGTAATTTATTTCATCGCTTTCGGACTGGTATTGACACTTGCCTGGGCAAGACTGATGGCGCCGGATGTCGCCCTGGCAGAAGCGGCTATCGGTGCGGGTTTGTCCGGCGCATTGCTGCTGGCTGCGGTTCAGCATAAGCCCCGCCGGGCAATACCGTCTGAAATGCAAACCCATGCAAAACCACATAACTCAAACTGGGCAGCCTTTAAATCATCAGCAGCTGTTCGATGGAGCATTACCCTGCTTTGTATTGCACTTGCTTTTATTCTTTCATGGGCCTTGCTGCTCGCAATCAGCAGCGAGACCAGCGAGACCCTGGCGCAATCCGTCAGCACCAACCTGGCCAATAGCGGCGTCAGTAATCCTGTCACTGCAGTGTTATTAAATTTTCGCGCCTACGATACGTTGCTGGAACTGGCGGTATTGCTGACCGCCGTGCTCGGCATCTTTGCCCTCAGTGAA
Organism: uncultured Gammaproteobacteria bacterium; assembly: GCA_963711255.1. Lineage (GTDB taxonomy): Bacteria > Pseudomonadota > Gammaproteobacteria > SZUA-229 > SZUA-229. Next base: position 147,870 of record CAVQDO010000018.1, on the reverse strand, counting down.
GAGAGAACAGCTTATCTGCCTGCCGGTCCGGTGTTTAACGGCCTTGTCCACTGGCTGGTACCCGCTCTTATTATCATGGCCGCTTACCTGCTATGGGTTGGTGCCCATGCACCGGGCGGCGCTTTTCAGGCCGGTGCAATACTCGCTGCCGCTGGTGTGATTTTGCGTCTGGCGGGTAAGCGAGATATTGGACTACCGTTAAGCAGTACAGGATATTTGAATGCTATTTTACTTATCGGTGTCGGTTTATTTTTACTGGTCGGCTTAAGCATGCTTGTCCTCGGACGACCATTCCTGGGCTACCCGCCTGCCATGGCCGGCAAGCTGATACTGCTCATCGAAACCGCTGCCATGATATCGATCGCAGCAACACTGGTACTGGCATTCCTCGGCGGACGACCAAAAAATACGGGGGATGGATCATGTTAACCGCACACTGGCTCTATGGTATAAGCGCCTGCCTGATCATGGCCTTCGGTTTGCGCGCCGCGCTACTGAATGACTCCCTGTTGCAACGCATTATTGCCCTCAATGTCATGGGCACAGGCGTTTTCATGATGCTGATCACCATTGCCTACCGCGGTCCGGATGCAGCACCCGACCCGATCCCGCATGCCCTGGTGCTAACAGGAATCGTGGTTGCGGTCAGTGCCACCGCACTTGCCCTGACCTTGTTAAGGCGACTTAGGGAAGAGCAAAATCATGATTAACTCAATCATATGGCTGGTCGCCATACCGTTAATCGGTGCCCTGTTAAGCCTGCAGCTGAAACGATATGCAACGGCAATTGCTATTGGCACAGGCATCGCAACCAGCATTTCTGCCGCCATCCTGCTCTACGCCGTAGCGACACAGGGTGTCATGCTTTATGAAATTGGCGGCTGGAGCGCGGGCCTCGGTATTGCTTTGCGCGTCGATGGACTGTCTGCCCTGTTGCTGATGATGACAGCCGTGGTACTGCTGGCCTCAAGCATCTATGCCAGCGCCTACTTTAGCGACACCTCGCTGCGCAGTCGTTTCTGGCCACTGTGGTTATTATTATGGACCTCACTGAATGCCCTGCTGCTATCGGGCGACCTGTTCAATCTCTATGTCACCCTGGAACTGCTCGGCCTGAGTGCAGTAGCACTGGCTTCACTGGGAGGCAAAGCCGCCGCCCTGCAGGCCGCCCTGCGTTACCTGATGGTAGGACTGCTGGGTTCGATGTTGTTTCTTGCCGGGGTAACGCTGATATATGCCGGTTATGGTACGCTGGATCTGGCTGCACTCTCCCGGGTAGTTAGTGCCGGCCCTACCACCTGGACAGCTTTGAGCCTGATGACCGCCGGCCTGTTATTGAAGACCGCGCTTTTCCCGCTGCATTTCTGGCTGCCGCCGGCACATGCCAGTGCACCGGCACCGGTCAGCGCGGTGCTGTCAGCACTGGTGGTGAAGGCAACTTTTTATCTGCTGATGCGGCTGTGGCTGGATATTTTCAGCGATGTTGTAACACCGCAGGCCGCCAGCTTACTCGGTATCCTGGGAGCAGCTGCCGTGCTATGGGGTTCATGGCAGGCACTTCGTGCTGAGCGACTCAAGTTACTCGCCGCCTACTCTACGGTTGCCCAGCTTGGCTACCTGTTCCTGTTCTTTCCCCTGTTGCTGGCTTTGCCCGAAGGCTCGGCGCGCGATGCCGCAATGGGCGGACTGGTCATCCTTGCCCTGACCCATGCACTGGCAAAATCCGGACTTTTCCTGGCGATCGGTGTTATCCAGCAACAATCAGGTAACGACAGCATTCGTGATCTCGACGGCACCGCCCAGCGCCTGCCGGCAACCACCTTCGCTATTGCCCTGAGCGGGATTGCCCTGATCGGTCTGCCGCCAAGCGGCGCCTTTCTTGGCAAGTGGCATTTACTGTCGGCGGCTTTCTCAACCGGCCAGTGGTTATGGGTGATCGTGATTATGATCGGCACACTGTTGGCAGCGGCTTATACCTTCAGGGTACTGAGTCATGCTTTTGGCCAGCAGCCCTACCCGCGCCGACCTGTGACGGTAGCCGCGGAAGAATGGCCAGCGCTTATTATTACTGCTTTTGCGACCATCGGTCTTGGCCTGGTCGGAGCCCCGGTGTGGCAACTACTGGAGGTTCGCTTATGAATTTCGACAACTGGTTACCGCTTTTCGTAGTGCTCAGCTCACTGCTCCCCGGGCTGGTTATGTTCTTTCTGAAAGAGGGCAGCCATCGACTGCGCACACTGCTCAATATGAGCGGTGCCGTGATCAAGCTGGTGCTGGTCGGCATCATTACCTGGGGCGTGTTCAACGAACATGTCTACGAGATGCGCTGGATGCTGGCACCCGGCCTGGAGCTGGTATTGCATGCTGATACGCTATCAGTACTGTTCGTTATCCTGTCCACAGTGCTATGGCTGGTAACAACGGTCTACGCTATCGGCTACCTTGAAAATTCACCGCATCGCAGCCGCTTTTTTGGTTTTTTCAGTCTCTGCGTTTCGGCAACGGTGGGACTTGCGCTGGCGGGTAACCTGCTTACTTTCGTCCTGTTTTATGAGTTGTTGACGCTGGCGACCTACCCGCTGGTTGCGCATCGCGGTACCCCGGAAGCATTACGTGGTGCACGCATCTATCTCGCTTACACCCTGACTGGCGGTGTCCTGCTTTTCACCGGTGCCGTGTGGTTACATACCCTGACCGGATCGACAGAGTTTGTCGAGGGCGGCATATTAAATCAGTTGCATCCCGATTATCATCCTCAGCTCAAGGTGATATTCCTGTTAATGATAATTGGCCTTGGCGTTAAAGCAGCGCTGGTGCCGTTACATGGCTGGTTACCGCAGGCGATGGTAGCTCCCGCGCCGGTGAGTGCATTGCTGCACGCGGTGGCGGTGGTCAAAGCCGGCGCCTTCGGCATCATTCGCGTGGTCTATGATGTTTACGGTATCGAGTTCACCCATGAACTGGGCCTGTTGACCGGATTAGGAATCGTCGCAGCAATAACGATTATTTACGGCTCGGTAAAAGCGTTATCACAGGACAACCTGAAAAAACGCCTGGCCTATTCTACCGTGAGCCAGGTTTCCTACATTGCTCTTGGTATCGCCATTCTCGGTCCGATCGGCACCATCGGCGGTATTGTGCACCTGGTTCACCAGGGCGTGATGAAAATTACGCTGTTCTTTACTGCCGGCAACTACGCCGAAACCCTGGGCATTCACAAGGTGAGTGAAATGGACGGTGTCGGTCAGCGCATGCCCGCTACAACCCTGGCCTTCAGCATCGGCGCCCTCGGTATGATCGGCATACCGCCGGTAGCCGGTTATGTCAGTAAATGGTACCTGGCGCTGGGATCTCTGGAAGCCGGTATGGCGTGGTGGGTGATGCCGGTTCTGGTTACCAGCAGTCTGCTGAATGCGGCTTATTTCCTGCCAATACTCTACCGGGCCTGGTTTAAACAACCTGCCTCGACATGGCCCAATGAGCAAATACTGCCAGCCCGCTTTGAAACACATGCGGCTTTACTCTGGCCTCCGCTGATAACCGCAGCACTCGCTGTTGCCGCCGGCCTGTTCGCCGCCTCGCCGTTTAGTCCACTGGAATGGGCTGATCTTATCGCCAGACGGGAGTATGGATTATGAACGAACTGTTACTGATATTAAGCTGGCTGCTGCCTTTACTGGCAGCACCGATAGCGCTGTTTAATCGCCAGTGGCCGGTTTCACTGGCTGCCGTCCCCGCTTTGATAACCGCCTTTTTGGTACCCGCAGGTACGGCTCAGCAAATTCCCTGGCTATTTCTCGGCTCTCACTTTGGCCTTGATCACACTGCCAGCATCTTCCTTATGTTCAGCTCAATATTGTGGCTTGTTGCCGGTTTGCAGGCTGAGTTAACCATGCGCGATGAACCACACTGGAAACGCTTTCGCTTCTTTTTCCTGCTGGCGATGAGCGGTAACTTCTGGCTCATCCTGAGCCAGGACATGGTTAACTTCTACCTGGGATTCAGTCTTATGGGCCTGTCCGCCTATGCCCTGGTAATTCATTCGGCCACTAGCGAATCTTTATTTGCCGGTCGTGTTTACCTGATCATGACATTGCTTGCTGAATCCGCTCTGCTGGGAGGGTTCCTGTTTATCTACAGTCATACTGGTTCACTGGCTCCTGTTGCAGGGGAATTAGCAGGCATCGGCAACTGGGCGATCGGCTTCTTAATCCTCGGCCTGGGTATTAAAGCCGGTATGATCTTTTTGCATGTCTGGCTGCCATTGACCTATCCTGCAGCGCCGGATCCGGCCAGTGCGGTAATTAGCGGAGCCATGATAAAAGTCGCATTCCTCGGCTGGATACGTTACCTGCCTATTGGCCAGGAAACGCTGCTGGAATGGGGCAGCCTGCTTGTCTTCGCTGGCACCATCAGTATCGTATTCGGCGCTATTGCCGGTCTCGTGCAGAGCAATGCTAAAACGGTACTCGCCTATTCAAGCATCAGCAAAATGGGCTTTATGACTAGCCTGATAGGACTTGCCATGCTGTCGCCGGAACACGCTGAGCTGATTATATTAGCAGTGGTGTTCCTCGCGGCCTATCATTGCCTGGCTAAAGGCTCCCTCTTCCTTGGCGTCGGCATAGTCAAAGCGCTACATTCAAAACTGACTTTTATCCTGTTACTGGTTCCAGCGCTGGTGCTGGCGGCAGCGCCTTTTACAGCCGGCTCGATGATGAAAACAGTGATCAGCCCGGTTATTGAAAACTGGCAGGGACAGTGGTCAACAATTCTGTCGATCCTGTTACTGACCTCCAGCTTCGCCTCGGCATTACTCATGGCTCGTTTTTTAGTGATAATGTCACGAGAAATCTCACCGCAGTCAAAACAATCATTTCGCATCGCCCTGCCCTGGGTCAGCCTGATCGCGTTAATCATGGTTGTGCCGTTTATACTCGACTATTCTTTTTCACCGGTCTTTAACAGCTGGCCACTGGCAGTTGTAATTACGGGTTCGCTTCTGCTATTAACTATTCGCCCTGAATGGATGCAGACACTGCCGGGGTTGATACCTGCCGGAGACCTGCTGTTTCCAATGCTGAAGCTGGGCGTGTCAGCCCGAAGAGGTATACAGGCCGTCAGCCGCTGGATAAACAGCAAAATTAAAACATTAACTTATCAACTGCATAACAGTTTCAGCAACCTGATTCGCTTTACTCTAAGCCTGACCGGAGGAAAATCATGAAACGCTTTAAAAACATTTTATTCTTTGCCGACCGCCACGACAGCTTGTCATCTACTCTCAGCAGGGTTGTTGCATTATCAAAATCGAACAATGCAAAGCTGACTATTATGGATGTTACGCCCGATTCGGGCCTGGCTGATTATATCAACAAGACCTACGATATTGACCTCAACGCGCAGCTGCGAGATCAGCGGCTGCAGATGCTGGAACAACTTATCGAGCCGCTTGGCGAGATGAACGGGGAAATTGATACCCGGGTAGTTACCGGTATTCCCTTCATTGAAGTTATCCGTGCAGTGCAGCAGAATAACTATGACCTTGTGGTGAAAGTGGCACAGCATGATGCCGGGCTGACTGCAGCCCTGTTTGGCAGCACCGACATGCATCTGTTACGCAAATGCCCATGCCCGGTGTGGATAGATCACCTGCAGAGTGAGCCCTTATATCATCGAATTCTTGTTGCCGTTGACCCCCTGGAAAAGAACGCTTCTGATTTACAGCGCCTGCTTATGGACCTGGCTACCTCACTCGCCGCGCAGGAAAATGCCGAACTCGAAGTACTGCATACATGGGACCTGCCCGGTGAGTCATTACTGGCCAGTGGCCGAGGCAAAATATCACGCACAGAACTCCATTTAATACTTGAAAACAAGCAGCGGCATCATCGCCAGGCGCTTGATGAACTGTTAGCCAGCTACAACATGGACAGCCAGGCAGATAACGTGCACCTGGTAAAAGGCCGTGCGGCAGAAATTATTTCTTCTACCGTAAGCGAACGCAATATAGACCTTATCATTATGGGCACCCTTGGCAGACTCGGTGTTCCCGGTCTGTTTATTGGCAATACGGCCGAAGAAGTGCTGAGGAATACGACAGCCGCCGCATTAACAGTCAAGCCATCAAATTTCATCTCACCCGTACAGTGATGATGAATGGCTCCAGAGTAAATAAAAGATTAGGGTAAATAAAAAATTATCGATATAAAGATAATAATTTTCTGCTTTTATTAGTGACAATTCACTAATAAGGAAAACTGTCCCGGTAGTTGCCGGACCGGAGCATTAAGCAGAAAACAAATCATTACGCGCCGCTTCGGTAATAGCTGCAATGGCGGGGTGTTTTATCTTGCGCTCTGATGAAATAGCATAAAAGCGTTCCTTGACCTCTTCGCTTCGGCCGATAACCGTCACCGCGTACTTTTCCAGTACATCATCTTCCACCGCTGTGGGAGAAGTAAATATACCCGTGGCGGCCTCACCAAAAGCTTTCATCAACGCGCGGTCTTCAAATTCGGCCACCACTTTCGGACGAACATTGATACCTTCAAACCAGTGCTCCAGCGATCGTCTCAGGGCACAGTTTGAGGTTGGCATCAGCATCGGTGCACCATCCAGACTTTGAGGAAAATTTTCGCGAAATAATTTATCATCGGGTTCCCTGGCGAAAAAAGTGATACCGGATTCACCCAGAAGATGATTATAAGCGCGGATATTCAAACCCGGACTAAAGGGACTATCGGCAAGAACCAGGTCAAGCTTATGCACCGACAGGTCAGCCAGCAGATCGACAAAAGGTGCTTCATTACAGACCAGGTGAACCGGCTCATCAAGATTTAAAACCGGCGCTAACACTCGGTAAGCAAGCAGTTTTGGTACCACCATAGCGATGCCCACATTGAGTGTTGCCTGGGCCCTGGGATCATTCCCGTCCAGCACACTCTCAAGCTCGCTACTGATTCGGAAAATTTCATCCGCATAGTTAAACACCATGCGCCCAACGTCGGTAAGTGCCAGGTTTCGCCCGGCCTTCTGAAACAATTTGACCCCGCTCTGATATTCCAGCTCGCTCAGCTGGCCGCTTATTGTCTGCGGTGTAAGGTTCAATATTTCAGCGGCACTGGCAATGGAACCGTTAGCGGCAACCGTCCAGAAGTAACGCAGATGTTTTAGATTAATATTCTTCATGAAAAGTATCAGGGAGAGGTGAACAGGTACGTATCAACGCCAGATCCATATACATGAAACACTGGCATAGCCACTTTTCGCAAAGATTAGCACAGGCAACTCTGCCAACCAAGGCGGAACCCGGCCATTGATGCATTGCCAGCAATGGCCGGGCGGACTATAGCGTATTTAATTGCATTGCCGGTTTAGCGCTGCGCTCTATTATCCAGCCGGTGAATAGCCAGCCTGGGAACTCTGGCCATTACTGCGGGAGAAACCAGCTTTTTCCTGTTTGCAAACAATGTTTTTGCCAGCAGCACAACCACAAGTGCCATTACTGCCAGCTTCAGCAAAAACAGAAAACCGGTTGCTGCCATCAGAGTGAGTGTGCCTATTGCCATGATCGTTTCCTCCTAAAGGAATAAATTAATTTAGCGCAGCCGTTCAGGCTGCGGCTTTAAGTCCGCATTGCCGGTTACTGGGAACGGCCACGTCCATCAGCTGCGGATCTTCCAGTACCAGGCCATTCATCAGGTCGATGTAGGCCTGTTTATCTGCTACCTGCAATCGAGGGTTATGACGCTTTTCTTCACCGATGGAGCTCACTGTCATGCCGTTATAATCATGCGCCGGGTAGACCAGGGTTTCATCAGGCAATGTCAGCAGCTTTCCAAACAGACTGTCATACTGCTCCGCCGGATCCCCATTCTGAAAATCCGTACGTCCGGTGCCGCGAATCAACAGGGTATCTCCGGTGAACACACGATCCGCCATTTGGAAACTATAGGAGTCACTGGTATGGCCCGGAGTATAAAGAACATCCAGCTGCAGCTTATCCACACACAATTTTTCACCTTCATTGAACCACACTGAAACACACTCTGCTTTGGTCATCGCGCCCATCGCGCTGGCACAATCGGTGTGTTCACGCAAACTGCCCAGGGCAGTGACGTGGTCGGCGTGGATATGGCTGTCGACGGCGAGTACAAGCTTGAGATCGAGTTCATCGATGAGACGGACATACTGCTCAGTATTCTCCAGTACAGGGTCGATGAGCAACGCCTCACCGCCGCTGCGCTCAGCCAGCAGGTAAGTGAAAGTGGAAGATTGATGATCAAATAGTTGACGAAATATCATAATAAATTCTCCTCTGTTATAACGAATGATTAAGCCGTGAACCGTTCATAGTTGTTACCTCAGAACAGTTACGGTTTTGATTCCAGGGCAGCCATGCAACCAGCCGCGCCATGCCACACCAGTTTGTAATGCCGGCAACAATCAGCCCGGCACCGATCAAAGGAATCGCAGCGAAAAACAGCTCATGCACGGTGAAGCCGAACAGCACTTTGAGCACCAGCAACAATCCAATAGTTATCTGCACCTGCCGCTCCACCGAGATCGCATTGCCACAACGTTGAATCGGCAGACCGGCTTTTTTCCATGCTTGTGTACCGCCTTCGATAATGGCAAGGTTTTGATAGCCGGCGTCGACCAGGCGCTGAGCAGCCTGCTGTGCACGCATGCCATACTCACAGGTCAGGTACAGAGTTTCCTCATGCCCCGCACCAGCGTATTGCTCATTAGCAGTGAGCGTTTCTGCGCTCAATTCATCCATCGGAATCAGTTTTGCGCCAGCCACATGACCGGCACGATATTCAGCCGCTGAACGCACGTCGATGAGGTTAATTTTTTTACCCTCGTGCAGAACTGCGTGGAGCCGTTGCGGCGAAATTTTGTTAACTTTTATACTCATGGTTGCCTCCTTCGGAAAACCCGTTTGTTAAACCATGGATATAATATAGAGCAGAACGATAACAATAAAAATACGAATTATTGATACTAAAACATCGTATTTCCCGATTCTTTAGCCATTAAATAACATCACAACGAGTACGCAAATTGACAGCCAAAAGTGACTACTGAAAACTGGAGAATAATGGCCAGCAACCCAGAAAAATGCGGCTGTTTAAATGACGTAAAAAAAGAACCGGGCTTAGCGGACGATGAAATATTCCAGAAAGAAATATTTTAAAAGCTAACCCGGCGGATGAACGCTAACTGCCTGAGCATGTTATGCCGCAGTATATTCCTGCCCGAGAAGGTAAACGCTGTTACGCCCTGATGTTTTACTCTGCATTACTTCCATCGCGGTGCGATACCAATGTATTTCTTCCAGGCTGAGCCCGGTCAAACCATGGATAGTACGCCACAGGTAATAGAAGATAGCCATCATCATTAACATCGAGGGAATGGCAATCAGCGGATAGCTAAGCAGTGTCATCTGTCCCAGCTCTTCATTAAAGGCAGAGCTGCCAGCCGGACTGGTGACTATCCATTTTGCCAGGCTGTAATTGACCACCGATGAAAACAGGAAAGTACCACTCAACAGGTAAGTGGCATTTTGCAACCGGGCATCAAAGTCATGGCTATTGCCATACTCGTCGAGCTTCTGCCTGATCTTGTCTACATCGACAATTTTCGGGTTATACAGCAGCGTTCGAATCAGCGGATAAGGTGTATAGGTGGAGATCAATACAGCAATACCGATCAGCCCCGGGATGGCGGCCTCCTTGATGGCGAGCCACTGCGGGTCGAGCTGCAATAGACCAATACCACCTGTAAGCAGGACACTGATCAAACCCAGCAGCGCGATAAAGTTGAATTTTTGATATTTAAACAGCTCAAACAGGCCCCAGCCCAGGGGGAAAGCCAAAGCGATGATTAACGCATTGGTCGCACCAAGATATTCAGCATCACTGAATTTCATCAGTACAACCGAAGGAATGACGATACTTACCAGCAGGTCGATCATCGGTCGTGGCTTATGAGTGCTTGTGTTTTTCTTTATAGAATCCGGATTGTTAGTCATTTCTTGTCTCTAAATATTTCTCTGTCTGTTAAACGTGAACTCACAATTACTTTATCGGCCATTTCTTTATCGGCCTGTCGTCGCCTATCCAGTGCGTGATGCCATTACGTACATTAAAGACCTGTGTATAACCCATTTGTTCAACCAGGTAACGCGCCAGGGTTCGGGTGCGGCTACCCGTGCGACAGATCAGAATCACCCTATCATCCTTGCCCACAGCAGCGGTGAAACGGTTCACAAAGTCCGCTTTCACACGGCCACCGGCATCGACAAAAGTTAATAGCTGACTGTCCTCGATAACACCTGTCTGCAGCCACTCTTCGGCACGTCGTATGTCATAAAGCGGTACATTTTCTTGCAGCATGCGTTGTAACTGCGCATTATCCAGGTTGCCGTAAGGCGGTTCGCTGCAGGCTGAGAGAATCGTCAGCAGCAGAAAAGCCAGCGAACTGCGCCGTAATATTTGATTACTGCGCAGTGTCATAATCTTGTTGAAAAACGGCAATAGTTGAAACTATCGCTATGCATCTACTAAACACGGATCAAACAGCCTTAGATAACTCTCATATAAACATACTAATCATGTATAGAAAAATATAAAAGTCGAATATTATACAATCAACATTCGGAAATCACGAAGTATCGCTGCTTAGATAACATGGCATTTGTTTGAAGGCAATAATGCCTTCTGCTACCCAACCTTCAAACCGTTGTTAACATCCCGGCTTTCACGAATCAAGCGATTGCCTTCACTGCTGCTGGAAGAATCAGTCGATGTTTTTGCCAGTCTATCGTATAAAACAACCGCTACCGTTGCCGCCAGGTTCATGCAGCCAACGGTTGGCACGTAAACAACAGCGTCTGCCCGGTCAATAATGTCCTGCCCGATGGTTCCGTCTTCCGGGCCGAAAATGTACAGGGCATTCTGCGGATGCTGGTACTGCGGTAAGGCGATAGCATTCTCAGCAAGCTCAACACAGATGATGCTTAACTTTTCGTCTGCGCTTTGTGCAAACTCGGGAGATAACTCGGGAACAATCTCGGCAGGCAACGCTGCAAGCAGATCATCTACGCCTGTAAGCGTAATGTCTTTGCTTACCTTGCGGCGTATATCAACCGTGCTCGGATTAAGCCTCGCGGCACGTGGATAGCGTGTGCCGGTATAAAAAATATTATTAACGCCATAATTACCGGCAGCACGTAACACCGAGTCGACATTTTCCGGGCTTTTTGGATTAAGCAGTCCGATACAGACTTTTGCGGGACTTTTGGCTGCACACATGTTTTTTCAATCTCTTAAAAGGGCCGGAGTGAAACAGTCTTTTTTGTTGCGTGATTACTCAAACTCCTGCCTGCTATCCTGCATAATAATATCTAACGCCTTCTGGCCTTGCCTAGGGTTAACTAAATCCTTTTTCTCTATCATTTCACAGCCATCCGCCACCATTTCATCCAGTGTCGAAGGGTAGAATCGACAGTCATCAGGACGATCAAAATAAATGTCACAGGTATAGATGTTTTGCTCAGGTGCTTTTCTTAACCACGGGCATAACTCGATCTGCTTGCCCGATTCCGGATGCATCCAGATGTTGCCGTGTTTAACGTACTTAAATATTTCAGGCCTGTGGTTATGCCAATAGTCAATTTGACGGGCAGATGTGGTTAGACCGCCGTTGCTGTACTTGATACAACATTTGCCGCACTGGTTACACTGTTTCACGTTCCTGATTCACACAGTAAGCAGCAGCCAATTAACGGGATAATGTTGCGTGACATAAAACCGGACCTATAACCCTGCCGCTTCACGTATACGTTCCTGGCGTTCCTGCTCTTCGGCAAATGCCGCTTTAATTTCCTGCATGACAACATCCACGTCAGCCTCTTCCGCACTTTCTTCGAAGCGCCCGGTTAGTTCCACTTCCGGATGTAATGCGCCGTCTTCAAATAGTGCCCAGATTTCTTTAGCGTATTTGCTGCCGAGCAGTTCTGGCGCGTACTGGCCGTAATAGGCAGTCATATTATTAACGTCCCTTTCCAGCATTGCTTTCGCATTGTTATTGCCCGCGGCATCTACCGCCTGCGGCAGGTCGATAATAACCGGGCCGTAATCATCGACCAGCACGTTAAATTCTGAGAGATCGCCATGCACGATACCGGCGCAGAGCATACGCATCACATAGTTCATCACAACCGCGTGGTCTTCCAGCGCCAGCTCGGTGGTCAGGGAAACATCGTTCAGTCGAGGGGCGACATGGCCTTCGTCATTGGTAATCAATTCCATCAGCAGAACACCGTCAAAACAACCGTAAGGTTTGGGCACACGTACGCCGGCATTATCCAGGCGATAGAGCGCATCGACTTCCGCATTTTGCCAGGCTTCTTCCTGCTGATTGCGGCCAAATTTGGAGCCCTTCTCCATGGCGCGGGCGCGGCGGCTATTGCGGCCCTTGCGGCCTTCCTGGTACTCCACTGCTTTTTTGAAGCTGCGCTTACTGGCTTCCTTGTATACTTTGGCGCAGCGGATCTCGGCCCCGCAGCGCACCACGTAAACCGTGGCTTCTTTGCCGCTCATCAACTGGCTAATGACTTCATCCACGAGACCGTCTTCAATCAGCGGCTGGATACGTTTTGGGAATTTCATAGTGCATTTTACACCTTTACCGAATTTAAAGGGGCCAGTGACAAATGATTCGCATATGTCAGCTGTTTTATCGATGAAATCAGGAATCAATCTCACAACGAAAGCTGAAATTCTCTATAATTCACCCTCTGTTTTTAAACGGTTACGCAGCCCTACAAAGGATTCATCATGATATTTTCATCGTTAGATTTGGCCCCCGAAATTCAACAGGCGCTGGATGATTGCGGCTACAGGCAGATGACAGATATTCAGCAGCAGGCAATAATTCCTGCGCGAAAAGGCAAAGACATACTCGCCAATGCACAGACTGGAACCGGTAAAACCGCGGCTTTTTCGCTACCCATTCTTCAGCAAATGCATGATCGGCCACAGCCAACATTGGCCGGCAGCCCGCGCGCGCTTATTCTCACCCCTACCCGCGAACTGGCACAACAGCTGGAAGAAACCATTAAACGCTATGCACAGTTCCTGCCGCTTACCATCACCGCGCTATTTGGCGGCGTTAAAATAAGTGCCCAGCAGAAAAAGCTCAAAGCGGGTATCGATATTGTCATCGCGACACCCGGTCGCCTGCTGGAACATATGCAGCAGGGTAATTTGAAACTTAGCGGTGTAGAGTTTGTCGTGCTTGATGAAGCCGACCGAATGCTGGATATGGGTTTTATCGCCGATGTACAGGCACTGTTAGAAAAAACCCCGAAGAAACGCCAGACACTATTATTCTCCGCCACCATCTCGCAACCGGTCAAGGAACTTGCTAACAAATTATTAACTAACCATCAGCTGGTCAGCGTTGCTAAACAAAATGCGATCGCTGATACCATTGAGCATGCTGTCTACCCGGTTGGCGAACACCAGAAGGCAGAGTTATTTGTCGATCTGCTGGAAACGCACAACTGGTTCAAGGTACTGGTATTTACCAGTACCCGGGCACAGGCTGACACGCTAATGGCAAAACTCAAATCAGTGAAAGTTAAAGCTGCGCTCTGCCACGGTGATAAAAGCCAGGGATCACGCCGCCGCGCCATCGCCGACTTCAAGGCCGATAAAGTACAGGTACTGATTGCGACAGAAGTCGCCGCCCGCGGCCTGGACATTCAGGGCCTGGAGCATGTGGTTAACTTTAATCTACCCTACCTGGCAGAAGACTATGTACACCGCATTGGCCGTGCCGGTCGTGCAGGCAGCAAAGGCCAGGCAATTTCATTTGTCAGCCGGGAAGAAGAACGCACATTGCGCAACATTGAAAAACTCATCGGTGAGCGCATTAAACGTATCAAAGTGCCTGGCTACTCCGTGGGAAGCCGGGAAACGATACTAAACAACCTGGCAGAAAAAAGCCGGCCGGCAAAAACCAATAAAGCCAGCAAGACCATAATCAGCAGCAACAAGAAACGTACGACAAAAGTGGCTAAAAAGAAAAAAGCCAGGGCAACCGGTGCTAAAAAGTCGACTAAAAAATAGAATTAAAGAGACCTGACCCTTTTTGCAATCAAGCATTATTCAATGATTAATAATTTTGCGTTATTGTTTGTAAAAAATATAAGCCATGGCAGCATTATCAATATGCTGCATTGAAATCATTATCCAGCCCTGCGTATACACATCGGCAAGATTATTCAAAGTTTCTTTTCTCTTTGTCGACTGTCTCATACAACTTAGCAAAGCCGAGCTTGCCTGATTCTGAATAGCTGAAGGCGCTTTCGAAACACAGTACATCTGGTCCGAAATCTGCGGAAGACCGGCGGCAAGCGTAGCCGCCGGCAGACTGATTCCACCAGCTAAAACCAGCAGCGAAATACAGACATTGCGATAATTTAAATTTCTCATTACACCGACTCCTTCAGTTTGAAATGTAATCACAGAATACAGCGTAACCGGAAAAAGGTCTATTTAGTTAAACTGTTCGACTTAGACTCACCAGCTTATGCTGGTCATCAAAAACAATTTTAAAGCGCCCCTGTATGCCGGAGTGGCTGACAAATTTCTGCATCTCTGATGCCGGGAATTTTAATGAGCGCCCATCTTCTGACTGCACATGAACAAACTTCGCTGTGCCCTGGTAATAGGACAGGTACTGCTCTGATGAAATGTTCAGATAAAAATGCATTGTTTGCATAATGAAAAGCACCCATTACAAACTATAGTGACACTGGCCGATGCACAATTATACATTGTGAAATTTTTCCTGTCTTAAATGACAGTTTTTTATAACTTCATTGTTGCTAGCAGGTAAAGAACCATGGCAACTACAAGAATAACAGGAATAATATAGATAAATACGCAAAAACCGGGAAGGTCTCCACAGGTTTTTTTGAAGGAACATTTGTTGCAGATATTATCTTTAACCTGCGAAACTTTTGCAATAACTTTCATGTAACGATTACAGACACATTTTAAAGAAGGTTAAATATCGTTTGATATTATTTACCTTTATTAAGTACTGGATTACTGAATGCAAGATGTATACCGTACAACTTCCTGTTGCTGGCTCTCAGTATCAGGAATCTTTATATCACTGTCTTTATTGTGCAATGCGGTAGCGCTTTTATTTTCAATTTCACGATAAAGCCTTTCATAGTCTTCCCGTGTTGACCGCCCATGTGTGGGCTCATCAAGAATAGAAGCCATCGACTCGAGTCGTCTCCAGTCTTCAACGGTTAGAACAGTTTGTACTACCGGGTAAACCTCAACTTCTTCTTTATAGATATGCTGTCTCTGGATAAGAAGGAAATCTGACAACTGCTTGCTTAAGCTCTCCCGTAGTAGCATTGCAGCCCATCACAGATTCTATAGACTCCCTTAAATTTCGCGTAGCAGTTTCCAGCTTGGTATGCTCGGCTATCATCACTTCGACGAACTTAATATTTTCTAAACGCTCAAGCAATATCGAGAAAATCATGTCTTCCATTGGATGGTGTATCTGTTCCGGATACTCCTGGATATAAACAACAATGCTTCGCATCAGGGAATAATCAGGTGTCTTGCCACGGCACATATCCAGGTACTGCAATTCCAGCAGATTCAATTTTCTCAGGATATGATCATGTTCAACCAGTAGTCTATTAAGCATTTTCTTCTCTTTGAATAATTCATTAATTATCAGGTAGCATCCTCTGCCCTGCAAACAACCAAAGTGGGAATTTATCCCACGACTTAATTATGCGCATATTTACCACACAGGTCAATTAAATTAACAAAGAAATTAAGGTCAACAAATATTCTTTGATAATTATCAAATAAATGTTGCCGTTATTAATATATGTGCTGAAAAAAGCATTACTTTTTCAGAATAGAAAAAATAATATGGCGAGTGATAATTTTCTGTAAAGCCTGGTTAACGTTACCTTAAAATATAACCGGGTGAATCAAACGTTATCGACGAGACAGTGCCGGATGGTTTCTGTTTGTGACTGTCATCCACTTAAGAATAGTATTTAACCGAGCTGAGGTATAAGCGACCTTCTCAGCGGTTTAATGGCAAGAAATATCAAAATGAATGCACTGACCCAGGCGAGCGTTCCGGGCAGCATGGTATGTGCTTCGCCCAGGCTGGCCTCAATCGTCCATTGCTGACTTTGCAACAACCACTCCAGCAGCAGCCCCATCATCAGACTAAAAAAGGACAGTCCCGCAAGGTAGACGGCGGTCACCTTCAAACCCAGCTCCTGTTTTAACAGGGCAAAGCTGGCGATGTTAGTTGCCGGGCCGACCAATAAAAATACCAGTACCGCACCTGGTGAAACGCCGGCTAACAATAAACCCGCGGCAACCGGTGTAGAGGCTACCGCGCAAATATACATGGGCACGCCAACCACCAGCATAATCAACATTGCTGGTAAACCACCACCCCATTGCGCCAGCCAGTCGGGGGGAATAAAGGTGAGCATGATACCAGCCAGCACAATACCAAACGCCAGCCATTTTGAAATATCATCGAGCAGCTCAGCACCGGCATACTTGAATACCAGGAACATTTTATTGATATGAACAGGCTCTGGCCTGTCGGCAGAACAGCAGGCTGATTCAACCGCTTCAGTCTTTGTTGAACAGCATGATGCTGCTGGCTCTGGCTGCTTTACCTCTTTAGATGAACAGCAGCTTGCAACCGGCTCAGGGTTTGATGTTTCAGCTATTTCTTTATCAACCACCAGCGTGGTTAACAAACCTGTACCGACCGCATTAACCAGTGCCGCGAGCGGGCGAAAAATCGCCATCACCGGCCCCATCAATGCGTAGGTAACCGCAACTGAATCGATACTGGTTTCTGGCGTTGAAATTAAAAACGAGACCGTTGCTTCTTTTGATGCGCCAGCACGATGTAAACCAATCGCTGCGGGCAATACGCCACAGGAACATAATGGCAAAGGCGCGCCGAAAAGCGCCGCTCTTAATATTGAGGACAAACCACGGCCACCTACCCAGCGCTTCATGGTATTTTCTGAAATAAATGATTTTATGACACCCGCAGCCAGCAAACCAATTAACAGCCAGAACGCTGTATCGAGAAACACCAGCCAGATATTGTTAAGCAAATCAGAAATCATCTAACTCTACTATTATAAAAAAACTGAAACATCACCTGATAGTAGTACCGCCAGTACTGACATAGCAAGTTCCATAAAGGTATACTGCAAACAGCTTACCTGATTCTGCATGAATAATAAGCCTGTAATTTTAATGAATAGATGAGTGCCCGATGCTTAGTTTTATCCCTATGATTGCTGTTGTAACCAGTTTACAGGCAGTGCAGCCTGTCATTGTGCAAACACCGGAACTGGAAATTGAAATGACACCTCGCAGTCCGAACCAGATGGGTTCGTTTTACGAGGCACGCGGTTTTCCCGATGAAATGCTCGACGTTATCCGCCAGCAATGTTACGTCAGCATCCGCATCAGAAATAAAAGCCAGCAAATAATCTGGCTGGATTTATCACAATGGCAATTTTCCGCCGAGGGCAAACCCCTTAAACGCGAACACCGCGATTACTGGAAACAGCGCTGGCAAGCAATGAACATTCCTCTAAGCAAACAGTCGACCTTTCGCTGGACCCTGATACCGGAAGCACTGGACTACCTTCCCGGTGAAAAAGAAGGCGGCAACATACTGCTGCCCTTTACCCGCGGTAAGATCAGCGTGAAAGCCAGCTTTGCGACTGGCGAAAATAAACAGGGCAAGAGCATTACCATTACAACAGACAAACTGTTCTGTGCCGAGGATGCACAATGATTAATTCTTCAACACTATTAAAACCATTGTTAATCACGGCGACACTTTTCTTTGCCAGCAACATTACTGCCGATACAGTAAAACCACCCTTTGGCATTCGCCACTACGACAAAGGCATAGCCGCTAATTTTGTATTACAGGATATCGATGGCGAAAAATTTGAGTTAATTAATACCAGGGGTCACTGGGTATTCCTGCACTTCTGGGCAAGCTGGTGCGGCCCCTGCCGCGAAGAAATGCCAGCCGTACAGAAACTGGCTGATAACATGAAGGATAAACTCAAGATCGTAATGATTAACACCGCGGAAAATGAAGACACTATTTTTGAGTTTTTAGCGTCGATTGATGTTGAGTTAAATAGTTTGATGGATGTCGATGGTTTAGTAACCGAAGCCTGGAAACCGCGCGGGCTGCCTACGTCTTTTTTGATTAATCCGGAAGGTGAAGTTAAGTACCAGGCGATTGGTGGACGGGATTGGGGTGATCAGATTTATCTGGATTTCATTGGGCAGCTAATTGCTGATTAGTTATTTTTGTTTCGGTGTTTAGCATTTACGGCTATTGACTATTTCTCTGGTGGTTTTGCGTTTTCTATTTATTATTGGCGTTATTATTTTCTGATTGTTTGCTTACTTAGGCATTGCGGTTCTCGCACCGCGGGCGAGTTACTCTTTTGTCAGCAGCAACAAAAGAGTAACCAGAAAAGTGCCGCCCCGACTTGTTTGCCCCGGGAGAAGCGTCCGGGGTGCCTGACTTTGCGGGCTATTGCCTACGAGCCCGTGCTGATGCGCCGTCCAGGCGCAGCATCACTAATTTCGCCGTCCATGGCGAAATTGCTCTACCAATGCCCCCAAAGTCAGCAAACAAAGGGGAAGATAAACCTAAAAAGAAACAAGAATAAGAAGAAACAAGAAACGAAACAACCGCTTCTCCAGCTATGGCGCTGCGCGCCATGTTTTTTGCTGTGTTCTAGCTGGTGTTGTTGACTCTGTTTTTGACTTTGACTCTTCCGCCTTCGATAGCTGAATTTGCCAACACCTAGAGCAAATCCGCCATGGACGGCGGATTTAGCCACGCTGCGCCCGGACGGCGCATCGGGGCGGCTCGGGCCAAAGTAAGCGCTCAAACACTAAGCAAAACACCAAGCCAATAGAACAGAAACCCTCAAATTCAGGTTCCCCGGACGCTTCTCCCGGGGCTATCGAGTTCGCGGCGGCCTTTTCTGGTTACTCTTTTGGGCTGTAGCAAAAGAGTAACTCGCCCGCGGTGCGAGAACCGCAAGGCCAAAGTAAGCAAACAACAGAAAATATTAACGCCAATACCAAATAAAAAACGCAAAACAAAAAAATCAAAACACCATTTCAATAAACCGCTGAACTACTTTCTCTGTTGGTCGGCCATTCATCAAATACTCCACATGTTCCTCCGGATAATCCCGATCCAGCTCCACCCCCCACATAGTAGAAATCCGATTTGGAATATACGAATACCGCATATCAATAATCAAATTCTGATTATGCGTACTTACCGCTAAAAAACCATCCGAGAACCATCTAAAACGCTCAATGTCTTTTGCCTGCTGACTGTCTTCGGATAGCCACGGAAAGTCGCGTTTAACATTTAACTTCTGAATCGACGTACCCTTAATAATCTCTGGAGCCAGTAGCAACCTGACTGCATCAACATAGTAACGACCATCGTACTCATAGATTAACTTCCAGACATGACGATTACCGAATGATGGTTTGATATGCATACGTTCAATTGTATGACCGCGCTCCTGCGCAAGCGTATACATAGCCGTTTCTGCACGATCTTTTTGTACCAGCCCTAACGATAAAAACACAATGGCATAGGCAAATGCGATGCGCGCATAAACAGGCCGCTTTTTAAACAGCGCAATCGAGATAAATAAAAGAATCGGCAGGGTAAACAGCGGGTCGATGATGGACACCGTATTCCATGCCACCCGCACATTGCTAAATGGCCAGAACAACTGCGTACCATAGGAGGTACAGGCATCGAGCAGGCCGTGTGTTGCGTAACCCAGCAGTGAGAATAAATAGATTTTCGCGAATGATAGTTTCTTTCTGCTGAAGGGATATAAAACCAGTGCGCAGATCAGGGCACCGAAAGGAATAAAAATCAGCGAATGCGTGAACTGACGATGAAATTCCAGAAACAATAGCGGGTCGGTTTCTGAGCGGATAAAGATATCCAGATCAGGTGCCATACCTGCCAGCGCACCAATTACCAGGGCAATTAACTGGCTGCTTTTCCCTGTTTTTGTATTACCACTGGCAAACGACTGAGAAAGACTGGCGCCAAAGCTGGCTTGTGAGAGTGGATCCATGTTCAGGAAGAAAGTTATAAGTTATGCGTTAACAGTTTTTTACACGTAATACCCGGAACTTACAACATAAAACACATGAGCAGCACACAGATTACCAGCATCAATTAATTGTCATCGCGACCAGCAGGAGAGATCTTATGAGCAACGACATGCTATCGCGGATCACCTGTAACAAAATAAGCACTGTTAATTACTGTATAAGTAAATTATAATATACTACCTTTTAAATAAGCCACTGATTGTCATGACTGAAAAAGAATTTACCGAGATATCGCTAACTTTAGGCCTCACTTTCGGTATCAGCTACATGTTATTTATTGTCTACAAACTGGCTGAAGAGTCGAAAGCCGGAAAATACGGCATGATGATACTATTCGTGGGTCTTGGCCTTGGCATCTTTGGTTTTGCCGCAAAATACGTGATTAAAATCTACCTGGCTACCCAGTTAGCCTGATTCCCGGCCAGCCAGCCATAATCAATAAACTAATTCTTTAAAAACAATTATTTAACTGGCATCTCATGATTCATCATCTGCTGCTCACCATGCTTCATATCATGCATTCCGTGTTGATGACCACCGCTTAGCGCCTTAGTTAAAATCATTGCACCAAAAGCGATTAATAA
Source organism: uncultured Gammaproteobacteria bacterium (assembly GCA_963711255.1). Lineage (GTDB taxonomy): Bacteria > Pseudomonadota > Gammaproteobacteria > SZUA-229 > SZUA-229. The sequence goes on along the minus strand of CAVQDO010000018.1, from coordinate 126,983 downwards.
AATACCGGCCACATAACGTGTCCATTTATTGCGGGTAAAACTTTGCAGTTTTTCGGCGAAACCGCCCATCAGCAGTAACATCGGCAAGGTACCGAGACCAAAGGCCAGCATTAATAGTGCACTATTAACGGCACTGCCCGAAGTGGCAGCCCAGGCCAGCGTGCTATAAACCAGGCCACAGGGTAGCCAGCCCCAGAAGAACCCCAGGCCCAGGGCCTGCAGTGGCGATTTTACCGGCATAAATCGTCTGCCAAAGGGCTCAATTTGCCGCCAGAAATAGCCGCCAAGTCGTTCAAGCCATGCCATGGTCTGCATCCAGCCACCGATATAAATACCCAGTGCGACCATAAACAGGCCACCGACGATGCCACCAACGGGAAACCGCCCGATTTGAAACAGCTCACCTATGGAACTGCTGAGCAGGCCAACCATCAGCCCCGCCAGTGAATAACTAATTAAACGACCGCTATTATAGGTAAGCAGGTAAGGCAACAACTTTTGCGGTGACTGCCGCTTTGCTTCCGGCAACCCCATGGTCAGGGCACCGACAATACCGCCGCACATACCGATACAGTGCGTTGATCCCAGCAGGCCGATCATAAAAGCGGCCGCAATCGTTAATTCTGTCATCATGATGATGGCTCCGAGGAAATAAGGGTTATACCTTAGCTAAAGGGTTTATCCGGTATTTATCCGGTGTTCATTCAGGGGTCATTCGGGGCTGATCAAGATCAGGCTCTTTATTGCGCAAGTGGTTGGCCATGACGGATAGATCCTTCATCAGTTCTTCACGAAGATATCCGGCAATTTCCAGCTGGTCGACTGCCTGTTGCGCACAGTAAAGCCACTGATCACGCTCAGTATTACCAATCTCGAATTTCAGGTGTTTACGTCTCAGACGCGGCGGGCCAAAAGCTTCCATATAGAGTGGCGGACCACCCAGCATGCCGCTTAAAAACAGGAATAATCGATCGCGTGCATGCGACAAATCTGACGAATGCATCTCCCTGATATGACTGACTTCCGGTGTTGTTTCCATTACATCATAAAGCTTATCAACAAACGCACGTAATACAGCCTCACCACCGAGGCGAGAATACAGACTTTCAGCTAAATCACTCATAACAACCACCTACCTCCCGCGGTCGATTATAAGAGATCACTAATATTTAATCATTGATTTTTATCAGTTTTTAGATACAGTCTTGCTGCGTGAGGCAATTTGTTGAGGTATAGAAGATACGCATCACCTCTCCATCACAAAGAGTGCAGACTAACCTTCGACGATGCTTTCTAGTTCCGGAATATCCAGGCTAAAGTGATTATGACTAATCTCATGAATTAAACCGGCGCGTTTAAAATCTGAAATAGTTCGGCTGGCCGTTTCGATAGTTATACTTAATATTGAACCGATATCTTCCCTGCTTAACAGGTAGCAATCCGATGGATCTTCTGTTTCGCTTAATAACAGTAATAAATTAGCCATGCGTTTACGCGACGAACCGGTTGAAAACCGGGTAATCCAGGTATCCGCATCATTTAGTGTTTTTTGCCAGGTAGACATCAGGTCGCGATGCATTTTCGGGTTTTGCAGACTCAGACGGTTAACCGCTTCGCCTGGATAGCGGCATAACTCGGTGGTTCGCAAAACCACCGCTTCATGCTCATATTGATCACCCGACAGCATTTCCAGTCCCAGTACATCAGCGCCGCATGCCAGTCGGACGATACGCTGTGAACCATCTGGCAAATACTGAACCAGCTTTATTAAACCGCTGCGAACAGTGAAAAGATGGTGCCCGCTATCACCGATTTTGTATAACACGCTACCAGGCTGAAGCGTAATCTGTTCAACAGGTTCGTGTAAAGATTCAAAATCACCTTCGGTTAAACCGGCAAACAGAGCCGTACTGCGTATGGTGCAGTTGAGGCAATCAGCATTTCCATTCCAGGCCTGCGTTAATGTAATTCGTTTAGTCAAAACATTTTCCGCTTATATGATGGCCCGAAGTTATGCTATCGGACGGTTAATTAATATGGGCGTTATTCTTCCAGATATAATACGTTATAAACCCTGCCAGTAACACTGATAATTTGCCACCTTCAACGTACCTGGCGACAGATACAGGACTAAAATACAGCGCTAGTCCTTTTTATATTTATCAATAATTAAAGTAGCAGCGTTTCCATATCGCTTCACCCACTGCTGTAGTACCTGCTGGCTTATCTTTGCACCTGACTTCAAATGTTTTTCAAGCCGCTGCAGACCTTCGTCTGAAATCCTTTGTTCCCTGGTAACACCGGGAACTGGTTTTTCGGTTTGCGTCGAACCTGATGTTGAACCAGGGCTCTTAAATTTATCAGTCATTAAAAAATCCACCAGCCGGAATTTAGCTCATCTTCACAGGTAGCCAGTTGTGCGCGGTAACTTTTAGCACGCTTGTCGACCTTGCGCGCGACCTTGATCAGCCACGGCTTGCTGTTATATGTTTTTCGTTTATAACCACCATGACCTTCATGATAAGCAAGGTACTGGTTGTAGGCATCCCACTTGGAAATTTTTAATTTATCGTAGCTCATCTTGCCGTACCAGCCAATAAAATCGACGGCGTCATCAAAATCATCGCGGTCGGCACCCCAGTTTCGCGTTGATTTACTATACCAGTCCCAGGTTCCATCCTTTACCTGGGCATAACCATAAGCGGATGACTTACGGCCAATAGGAATAACCCATAAAAAATATTCCATTTCCGTTTTGGCATCGTATTTAAAACGTGACTCCTGGTGTATAAACGCCAGTTGCAAATGTATAGGAACACCCCAGCGCTCAAAACTGTCTTTGGCGTCATCATACCAGTCACCCTTCTCTTCAAAGATGGCGCAACTGTTATTTATGTTTTTTGGCGGCGTACTGGAACAGCCTGTTAACAAAACAACAATCAATGGCAGTATTTTTATCATATTTGAGTTTTACACATATTTGAAACCGGGTAGCACCAGTAAACTTATTCGACGCATTGCTTACATTAACTCTCAATAAAATTTAAATCTTTAATTATTCGCAGACCTGAATCGTTTTAATTCATTCAGAAGCCAGTCCTGCGTTTTCACGGTTTGCTTACCGGGGCATGTCACCGTGTAATACTTCCCGCTCATGGTACTCTTTGTCGCTGAATACTCGATAAACTCTTCGCTGCTATTAATATCATTTCTAAAATAATCATATTTATTTTGAATATGCTCAATGCCCTTTTCCGCCGGGTAATCTGTACCATTGCGATTAATTATACAACGACTGTTTGCGATAAACGTCATCAGGTGTTCAATCTCCGCGAGCTGTTCGTCGGGAACATCAGCGACAGCATTCGTGCAGGCTAGAAAAATCAGAATTGTAAAACATGCCCTCATCATGACTTATTATCCTGCAGGTAGTGAAAGTGTAAACCAATTATACAGTGACAATTCTTACTGATGGACAGTTTCAATAAAGCAGCCGTTAAAGCACCTTACTGATTTTCATAACGACTTTCACCAGGCATAAAAAAAGCCCCGCATAAGCGGGGCTTTTTTTGGCATTAAGGATAAATGCGCCTGATGTAAAAAGCTTACATCATGCCGCCCATTCCACCCATACCACCCATATCACCACCGCCCGCTGGTGCATTTTCCTGAGGAATCTCAGCAACCATGCATTCAGTAGTGATTAACAGGCCAGCTACAGATGCTGCATTTTGTAATGCAGTACGGGTAACTTTTGTAGGATCAAGAATACCCATTTTAATCATATCGCCGTATTCGCCAGTTGCCGCGTTATAACCGTAGTTACCTTTCTTGGCTGCAACATTTGCTAATACTACAGATGCTTCTTCACCTGCATTTGTAACGATTTGACGTAATGGATCTTCCATTGCACGGCGTGCGATTGCGATACCAACTTCCTGGTCGTGGTTATCACCAACAACTTTATCTACCGCTGCGCATACACGAATCAGTGCAACACCGCCACCAGGCACTACGCCTTCTTCAACCGCTGCGCGAGTTGCGTGCAGAGCATCTTCAACACGTGCTTTTTTCTCTTTCATTTCTACTTCAGTTGCCGCACCAACTTTAATTACTGCAACACCGCCAGCTAATTTAGCTACACGTTCCTGAAGTTTTTCGATATCGTAGTCAGAAGTGGCATTATCAATCTGTGTACGTATTTGATCAACACGTGCTTTAATGTCTTTACCAGAACCAGCACCGTCAACAATCACTGTGTTTTCTTTAGTAATTGTAATACGTTTAGCTGTGCCTAAATCTTCCAGAGTTGCTTTTTCTAATGACAGGCCAACTTCTTCTGAAATTACAACAGCTTTAGTCAATACAGCAAGATCCTGCATCATAGCTTTACGACGATCACCGAAACCTGGTGCTTTAACCGCACAAACTTTCACAATGCCGCGCATGCTGTTTACAACTAATGTTGCAAGTGCTTCGCCTTCAACATCTTCAGCAACAATTAACAGCGGACGGCTTGATTTGGCCACAGCTTCTAATGTTGGCAATAATTCACGGATGTTTGAAATTTTCTTATCGAACAATAAAACGAACGGGTTTTCCAGGTCAGCACTCATCGTTTCCTGATCGTTCACAAAGTAAGGTGACAGGTAACCACGGTCAAACTGCATACCTTCAACGATGTCCAGCTCGTTATCCAGCGATGTACCTTCTTCTACTGTGATAACACCTTCTTTACCCACTTTGTCCATCGCTTCAGCAATAATGTCGCCAACACTTGAGTCAGAGTTTGCAGAAATAGTGCCTACCTGAGCAATTGCACTGGTATCCGCACAAGGTTTTGACAGTTTGCGTAATGCTTCAACAGCAGCAATGGTTGCTTTATCGATGCCGCGTTTCAGGTCCATTGGATTCATGCCGGCAGAAACAGATTTCATGCCTTCACGAACAATACCCTGCGCCAGGACGGTCGCAGTGGTAGTACCGTCACCTGCGATATCCGATGTTTGTGATGAAACTTCTTTCACCATCTGCGCACCCATGTTTTCGAATCTGTCTTCCAGTTCAATTTCTTTTGCAACAGAAACACCATCTTTGGTGATGGTTGGTGCACCGAATGATTTTTCTAATACTACATTACGGCCTTTCGGGCCTAATGTTACTTTTACTGCGTTGGCAAGAATGTTCACACCATTAACCATGCGGCTACGTGAGTCATCGCCAAAACGTACGTCTTTTGCTGTCATATCTAAATTCCTCTTAACTAATATTTAATTTGTTTACGTGATGACAGCTTATGCAGCTATTACACCCAGGATGTCTTCTTCGCGCATAATCAGGATCTCTTCACCATCAATTTTGATTTCTGTGCCCGAGTATTTACCAAATAAAACCTGATCACCCACTTTTACTTCCAGTGCATGAACTTCGCCAGAGTCACTTACTTTGCCATTACCAACGGCAACAACTTCACCTTTAACAGGCTTTTCGGTTGCTGAATCTGGAATAACTATGCCACCGGCACTGGTACGTTCTTCTTCCATACGTTTGACGACTACGCGGTCGTGTAATGGACGTATTTTCATGTCTTGTTTTCCTCTAAATTTAAAATAATAAAAATCTGAATTAGCACTCGGCTGATGTGAGTGCTAATCATAATGACGAATACTTCGGAGTCAAGTAATAGGCACCAAAAGAATGTTGTCTGATTAATTGGGTCGAATTTACGAATTACAAGGGCTGCAACTGAAAAATTGGCGAAAATAGTGAGTCGAGAGCGATAATCAGTCTTCGCGGCGGTATTCGCCCTCGATGGTACGGCCGACTTTTGCCTGGGACTGATCTGACGCTTTTTTGCTGTTTCGGTGCGGCCGACTGCTGGACTGAAAACCGCCATCAGGGCCTGAAAAGGCTGTGTGAATACTGGCACGGGCCATTATAAATCGAATCATTGCCTGCCTGGTGGCGGGAATCAGGCATAAAAAACCGATACTGTCGGTAATGAACCCCGGTGTAATCAGCAAAATGCCGCCAATAGCCAGTGCCACGCCTTCCATCATTTCCATTGCCGGAATCTGGCCCTGCGCCATATTCTGCTGCGCCCGGGTCAATGTACTCATTCCCTGAAAACGTAACAGGTTAACGCCAATCATTGCTGTCAACAGCACCAGTATCACGGTCCAGAAAGCACCAATGACTTCACCTACAACGATAATAAAATATAACTCCACCAGTGGAATTATGATAAATAACAGGGGCCAGCGCATTTTCATTGGACTAAAGTCTTCTTAATATAGGTTCTGGATTAATGGATAATTGAGTAATAGTTATTATTTAAGGTGTTTTTAAGGGTTTCTTTGTTAATATTAACTATTCATACATAAGTGGACAGAGCAGGGACATACTTTGTTCATATACTTTGAATCTAAAAATTTATGCCTGTCTAAGTCATTGCTGATGATTCCGGCTGATTTCAACAATACGCAGAACCTGAAACCATGAAAAAATCTTTTAAACTTTTTCTTTCATTTTTACTACTACTCAGCATCGGCATTTCCTCCAGCTTACCTGTTTGGGCCGAAGAAAGCTTTAATCTGCTTGACGGCCTTGGCGGTCAGGATGACATCCTCGATCCGGATGATGCCTTCAAAATCAGCCACGACTCACAACCGGGCCAGTTTAAGGCCAGTTGGGTGATCGCAGACGGCCACTACCTGTATCGTGAAAAAATGCACATCACCACTGATGATGCGGCTATCAGCGCCAGGCCGCTGGTAATGCCTGCCGGCGAAGCCAAAGATGATCCTGTTTTTAACAAGACCCTTTATGTTTTCCACCACTCCGCAGAAGCTGTTTTGCCTTACCAATATTCCTATGATGGTGATAAAGATGTCACTTTCAAGGTTAAATACCAGGGATGCTCGGAAATATCCGGAATCTGCTACCCGCCACAGACGAAAAAATTTACCGTTAAGCTATCACCGATATCGGCCGCACAGGCGGCTGCAGCCGAGAATGCTGCGACGGCGCAATCCTCTGCCGAAGAGCCCGTTTCAGAGCAGGATGAAATTGCTAATGCACTGCGCAGCGGCAATACCTGGCTAACCCTGCTTATCTTTTTCGGTGCTGGTTTACTACTCGCCTTTACACCCTGCGTATTCCCGATGATTCCAATCCTGTCCGGCATTATTGTTGGCCAGGGTGAAGACATTTCTACACGCAAAGCTTTTTATCTTTCATTAGTGTATGTACTCGCCATGGCATTGACCTATACCGTGGTTGGTATACTGGTTGGCTTATCCGGCGAGAATATCCAGGCCTGGTTCCAGAACCCCTGGATCATCGGCAGTTTCGCCATCATTTTTGTTGGCCTGTCATTCTCCATGTTCGGCTTTTACGACCTGCAAATGCCAGCCAGTTTTCAAAGCAAGCTGGCCAACATTAGCAACAGCCAGCAGGGAGGAAACATTGTTGGTGTTGCCATCATGGGCTTTCTTTCGGCACTCATCGTCGGTCCCTGTGTCACTGCCCCACTGGTTGGCGCACTGATTTATATCGCTGAGACAGGCGATGCCGTACTCGGCGGTATGGCTTTATTCTCATTAAGCATGGGCATGGGCGCCCCGCTGCTGCTGATCGGCGCATCAGCAGGCAAGTTCCTGCCCAGGGCCGGCATGTGGATGGATGCGGTAAAAGCCGTATTCGGTGTGTTATTACTGGGTCTCGCTATCTGGTTGCTGGAAAGGGTTGCACCGGTTGCCTTCACTATGTCTCTATGGGCAGCATTAATCATTGTTTCCGCCATCTACATGGGCGCGGTCGACAGCCTTGGCGAAGGCAGCAGCGGCTGGAAAAAATTATGGAAAGGCCTGGGCGTTTTACTGCTGATTTACGGCATTATTATTGTTATTGGCCTGGCCGGCGGTAACCGCAACCTGTTCCAGCCATTAAAAGGCCTGGGCGGATCATCCGGTGCAGTAACGCAGGCTGAGCACCTGAGCTTCAAGCAGATAAAAGGCGTTGAAGGTTTAAATGCAGAACTTGCCAGCGCAAAAGCGGCCGGCAAAACCGTGATGCTGGATTTTTATGCTGACTGGTGTGTTTCCTGCAAAGAGATGGAAGCATTTACCTTTACCGACCCTGCTGTACAAAAGGCACTGGAAAACGTCGTGCTGCTGCAGGCTGATGTAACGCCAAACGATGACAAGGACACCGAACTGTATAAACACTTTGGCATCATCGGGCCGCCATCAATTATGTTTTTTGATGCTGAAGGTAATGAGCGGAAGAATTATCGTGTCGTGGGTTATATGCCGGCGGAGCAATTTAGTCAGCAAGTAACGCGTGCGCTTAAGTAGTGTTTGATTCATTGTTCGTTTTATATTTCCTTTTGGCGTTAATATTTTCTTTCGATTTGCTATACTTAGGCATCGCGGTTCTCGCACCGCGGGCGAGTTACTCTTTTGCTACAGCCCAAAAGAGTAACCAGAAAAGGCCGCCGCCGACTCGATAGCCCCGGGAGAAGCGTCCGGGGAACCTGAATTTGAGGGTGTCTATTCGATTGGCGTTGGTGCTTGCTTAAAGTGTTATTACTTACTTTGGCCCGAGCCGCCCCGATGCGCCGTCCAGGCGCAGCGTGACTAAATTCGCCGTCCATGGCGAATTTGCTCTACGTGTTGGCAAATTCAGCTATCGAAGGCGGAAGAGTCAAGGTCAACAACAGAGTCAACAACACCAGCTAGAACACAGCAAAAAACATGGCGCGCAGCGCCATAGCTGGAGAAGCAGTTGTTCGTTTCTTGTGTTTTGCTTTGTTGTTTTCTTTGATTTTTCCCCTTTGTTTGCTGACTTTGGGGGCATTGGTAGAGCAATTTCGCCATGGACGGCGAAATTAGTGATGCTGCGCCTGGACGGCGCATCAGCGCGGGCTCGTCAGGCAACTAACCAAAAGAACAGATACCCAAAGTCAGGTACCCCGGACGCTTCTCCCGGGGCAAACAAGTCGGGGCGGCACTTTTCTGGTTACTCTTTTGTTGCTGCTGACAAAAGAGTAACTCGCCCGCGGTGCGAGAACCGCAAGGCCTAAGTAAACAACCAAACGAAAATATTAGCGCCAAAGGAAACATAAAACACGAAACCACAGGAACAAGAGTCAATAGCCGGCAATACTAAACACCTAAACAATAACGAAACATTAAACTCAACGTAATACTCACCAACATTTTCCTATAAAATGCCCCTAATTAAACAAACCATATATACAGAATGAAAAACACCCTGATATTTATTGTCGTTATCGTCATCGCCGGTAGCAGCGGCTTTGCCCTGCAACAATACCTGAAACCATCGCAATCATCTGTCTCCACCAATGCGGCAATAGGTCTACAACGACCCGAATTTGCAGCTGCTGACTTAAACGGTGATTTAAGAAATATTAAGGAGTGGGACGGCAAGCTGATATTTCTGAATTTCTGGGCGACCTGGTGCCCGCCCTGTAAAAAAGAAATTCCGGCATTTGTTGAGCTGCAGGAAGCCTATGGCGAGCAGGGTTTTCAAATTATAGGCATCGCCATTGATGACCAGGAAAATGTCGCTGAATATGCCGAACAGATGAAGATGAATTACCCGTCATTAATCGTTAATGCTGACGGTGTAGGCCTGGCACAGCGCTACGGAAACGGTGTTGGCGTGCTTCCATACACCGTAATCATCAATCGCAGTGGCGAAATTAGCAACACGATCACCGGAGAACTAAGCATGATCAGAGCAAAAGAATTGCTTAAAGAGCGCGGCATTCAGCTATAAAAATTTAATTTTTGAACTATTTGCCGAATATCGCTACTAATTCGACGAAATAGTAGACATTTAGCTAATTTTTATGCAGAATTATTGGTGAATAATTATATTCCCTCAAAAAGCGGTTCTAAAAAAATAAAAAATGCCTGATTTGCTCGTTATCAATGGTCCCAACCTTAACCTGTTAGGCACACGTGAACCGGAACATTATGGTTCAGACACACTCGACGACATTAGCAGCAGGCTGTCGAAAATTGCGTCTGAGCACAAACTGAGCCTGGAAAGCATTCAAAGTAATGCCGAGGCCGAACTCATAGAACACGTTCACAACGCGGCAAAAAACAATGTGCGGTTTATTATTATAAACCCGGCAGCGTTTACCCATACCAGTGTTGCTTTACGCGATGCTCTCAGCGGCGTTGATATACCATTTATAGAAATACACTTATCTAATGTTCATGCACGCGAAGCCTTTCGTGAACATTCCTATTTTTCTGATATTGCTGTCGGTGTTATCTCCGGCTTTGGCGCACAAGGCTACGAACTCGCGTTACAGGCAGCAATTAACCAATTAAAAAAGACAAATTAAGTCAGGATTAACTCCTATGGATATTCGTAAAGTAAAAAAATTAATCGAGCTGCTGGAAGAATCCGGCATTGCTGAAATTGAAATTAACGAAGGTGAGGAATCTGTACGCATTTCACGTTACTCGCCAAATGCGGCACCTCAGCAATATGCTTATGCCCCTCCTGCACCAGCACCGGTTGCCGCGCCAGCTCCAGCAGCTGAAACAGAAGCTGAAAGTGACACGACTGCCATTAGCGGCCATACGGTTAATGCACCCATGGTTGGTACTTTTTATACTGCCGCTTCACCCGGCGCGCCAGTATTTGTAAAAGTCGGTGATAGCGTGAACGAAGGCGAGACTGTCTGCATAATCGAAGCGATGAAGATTTTAAACCAGATTGAAGCCGATAAATCCGGCGTGGTTAAAGCCATTCTCGTTGAAAATGCCCAGCCAGTTGAATTCGGCCAACCTCTGATTGTTATCGAATAAGGCGCAGAAACATGTTATCCAAAGTTGTTATCGCCAATCGAGGCGAAATTGCATTACGTATCTTGCGTGCATGCCGCGAGCTCGGCATTAAAACCGTCGCTGTTCACTCTGATGTTGACCGTGATCTTAAACATGTACGACTGGCTGATGAGACCGTCTGCATTGGGCCTGCGCCTTCTGACCAGAGTTACCTGAATGTACCGGCTATCATCAGTGCCGCTGAAGTAACTGACGCTGTCGCGATTCACCCCGGTTACGGATTTCTTTCGGAAAATGCTGATTTTGCCGAACGTGTGGAAGACAGTGGTTTTGTCTTCATTGGTCCGTCACCTTCATCGATTCGCACCATGGGTGACAAGGTTGCTGCGATTGAAACCATGAAAGCTGCCGGCGTTCCCTGTGTTCCTGGCTCTGACGGCCCACTGGGTGACGACAGTGAAACCAATATGAAGCTGGCCAATAAAATCGGTTACCCCATCATCATCAAAGCCGCGGGCGGCGGCGGTGGCCGCGGTATGCGCGTAGTTCACTCGGATGCAACGCTGGCTAACTCTATTGCCCTGACCAAGCAGGAAGCCGGCACTTTCTTTGGCAATAGCATGGTTTACATGGAGAAATACCTGGAAACACCCCGCCACATTGAAATCCAGGTGTTATCCGATGGTCAGGGCAATGCTATTCATCTCGGTGAACGCGATTGCTCAATGCAGCGACGCAACCAGAAAGTAGTAGAGGAAGCACCCGCTCCCGGCATTACACCAAGACAGCGCAAAAAAATTGGCCAGCGCTGTGTCGATGCCTGCATCAAAATGAAATACCGCGGTGCCGGCACCTTCGAATTTTTATACCAGGACGAAGAGTTTTATTTCATTGAGATGAATACCCGTGTCCAGGTTGAACACCCTGTTACCGAAGTGGTCACTGGTGTTGATATTATTAAAGAACAGCTTTATATCGCCTCGGGTGAAAAGCTGCGTTACAAACAAAGCGACATAGAGATCACCGGACACGCCATTGAGTGCCGCCTGAACGCCGAGCACCCTAAAACATTTATGCCTTCACCCGGCAAGATTGAACGCTACCACCCCCCTGGCGGACCAGGCATTCGTATCGATACGCATATCTATGCCGGCTACACCGTGCCTCCAAACTATGATTCAATGATTGGCAAATTAATTTCCTTCGGCTGCGACCGTAATGTTGCCCTTGCCCGCATGCGAGGCGCGCTAGATGAAATCAATATCACTGGTATTAATACCAATATTGAGCTGCATAAAGAAATTATAAGTGATGCTAACTTCCAGGCCGGCGGAACCAATATTCACTATCTTGAGAAGAAGCTTGGCATCTAGCGGCAGTAAATAATCAGAATGCATGGTGAATAGTTAAAAACTTACTATTCACTAAGGTCAAAACCGCTTCACTGCATACCCTTTCTCTTTCAGAGAATTTACAATTCCCTTTTCACCAATCAGGTGGCCGCTGCCTACCACCACAAAGTAAACATTGTCTTCTTGTTTAGACTGGAGCATAACTTCTATTTTTTCGGTCATGCTGTCATTTCTATGATAAAAAAGGCGGTCATAAATAGCCCCAAATGCAGGATACTGGTTCAGTGCATCAACAAACATTAACTGGTTAAGCTTCGCTTCGTCACCCTGTTTCCAGAAACGAACAATATCTGCCATCAGTAATTCTGATTCTTCCAGCGAATACAGGCTTTCTTTTAACAGTAATTCACCGTCTGGAATATTTAAAAATAAATTAACCTGCTGCTCCAGACTTTCCAGCTCGATGATATTGCGGTTTTCAGCCGCTGCTTTGTTGAGAAAGTATGCATCGATGCCCAGCTGGGGATCAAACCCCATTTTCATCACCTGTATAGCGGTTAATGTCAGCACCAGCATGCCCGGTTTATAGTTTTTTACACGCTCATAATCTACATTGAGGTGACGCAGCCGCTGACGCAACTGAAGCCAGGTTTCTTCAGAAATAACGTCTTTTATGGTTTTACCGTTTTTAAAAACACCTTTCTGCGAAAGTAACTGGTTGTAGGCATCAGCATCAATATTATTAACATTCAACTCAACAACCAGTGAGCCTGAACGCTTGTAAGCCTGTTCAATTTCTTTGCGTAACGGATAAAAACCTGGATCGGCAAAATGAATAGAGCCCATCAAATAAACCGTTGCATCAGCAGAATCCACTTGCCAGCAGAAGGCTTTATCATTTGCCGCATGCGCACCGCTCTGTAAAAAAACGGCAACAAACAATAGCGCAATGATAAAACCGGTTATTCTGTACTGAAGCATCACCGGCTTATAAATCCTTTAACGCCAGGGCTCGCTTATAAACATCATTTTTATTCTCGCCGGTCATTTTCACCACCAGGCTGACGGCCTGCTTGACCGGCAGCTCACTGAGCATGATCGATAAATACTTATCGATATCCGTGTCATTAGCGGTGTCATCCAGGTTACCTTCAAGTACCAGTACAATTTCGCCTCTGCGCTGATTTTCATCCGCTTCAACCCAGGCGACTAATTCAGACAACGTCATTCTTTTAACAGTTTCGAATGCCTTGGTGATTTCCCTGGCAAAGCCGATACGGCGCTCACTTCCAAAGACGGTGACCATATCTTTCAGGGTTTCAATAATGCGGTGGCAGGACACATAAAAAATCATGGTCCGTTTCTGCTCGATCAGGCGTTCGAAGAAATGGATACGCGCACCCTGTTTTGCTGGCGGAAAACCCTCAAAGGTAAAGGTATCGGTAGCCAGACCAGCAACACTCAGGGCTGCGATAGCCGCACAAACACCGGGAACAGGCACAACCTTCAATTCACGGTCATGCGCCTGGGTTACCAGGCGATAGCCCGGGTCGCTGATCAGGGGAGTACCGGCATCCGATATCAGGGCAATCGTTTTACCCGCCTCAAGATCATCCAGCAGGCCCGGTGTGACACGATCTTCGTTATGCTCGTGATATGCCAGCAGCTTTGCTTTAATGCCCAGGTGAGACAGCAGGCGCTGACTATGGCGTGTATCTTCCGCGGCTATAATATCAACCTGGCTGAGCACCTCGATGCCTCGCTGAGTAATGTCAGCTAAATTGCCTATTGGGGTAGCAACAAGATACAATGAGCCCGGAGAAACAGCCGGTTTCGAATGATCCAGCTGGACCTTGGCAGTCTCTTGCTTCTCGGGGTTATTTTCAGGAATATCGATTGACACTCGTAGGCTCGCAAAACATACTTACTTTTCATTAAATATGATTAGTAAAAATAGATTAAATCATAACATTCTTATATCAACTACCTATTATCAACTACAGCAGCCACAGCATAGTATCTTGAAATCATATACATTAAAACTCTTTTTGCTCGTTAGCATCGCCATCATTTCTGCCTGTGACACTCAGCCGATGAAACCCGGGCAGGACGTTATCGAAGAATCACGCCCGGTTACCGAAAAACAGGTGACTTTAATCCAGGAAGCCGAAAAACTGATCGAGCTCGCTGAAGATAGCGAAAGCGAGAATAAACAACTGGAATACCGTACCCAGGCGGCGCGTCTTTATATTGAAGCCAACAACCTCGAGCTGGCAAAACAGCAGCTGGCAGTAATAAAGTCCCAGGTTGGCTACAGGGATTTTAGCGATTCAGTAACCACTGCACCGGTGATTGGCGAAAACGTAATTTCAAAACAGGCTTTAGCTGCAATAACACTGATTTCTGCCGAATTAGCGATTGTTGAAAAATATGCGGCATTAGCCGGTGAGTACATCAACAGCGCTAAACCCGTTACCAGAGAACAGCAAATCTACTTTTACGAGTTAAAAGCCGACCTGGATTTTTTAACCGGAAAATACATGTATGCAGTTGACCGCCGTGTTCAGCTGGACGCTTACATTACTGACGAAAAACACAAAACCCGCAATAACAGAAAAATCTGGGCTGCGCTTTCCAATTTACCAAATACCCAGCTAAATAAACAGAGCAGCAATAACGCGACCATACTGGGCTGGTTAGACCTGGCAAAAGTTATGCGATCCGGCCAGCAACAAATAAGCCAGCTGGAAAATGAATTACTCGACTGGGGAACACGCCACCCTGCCCACCCGGTGAACAATAGCTTTTTAATTGAATTAATAAACAATTATCAATCGATTCTCAGTGACAAAAAACAGATTGCTATTTTGCTGCCATTAGAAGGCAAACTGTCCAAGGTCACTGATACCATCAAAAACGGTATTCTAAGCGCTTATTACAATGACGCCAATTTACCGACAAAACCGGTTATCCGCTTTTATGACAGCAGTAACGAGAAGTTATCATTTCAACAGATAATGCAGCAGGCAATCGATGACGGTGCAACTAATATTGTCGGCCCAGTTGATAAAACCATTATTAGCCAGCTGACACAACAACGTGAACTGGACATTCCGGTGCTGACGCTGAACTACTCAGAAAACAGCCTCAATAACACATACAATCTTTTTCAGTTTGGCTTATCACCGGAAGACGAAGCTCGCCAGGTGGCAGAACTCGCTATTCATCAAAACAAAATGCGAGCCGCTGTATTTTATCCGGACAGTGAATGGGGACAGCGTTTAAACAATGCCTTCACCGCGCATTTTCAACTGCTCGGCGGCAAAGTTCTGAGCGCAAAAAATTACGCAACCACCACTAATGATTATAGTCGCTCGATCAGGACTTTACTTAACCTCGACCAGAGCGATATACGCCGCAGAAAGGTAGAGAATACCATCAGCACTAAAGCACAAAGTGAATCTTATCGACGCCAGGATATCGACATGATTTTTCTCGCGGCAACCCATCAATCTGCCCGGGGCATTATGCCTGCGTTCAAATTTCACCATGCCGGCGACCTGCCGGTTTATTCAACCTCGCATGTATATACCGGAAAAGTTAATTACGATCTTGACCGTGACCTTAATGGCCTGATCTATTGCGACCTGCCCTGGGTTCTGCAAAACAACTCGCCGTTGCTCAACACTTTCAATCAAAACTGGCCGCAACAGCAAAACTATACCCGGCTATTCGCCCTCGGTGTTGACGCCTATCACCTGGTTTACAACCTGGATTATTTGCAGAACAGGGATTATGCCGTTTACGATGGACAGACGGGCAACATACGCCTTGATGAAAACAATCGCGTTACCCGCAAACTGCTATGGGCAAAATTCATAAACGGCAGGCCGGTTTATTTTGAACCGGTAAACACGGATGCAGAAACAGCCGAGGACGGATCCTGATTCTGGATCCAGCAGACTGAATTGAAAGCAGAGCATTTAAAACAGGGAGAAGATGCTGAAAAAGCCTGCTGTAAATTCCTCAGGTCACAGGGCTTAAAATTAATTGATAAAAACTTCAGCTGCCGCCAGGGTGAAATCGACCTCATCATGCTGGATAAAAGTGTACTGGTCTTCGTTGAAGTCCGCTTTCGCAAAAATGATCGCTTTGGTGGCGGGCTGGCAAGCATTACCCCGGCAAAACAGCAAAAACTGCGCAAAACGGCTGAACTCTATTTACAGAAAAACACACGCTACGAAAATGCACGATTTGATGTTGTTTCCATGTCAAAAAACACTCAAACTAAGCACAATAAGCAGCAATACTGTTTTGACTGGATTACCAATGCCTTTTAGGCAACCTTAAGCATATTACGATTTCAGGTTTGTTATGGATTTAATTTCACGAATTAATAAAAACTTTCAGGACAGTATCAGCACCAAGCAGCTGGCGTCAGATATTCTTGCCGAGCCCATCAGCAACAGTGCACAGATCATTACCCAGTGTTTTTTAAACGGCGGTAAAGTTCTTTCCTGTGGCAACGGCGGCTCTGCCGGTGATGCCCAGCACTTCTCATCTGAAATGCTGAACCGATTCGAGATGGAACGGCCAGGCCTGCCGGCAGTAGCATTAACCACCGACAGTTCAACAGTAACCTCGATTGCTAATGACTACAGCTATAGCCAGATATTCTCCAAGCAGGTGACCGCACTTGGCCAGGCAGGCGACATTCTGCTGGCGATCAGCACCAGCGGTAATTCGGAAAACGTTAACCTTGCGATTGATGCGGCACATGACCGCGACATGACAGTAATCGCACTGGATGGCAAATCCGGCGGTGAAATGGCTGGCCGCCTGTCTTTAAATGATGTTGAAATTCGAGTGCCTTCAGAATCAACCGCACGCATTCAGGAAGTACACCTGCTGGTTATTCACTGCATCTGCGACCTGGTTGATCACCAGCTTATGGGTGGCTAAGAAAGTTATAAGCTGAAAGTTGTTAGTTTTAAGTTAAAAGCTTCTGCTTTCCACTTGCCACTTTATACTTACAACTTCAATCTCGCTTTTTATTATTTGACGACGCGCAGACTGGGGCGCTTTGGTTTGTCTGGATCCGGCTCAGGATCATCATCACTATCTGAGGACGATACGGCGCCGTCATCTTCCGAGAACATCATGCCCTGGCCATTTTCTTTGGCATAAACGGCGAGTACCGCTTCCACAGGCACATACAGACTCATCGAACGGCCTGAAAATTTTGCACTAAAGGTAATTTCATCATCGCCAAGAACAAGGCCACTAATTGCCATCGGCGCGATATTCAGAATGATTTTACCACTCTGCACATGCTCCGCAGGAACCTGCACACCATCAACTGATGCATCGACCAGCAGGTGAGGCGTCATACCATTATCAGCAATCCACTGATACATGGCACGTACAAGATAGGGTCGACTTGAGGTCATCTGCATGGTGTATATCTTACCAGTGAAAAAATATTTACGGCCTGAAATTTCAGGCCGCAGATTTAAAGCGTATTCACGCTTATTACTACAGGCGTAACTCGCTCTCGGACTCGGTCAGACTTAGTACAAAACCTTCACGCTCAAAGATACGTTCAGCGTAACTTTCAACAGATTTGGCTTCCTTTGGCAGTTCAATGCCGTAATGGCGCAAGCGCCACATAATCGGTGCAACACTGGCATCAACCAGGGTAAATTCTTCACTCAGGAAATATGGCATAACATTAAAAATTTCTGCCACAGAAGCGATACTCTCAGTCAGGTCCTTTTTAGCCTTGGCAACTGCTTTCTCACCCTTGGTTTCAATAATATCAACCAGCGGATACCAGTCATGCTCCACCTGGAATAAAGCCAGGCGGGTCTGTGCACGCTGCACAGGACCAACAGGCATTAATGGTGGATGAGGAAAACGCTCTTCCAGATATTCCATAATAACGCGTGAGTTATATAACACCAGGTCTCGATCAACCAGGGTCGGTAAACTTCCGTAAGGATTTAAGTCGATTAGATCCTCTGGTAATTTTTTAGGGTCGACCTGAATGATTTCGTGAACGATATCTTTTTCATTTAAAACGATACGCGTACGGTGACACTCGATTGATGATGCCGTTGTATATAAATTCATAGATTTTCCGGTTGGGAGGAAATGATTAAAACAGCTTGCTATTAAAGCGACTAAAACTGATCACAGGCTCTGTAACTAAGCAAATAGCCAGAGCCTGTAACCACATCCTAGTGAATATCTTTCCAGTATTCTTTTTTCAGCAAGTAAGCAAAGACAAAGAAGACAGCAAGGAACAACAGAACTTTCCAGCCCATGCTGCGACGCTCAACTTGAATCGGCTCAGCCAGGTAAACCATAAAGTTGGTTAAATCGCCAAGGAACATATCATATTCAACACGACTTAAGGTGCCCGCCTGAACCTGTTCAAAACTTTCAAGCTCTTCAACTTCTACATCACCATGCATAACCTTTTTGTAAACTGGCTGTTGCAGACCCTGCAAACGCCATAGTACGTGAGGCATACCAACATCAGGGAAAACAGTGTTGTTAAAGCCAGTTGGACGATAAGAGTCAACATAAAAGCTACGCAGGTAAGAGTAAACCCAGTCTGCACCGCGAGCACGAGCTGTCAGAGACAGATCAGGTACGGCCGTACCAAAAGCCTCCTTTGCGTAATCCTCAGTCATTGACACTTTCATCAAATCACCAATTTTCGCTGGTGCGCCTTTCTTGTCGTATGTATGAATCATCATTTCACGTACATCATCTTCAGACATTTCCAGGTCTTTGGCGATGCGGTTAAAACGCATGAAAGATGCTGCGTGACAGCTGTAACAGTAATCAGCAAATGCTTTTGCACCGCGACGTAATGATTCTTTATCATTAATATCAATTGGCGCTTCATACAGCTTGGCACCACCACCGGCAGCAGAAGCCATCACAGGTGTCAGCACTACGGCCGCAGCCATTAATAACATAATTAACTTTTTCATAGCAGTGGTTTTCATGATGTCACCCTATCTGGAACAGGCTTGGTCGTTTCATTTTTTGAAGTGATATAAAGCACAACAAAGAAAGCAAAATAAATAAACGAGAATATCTGAGACATTAATGTCAGTGTTGGTGTTGCAGGCTGCATAGCTAACCAGCCAAGAACAACAAAACTGATAATGAACATAGTCAGGTTCGCTTTATAGATACCAGAACGGTAACGTACTGATTTCACTTTACAACGATCAATCCAGGGCATGAAGAACAGCAGAGCAATCGCTGCAAACATCGCACCCACGCCCATCAGCTTGTCAGGTACTGCACGCAAAATTGCATAGAACGGCGTGAAGTACCAGACCGGAGCAATGTGCTCAGGTGTCTTCAGCGGATCAGACGCGATAAAGTTAGCGTGCTCCAGCATGTAACCACCACCATCAGGGAAGTAGAACAGCACAACACTGAAGAAGAACAGGAATACAACCACGCCTACGATATCTTTAACAGTGTAGTAAGGGTGGAAAGGAATGCCGTCTAAAGGAATGCCGTTTGCATCTTTGTTTTTCTTGATTTCAACACCGTCAGGGTTGTTTGAACCCACTTCATGCAATGCAATAATGTGAGCAATAACCAGGAATACCAGAACAAATGGCAGTGCGATAACGTGCAGTGCGAAGAAACGATTTAGCGTTGCATCACCAATGACGAAGTCACCACGAATCCACAGTGTCAGGTCATCACCAATAACAGGGATTGCACCAAACAGTGAAATAATTACCTGTGCGCCCCAGTAAGACATCTGGCCCCATGGCAGTAAGTAACCCATGAAAGCTTCAGCCATCAGAGCCAGGTATATAAACATACCAAACAGCCAGATTAACTCACGTGGCTGTTTGTACGAACCATACATCAGGCCACGTAACATATGCAGATAAACAACAACGAAGAACGCGGTAGCGCCAGTCGAGTGAATGTAGCGGATCAGCCAGCCATAAGGCACGTCTCGCATGATATGTTCTACAGAGGCAAATGCCATAGCACCATCAGGCTTGTAGTGCATAGTCAGGAAAATACCTGAAACGATCTGAATCACCAGCACCAGCAGTGCTAATGAACCAAAGAAATACCAAAAATTGAAATTTTTTGGTGCGTAATATTCAGCTAAATGCTCATTCCACATCTTTGTCAGTGGGAAGCGATCATCTATCCATCCAATTAACTTATTCCCATTATGCTGCCCCCTCATCTTCACCGATAAGAATAACGTTGTCACTTACATACTTATGTGGCGGTACAACCAGGTTAGTCGGTGCAGGTACGCCCTGGTATACACGACCAGCAAGGTCGAACCTGGAGCTGTGACAAGGACAGAAGAAACCGCCTAACCATGCTTCACCACCCAGGTCAGCCGCACCGATATCAGGGCGGAAAGTAGGTGAACAACCGAGGTGAGTACAAATACCAACCAGTACCAGGATTTCTGGCTTGATTGATCGGTTTTCATTCTGTGCATATTCAGGCTGCTGATCAACAACTTCTGATGCCGGATCACGCAATGTGTCATCAAGCTTCTTCAGGTCATCCAGTGTCTTGCTCGAACGCTTAACAATCCATACTGGCTTACTTTGCCATTCAACAGTCATCATTCGACCGTCTTCAAGCTTGCTGATATCAACCTCTACAGGAGCACCAGCATTTTTTGCTCTTTCGCTGGGCATCCACGAGGATAAAAATGGAACAGCTACAAAACCAGCACCTACTGCGCCAACCACCGAAGTGGACGCGACCAGAAAGCGGCGACGGCCTGTATCTACATTGTCAGTAGACATATTGGATATCTCCAAATATTAAATAAAAAATTCGATTTGTAAGTCAGGGACATAAATACTGGTAATCAAAACCATCAATCAACACCTGAAACTTACCGCAACATCATTTACGTGCCTAATTGCCCATTGAAATTTCAAACAGTCATCCACATATTAATGTGGCAAATCTGTATGTAGAATGGGGACACACTGGTTGCAAACGGCGCATAGGATAGCGTAAGTTAGCATTTTAGCCAAGTTTAATATAACAACTACAATAAAAACAAAGAGATACAAAACACTCATGCCGAAGCAAAACCACTCTTTTGTTTACTTTCTCGCCTGGCTCGTCATTGGCGTATTTCTTGGCCTCATGATTCTGCTGATTCGAGGCGATATCAGCTTAAACTTTCAGTCCTCAGATGAGCCGACCAGCAACACTGGCCAGTCCGCTGATCATGCTCCAAAAATTCACGTCGGATATGCCGACGCGGTAATGAAGGCAGCCCCAGCAGTAGTCAGTATCCAGACAATAATCTGGTCGGAAGCCACCACTGAAAGCCAGCTTGATGAAAAACTGATACAGCGCTTTCTGGGAAAAAACTCACCGCACAGCCCCAAGCGTCAGGCAGAAACAGGCTCCGGTTCGGGGGTAATTATTAATGAAGACGGTTATATCCTGACAAATTATCACGTTATTTCTGAACGCGATGAAATCCGTGTTGGCCTGAATGACGGCAAGGTCGCCATAGCCGAACTCATTGGCTCCGACCCTGACACCGACCTCGCCGTACTCAAAATCGATCAGCAGGGCCTGCCCGCGCTGAGCATAGCCGACATCAGCAAAATGCAGGTCGGCGATATCGTGCTCGCCATCGGCGACCCCTTCTCTATCGGACAAACCGTCACCCAGGGCATTATCAGCGCCACCGGCAGAACTCGTGTATCAAAAAATACCTATGAAAATTTTATTCAGACAGATGCCGCGATCAACCCCGGCAACTCCGGTGGCGCATTAATTAACACTCGCGGTGAAATTATCGGCATTAACTCGAACATTTATTCCAGCACCGGTAATTTCCAGGGAATCAGTTTTGCCATCCCTATCGATCTGGCGCAAAAAGTTGCGACACAGATTATCCAGTATGGTTTTGTCGTACGCGGCTGGCTGGGGGTAGAAGGTCAGGAATTAACCTCGAAAATATTACAGACTGTCGACATTAACTCGATGCACGGCATATTAATTACCGATGTTGATAAAGACGGCCCGGGCGATGTTGCAGGCATCATACGCGGCGACATCATCACCCGGATCAACCAGCAGGACATACTCAGCACCAACGACATTATAAACATGATAGCCGACGGTCAGCCGGGCGACGAATTTATGATTGAAGGCATAAGGGAAAGGCAGAGCTTTACCACGAAGGCCACTCTTGGGCAGAGGCCGCTAATGAGCAGATAAATAGTAAATTATAAAAATATCCGGCCTGTTTAACCAGCGATACCGGCTTACTTAATTTCCTGCGTTTAACTGTTCACTATTCGTTATCAACTGCCTGTAAAAGCGCTGCTATAAAGGCCCTGTTTTCCTCGGCTGAACCAACCGTTACCCGCAAACAGTTTTTCAAAAGGCCGCTATCGGCTTTCATGTTTTTAATCAATACACCCGATCGTTTTATACTCTCGAAAACATCATTGGCACTGTTATTTTTTTGGTTATCCAGGACACGGAACAAAATAAAATTTGCCTGGCTTGGAAATACTTCAAGACCCTTTATCTGCTGCATACGGTCAAGCATCAGCTGACGTTCTTCCCGAATCAGCTTCGCCTGCGCATCAAGCACATTAATATTATCCAGAACAAATTCAGCAGTGATTTGTGTTAATACATTGATATTGTAGGGCAATCGTATTTTGTCAATTTCACTGATGATGTCAGGGTGACCGCATAACAGGCCTAAACGCAAACCGGCAAGGCCCATTTTTGAAACCGTGCGCATCACCAGCAAATTATCAAACTCATTCAGCCTTGCCATAAAACTGGCCTGTGCAAACGGGTGATAGGCCTCATCCAGCACGACCATACCCGGTGCCAGTGAAATTATTTCTTCTATGTATGCTTCGCTGTAACAGTTGGCCGATGGATTGTTCGGGTAGGCTATAAAGATAATCGCCGGCTGATGCTGTTCAATCGCCCGTTTTGCACTATCGATATCCAGCGAAAAATCAGGCATTAACGGCACGCCAACATAATTAATACCAACAAAATCGGCAATCATTTTATACATGACGAAGCCGGGCTCAAAGGACATCAGGCAAACTTCGTCATTGCCCGCTACAGCCATCGCCAGCATCTGGATCAACTCGTCCGAACCATTACCCAGCACAATCGATTTGCCGTCTGGCACCTGCATATGCTGCATCAGCTTTTCACGCAAGACGGCCGCAGAAGGATCGGGATAACGATTCAGCTCGGCTACACTTAACCTGTCCAGCAACTCTGCTTTTAATGCCTCTGGCAACGGGTACGGGTTTTCCATTGCATCAAGCTTGATTAAACCGCTGGCATCAGCCACATGGTAGGCCTGAATTTCTTTAATTACAGGGCGTATCGCTTGCAGGCTGTTTTTTAGTGATGAACTCATAATCTGGGCGGTCGGGTGACGGGTCTAATGAAACGGGAATGGTATCAAAGCCGGCAAGAAAAGCACATTAAAAATAATTTAGATTGAGCTCTTGAATTTAGAAAAAGCAGCTACAAATTAGTTACAACAACAAAACAAATACTTTATTGGAGGTCATAAATCATGAGCTTAATACGTTATAACAACCGGTGGAACCTGCTGAATTCATTACAGCGCGAAATGCAAAACCCGAATTACAGCCAGCTGAATGACGATGATGCCAGCGTAGCAACGGCTAACTGGGCGCCTTCTGTAGACATCAGCGAGAACGATGAAGCTTTTACCTTACTAGCTGATATTCCTGGCGTAGAACCTAAAGATATTGAAATTTCAATGGAAAAAGGTGTGCTCACCGTTAAGGGCGAACGCAGTACAGAAAACGTTGAAGAGAAAGAAAACTACCGTCGCGTAGAACGCCAGAGCGGCCAGTTTTACCGTCGATTCACACTGCCAGACAGCGCTGACGCCGACAAAATTGAAGCCAAATCCGAGCACGGCGTACTGAGAATCACCATACCAAAACAGGAAGTGGCCGTTTCACGAAGAATTGAAGTGAAACATTGAGTAGTGGCACGAAGAATTGAAGTGAAACATTAAGTAGTGGCACGAAGCATTGAAGTAGTGTTTTCAAACAAGCTTCATGATTAAAAAAAGCCCGCAAACATATGCGGGCTTTTTTTATTAACGATGACTTCGGTGACACCTTTTCCTGTTACCGAAGGTCAGTCTTTAATACGGTATTCCGCCGACCTGGCATGCGCCGTCAGCCCCTCACCATGCGCGAGGGTCGAGGCAGTCTTTCCCAGCTCAGAAGCACCGTCAGCAGAACAGCCAATCAGGCTACTGCGTTTCTGGAAGTCGTACACGCCCAACGGCGATGAGAAACGCGCCGTGCCGGATGTCGGCAATACGTGGTTTGGACCCGCGCAGTAATCGCCCAGGGCTTCGGCAGTATAGCGTCCCATAAAAATTGCACCGGCATGGCGAATTTTCTGCGCCCATTGCTCAGCGTTTTCAACCGATAACTCAAGATGTTCGGGCGCAATGTGGTTGGCCACTTCTATCGCCTGCTCCATATCATCAACGCTTATAAGCACTGCGCGCTCTTCCAGTGACTTTTGAATAATCGTTTTACGCGGCATTTCTTCAAGCAGGCGAGTAATGCTTTGCTTCACCTGTTCGATAAACGCCTGGTCCGGACTCACCAGTATCGACTGCGCTTCTTCATCATGTTCTGCCTGGGAGAACAGGTCCATGGCAATCCAGTCGGGGTCGGTTTTACCGTCACACACCACCAGAATTTCGGATGGCCCGGCAATCATATCGATACCAACAACACCGAACACCATACGCTTGGCAGTGGCTACAAACGAGTTACCCGGCCCGGTAATCTTATCAACTTTAGGAATAGTCTCTGTACCGTAAGCCAGCGCGGCCACGGCCTGTGCACCACCGATAGTGAACACCCGGTCAACACCCGCAACAGCAGCAGCGGCCAGTACCAGCGCATTGGTTTCACCATCCGGTGTTGGTACCACCATTATTAATTCCGGCACGCCGGCGACTTTCGCAGGTACTGCATTCATCAATACGGAAGACGGGTAAGCGGCTTTACCGCCCGGCACATATAATCCGACCCGGTCCATCGCATTGACACTTTGGCCCAGTACCGTACCGTCATCTTCGGTATAGCTCCATGACTCAACTTTTTGATGCTCGGCGTACTGACGTATACGCTGCGCCGCTTTTTCCAGCGCTTCCCGCTGCTCGGCATCGATCGAATCCAGCGCCTGCTGCAATTGCGCTTTATCCAGTTCGAACTCACTCGCCTGTTTAATGCTGGTGCGGTCAAACCGGTTGGTGTACTCAATCACTGCCGCATTACCGCGCTGTTTTACATCAGCCAGTATATCGGCAACGATTTTTGCGATTTCACCATCTATACTGGCTTCCCACGCAAGCAACTTATCCAGTTGCGGATAAAAGTCAGTGTCGCTATATTTTAGTTCGGCTATGTTTAACATCGAGATATTCTATGATTTACATCTAGTTAACGGTCGTTATGCGTATATCAGGCAACAGCTGAACTAATCTGTTCAATAATCGTGCTGATTTGCTGGTGCTTCATTTTCATTGCGGCTTTATTGACCACCAGTCGTGAACTGATATCAGCGATATGATCAACCGGCATTAAGCCATTGGCTTTCAGGGTATTGCCGGTATCAACCACATCGACAATCAAATCAGAGAGGCCAACGATCGGTCCCAGTTCCATCGAACCATAGAGTTTAATCAGTTCAATCTGTTCACCGCGTGACTCAAAATAACGTTTTGCAACATTGGTAAACTTGGTCGCCACCCGCAGTCGGCTGCTGAGCCTTGGTTTTGCTTCCACCAGGCCGGCTGTCATTAATTTGCACTTGGCTATTTTTAAATCCAGCGGCTCATATAAACCTTCGCCGCCATGCTCAAGCAGTACATCTTTACCGGCCACACCTAAATCGGCGGCACCAAACTGGACATAAGTAGGCACATCGGTAGCGCGAATAATCAGCAACTTGATATCGTCGTGATTGGTATCAATAATCAGTTTTCGGCTTTTTTCCGGATCCTCTGCCGGCACGATGTCTGCAGCGGCTAGCAATGGCAGGGTTTCTTCGTAAATCCTGCCTTTGGATAATGCAATTGTGATCATAATTTACTGCTCTAATCGTGTGTTCGGCGAATTTTAGCACCTAATAAGGCTAATTTTTCTTCAATATTTTCGTAGCCACGATCGATATGATAAATACGCTGCACTTCTGTTTCACCGCTAGCCACCAGGCCGGCGATAATCAGGCTGGCCGATGCGCGTAAGTCTGTTGCCATTACCGGCGCAGAAGTCAGTCCGTCAACGCCGCGGATAATCGCAGTATTGCCTTCAATTTCTATGTCGGCACCCATGCGCTTCAGCTCCTGAACATGCATGAATCGATTTTCAAACACAGTTTCAACAACGGTAGCCGTACCTTCGGCAATGGTATTCAATGCCGCAAACTGTGCCTGCATATCTGTCGGGAAAGCCGGGTATGGCGCTGTGCGTACGCTAACCGCTTTTGGCCGCTTGCCTTCCATATCCAGGGTGATCCAGTCGTCACCTACTTCTATTTTCGCACCGGCTTCACGCAGCTTTTCAATAACAGCATCTAATAAATGCGGAGCAGTATCTTTGACTTTTATACTGCCGCCGGTAATCGCCGCTGCAACCAGGAAAGTACCGGTTTCAATCCTGTCAGGCAGAACGCGATAGCGCGTGCCATGCAAATTTTCCACACCTTCGATTTGAATGGTGTCTGTACCTGCGCCGGAAACTTTACCGCCCATAGCGTTTATAAAGTTTGCCAGGTCAACCACTTCCGGTTCACGCGCGGCATTTTCAATAATGGTAATACCGTCTGCCAGCGCAGCCGCCATCATTAAATTTTCTGTACCGGTCACGGTAACAATATCCATCACCAGGCGCGCACCTTTCAGACGCTTGGCCCGTGCATGGATATAACCGTTGCTGACATCAATTTCTGCACCCATGTCCTGCAGACCTTTAATGTGCAAATCCACTGGACGCGAACCAATAGCACAACCGCCGGGGAGGGAAACTTCAGCTTCGCCAAAACGCGCTAACAGCGGACCCAGTACCAGTATTGATGAACGCATGGTTTTTACCAGGTGGTAAGGCGCGGTGTAATTTTCAATCGTGGAAACATCAACCTCTACGCTAAGCTTTTCATCAATGGAAACCATCACGCCCATGCAGCCAAGCAGCTCCATGGTTGTAGTTACATCGTGCAGGTGCGGTACGTTTTCAATTGTCGCCGGGCTGTCAGCAAGCAGTGTTGCGGCCAGTATCGGTAAGACCGCATTTTTTGCGCCCGATATTCTGACATCGCCATGCAGCCTGCTGCCGCCTTTGATCATTAGTTTATTCATTGACAAAGCTCTCTTATCTCACCATCTACACCGTACGCTTTGGCTATCGTCAACAACGTTTCAGGAAGGTTTTCAAATTGTAATTTAATATTATTGGCCTGCGCTTCTCTGGACATTTCCAGCATAAGCGACAAACCGGCACTATTGCAGTCCGTTATCTGTGACAGGTCGACAGTAATTGATTCTATTGTCGACTGTTTACCCGATTTAATAAAAGCAGCGGCGCGCTGCATTAGTTCAGGTGCGGTCAAAAAATCCACAACACCTGAAACGAGGTATTTCTGCTGACTTTGCTGAATAATTTCAGCCTGAGCTTGCTGCACGCCTGTTACCTGCCTGATATGCCTTAGTCTGTCTGTATCTTACCTGCTCGAGCTAAGACGCTATGTATTCTCTCTATCCTTGAGCAGTCTATTCTGCTCACGCATGTATTGTATCAAACCATTCATGCCGCTTTTGCGTATTTCCTGGGAAAATGTGCCGCGATAACTGGTTACCAGGCTAATTCCATCCACTTTTATGTCGTATACCTTCCAGGCATTACCTTTAACTCGCATACGGTATGCCAGCGGAATCGAGGGCCCGCCTGGCTGTAACACCTCAGCCTTGACCGATGTTTTACGCGCATCATCAGCCAGTTTTAACGGGAAGTAGCGGATCGTCTGGTCTCTAAATTCAAGCAAAGATTTACTGTAGGTTCTCACCAGCATGTTTCTAAATTCATCGACAAAGGCAAGCTTTTGCTCATTACTGGCCGTTTTCCAGTGTTTACCCAGTGCCAGTTTTGCCATGGTGACATCGTCCAGGTGCGGCAATATGTAGTCATCAATCAGCTTGTAGACTCGTTGCGGCTCTTTTTTCAGCAACTCCTGATCTTCTCGCAGAATTTTAATTACCTGCTCTGAGGTTCTCTCCAGCAATGCAACCGGTTGCTCGGCTATTTCAGAGGTACTGGCAATCACACTGGCAGACGCGCTGGCGGCTGCATCAGCCAGCGCTGCCTGTGACAGGCTGATAACAATAGCAGTCAGGATAGTATAAAAAGATTTAAATAGTTTCATAGTTTTTCCTTCTGGTTTATTCCGTCTGGTTTATTACTCAGCCGGATCTTCATTAGCCTTGCTGTACAGGAACTGCCCAATCACCTGTTCAAGAACTAATGCCGACTGTGTTAAATCGATGACATCGCCCGATTTCAGATAATCCTCTTCAGCCCCTGGCTCAAAACCAACAAACTGTTCACCGAGCAGGCCGGAAGTTAAGATACTGGCCGCTGTATCAATCGGGAATTTATTGTACTCCACTTCGATAGACATACTAACGATTGCCTCGTAGGTATCATTATTATATTGAATATCGGTCACGCGACCAATGGTGACACCGCCCGCTGAAACCGGCGAACGTACCTTTAGACCACCAACATTATCAAAACGTGCCGTTAACTCGTAATTTTCACCACCGCTATAACTACTCATGTTGCTGACACTCATCGCCAGCATAAAAAATGCCACAATTGCCGCAGCCACAAACAGTCCGACTAGAATTTCAATTTTACGAGATCCCATTTTTAATCCTCATTTCTCTCATCGAATATTATTTTGCAAACATCAAAGCGGTCAGTACAAAGTCCAGGAACAGGATGGCCAGCGAACTATGTACAACAGTGCGTGTTGTCGCCTGCCCCAGCCCCTCGGAAGTGGGGATACAGTCATAACCCTCAAATACCGCAATCCAGGTGGCCACAATACCAAAAACTACGCTTTTAATGATACCGTTATACAAATCCAGGTATAAATCGACCTTGGCCTGTGACTGTGACCAGAACGCACCCGAATCCAGACCCAGTAACTGAACCGCTACCAGGTAACCGCCAAAAACACCCACCGCACTAAATATTGTCGCCAGCAGCGGCATCGAAATAACACCGGCCAAAAACCGCGGCGCGACTACGCGCTGCATCGGGTTAACCGCCATCATTTCCATGCCAGACAGTTGCTCAGTGGCCTTCATCAGGCCTATTTCAGCGGTTAATGCCGAACCTGCCCTGCCGGCAAATAATAAAGCCGTAACCACGGGCCCCAGCTCACGCAGCAGTGACAATGCGACCATTACCCCAACCGAGTCCTCGGCACCAAAATCAACCAGCGCATAATAAGACTGCAATGACATCACCATGCCAACAAATAAGCCGGCAACAACGATAATTATCAGCGTCTGTACACCTACCGAGTACAACTGTTTTATCAACAGCCCCGGGCGCATAAACAGACTGACGCAGCTTGCTACCACGACCAGTAAAAACAGGCTGGCGCGACCCAGCCTGACAAAACTATGAATGGTCGTCGCACCTAAATATTGTATTTTGTCTAACATTCCATTAAACACCTTCAGCTCCCCTGGTATAAATCTTCCAGCAACGGTTTTGCCGGATAATGGAAAGGTACCGGGCCATCAGCATCGCCATGTACAAACTGATGCGTCCATGCAGACTCACTGTTTTTTAAATTTTCAGGTGAACCGCTTTCAATAATTTTACCGTCCGAAATGATATGTACCTGGTCTGCAATAGAGAGGGTCTCCGGCACATCGTGTGAAACGATAATACTGCAAATATCTAAAGCGGTATTTAACTCGCGAATCAGCGACACCAGTACTCCCATGGATATCGGGTCCTGGCCGGTAAAAGGCTCGTCAAACATAATCATCATTGGGTCTAATGAAATCGCCCGGGCCAGCGCCACACGTCTGGCCATACCACCAGACAATTCCGAGGGTGATAAATCTGCTGCACCACGCAGACCAACCGCATTCAGCTTCAACAATACCAGCTGACGAATCATGGATTCACTGAGTTTTGTGTGTTCTCGCAGCGGGTAAGCCACATTTTCAAACACCGAAAGGTCGGTTAACAGGGCACCACTTTGAAATAGCATACCCATGCGCTTACGCAATTCAAATAATTTACGGGTCGATAGCTGGTGTACATTTAAACCATCTACCTCGACACTGCCCTGGTCCGGCGTTAGCTGACCGCCAATCAATTTCAGCAAAGTCGTTTTACCGGTACCACTGGGGCCCATAATGGCACTGATACCCTGCCGCGGAATATCCAGCGACAGACCATCGAATATTTTTCGACTGCCGCGGCTGAAGTGTAAATCCCTTATTTTGACCAGAATATCGCTCAAGTTAACTGCCCGGTATTTTTATTGATGTAATGATTTTGTTCTAATTAACTAATTTTGCGTGGATTGTAACATTGTCGACGCAGTTTTCACGCCTAATTATTGCGCCTCTAATCCTGCTGGACACCACGGCTGAAGAATTCATGGAGCGGTTTAATATCCCATAATATCCAGCAGCTTGCGTAACTCACTCATTTTATCCGCTCGTATATCAGCATGGTTGATAATGATAGTAGCCTCTATACCGCTCTGCTTATCACTTTCATCAACTGTGTTTTCAGCAGCAAAGCTTTCAATTGCTGCTGAAAAATCATCAATGATTTTTCTCACCGCTCGTAGATCAGACAGATCATTCTCAATAAAAGCCAAATCCGATGCCACTGGCTGCTGCTGTTGCCAGATGCTTTTCCAGCCGCCATCACTGGTAATATCAACCGCTGAAGTTAGCCCTGCAAGGTAAATATTAACCTGCAGTGCATCGCTTAACGCCCTGAAGCGACTCTCATCAGAAGGCGAAAACATCGACACGCCCTGCAAAAAAACCAGCCCGGATAACTGCGGTTTAATTATCTCCAGCGCGGCGATTAATTCCGGCAGAGCAATCAGTTCAAAGATACGCGGATGGCACTCAACATAAAAACGAAATTCATCATGCACGTCATCAAGCCATTGTTCACATTCAGCACTGGCCGACGCCTGCCTGTTCTCAGGATGCCAGTAGTCTACCGGCACCAGCACGGCATTAAACTCATTACTGTAATACGCCAGCCGCCAGTCTTCATCAGCCGAAACCGGCAAATCATGTGGATAAAAATTTTCCAGCCAATGCGGCTGCCGCCATCCATAGACACCTGTATTAATGTTTTGTTTCAATGAAAATACCCGGTAATTATTAAACCTGCCGCTTTTATTTAAACCATCATTCTGCGAGACTACAAGCCCTTTGCGCCAGGCATGACAATAACAGGCGCGACAATCAATCGCGACAACAGATATAATGTCCCGCGCCAAATATCATTAAAATAACAAAAAGACTTACTACACATGCTACTAGATTACGCCGCCATCCTGACCGGTTTTATATTGCTTATCTGGAGCGCAGACCGCTTTATAGTGGGCGCTGCCGCTACCGCGCGTAACTTTGATGTACCGCCTTTAATTATTGGCCTGACAATTGTCGGCTTCGGCACCTCTGCACCGGAGATGATGGTCGCCGGTTTTGCCGCCTATGACGGCAGCCCGGCACTGGCGATCGGTAACGCACTGGGCTCGAATATTACCAACATCACCCTGGTGTTAGGTGTGGCTGCACTTATTGCACCACTGGACGTTCATTCCCGTATTATCAAAAAAGAGCTGCCCCTTTTACTGTTTGCCACATTAGTGGCTGTCGCCCTGCTACGCGATATGACGCTTGATCGTTTTGACGGTTTTATATTGCTTGGCCTGCTAATACTACTAATGTGGTGGATAACACGCCAGGGCATGCGCAACCAGTCAGAAGATGCTTTAACCGATGAATACATTGAAGAACTGCCCGATGAAATGCCAACATCACATGCATTATTCTGGTTAATAGCGGGAATTGTATTATTAACCATCAGTTCAAAAATCCTGGTCTGGGGCGCCGTTAATGTCGCTGTGGATCTTGGCGTCAGTGAACTGATCATCGGCCTGACAGTCATAGCAATTGGCACCAGCCTGCCGGAACTGGCGGCATCGATAACCGGCGCACTGAAAAATGAACATGATATTGCCATCGGTAACGTGGTCGGCTCCAACCTGTTTAATACCCTCGGGGTGCTGGCTATCCCCGGCTTAATTCATCCATCAGCACTGGAACATGGTATTTTCGAAAGGGATATACCGGTGGTATTCATCCTGACCATATCGCTTTTCGTCATGGCATACGGTTTTACCGGCCGGGGCAGAATCAATCGTCTGGAAGGCGGTATTTTACTCAGCGCTTTCATTGGCTATCAAATACTGTTATTTTTTACAGCACGGTAAAACCCGGTATTAATCTTAGAGGCTTTGATAAAAGAGATCATGTCAGCAACTGATAAAACCAACTTCCAGCAATTGGGTAAAGCGGTAGTAGAAACCGAGCTGGCCGAAATCAGCGCACTGCGGGAGCGAATTGATGACAATTTTTCCCGTGCCTGCGAATTATTATTAAGCTGCAATGGTCGCATCGTGGTTACCGGTATGGGCAAATCGGGCCATATCGGCGGCAAGATCGCCGCCACGCTGGCAAGCACCGGCAGCCCGGCGTTTTTTGTCCACCCCGGCGAAGCCAGTCACGGCGACCTCGGCATGATCACTAAAAATGACATTGTCATTGCTTTATCTAATTCTGGCAATACCTCGGAAATAACCACCATTATTCCCATATTAAAACGATTTGCCGTGCCGCTAATCAGCATGACTGGTGATAAAAATTCGACACTGGCAAGTGAAGCCACGATCAATCTTGACGTGGGTGTCAGCAAGGAAGCCTGCCCGCACGACCTGGCACCGACCTCCAGCACAACGGTTGCGCTGGTTATGGGTGATGCACTGGCCGTGGCTCTACTGCAGGCCCGCGGCTTTACCGCTGAAGACTTCGCCCTTTCCCACCCGGGCGGCAGCCTGGGCAAACGCCTGCTGCTGCACGTATCCGATATTATGCACAGCGGTGTACTTATGCCAAAAGTAAATGAATCAGCGACGGTTTCTGAAGCACTGCTTGAAATGAGTAAAAAAGGGCTGGGTATGACTGCAATTGTTGACTCACAGGATAAAGTGCTCGGTATCTACACCGATGGCGACCTGCGCCGTTCACTGGATAAAAACATCGATGTGCGTAGCGCTCTGATCAGCGATGTTATGACCAGAAACTGCCGTACCACTAAACCCGGCGAACTGGCAGCAAGCGTCGTTAAGATCATGGACGACAACGGTATAAACGGCTTCCTGGTGACTGACGACGACAATACATTAATTGGCGCCTTTAACATGCACGATATCCTGCGCGCAGGAATCGTTTAACGAGCACTAAGTAACGAATAGTTAATAGTTAAAAAAGACAAAACTATATACACTTCGTTTTCCACTATTAACTATTACTATTAATTGATTTTTATGGATCTTATAGAAAAAGCTAAAAACATCGAACTGGTCATCTTTGATATCGACGGCGTAATGACCGATGGCAGCCTGTTTTTTGATAACGATGGCGGCGAGTACAAGGCCTTTCATTCACTGGACGGACATGGTTTGCGCATGCTGCAGGAATGCGGCGTTAAGGTAGCGGTTATTACCGGTCGCAAATCCGAACTGGTCAAGCACCGCATGCACGACCTGGGCGTTACCCTGTTATACCAGGGCTATCGTGACAAAACACCGGCCTTCGAAGCATTGCTAAAAGAAGTGAAGCTTGAGAAAGACCAGATCACCTATGTGGGTGATGATGTCGTCGACCTGCCCATCATGTCACAGCTGAACTTTGCCATTGCCGTGCAAAATGCCCACCCTTTTGTTAAACAGCACGCACACTGGATTACCGAACGAAGCGGCGGCCGGGGCGCGGTACGCGATGTCTGCGAATTCATACTCGAAGCGAAAGGTTTGCTAAATGACAAACTGCACTCATATTTACATAAGCAATAATCCGTTTTATTGCCGACACCTGCTTAAATGAAAAGCTCAATCAGCCTCATCCTGTTCCTGATCATTGCCGCTGTTGCCTGGTGGACAATTACAGAAGATTATAGTGACGACAATCAGTTACAGTCTGCCAGGAGTAAACAATTCGTCGAAATTTTCATGAATGATTTTGAATTAACGGCAATGGATGAAAATGGCGTGCCGGGCTATCTCATCACGGGCAACAGGCTGGAAAAATATAATGACTCCAGTGATACGAATATTGAGCAACCAGTCTTTCATATACTGCAGAAAGACAAAGAATGGAAAATTAACGCTGCAACAGCAATAATTAATAATGAAGACGAAATTGTTACTTTAGAAAATAACGTTATCATGCAGCAACAAAATATTGAACCTGCGGTAACCATCCGCACTCAAAAGCTGACCATTGATATAAAAAAACAACTCGCTAGCACCAGGCAACCGGTTGAAATTACGCAGGGCGATTCATTGTTAAAATCAACAGGAATGATTTTCAATAATATCACCAGCGAAATGGAGCTTTACTCCAATGTAAGCGGTTATTATTTACCTTTATGAATAAATTATCCCGATATAGCCAAAAAGCCCTGATATTGTTAACGGGCCTGTTCCTGCTTCCCATTCAATCAATTTGCCTGGCAGAAGTCAGCGCCGAAAAAATCCTGATCAATGCCGACAACATGCAAATGAATCTGGAGTCAGGAAAAAGTATTTATACGGGCAATGTAAAAATTTCCCAGGGTCAGCTGGAATTGAGCGGTGACATCGTTACCATTGAACAAAAAAACAACGAAATAGACCGTCTCACCGTTACCGGTAAACCTGCCCGATACAACCATGTCACCGATCAGGGCGAAACCATAGAAGCCGAGAGTGAGCACATGGTTTACACTGCTAGCAAGAACCGGCTGGTAATGACTATTAATGCCCGTTTACAACAGCCTGATCACAAATTAAGCAGCGAGAAAATAGTTTACGACACGCTCAATAAAATCGTAATGGCGGGAAGCAGCGTTGGCACGCAGGATAACGGCTCTGTCAGCCCGGCTGGCAGCGAAAGCAGCCCGAGGGTTAATATCACCCTGACACCAAAAAAACCAGACGCCAAAGAACCTGCTAGCGATAAATAATAATGCCTGTATTACGTGCCAATAACCTGGTTAAAACCTACAAATCACGCACTGTTGTTGCTGATGCTTCATTTGATGTTAAAAGTGGTGAAGTTGTCGGCCTGCTCGGCCCTAACGGTGCCGGTAAAACGACCAGCTTTTATATGGTTGTCGGCCTGGTGCTGGCTGATGAAGGCACTATTCACCTCGACGAAAAAGAGATCACAAGACTGCCGATGCATGCCCGGGCACAGCATGGAATCGGTTATTTGCCGCAGGAAGCCTCGGTTTTTCGAAAATTAAGTGTTGAAGACAATATTCTTGCTGTACTGGAAGCAAAAAAAGCGTTCAGCCAGGAACAGCGGTATGAAAAGCTCAATGCCCTGATTGATGACCTGCAAATTGACCATATACGACATAATATAGGCCTCAGCCTGTCCGGCGGTGAACGAAGACGCGTCGAAATCGCACGTGCGTTGGCCTCTGAGCCCGCATTTATACTTCTTGACGAGCCATTTGCCGGTGTCGACCCGATTTCTGTCATCGAAATACAAAAAATCGTCAATCACTTGACCGACCGCAATATTGGCGTCCTCATTACTGATCATAATGTGCGCGAGACCCTGGGAATTTGTGATAGGGCATATATTCTCAGTGCTGGTAAGATAATAGCTCAGGGGCAACCCGCAGAGATTCTTTCTAATGAAGAAGTGCGAGAAGTCTATCTTGGACGAGATTTTCGTCTATAAGTAAGTTAAGAATCAGATAT
This sequence comes from uncultured Gammaproteobacteria bacterium, assembly GCA_963711255.1. Taxonomy (GTDB): domain Bacteria; phylum Pseudomonadota; class Gammaproteobacteria; order SZUA-229; family SZUA-229. Next base: position 90,604 of record CAVQDO010000018.1, on the reverse strand, counting down.
TTCGATGTAACGGAGAATAGAGCGACTATAAATTCAAAATTTGCGTTAGCGCCATGCTTATCACTAGTTAATGCAGCGCAATCACTTCAATGAATTTGTCTACAGATACACCATGAAGCCTTCACTTCAATTAAAACTTGGTCAACACCTGACAATGACCCCGCAGCTACAGCAGGCAATACGACTGCTGCAGCTTTCAACACTTGAGCTACAAAGTGAGATACAGCAGGCACTGGAAGAAAATCCGATGCTGGAACAGGAAGAGGAAAGCAACGACAGCAATGCTGAAACTGAAAACGAGCTTTCAGTAGATAGAATAAGTACGGATAATCCGGGTGAATCAGGCACAAACAGTGATGATCCCCATATTGATATGGAGAGTAACCAGGAAATGCCGGACGAACTGGCGGTTGATTCCAGCTGGGAAGATACTTATGACATTACTACAGCCACCGCGCCCAGCAGCCAGCAAAGCAGCGATTCGGGTAATGATTTCCTGGAAAACCAGAGTGTAGAAGGTGACACCCTCAGTGAACACCTGGTCTGGCAGTTAAAAAATTCTCAGTTCACCGACACCGATTTCATTATTGCTATAGCCATTATTGATGCCATCAACGATGACGGCTATCTTACTGAAACTGCAGTAGAAATTTTTGACGGTTTAAAGGACGAACTGGATATCGAACTGGATGAAGTGGAAGCCGTACTGCATCGTGTGCAACGTTTTGACCCCGTCGGCATCGCTGCACGTAATCTTAGAGAATGCCTGTTACTGCAACTCGAGCCCTTCGACCCCGGCACGCCCGGTCTGGCTGACGTGAAAAATATCATCGAGAACCATCTCGACTTGCTGGGCGCACATGATTACGCGCGATTACAGAAAAAAACCCGGCGCAATGAAGAGCAGTTACACCAGTTAATCCTGTTTATTCAGGCGCTCAACCCGAAACCCGGCGCCAGTATTTCAAAAAATAATGCGCAATACGTTATCCCGGATATATTTGTTCGCAAACTCAACGGGCAGTGGCATGTCAGCCTCAACCCGGAAGCGGCACCCAAATTAAAGATCAATGCCGTTTACGAAGGCCACCTGAAATCGGCAGGCCGCGGCAACGATACCAGCTACCTGAAAAACAGCCTGCAGGAAGCACGCTGGTTCCTGAAAAGCCTGCAAAGCCGCAGTGACACACTGCAGCGAGTCGGTGAAGCCATAGTAGCTCGCCAGCGGCTGTTCCTGGATTACGGTGATGAAGGCATGAAACCCATGGTATTACGCGATATTGCCGAAGAGCTGGAAATGCACGAATCCACCATATCACGGGTAACAACGAATAAATTCATGCATACACCCCGCGGTGTCTTTGAATTCAAGTTTTTCTTTTCCAGCCATGTCAACACCGCTGACGGCGGCGAATGCTCTGCAACCGCCATCCGCTCTATGGTGAAAAAGCTAATTGAGAGCGAAAACCCTAAAAAACCGATGAGTGACAATAAAATTTCTTCACTATTAGTGAAAGAAGGTATTAATGTTGCACGTCGAACTGTGGCAAAATATAGAGAGTCTATGTTGATACCACCTTCAAACGAGCGCAAGCGCTTAGCCTAGGAGGCAGATAGGCAACTATCTACTCCTTCAACAACAGTGGAGAAAATCCCATGCAAATAAATCTGACAGGTCATCATATCGAAGTTACCGATTCTTTGAGAGATCATGTAAATGAAAAAATGGCACGACTGGAACGCCACTTCGATAAAGTCAGTAATACACACGTCATCCTCACCGTAGAAGGCGCCAGACACAAAGCTGAAGCAACGGTGCATATGAGCGGCAACGATATTTTTGCCGAATGTACAGAAGACGATATGTACGTAGCAATCGATCGCCTTGTTGACAAACTTGACCGTCAGGTGAAGAAGCACAAGGAAAAGATTACCAACCATTTACATAACAAACACAATAACGACTTCAGCCTGGAAGAGGCGGATTAGCTCGTTAATTATTAAGCTTAATAACGGCATTCGAAACTGACTATTCAGGCGATCAAGAGAACAGGCAATAGCAACACATGAACCTTGAGACACTAATCAGCTCGAATGCTGTAATTAGCAACCCAGAAATAAAAAGCAAAAAAAGAGCACTGGAAGTACTCGCAGAATTGCTGGCATCTGAAGCTACGCTAAACAATGAGCAACAGGAAGAAAGCGTCGATGCGCTGGAAATATTCCAGCTGCTGCTGGAAAGAGAAAAACTGGGCTCTACCGGTCTTGGTCATGGTGTCGCGCTTCCGCATGCTCGCACCGGGCTTACCGAACAGGCTGTCGGCGCCTTTCTTAAACTTAACAAAGGCATTGACTTCGACAGTCCCGACAGTGAAGCTACCGACCTGATCTTTGCATTAATGGTGCCTGAGCACTATACCGACGAACACCTTAAAATACTGTCTCACCTGGCAACTCTATTTAGTGATGAAAACTTCTGCAAAACAATTCGTGATGCAAATGACAGCAATGAAATTTACACTAAACTGATTAACTGGCAACTCACTTCGCAGGCATCCTGATGCCGAGCCCAGAACACTAAATATGAAAGAGATTCTTTCCGCCGAATCAATTATTGTCAACCTTGCAAGCAAGATTGAACTAAATTGGGTTGCAGGCGCGGAGGATCCTAAACGCCCACTGCATGAAGTTGACGTCAGCCAGCACGCAACACTTATTGGCCACCTTAATCTTATTCATAACAACATTATCCAGGTTATCGGCAAAACCGAATGCGAATATTTGCACAACCTGGATGATGATTTTAGAAACAGCACACTAACCCAGTTATTTACCAATAACACGGTTGCCATTATTTTATCCGATGACCTTCCGGTACCTGAACTATTGTGCAGTTTTGCCAATAAATACAGTGTACCAGTACTAAGCTGCAAAGCTGAAAGCAACGATGTTGTTGATACTGTGCGTTACTATCTGAACAAGTTGTTTTCCAATAAAGAAATTCTGCACGGTGTTTTCATGGAAGTACTGGGCAACGGAATATTAATCACCGGCGAGAGCAGCGTCGGTAAAAGCGAACTGGCACTGGAACTTATCTCCCGCGGTCATCGCCTGGTGGCAGACGACGCCCCGGAATTTACCCAGATTGGGCCAGACATTCTTGATGGACGCAGCCCCAGTGTTATCCAGGGCTTCATGGAGGTACGCGGCCTGGGCATAATTAACATTCGTGAAATGTACGGTGATAACGCGATTAAGATAAACAAGCATCTTCGTCTGATCATACACCTGGAAAAAATGACCAATGACCACCGTGACTCTAATCGCCTGCACGGCAATATGAAACTACAGAAAATTCTTAATACTGAAATCCCGGTCACTGTTATACCCGTTGCCCCCGGTCGAAATCTTGCGGTAATTGTGGAAGCTGCTGTGCTCAACTATATATTACGCAACAATGGCTATGACGCCAGCCAGCAACTTATAGACCTGCAACAAAAAGCAATCGAAAACAACCAGTAAACCAGGGAATTTGATCATGAAATTAATCATCGTCAGCGGTTTATCAGGTTCAGGAAAAACCATCGCATTGCATACCCTTGAAGATGAGGACTATTACTGTGTCGACAACCTGCCACTGGGACTGCTGCCCAGTCTGATCGATGATATAACAAGCCGGCGGGTACAATTATACGATGATATTGCCGTTGGTATAGACGCACGAAGCAATTCTGAAGACCTTCGTGAATTTAACACAATTATTGAACAGATAAATGAGCGCGCTGAAGAACCAAAAATTGAAATTGAAATAATTTATATACAGGCTGAAATGGAAACACTGATAAAACGTTTCAGCGATACCCGGCGGAAACACCCGCTAACAAGGAAAGGGCTGCCGCTATCCGAAGCCATAGAAGTTGAGCGTAACCTGCTAAAAGACCTTGCCACCAGCGCTGACCTCTACATAGATACAACCTATACCAACATACATGAATTAAGAAGCTACATTAAGGAACGCGTTGTAAAAAGACAGCAGGCAAACCTGTCTTTGCTGTTTCAGTCCTTCGGCTTTAAAAATGGCGCACCGGCAGATTCTGATTTTGTATTTGATGTCCGTTGCCTGCCTAACCCGCACTGGGAACCTAACTTGCGCAATTTGACTGGCCAGGACCCGGATGTGATTGCATTTTTGCAGGAGCAGGATGATGTACAACAGATGCTAACGCATATCAAAAACTACCTGAACTTTGTTATACCCAGGTTTGAAAAGCAGAACCGGTATTATTTAACAGTCTCCATTGGCTGCACTGGCGGCCAGCATCGCTCAGTATTCATGACAGAAGCATTGCATGATGATTTTCGTGACAGGCTTAATCACGTTTCCATTCACCACCGAGAACTGTCTTCCGAACAATAAAACATGTGTATCGCATTATTTTTTATCACTCATGAAAACATCGCTGAAAGCTTATTGCGTGTCGGCGAAAAAATTATTCAAAAACAGAACATTAATCTTGCATACCATGAAGTCACCATGGATGCAGGCATTGAACAAACTATTGCGCAGGTAGAGAAGAAATTAGGCCCGCTAAATTTAAAAAAAGGCATTTTATTTATTACAGACATTTATGGCAGCACCCCGAGTAACATCGCACAGACTATGGCGGACAAATACCAGGCCCAGCTACTAAGCGGAGTAAATCTTCCCATGGTCATTCGTTTGCTAAACTACCGAGACATACCGGAAGATTTAATATTAGAAAAAGCACTGGACGGGGCCTGCAAAGGCATTCAACACCATACGCCGGAAACCGGCATATAATTTAATAACTATGAGTATCAGCAAAAATCTGGAAATCATCAACAAACTGGGCATGCATGCCAGGGCAGCTGCTCAATTTGTACAACTAGCATCAAACTTCAGTTCCCACATCGAAATTGAAAAAGATAATCGCCGGGTGAATGGCAAAAGCATTATGGGTGTAATGATGCTGGCAGCGAGCAAAGGCAGCGAGGTTATACTGTATGCTGATGGCGAAGACGAAGAAGAAAGCATTAAAAAACTTGAAGAACTGATTAATAATCGCTTCAACGAAGACGAATAAGTGTAGTTTCATCGGCATAGCGAGCAGGGTAATAATTTGAGTATCTTCATTAGTGGTATCGGCGTATCTAAAGGCATTGCCATTGGCGAAGCTTATATTATCGCGCGCGAAAAACTTGATGTTGTACAGGTCAACCTGTCCGCCAGCGAGATACCCAAAGAAATTAAACGCTTCAAAAAAGCACTAAAACTAGCCAACAAGCAATTACACGACACCAAAACAAAAATAGCTAAAAATACTGCAAATGATATCGTAGTATTCATTGATACCCACCTGCTAATGCTGGAAGACCCGGCTTTCAATGAAGGCACCATAGCCAATATCAAGGAGTTCTCCTGCAATGCCGAATGGGCACTGCAGATCCAGTGTGACCGCCTGGTACAGGTCTTTGATGAAATGGAAGACCCCTATTTGCGCACACGCAAAGATGATGTTCTGCATGTCGTAAAGCGAATTCAAATCGCTCTATCGGGTAAAAGAGAAGTCAAAGATGGCATTTCATACAAAGGCAAAATCATTGTTGCTGATGACCTGACGCCGGCCGACACTATCATGATGCAGCATGAGAAGGTTGCCGGCTTCATCACTGAATTTGGCGGCCCGCTGTCTCACACGGCCATCCTCGCAAGGAACCTGGGCATTCCGGCAATTGTCGGTCTGCATCACGCGCGCCAGTTAATTCATCGCGATGAAACAATTGTTGTTGATGGCCTGAATGGCACTGTTATTAACTCGCCTGACAAACCGTCGTTAAAATATTACCGCGCACTAAGACGGGACGAAAACGCAAAGCGCAACCTGTTAAATGAATTAAGCGGGAAACCCGCTGTTACTCTCGATAAAAAACAAATAACCCTGCACGGCAATATCGACCGTCCCGGTGATATAAAACAAATTCAGAAATACGATGATACCGGTGTTGGCCTGTACCGTACTGAAATGCTATTCATAGAACTTAACCAGTGGCCCGATCAGAATACACACTTCAAAACATATAAAAACGCTGTTAAAAAACTCAACGGAAAACCATTAACTATCCGCACCATGGATCTTGGTGCCGACAAGGAAATCCAGGACACCATTGACCAGGGCCCAATGGCACATAACCCTGCCATGGGACTGCGCGCTATTCGACGATGCCTGAAAGAACCGCAAGATTTCATGCCACAGCTACTTGCCATATTACGCGCCTCAGCCTTCGGCCCGGTTCGTATAATGATTCCGATGCTGACCAACCTCGAAGAACTCGACCAGGTACTGGCATTAATCGAAGACGCAAAACTGATTCTGAAGAATAAAAAAATCGCTTTCGATAAAAAAATACCTGTTGGCGCCATGATAGAAGTCCCCGCTGCCGCACTCGCCGTTGATGCCTTCGCCAGAAAACTCGACTTTCTTTCCATAGGCACCAACGACCTGATCCAGTACACGCTGGCACTGGACCGTATCGATGACGAAGTGAACTACCTGTTCGACCCGCTGCACCCTGCAGTACTCAAACTGATTCACATGATTATAGAAGGCGGCAAAAAAGCCAACATTCCAGTTTCCATGTGTGGCGAGATGGCAAGTGATACCATGTACACCCGCCTGCTGCTCGGCATGGGGCTGGAGTACTTCAGTGTGCAGGCAAATGCACTGCTTGAGATTAAACATATTATTGTTAATAGCACCCATAAAAACCTGCAAGTGGAAGCTAAAGCGATTTTGCAGCTTTATGAAGCAGCAGAGATTAAGTCGCGAGTTCAACAGTTGGTTAATTTGTTGTAGTTGTTTTGTTATTGTTTCAGTTCCTGAAACATTTACTTCTTCTTTTATTTAGGCCTTGTGGGTTGGCGTTTTTTATTGATTATTGGCGTTAATATTTTCGATTGATTGCTTACTTAGGCATTGCGGTTCTCGCACCGCGGGCGAGTTACTCTTTTGCTCAGCAGCAACAAAAGAGTAACCAGAAAAGTGCCGCCCCGACTTGTTTGCCCCGGGAGAAGCGTCCGGGGTGCCTGACTTTGGGCGCATTGCCTACGAGCCCGTGCTGATGCGCCGTCCGGGCGCAGCATCACTAATTTCGCCGTCCATGGCGAAATTGCTCTACCAATGCCCCCAAAGTCAGCAAACAAAAGGGGAGATAAAACAAGAAACGAAACAAAAGCTTCTCCAGCTATGGCGCTGCGCGCCATGTTTTTTGCTGTGTTCCTGTTGGTGTTTTTGACTCTGTTTTTGACCTTGACTCTTCCGCCTTCGATAGCTGAATTTGCCAACACGTAGAGCAAATTCGCCATGGACGGCGAATTTAGCGACGCTGCGCCCGGACGGCGCATCGGGGCGGCTCGGGCCAAAGTAAGCACTCAAAACACTAAGCAAAACACCAAAGCCAAAAGAACAGATACCCTCAAATTCAGGTTCCCCGGACGCTTCTCCCGGGGCTATCGAGTTCGCGGCGGCCTTTTCTGGTTACTCTTTTGGGCTGCTAGCAAAAGAGTAACTCGCCCGCGGTGCGAGAACCGCAAGGCCAAAGTAAGCAACCAAAAGTAAAATATTAACGCCAATAACTAAACAGAAAACGCAAAACCAAATTCCATGCCAAATATTAAATCAAAGCCGTCTCATGCTACACTCCTATAAAGCAACTCCACCAAAAAATAATAAAACCAAATCCCATGGACCACGATCGTTCACAAAAAACTGAAGATCAAATTAATGCATTAGCCGAAGTAATGAAAACCGGTACCATGCAGCACGCCCGTGGCATGCTGAATGAACTCAGCCCCGCTGAAATAGCTCACCTGCTGGAATCTCTGCCGCACAACGAACGTAACATTATCTGGGACCTGGTCGACTCAGAAAAGGAAGGTGAAGTTCTAATTCAGCTTGGTGAAGAGCTGCGTTCAACCTTGATTCGAGACATGTCCCTACAGGACCTGGTTAGTGCTACTGAAGGCATGGATGTCGATGACCTTGCCGATTTTATTCAGTCGCTTCCTGACCGTGTAACTACACAGGTACTGACCTCTCTAGACACCCAGCATCGCGAGCGGCTGGAAGCGGTATTATCATACCCGGAAGACAGCGCCGGTGGTTTGATGAACACCGACACCATCACCGTACGAAGTGAAGTTACACTTGATGTTGTAATACGTTATCTACGAATGATGAATGACCTGCCGGATAGTACTGACAGTTTGTTTGTCACCACTCGTAATAACTTTTTTGTCGGCACCCTGCCACTATCAAGAATTTTAACGCACGATCCTGAATCGACTGTGTCAGATATAATGAAGCGCGATATCGAAGTCATCAAAGCGAGCATGGAAGATGATGAGGTAGCGAAGATTTTCGAAACACACGACCTGATTTCCGCTCCGGTTGTTGATGAAAACATGAAACTACTGGGACGTATTACCATTGACGACGTGGTCGACGTTATTCGTGAAGAAGCCGAACACTCGGTACTCGGTATGGCAGGTTTAACCGAAGAAGAGGATTTATTCGCACCGGCAATTCCCAGTGCGCGTCGACGCGCTATCTGGCTCGGCGTTAACCTGCTAACAGCCTTTATGGCTTCGTGGGTAGTCTCTAACTTTGAAGGCACGCTGGAAAAGATTGTTGCTATCGCGGTATTAATGAATGTAGTTTCAAGCATGGGCGGAATTGCCGGCTCACAAACACTGACACTGGTTATTCGCGGCATTGCGCTGGGACAGATCAGCAGAAGCAATCGACGCTGGCTGGTCAACAAAGAAGTCATCGTCGGCTTACTCAATGGGGTTGGCTGGGCACTGGTGATTGCTGCCATCGCCGCCTTCTGGTTTGATGACCTGAATATCGGTTATGTCATTGCAGCAGCAACCGTAATCAACCTGTTTGTTGCAGCCTTCTCAGGTGTTGCTATCCCTATTATTCTCGGTAAATTAAAGATTGACCCTGCGATAGCTGGTAGCGTTATACTGACTACGGTAACTGATATTGTTGGCCTGTTTTCATTTCTTGGCCTTGCTACATTATTTTTACTATAAGCGCATTCAGGCGATTTTTAATTTTATTAAATATCTTATTTTTCAACATAGAATTAATTTAAGGATACACAATGAAAAAATTTTTGCTATTAACACTTCTTATTTCCTCTGTTGCTCTATCGCCTTTTGCCAATGCAGAAATCAAAAAAATGACTGCCGCAGACCTCGATATGAGCAATCTTAAAGATGTCAAAGACAAGAAAAAACGTTTTTTTGATTTCATGCGGCCCATCGTCAAAGATGAAAACGCAAAGGTATTAGCATTACGACAACAACTGCTCGACGCAAAGAAAAATAAAAACAACCATGAACTGGTGGCAAATACGGCAAAGAGCTACAGCGTCAAATGGGAAGAAGGAAAAGATAACTGGACAAAATTACTGGAACGCGTCGACGCTATTGCACTGGAAGTTGTGCTGGCACAAAGTGCTAACGAATCAGCCTGGGGGCAGTCGCGCTTTGCCAAAAAGGGCAATAACTTTTTCGGCCAGTGGTGCTACAAAAAAGGCTGCGGCATTGTGCCCAAGAAGCGCAACAAAGGCACCAAACACGAAGTTGCAAAATTCGACAGCGTGAATGACTCAGTGCGCAGCTATATCAAAAATATTAATGTCATGCGCGTTTACTCACCACTGCGCGACATTCGTCGTAAAAATCGTGCTGCCGGCAGGAAACCTAATGCAAAAGCACAAACTGGCGGGCTGATCAAATATTCACAGCGCCGCGAAGAATACGTAAAAGAACTACGTTCGATGATTCGTGTGAATGAAAAGTTAATGCTGGGTCAATAAGACAGTCTTTATTTAAAGACTTTAACCACAGAGGCACAGAGACACGGAGAAAACCTTTTATTATTTTTTAGCGCCTATGGCGCAGTTAAAAATAAAAACCTCTGTGTCTCTGTGCCTCTGTGGTTTTGAATTCAGCCCTACTTGCGACGATGCGCCTGCATTTTCAAACGCAGTGCATTCAGCTTGATAAAACCATCGGCATCCTTATGATCGTAAGCACCATCGTCTTCTTCGAAGGTAGCAATCGCCTCATCAAACAGTGAATCGTCAGATTTACGGCCAACGACATCAACGTTGCCTTTATACAGCTTAACGCGAACCACACCGTTAACAAATTTCTGTGATGCATCGATCATGGTTTGCAGCATTTCTCGCTCTGCACTCCACCAGTAACCGTTATAGATCAGACTGGCGTAACGCGGCATTAGCTCATCTTTCAGGTGAGCAACTTCGCGGTCCAGGGTCAGTGATTCCATACCTCGATGCGCACGTAACATAATGGTACCGCCCGGGGTTTCATAACAGCCGCGCGATTTCATTCCAATGTAACGGTTCTCAACAATATCCAGACGACCAATACCGTTTTCACCGCCGATACGGTTTAATTCAGTCAGCACTTCTACCGGCTTCATTGGCTTACCATCTATTGCAACAATATCACCATGCTCATAAGTCAGTTCAAGATAAGTGGCTTTATCCGGCGCATTTTGCGGTGACACTGTCCAGCGCCACATATCATCTTCCGCTTCAGCATACGGATCTTCCAGAATGCCACCTTCATAGGAAATATGAAGCAGGTTAGCGTCCATCGAATAAGGCGATTTTTTACCCTTGTTAAAGTCGACTTCAATACCGTGTTCTGCAGCATAGGCCATTAATTTCTCACGTGACAGCAAATCCCATTCGCGCCATGGTGCAATCACATGCACGCCAGGCTTCAGCGCATAAGCACCTAGTTCAAATCGAATCTGATCATTACCTTTACCGGTAGCACCGTGTGAAATGGCATCAGCTCCGGTTTCATTGGCGATTTCAACCATACGCTTTGCAATTAGCGGACGCGCAATCGATGTACCTAACAGGTACTCGCCCTCATAAACCGTGTTAGCACGGAACATGGGGAAAACGTAATCACGAACAAACTCTTCCGATAAATCTTCGATGTAGATTTCTTTAACACCCAGCGCTTCCGCCTTGCCTCGTACCGGTTCAACTTCTTCACCCTGACCGATATCTGCAGTAAAAGTAACAACTTCACATTGATATTCGTCCTGTAACCACTTCAAAATAACAGAAGTATCAAGACCGCCAGAATAGGCAAGTACGGCTTTTTTAATCTTAGATTTCGCAGACATGGTGAATATCCAATAGTGTATTCATAATAAGGAGGTGCGGATTATACTTAAAAAACAGAACTTATTCACCACAGAGGCACGGAGACACAGAGAAAAACCTTTAATATTGTAAAAGCACTAAGCGCTTTTTAACAAAATCAATCTCTGTGTCTCCGTGCCTCTGTGGTTAACCCGGCTTTAAAAAATCACCAAAGCCCGAAGCGGTATCTATATTAAATTCGACTAAAGTAGTATTAACTTCTATAATTACGCCTCTAACACGCAGGAAAAGTTTATAAACATCCTCGAGTTATAACTAATAATTAAACAATTCCATCAAATAGCGCCAATTTTTCGTGAAAACGGGGCTATTTGTGGCAAATGTGCGAGATTCAAATGACAGAGTTACATGATATTGATCCACTGGAAACCCAGGAATGGCTGGATGCATTAAATGCAGTCATCGAAAATGAAGGCGTTGAACGCGCACATTTCCTGCTTGAGCAGCTTATTGATGATGCTCGCCGCAATGGTGCTAACCTGCCGTTTACCAATAATACGGCATACCTGAACACCATTCCGACACATTTGGAACCACCGGTGCCCGGTGACCGCGCAATTGAAAACCGGATACGCTCATTTATTCGCTGGAATGCTATGGCGATGGTGGTTCGTGCCAATAAAGAGAGCTCAGAACTGGGTGGCCACATTGCCAGTTTTGCTTCTGCGGCTACCTTATATGACACCGGTTTCAACCACTTCTTTCATGCACCGACACCTGACCATGGTGGCGACCTGGTCTTTATGCAGGGTCACTCTGCACCGGGTATATACGGTCGCGCCTACCTGGAAGGCCGTCTTGATGAAAGCCAGCTGGATAAATTCCGCCAGGAAGTTGATGGTGGCGGCCTGTCATCCTATCCGCACCCCTGGTTAATGCCTGACTTCTGGCAGTTCCCAACGGTATCCATGGGTCTCGGCCCGATCATGTCGATTTACCAGGCACGATTCATGAAATACCTGCAGGATCGCGGCATTGCCAAAACCGACAACCGCAAAGTCTGGGCCTTCTGCGGTGACGGCGAGATGGATGAACCCGAATCACTGGGCGCCATCTCACTGGGCGGTCGTGAGAAACTGGATAACCTGATTTTTGTTATTAACTGTAATCTACAGCGTCTTGACGGCCCGGTTCGAGGTAACGGCAAAATTATCCAGGAACTGGAAGCCGTGTTCCGTGGTTCTGGCTGGAATGTGATCAAGGTCATCTGGGGTTCTTACTGGGATCCGCTGCTGGCAAAAGATAAAGACGGTTTGTTGCAAAATCGTATGGCGGAAATTGTTGATGGTGATTACCAGAACTATAAAGCCAAAGACGGCGCATTCGTCCGTGAGCACTTCTTTAACTCACCTGAATTAAAAGCCATGGTTGCGCATATGTCGGATGATGACATCTGGCGCCTGAACCGTGGCGGCCATGATCCGCATAAAGTTTATGCTGCCTACAAGCAGGCCAGTGATCATAAAGCACAGCCAACCGTTATCCTGACAAAGACCGTAAAAGGTTACGGCATGGGTGTAGCGGGCGAAGGACAGAACACTACGCACTCACAGAAAAAAATGAACATTGAAGCACTGTCGGCCTTTGCCAAGCGTTTCAATATACCATTATCTAATGAGCAGATTGAAAAAGCCGAATACTACAAACCGGCCGCAGACAGCCCTGAATTAAAATACATGCACGAGCGCCGTCAGGCGCTTGGCGGGTACCTGCCATCACGTACACATTTGGCAGCACCGCTGGAAGTTCCGGAACTATCAACCTTTGATGCGCTATTACAGGGCTCGGGTGATCGTGAAATGTCGACTACCATGGCCTTTGTCCGCATCCTCACCGCGCTGGCGCGGGACAAGAAAATCGGTAAAAACGTTGTACCCATTGTTCCTGATGAAGCACGTACTTTCGGCATGGAAGGCATGTTCCGCCAGCTGGGCATTTACTCTTCTGTTGGCCAGTTATACGAGCCACAGGATAAAGCCCAGGTAATGTTCTACAAGGAAGACAAGAGCGGCCAGATTTTAGAAGAAGGCATTAACGAAGCCGGCGCCATGTCATCCTGGATTGCTGCGGCAACGGCTTACAGTTCACACGGCGTCAACATGATTCCGTTTTATATTTATTACTCTATGTTCGGTTTCCAGCGTATTGGTGACCTGGCATGGGCGGCCGGCGATATGCAGGCACGCGGCTTCTTAATTGGCGCCACCGCGGGTCGCACTACACTGGCCGGTGAAGGTCTGCAGCATCAGGATGGCCACAGTTTGATCGTGGCATCAACCATTCCTAACTGTGTGGCCTACGACCCATGCTTTGCTTACGAGCTGGCGGTTATTATTCATGACGGTATGCGCCGCATGGTTCAGGAACAGGAAAATGTGTATTACTACATTACCTCGATGAACGAAAACTACACCATGCCCGCCATGCCGAAAGGTGCTGAAAAAGGCATTATCAAAGGTATGTACCAGTACAGCAGCGACAAAGCCAAAAAAGGCGAAGCTAAAGTACAGTTATTCGGCAGCGGTACCATATTGCGTGAAGTCATTGATGCCGCAGAATTGCTGAAAACAGACTGGAAAGTCAGCGCCGATGTATGGAGCATTACCAGCTACAACGAACTGGCCCGAGAAGCAGTCGACTGCGAACGCTGGAACATGCTGAATCCGGGTAAAAAAGCGCGTGTGCCTTACATTACTCAACAACTTGAGAAATGTGAAGGCCCCGTGGTGGCATCTTCCGATTACATCCGTAGCGTTTCAAACCAGGTTAGACAATATGTTCCTGCTACTTACAGCGTGCTTGGCACCGACGGTTTTGGCCGCTCCGATACACGTAAAAACTTACGTCGCCACTTCGAAGTCAACAGCCATTACGTAACAGTAGCCACATTAAAAACACTGGCCGATGAAGGAACTATCCCTGCATCGAAGGTTAGCGATGCTATCAAGAAATACGGCATCGATACCAAGAAACCTAACCCGTTAACTGCGTAATTATCAGGTAGATACAAATGGCAGATATTAAAGACATTCTTGTTCCTGATATTGGTGATTTCGATGGCGTTGAAGTTATTGAAATTCTGGTTGCTGCTGGCGACCAGATTTCTGTCGAAGACCCTATTGCTTCACTGGAATCAGATAAAGCGGCAATGGAAATTCCATCACCCTATGCCGGAACCGTTAAAGAAGTAAAAATAAACATCGGCGATAAGGTTTCTCAGGGCAGCCTGATGATAACCCTGGAAACATCCGATGACGACAGCGCTGCAGCTGAAGAAACACCTGCCGAAAGTGCAGCTGCGCCTGCTGCTGAAGCAGCACCCGCGCCAGCAGCTGCGCCAGCTCCGGCACCGGCACCGGCCGCTCCGCGACCTTCGCCAACTGCGTCAATCCGCATTAATGAAGAAGGTTTCAAGACAGCCCACGCCAGCCCATCGGTTAGAAAATTTGCCCGTGAGCTGGGTGCAGACCTTTCGCAGATGACTGGTACGGGCACTAAAAAACGCATTTTAAAAGAAGACGTTAAAGCCTGGGTTAAACAGACCCTTACACAGGGTAATCGCGGCGGCGGCCTGGGTGTAGAACCCATGCCGGAAATCGATTACAGCCAGTTTGGTGAAATTGAAACCCAGGAACTAACCCGCATTAACAAGCTGACCGGTAAATTCCTGCACCGTAACTGGGTTACCGTACCGCATGTCACGCAGTTTGATCACGCTGATATCACCGAGCTGGAAAAATTCCGCAAACAGCTGAACGAAGAGAGCAAGAAAGAAGGAACCCGCGTTACTGTGCTGGCTTTCCTGATGAAAGCACTGGTCTCGGCGTTGAAAGAATTTCCACGCTTCAATTCATCACTGGATCATACCGGCGAAAATCTGATCCTTAAAAAATACGTCAACATTGGCGTTGCCATGGATACACCCGATGGCCTGGTCGTGCCGGTCATTCGTGACTGCGACAGAAAATCACTAATCGAACTGGCGCAGGAACTAACCGAAACCAGCCAGCGTGCACGTGCGAAAAAGTTATCGCCTTCTGACATGCAGGGTGGCTGTATCAGTATTTCCAGCCTGGGCGGAATCGGCGGCACCTCATTCACACCGATTGTAAATGCACCTGAAGTTGCCATACTGGGCGTATCACGTTCCAGTATGCAGCCGGTTTTTGTCGACGGCGAATTTGTACCGCGCTTAATGCTGCCGCTATCACTGTCTTACGATCACCGTGTTATCGACGGCGCCGACGGCGCGCGTTTCACCTCGTATTTAAGTACCGTGTTATCCGATACGAGAAGATTGTTATTATAAAAAACCTAAAACTAAACGCCTTAACCACAGAGACACAGAGTGCACAGAGTTATTTTTGTTTTCACTTGAATTAATTTTCTCTGCGACCTCTGTGTCTCTGTGGTCAATCGCTTTTCAATGTTTTTATTTCGAGCAAAGCTATGAGCAAAACAGTTAATGTAGAAGTGCCGGATATCGGTGACTTTAGCGAAGTTGATATTATTGAAGTACTGGTCAACAGCGGTGACATTATCGCTAAAGAAGATCCACTGATCACACTGGAATCCGACAAAGCGACCATCGAAATCCCTTCACCCTCTTCCGGTACCGTACAGGAAGTTCTGGTGAGTGTGAACGATAAAGTCAGCCAGGGCATGATTATTTTAAAACTGGAAGTGTCCGACAGCCAGACTACTGAACCGGCAGCGAAAAGTAACGAAGCACCTGCTGTAGAAACGCAGGAAGAATCAGCCCCTGCGCCACAGGCCGCCCCGGCCGGTGATAGCGACCTGCACGCCGAAGTACTTGTTCTAGGTTCAGGCCCCGGCGGTTATACCGCTGCCTTTCGCGCCGCCGACCTTGGCAAGCAAGTAATAATGATTGAAAAGTTCGATGACATTGGCGGCGTCTGCCTCAACGTTGGCTGTATCCCATCTAAAGCTTTACTGCACACCGCAGAAATTATCAATGAAGCCGCAGATATGGCTGACCACGGTATTGATTTTGGCAAACCAAAAATTGATATCAAAAAGCTGGCCGGCTTTAAAAACAGTGTAATTAAACAGCTTACCGGCGGACTCGCAGGCCTGGCTAAACAGCGCAAGGTTCAGATAGTGACCGGTTACGGAAAATTTACTTCGGCAACGACTATTGAAGTCAGCGGTAACAACGGCAGACAAAGTATTTCTTTCGACAACGCGATTATCGCTGCCGGATCCTCCGTCTTTAAGATACCGGGCCTGCCATACGATGATGAGCGCTTAATGGACTCTACCGGCGCACTGGAACTGGCTGACATTCCCAAACGTCTGCTGGTAATTGGCGGCGGTATTATCGGCCTGGAAATGGCGACGGTTTATGACGCACTGGGCTCAAAGGTTTCGGTTGTCGAACTGTCACCGGGCTTAATTCCCGGCTGCGATCCCGACCTGGTGCGTCCGCTAATGAAGCGTGTTAAAAACCGCTACGAAAATATCTGGTTAAACTCAAAAGTCACCGCGATTGAATCGCTGAAGAAGGGACTGAAAGTTTCTTTCGAAGGCAAGGACGTACCGGAAACCGATACTTTCGATCGCGTACTGCTTGCGGTTGGACGCAGTCCCAATGGTAAGTTAATTGATGCCGATAAAGCCGGTGTTATTGTTGATGAGCGCGGCTTTATTGCAGTCGACAAACAACAGCGCACCAACATCAGTCACATTTTCGCCATTGGTGATATTGTCGGCCAGCCGATGCTGGCACATAAAGCGACACACGAAGCAAAAACAGCAGCAGAAGTCATCGCCGGCATGAAATCATTCTTTGACGCCAAAACCATTCCTTCGGTTGCTTATACCGATCCTGAAATTGCCTGGATGGGCATCACAGAAGAACAGGCAAAAGCTGACGGCGTGGAATACACCAAAGGTGCTTTCCCATGGGCAGCCAGTGGCCGCTCATTGAGTATCGGGCGCAACGAAGGTATAACCAAAATACTGTTTGATAAGAACACGCACCAGATCATCGGTGCCGGCATGGTAGGCACCAACGCCGGTGAGCTTATCGCGGAAGCCGTGCTGGCACTGGAAATGGGCGCCGATATTGAAGATATCGCACTCACCGTGCACCCGCATCCAACACTATCTGAAACCTTCAACTTTGCCGCTGAAATGGCTGAAGGCACCATCACCGATTTATACATCCCTAAAAAATAAATCAAATAATAGCCTGTCATCTCCTGCTATTCGAGATGACAGGCTATTACTAACAGCATTAGCAGTAGAAATTTTCATGATTCTACTCACAATAAATTTGTAAAAAAACACCCCAAACTGCTAGAGTTGTTCATATGGAAACACCAACGAACAACCAGTGCGCGATCATGTTTGCCGACATCTCCGGCAGCACACGTCTGTATAACCAGCTCGGCGATGATAAAGCCGAACACCTTATTTCCACACGACTAAAAAAGATGAGCGAGATTTCATCACTACACAACGGTCGTGTCATAAAAACCATTGGCGATGAAATCATGTGCCAGTTTCCGACGGCAGAACAGGCAACACTCGCTGCCTGTGAAATGCACCAGGAATCGACTGGCAGTGACAACACACA
The DNA here is from genome assembly GCA_963711255.1 of uncultured Gammaproteobacteria bacterium. Classification (GTDB taxonomy): domain Bacteria; phylum Pseudomonadota; class Gammaproteobacteria; order SZUA-229; family SZUA-229. The sequence goes on along the minus strand of CAVQDO010000018.1, from coordinate 72,699 downwards.
AAAACTTGAGATCCGTATTGGCTTACACTATGGCAACACCATTGCCAAAGATGGCGATATTTTTGGTGATGCGGTTAATATTGCGGCCCGCATGGCAGCCATCGCCAAGGCCAACCAGACAATAACCACCGAAGGTTTTGTTCACCTGCTAAGCAAAGATATGCAGAACAGCACACGCCTGTTCGACACCACCCGGGTGAAAGGCATCGATGAAGAACTAAAAATATACCAGCTGCTCTGGGAAGAAAGTAATGTCACCGCATTCGCCACTTCGATGCACATACAACAAATGGCACAGGCAAATTTTTCTATCATTTTGAAATTCAATGGTGAAGAACGCTTTTATACTGATAGCGATATTTCAGCGCCCATCAATATTGGCCGGGACAGCAACTGCGACATTGCCATTGACGCTAAATTCGCATCACGCTCGCATGTAAACCTGGATTTTCGCCGTGGAAAATTTGTACTGACCGACCACAGCACGAATGGCACTTACGTAAAACTCAACAAGCAGAATGAAATTTTTATACGCCGCGAAGAACTGCCGCTCATTGGTGAAGGCTATATTAGCCTGGGCGAAAATAATCGGGAAGATAATCCATCAGCGCTATATTTCAGCATCCTGCAGAAACAATAAACTTGCTCGTTTGACGCTATAAAACCAGCAGCCATCTCCGCATTCGTCAGAGACACCCGCTAGTTATCAGGAACCAGTGTATCTTTATCAATACCTGCCTGCGTTGTTGTCAGCTCTGGCCTGTCTGGTGCAGAATCCGATGCAGAAATAACAATCAGCGAGACATTATCATTGCCACCATTTTCAAGCGCGGCGGCTATCAGCTCATCAACTATCTCACTGTTGTCTGAAGTTTTCTCCTCGGCACCTGACCGGGCAGCAACCCGGCCAACCCCCCGGCCAACAATATCACTTATTGCTTCATCATCCAGCTCGTCCGATAAACCATCACTGCACAGAATGAGCTTCTGATCTTTATACAAATTGCCTTTTTTAACTGATACCTGAAAATCGTTAATATCCTCGGCACCCAGGTTTTGATAAATAATATTCTTACGCGGATGCACTCGCGCCTCTGCCTCAGTTATCTGCCCTGAATCCAGCAGCATCTGTACCAGTGAATGATCCCTGCTTAACTGAACAAGGCCCTGATCCCATAAATAGGCACGACTATCCCCCACCCAGGCCAGCGTGTACTGATCTTCGAATACCTGGATTGCAACCACGGTTGTTCCCATGCCGTGCTTGCCGATCCCCTGTTTCACACCATCTATAATTGCCTGGTGGGCTCGCTCGATAGCAAGCGCCAGATCAGCGCCCTGCGCAACCTGCTGCTCGATAGTGTCCACCGCAATCTGGCTGGCAACCTCACCACTGTCATGTCCGCCCATGCCATCCGCAACAACATACAGGCCCAGCTCAGCATTGACGCAATAGCTATCTTCATTACCTTCGCGTGTCCGACCCACATCAGTGCCAGCCGCATAACTCACTGCTTGCCCGTACTCAGTCTGCATATCGCATCCCGTTTGCTCTATTTGATTGCTTAGTTATCGAAAAATACTATTCTTATACTCAGACAATATAACTAAAATCGCAAGTTTTTTACCCGATTCCAGACACCCATGATTGAAATACCCGGATACACTATCGAGAAACAGCTTGGCCGCGGCGGCATGGCGCGAGTTTACCTTGCTCGCCATACAGGGCTCGACCGCCTGGTTGCGATAAAAGTGTTATCCAAAGATTTGCATGGCGACAAATCATTCAGTGAACGATTTATGCGAGAAGCACGCATTGTTGCCAACCTGACCCATCAAAACATAATCACTGTTTATGATGTTGGCGTGCACAACGAACATCACTATATCGCCATGGAATATCTGCCCGGTGAAACCCTGGATGACAAAGTCAAAAAAAAGCTGGGTATAAAACAGATACTTGGCATTATCAAACAAATCGCCTCGGCGCTGGATTTTGCCCATAAGAAAGGTATCGTGCACCGCGATGTAAAACCCGACAACATACTGTTCCGCGAGGACGGTACCGCGGTATTAACGGATTTTGGTATTGCCCGAGCCGCAAAGTCCGAAACAAAAATGACAGCAACCGGAACGGTAATCGGCACGCCGCATTACATGAGCCCGGAACAGGCACAGGGGCAGGAAATCGGCCCATGGTCTGACCTTTATAGCCTGGGCATCGTTTTATTCGAAATGTTCAATGGTGAAGTTCCATTTGATGCCGACTCAACCATTGCTGTTGTTTTTAAACACATTACCGAACCGGTACCCGATCTGGCGGAACCATACCAGAAATATCAGCCACTGGTTAACACTCTGCTTGCCAAAGAACCTGCCGAGCGCTACCAGTCCGGTCGTGAAGTTATTGCTGATATCGAATGCCTTGATCGCGGTGACACACCGGCAAATGCCACTTTAATATTTAACCAGACAGCCATTAATCCGGCAGTCAGCCTTAACACCGATAAAAAGACTGTACAGACAAACCAGCCTGCCAGCAGCAAAAGAAACTTATTTGCCGGCATAGCGCTTACCGCTATTGTCATCATTGCCGCGGGGGCAATGCTATTTTTAAACCGCACGAACTCAACCCTGACGACGAATCCTGGTAATAGCCAGCAGGCAACAAAGCCGGACAGCGAAACACTGATGTTCAATAAACGCCGCCTGCAGCAGGAAAAACTAAATACTGAAAATGCACAGCTTAAAGCACAGCAACTTGAAGCTCAGAAACTTGAAGCTCAGAAATTTGAGGCTGAGAAGCTGGAACAGCAACGCCTTGCAAGCAAAAATCAGCAGCTGGAACAACGGCAGCAGGAAACATTGCTACGCGAAAAAAATGAAGAACTGGCACAAGCTGAAGCCGAAACACGCAGAGCAAAACAGGAATTGCAGGCATTAAAACAAAAACAGCGTGAAGCAAAAGTCAGCAATAAAATACCAGAAACAAACACAGCAGTGAAACAGCCGGTAACAGAAACACCGGCGCAGAAACAGGTAGCAAATAATACAGGCAAGGTATCACCCGCCCCGGTTGCAACAGCAGAATCTAAAACAGGGATACTATCAAGCTGGCTAGGGGATGCAGAAGATACTACTGATGAATATATCAATGACTCGCTAAGAGCTGCTGATACAGCCCTCGACAACAACCGTTACGCCAGCGCCAGGCAAAACTATGAACGCGTTTTGCAGCACCAGCCTGGCAACCTGCGCGCGAAACAGGGCCTTGAAAAAATCAAACAACAGGTAACCACCAGGGCCGCAGCCAGTAATGATGCTTACACCCTTGACCTGCTAAAAGCGGCTGATAATGCATTAAAAACCGATCGACTCAGCAGTGCCAGCTATAATTATCAAAAGGTCCTGAAACAGTCACCGAATAACGAACACGCAACAAACGGTTTAAATGATGTCTTTAACCGACACCTGCAACTGGCGCTTGAAGAAGCAAAAGATGATGACTTTGATGACGCTGCCGAACATTTTGTTGCTGCAGAAAAACTCAGACCAAACGATAAAAAACTCAAATCAGTTAGCCGTGAAATTGCTCAACTAAGAAAAAAATAAACCCTCTGCCATTACCCCTGCTTTAATCAGCCCCCTGCCCGTAATGCCCGTTCTGATTTATCCAGCAGGCAAATAAAACTTCAATCACCCGGAAATCAGCCTTGATTATTCATTAGCAATCGCATTACAATGAACTCAAAGTGAGAACGTTTTGAGAACATTATGAGCAGCGCCCCGCAACTAACCCCGCAACTAACAGATAAACAAAGACTTACCCTCGATTTTATCGAAAGCTACATCGCCAGGCACACAGTCGCACCCAAATTACAGGAAATTGCCGATGGCATCGGCATCCATTCCCGTGGTGTCGCGCACCGCTACGTACAGGCACTGGCTGATGCCCGCTTTATTTCTCTGAATAGCGGCAAGCACCGCGGTATCAGGCTATTAAAACCCAATCCACAGCGCAGTGAATCGATACTGCCGCTGCTGGGTAAAATCGCTGCCGGTAAACCCATTGAAGCCATCCCCGGCGAAGACCAGATCGACCTGCGAGATTTTTTCGGAAGTAATAATTTTGCCGTGCGGGTACAGGGCGACTCCATGATTGAAGCCGGTATTATGGATGGCGATACCGTTATTATCGAATTTCGCGAAACCGCCAATGACGGCGACATTGTTGTCGCCCTGATCGATGAAGCCGAAACCACGCTGAAAAAATTTAAACGCAGTCACCGCGGGCGCTACATAAAACTGATTCCAGCCAATAAGGAAATGGAGGAAATGGTGTATGAAGCTAGCCGGGTAAGGATTCAGGGCGTACTGGTCGGGCAGTTGAGAAAATATTGATAAAGCAGTGAATAGTGAATAGTGAATAGTGAATTTTGTCATTGCGAGCGAAGCGCGGCAATCTCTTTAAGCGACCGTATCGCCTGCAGGAGATTGCCGCGCTTCGCTCGCAATGACCGTTTTTTTACAAAAAAAATCAAATGACAGCTTCCCCCCACTGGCAACGCGCCATCGTCCTTGTCGACATGAACGCTTTTTTTGCTTCTGTTGAACAACGCGATTACCCATCCTTGCTCGGGCAACCGGTTGCCATCACCAATGGCATGCGCGGCAGCTGCATTATCACCTCCTCCTACGAAGCGCGCGCTTTTGGTATTCGTACCGGTATGCGGGTCAGGGAAGCACTCCAGCTGTGCCCACACCTGGTGCAACGGCCAACGCGGCCCAAAGTGTATGCCAAAGTTTCACGCAATATCATGCGCTCGTTGCTTGATGTCTGTCCCGATATTGAAATCTTTTCTGTCGATGAAGCATTTATCGATATCACTTCCTGCCAGAAACTATACGGCACACCCGAACAGGCCGCACGCAAACTCAAGCAGGCCGTTTATCGCGCTTCCGGTTTATTGTGTTCGCTGGGTCTAAGCGGCGATAAAACCACGGCAAAATATGCCGCAAAGCTCAACAAACCCGACGGCTTTACCGTCATTCCGCCCTGGCAGGCAAAATCTGCCCTGCAGCACGTCCCCGTCACCGAGCTTTGCGGCATTGCCCGTGGCATCGGCAATTTTCTTGCCCAGCATGGCGTATACCATTGCGGCGATATGGAAAAACTGCCAATCAGTGTTTTATCGCGCCGTTTTGGCAACCCGGGCCGACGTATCTGGTATATGTGCCAGGGCGCAGACCCGGACCCTTTACACCCCGATATTGCGGCGCCCAAATCCATCGGCCACGGCAAGGTAATGCCACCCAATACGCGTGACCGCGATATCCTGCTCACCTACCTGCAGCATATGTGCAGTAAGGTCGGCAGCCGTATGCGCAAGCATGGCATGGAAGCCAGAACCTTCTGGATTGGGCTGCGCACCAGCAACGGCTGGATAGGCAGTAAAAGCCGGCTCAGCGAGTTCAGTAACGACCAGCAGCAGATCTATCAGTTGGGCCGCTATATTCTGCAGCTGAACTGGCAGGGCGAAGGCATTCACCAGGTACAGGTAACCGCGCTCGACCCACAGCCCGTTGCCATGCAAATGGACCTTTTCAATACACCTGCCGACCATAAAGCCCGCCAGCAGTTGAATAGCGCCATGGACAGTATTAATGAACGATACGGCGAAATGATGCTTTCCCCGGCGCGGCTGCTTAATCGATCGGATATGCCCAACGTTATTGCCCCTGCCTGGAAACCGGATGGCGTGAGACAATCCGTTTGAGATGATAGATATAAAATATAACGTCTTGCGTTATATAACGTTTAACGTTATATTTTCAATATGCCCTGCCAGCACCCCGGAAAAATTTTACTAAAACAATACCTGGAGCCTCAAAAAATCAGCCAGAATCGTCTGGCACGGGCAATAAAAGTACCTCCTCGCCGGATCAATGAAATCATTCACGAAAAACGTGCCGTCAGCACAGATACCGCGGTCAGGCTGGCACTTTACTTTGGCAACAGCGCCAGTTACTGGATGCACCTGCAGGCCGCATTCGACATAGCAAAAATCAGTGGCAGCATCAGCAGGCAGCTAAACATGATGCAGCCGGCAGTCGCTAAAGCAGTAAGCCGTGAAGGGTTAGATCATGAAACAAATCAGATGAGCACACAAAAACCTGCAGAAACAAGAATACGGCCCCCATCTCCCGGAAACAGTCTCAAAAAACGAATAATGCGTTAAACAATCATAGCGGCTAACAGGGTCCTGATAAAAAGCACCGTGCTTGGTAAATATTCAGAAAACCATGCCGATAGGGTGAACAAGCCGCAACAAAACCAGCAGCTAATTTGTTCGGCTTTGGCGTCGTTTGACCGTTTACGGTAAAAAACGCATAAACATTGATAAACATCGCATCTAAAACTATATCTTTATATAACAGTAAGCAAAAAAATGAGATCAAATCAAAAATCCAGAAATTAATTAGCAAAGGACCGCCAGGTTAACAGGTGACGTCATGAAAAAAACAATAGCGGCATTATTAACATTAACCTCGATACTGACATCAGCACAGGCTTTGGCCATCAGCAAGCAACCAGAAAGCATCATGCCTGCATCCGAACAGACCGTTATGCAAACGCATAACGCAATTCGATCTGTTTCATTGCGCTTAAGCATGAACGACAATCTTCATGGGTTTGTCGAAAGCAAAACATGCAGCTTCTGCAAAACAATAAGAATCGAAATCACACCAAGCACCCGGGCGTATGCAAATAACGTTAACGTTCCGTTAATAAAGGCAAAAAACCGAATTGGTCAATACGCAACAATCGTATACGAACTAAAAACAAAAAAAATTAGCGCTATACGCTGGTAACTTATTAACAACCCGGAAACGTATTTCAGGTGAGCGGCGCTGAATAATAATCAGGGAAAACGAGCTCGACTCATGTAATACTTGGGCCTTGATTACTTGTTTTATACAAACAAAAAACCGCAAGGCTCAAACGCATGCCAAAAAAAAAGTTGCCGACCACTGCCAGTCCGTGGCGAAAAAAATCCAGCAAGATCATCTTTGAAAACCCCTGGTTAAGCCTGCATGAAGACAATGTGATAAACCCCGGCGGCGGTATATCGCATTATGGAAGAATTAATTTTAAAAATCTTGCCATAGGCATTATTCCACTCGACGATAATAACAACACCTGGCTTGTTGGCCAGTATCGCTATGTACCTGATTGTTATTCATGGGAAATACCCATGGGTGGCGGGCCGTTAGATATTGACCCGTTATTATCAGCTCAACGAGAACTTAAGGAAGAAACCGGCTTAATCGCCAACGACTGGCAGTTGCTAATGAAACTGCACACGTCCAATTCGGTTACTGATGAACGCGGACTGGTTTATATTGCCAGAGACCTTACCCAGAAAGAAACCGAGTTTGAAGAAACGGAAGAACTGCTGATTCAAAAACTCCCTCTCGACGAAGCAGTAGAGCGCGTAATTTCCGGTGAGATTACCGATGCAGTTAGTGTCGCCGGCTTGCTAAAACTAAAACAGACACTGCTGCTTTAAGTTTTAAAATCACATTGTTAATAAAATCATTATTTTTCCGCCACAATTATTTAACTTATACGTCACAAATCTTTCACATCTTTTCTCAATAATGCCCGCACCTGCAATACAGAACACAGCAGGCAAAATAATTCCCCTATTTAGTTGAGAGAGATAACCATGATTAAAAAAACTATTTTAGTATCTGTGACTAGCGCTGCTTTGTTAATAACAAACATCGCAAAAGTGTAAATACTATTATTTACACTTTAAAAAAGAAAAGGCAGCTAAAAAGCTGCCTTTTCTTATTGCCGGTAAACTTTCAGCTATACCGGGCTCACAGATATACTATTCAACGACTGAAAACTTATCCTGCAGGTACTGATTGATATCAGAGGATTCATACATCCATTCAACCGAACCATCATCGGCGACAATCTTTAAACAGGGAACCTGGTACTTACCACCGTCATTAATAAGTTCCTGGTTCCATTTATCATCGTTTCTTGCATCACGCTGTTCAATATTTAATGCCAGGCGATAAATCTGACGACGCGTTTTTACACAAAACGGACACTGATTAAACTGGTATAGCGCCATATTTTTAGTTGTCTCATCGACTTCCTGTTGCGCTTCAACTGAACGCTGCAACTGTTTTGGTCGAGTAACCCAGTCAATGAAAATAATTAACTGTCCTAAAACCCAGCGTACTGGTTTGAATATAAAACCCATTTAACTTCTCTTTAAAAATATACTTAAATTAACCACTAAAAACATTTCGACGTCATTGCTAACCTTTAAACTCACCATGCGCCTGCAAGTCAGCATGATAAGAAGATCGCACCATGGGCCCGCTGGCGACATGTTTAAAGCCTAACTCCATGCCCACACGATATAACTCATCAAACTCTTCTGGCGTCACATATCGCTCCACCGCGAGATGATGCTTACTTGGTTGCAGGTACTGACCCAACGTTAACATATCGACATCATGCAACCGCATGTCTTTCATTTCTTCAATCACTTCGTCCAGAGTTTCGCCGAGGCCCAACATCAAACCAGACTTTGTTTTTATATCTGGATGCGTTTGCTTAAAACGTTTTAATAAATCCAGCGACCATTGGTAGTCAGAACCCGGGCGGCACTTTTTATATAAGCGCGGAATCGTTTCAAGATTATGATTGAACACGTCCGGTGGAGATTGATGCATTATCTCCAGTGCAACGTCCATACGGCCACGAAAATCTGGCACCAGTATTTCAATTTCAATATCAGGATTTAAAGCGCGTGTTTTTTGTATGCAAGCAACAAAATGTGCTGCGCCGCCATCACGCAAGTCATCACGATCTACCGAGGTAATAACGACGTAAGATAATTTCATCGCCTTAATGGTTTCTGCCAGGTGCTGCGGCTCATTTTCATCAAGAGGATTGGGCCGGCCATGGCCTACATCACAAAATGGACAGCGACGGGTACAAATGTCACCCATAATCATAAAGGTTGCTGTACCCTTGCCAAAACATTCACCCAGGTTAGGACACGCAGCCTCTTCGCAAACAGTGTGCAGCTTCTGCTCTCGCAAAACTTCCTTCAGTTTTTTGACTTCGGGATGAAATGGTGACTTGGCGCGAATCCAGTTCGGTTTTCGCAGGCGCTCAGCCGGCTGTTCAACTTTTATCGGTATACGGGCAACTTTGTCCGCACCTTTCAGTTTTTCACCGGCGACCACCGAAAATGCTTTGCTTTCATTTTTTTTCAAGGATTTATCTGCTGACTGATTATTCATAAAGTAAATCTGCTGACTAAATGCCGCTGCAAGTTTTCAACCACATCAGCAAGCTCTATATCTTTCACTAAATTTTTCAACTGGGTAACTTCCAGCCCCTCATAACCGCAGGGGTTGATTCGCGTGAACGGCTCCAGGTCCATATCAACATTCAAAGCCAGCCCATGAAAACTGCAACCACGGCGTACCCGTAAACCAAGGGCCGCTATTTTAGCATCATTTACATATACACCCGGCGCCTCCTTGCGAGCGTTGGCTGCCACCCCGTAATCGGCCAGCAAATCGATTAATGTTTGCTCAATAAGGGTAACAAGATCACGTACCCCCATGTTCAGGCGCTTTAGATCCAGCAGGGTATAAACCACAATCTGTCCAGGGCCATGATAAGTTACCTGGCCACCTCTATCCGAGTTAACTACCGCTATATCAGCCGGATTTAACACATGCTCGGCTTTTCCATTTTTACCCAGAGTATAAATTGCGGGATGTTGCAGAAACCAGAGTTCGTCTGCCGTTTCCTTATCACGGCTATCGGTAAACAACCGCATTTTTTCCCAGCTTTCCTGGTAATCAACTTCACCGAGGTGTCGTACCACCACCGTTTTTTCAGATGACATTGATAATAAAAAAAACGCTACAGCGCCATTGATACCAGTTCACAGGAAGTCAAATCAATATAAATAGCATCAAGCTGATCTTTACTATGAGCAGTAATGGTAATAGTAATAGCAGTGTATTTTCCGTTTCTACTCGGGCGCAGACTTAAAGCACCCTCGGGTAAATCTTCCACGTGGCGATTAACTATTTCTATAACCGAAACTTCAAATTCGTCACATGACAGACCCATTGCTTTAATCGGGAATTCACAGGGAAATTCCAGCAGGGTTTCACCGTCTTTCAGAGTCAGGTCACATATGCTTATATCTTTTTTATCACTCATAATATTTACTTATACAGCTGTTTTAAAACGAACTCGGCCCGCTTGACTTAAGATGACTGCCTTAGGGTCTGCTTATACGCCTGATACAGATCAACCATACGCTTCCACATATCACCCGCAACACCAGAACCAACCGTTTCACCATTTAATTTAATGACCGGCGCAATTTCCCTTGTTGAGCTGGTCATCCAGATCTCATCGGCATCCAGTAACTCAGCCTCAAAAATTTCACGCTCCTCCACCATTATGGTGTTATTTTTCGCGATTTCAATGACCAGATCCCGTGTAATACCGGGCAATAACTGTCTGCCGCTGGGCGGAGTGATCAATTTACCCTGCTTCACCAGAAAAACATTGCTGGCGGTTCCTTCTGTCACCATGCCATTTTTAATTAATATTGCATCATCTACATCGGCATCAATCGCCTGCTGTTTCAGCATTACGCTGCCGACCAGTGATGTCGATTTAATATCGCAGGCATTCCAGCGAAAATCATCAACGGTTATCACAGAAATCCCTGCGGATACTACCTCTATTTCTGGCGGTACAACCTGTAACACCATGGCAAATACCGTCGGCAAGGGTGCTTCGCCCTGTTTAACCACGGTACTAAGATCACGTTTACTGTATGCGCCTCGTGAAATCTGCAAATATATGGCACGATCACCACCATCATTATGCTTCAGCAGGTCCAGGAATATTTTCGCCCACTCGTCATTGCTGAAAGGACTGCTCAAACTAATGCGGTTTAAACTATTTTGCAGACGCGTTAAATGTTCATCCGCACGAAGCAGCTTATTGCCCAAAACAGGAATAACTTCGTAAATCCCATCGCCAAAAAGAAAACCACGATCCATAACAGAAATCGTGGCTTGCTCGATAGGCAGGTATTCACCATTCAAATATACAATATCAGCTGCTTTTTCCAATTGTATCCCTCATACAAAAAGCTATAGGAAGTGTTGTTATACTATTTAATTAAGCATACGCATGAAATAGTCTTTTGCAACCTGGAAAAGATTTCCTTCAGCAACAGTCTCTAACGCAACCAGCGGCACGGAATGCAACAGCTTATCATCCAGTGAAACCTTCACCACGCCAACCTGTTGACCTTTTTCCACAGGCGCTTCGATATTTTTATCAATATCCATGACTGCATCCAGATCGTCATAACTTCCGCGAGGTATAGTAACCGCCAGCTTTTTATCCAGCCCAACTGTAAACGTTTCAAACTCGCCTTTCCAGACACGGGGCCTGCTCAAGACTTCACCTTCGTCGTATAGAGTGTGAGACTCAAAAAATCTGAAGCCATAATTTAATAGTGCCTGACTGACACTGGCGCGGGACTTTTTACTGTCTGTGCCAAGCACGACAGAAATGATACGCATATCCGCTCGCACCGCCGATGATACCAGGCAGAAACCGGCTGAATCTGTATGCCCTGTTTTTATACCATCGACTGTTTCATCACGCCATAACAGTTTGTTGCGATTGTACTGCTTGATATTGTTATAGGTGTATTCCTTTTCAGAGTAACGGGTATAGTGCTCAGGAAAATCGCGGATCATGGCTGCTGACAGTATTGCGATATCGCGAGCAGTCATTAAATGCTGTTTATCAGGCCAGCCTGTACTGTTCATGAAATTGGTATTATCCATACCCAGATCAGCGGCGTATTGATTCATTAATTGTACAAATGCCTCTTCTGTACCGGCAACATGCTCAGCTAGCGCAACACTGGAATCATTTCCGGATTGAATGATTAATCCTTTCAACAGGTCATGTACAGAGACACTGGTATTTACTTCAAGATACATTCTCGAACCACCCATGCGCCAGGCTTTTTCGCTGATATCAACCATGTCATTCATGCTTAATCGATCAGCTTCAAGTTCCTTGTAGACAACATAAGCTGTCATAATCTTGGTAATGCTTGCTGGCTCAATCTGGACATCGGCATTTTTTTCTGCCAGCACATTGCCGCTTTCAAAGTCCATCAGCAGGTAATTATTTGCTGCAACATCGGGCGCTGCAGGCACAGGTTTGGCAGCAACAGCCAATTCAATATTAGTTACTGCTATAACAACAAAAATTAATTTAAAAATATTTTTTATTTTTTGAACATCAGGATACATCTTTGAACTCATCATCTATGACCAATTAGCTTCTTTAATTATGTTTCAGGATTTTTAAGTTTTGATAATTACTTTGTTTAAGCTGTGCCAGCACCTGTTCAGCGACATGCTCTGATGGCAACGGCCCGATTCTGACGCGGTATACTGCCTTGCCTTTTCTGCTTTCAATATGGAGCCTGACATCGTTAAAACCGTCACCCTGTAATTTCCCTAAATGCTGTAACGCATTTTCTTCCGTGGTAAAGGCCGCCACCTGCACATACAGCTTGCCATCGCCACCAACGGGTGAACTTACCACTTCATTGCTGCGTTGACGAATCTTATCCTGCTCCGAAGTTACTACACGTATTTCAACATTAGCTGTACCCGCCTGTGCCACGCCCAGCTTGGTTGCTGCCGCATAAGACAGGTCAATTATTCTGCCTTCATGAAACGGGCCGCGGTCATTCACTTTAACGATCGCGCTTCTGCCATTATCAGTATTTTTCACCTCTACATAAACCGGAATAGGCAAGGTCTTATGCGCCGCCGTCATGGCATACATATTATAATCCTCACCACTTGAGGTGCGCCTACCGTGAAACTTGTTGCCATACCAGGAGGCAATACCTTTTTGCCTGAAATCACCTGCCGACTCCATCACGTGATAGGTTTCACCAAACACTTCATAACTATCCGGATTTCCATATCTACTGCGAGCAACAGGTGCCGGCACCGCATCTGGTATTTCATCCCATTGTTTAGAATAATTAACAGGCGCACTATCCCTGATCTCACCACATGAAGCCAGTAGCGAAATTAAGAATGAAATCAATAAAAGTTTATTCTGCTTATTCATACTTTTATCTTCTGCCGATAACGCCTCATAATAAACCAGCACAGCATTTACTTTTTCAGCTGCTCGCTTAACTGGTAAACAGCCATTGCATACAGAGCGCTATGATTGTATCGCGTAATAACATAAAAGTTATCAAGCCCAATCCAGTACTCATCACCTTTTTTTCCCTGAAATTTCAATAATGTTGCATTCTGTTTACTATCCAGCTTTTGCCCACTAAGCGATACACCCTGCTTTTCTAACTGCTCCACAGTAACATACGGCTTTAGTTTATTCTTCTTGTTCACAATTGAGGTATTAGACAAGGTAACCGGGTAAGTCACTGCAGCACCCTGCTTCCAGTCATGCTGTTTAAAATAATTTGCCACACTTCCTATAACATCAGGAATACTGTTCCATAAATCTCGTTTACCATCAGCATCGAAATCTACTGCATAGTGACGATAGCTACTGGAAATAAATTGAGGCATGCCCATTGCGCCTGCATAGGAACCCGTCATATCGTCAATACTGATATTTTCTTCCTTGGACAGTAATAAAAACTGCTTTAATTCACTCTTAAAGAATTTACTGCGCGCCGGATAATCAAAGCCAAGGGTCGTTAAGGAATCAAACACGGTATATTTTCCGGTATGATTGCCGTAATAACTTTCGACACCAATAATGGCAGCGATAATTTCAACTGGCACACCGTATTCTTTTTCAGCTCGCTTTAGAGTATCGCCATACTCCTCAATAAAAACCTTGCCTTTATCACTGCGTTTTTTTGTAACAAAAATAGGGCGGTACTGTTTCCAGGTCAGTACCCGCTCAGCGGGTTTGGCAATTGACTCCAGTACATTATCCAGTCTTTTTGCGCTGGCAAACCGGCTTTCCAGGTAAGCACGATCAAAACCGTGCTGCTCAACCATTTCATCAATAAACTGTTTCACATCAGCCCGCTGTGCATAATTCACTTCAGCTTGAGCAAAGGCATTCGCACTTAAGGCTAGCGAAGACAGCACGCAGAGACACATTATTTTTATTATTTTCATCTTCATTTCAAATTCCTGACACCAGATTTATTACTTCTAAATTTACTTTTAATTTGAGCGGCACTATTTTGTTACCAGTCGCCGGTTAGTACTGATTGACATCAACATTCCAAAACCTGCCATCAGCGTCACCATCGATGTACCGCCATAACTAACCAGGGGCAAAGGCACACCAACTACCGGCAAAATGCCCGACACCATGCCGACATTAACAAACAGGTAGACAAAAAACGTCATACTCAAACTACCGGCCAGCAGGCGGCCAAAACTGTCCTGTGCATTGGCAGCGATATATAAACCGCGTATTACAATAAACGCATATAGCGAGAGCAATACGATCGCGCCCATGATACCAAATTCTTCTGCAAACACGGCATAGATAAAGTCAGTGGTACGCTCTGGCAAAAAATCCAGCTGCGACTGCGTACCATTCAACCAGCCCTTACCGTAAATCCCACCAGAACCAATAGCTATCATCGATTGAATGATGTGATACCCCGATCCCAGTGGATCACTTTGCGGATCAAACAGGGTCAATACCCGCTGCTTTTGATAATCGTGCATAAACTGCCACAAAACCGGGATTAGTGCCAGCATTGAGAACACAGCGCCAAACAGAATGCGCCAGCGAATGCCGCCAAAAAAAACCACGAAAAACCCGGCCGCAGCGACTAACAGTGATGTTCCCAGGTCAGGTTGCCGAACAATTAACAGGGTTGGCAAAATCACCAGTGCAAGCGAAATAAACAACGATGATATTTTCGGCGGAATTGGTTTTTCACACAAATACCAGGCAATCATCATCGGTGTTACCAGCTTCATCATCTCCGACGGCTGAAAACGAATTACGTAAAGATTCAACCAGCGCTGCGCCCCCTTGCCCACATCGCCTGCTATTAGAACCAGTATCAGCAAAATAATTCCAATGGCAAAAAACCAGGGCGCCCACACATATAGCTGGTGGGGAGGAATTTGCGCAACAATAAACATAACCGCAAAAGCCAGTGCCAGTCGAACAACCTGACGCTGCACCAGGTCGACCGAACCATCTGATGCGCTATACAAAATACCAAGGCCGGCGGCCATCAGCAATAACAGTCCGGCGAGCAATACCGGGTCGATATGCAACATTTGCAAAAATCGTGAAGACCTGCTTTGGTAAGCCGAATCAAAAAACTGAACGCTACTGCTTTGCATATTTTTCCATATACCGTTTAATCAGGTCTCTTGCAATCGGTGCCATCGCGCTACCGTGCTCACCATTTTCCGCGACCACCGCCACCGCCAGCACAGGATCTTTTACCGGGCCAAAGCCAACAAAAAGGCCATGATCCCTTAATTTTTTCTGCACTGTTTCTGCATCATACTCTTCATCCTGAGCAATACCGAAAACTTGTGCGGTACCTGTTTTACCCGCCATTTTAAACTTCATTCCCCAGCCCGTCGCACGCGCCGTTCCCCAGGTACCGTGTACGACTTTTTCCATGGCACTAAATATCACGTCCCAGTGACTTTCCCGGCGTAATTCTATCCTGGTCACTGAAGGTTCACGCGTTTTCACGGAGCCATCTTCCGACGATTGAACGCTTTTTAGCAAGCGAGGCACAATTTTTTCACCGCGACTAGCCAATGCTGCGGTTGCCGTCGCAAGCTGCAACGGTGTCGCCAGCATATACCCTTGACCAATTCCAGCGATTAAGGTTTCACCCGGATACCATACTTTTCCCTGTGTCCGTTTTTTCCACTCGGATGATGGCAACAATCCACTGCGTTCACCAAGCAAATCGATACCGGTCTTAGAACCAAAACCGAATTGTGCCAGAAAATCGTGCATATGATCGATGCCCATACGATAAGCCAGCTCGTAGAAGTAAACATCACAGGACTCAGCGATCGATTTAGTCACATCAACCATACCGTGTCCTTCCTTTTTCCAGTCACGGTATTTACGTTCGGTGTCGTCACCCGGCAATAAATAATGTCCTTTACAGTGAATCGCCTCTTTTATACCGAAGCGCCGCTGCTCGATACCTGCCAGCGCAATAAATGGCTTAAATGTTGAGCCAGGCGGATACTGCCCGAAAATAGCCCGGTCAAACAGAGGCTTATCGATATCATGCTGCAATGCATTGTAATTTTTGTGGCTGATACCGTGAACAAACAGGTTCGGATCAAAATTCGGTTTGCTGACGAACGTGACCACAGCACCGGTATGCGGTTCGATAGCAATAACTGAACCGGTTAATTCACCAAGACCCTCTTCTGCGATACGTTGAAGTTCAATATCCAGGTTCAGCGTCAGATTGTTACCCGATACCGGTGCGACCCTGTCGATAACGCGAATTACCCTGCCTTGCGCATTAACTTCAACTTTCTGCCGGCCAACCTTACCGTGCAATTCTGCTTCATAGTATTTTTCCAGCCCGGTTTTACCGATATGCGAAGTACCACGATAATTACCTTCATCTATAACCGTAAGTTCACGCTCATTGATTCGGCCAACATAACCAATAGCGTGTGCAGCCACCTCTCCCTGGGGATAATAACGGCTCAGGCGCGCATTAATGTCCATCCCCGGGAAGCGATGCCGATTCACCGCCAGGCGGGCAACCTCTTCTTCATTTAAACGAGTGCGAAGTGATATGCGCTTAAATGAGCGATGGCTCTGTAACTCTTCTTTAAACTGCTCGATATCTGCATCACTTAAGGTGACAATTTCGCCCAGACCTTTTAAGGTCTGATCCATATCTTCCACCTGCTCGGGAATAATTTCGAGATGAAATGCCGGTTTATTTTCGGCAAGAATAACGCCGTTACGATCGTAAATTAAGCCACGGGTTGGCGGCAGTTCCATCAAACGAATGCGATTATGTTCTGATAAATTGGAAAAATGTGCATAATCGACAATTTGCAGCCAGGCCAGCCGAAACAGCAGCCCCCCCAGCATCAGCAAACAAATTACCGCTGCGACAATTGCACGAAATTTGAATATGCTCGCTTCATAGGAATGATCAGAAACATGGGAGCGGTATGCCATAGATTAATTTGGAACCCGGAATCGAATAAAGTCAGAAAATTATTATTATTTTTATTGAAAATCGTGTTATTTCAGCAGTATGACCAAAATAAGCAAATTTAATACGCAATTATATAGTGTTTGAGGTGTTTCAGGCTCGACAATTTCTCAACAATAGATAGAATCACTTAAAACAAAATATAGGGAAAAGGCAGTTAGCGAACTAATTTCACTTTCAGCCTTATGTAAACTAAATTAAGTTACTGAATAATAAAAGCATAATGAGTGATGGGAAGCAATTATGAAGTTAATTTTGATAGGGGCACCAGGTTCTGGCAAGGGCACACAGGCCAAATACCTGACCGATAAGTACCATATTCCACAAATTTCTACCGGCGACCTGCTGCGCGCAGCCGTGTCAGCGCAAACACCACTCGGCCGTCAGGCCAAGGCCATTATGGATGCTGGCCAGCTGGTACCCAATGACATTGTCATTGGCATGATACGCGAACGAATAGCACGCCCGGATGCCGATCAGGGTTTTGTTCTCGACGGTTTCCCACGCAACCTGGCTCAGTCAGTCGCACTGGACGACATACTCGACAAGCTAGGCCGCCCCATTGATGCTGTGCTGCAGTTTGATGTCGACGCTGAAATGCTGATACAACGAATGATTGGCCGACTCAACTGTATTTCCTGTGGCGCATTGTTTAATTTATTCACCCAGCCACCCGCTATTGACGATAAATGTGACGAATGCGGCGGTTTACTGCGGCATCGCTCTGATGACAATGAAGCCACCATCGAACGTCGGCTGAGCATTTTCGAGTCACTTACACAACCTGTCAGTGATTACTACAAACAAAAAGGCATTCTACATATCGTAGAAGCTCACGGTGACGTTAGTGAAGTAACCAAACGTGTTAAATCAGCGCTGCGCGGGCTGCGCCCGAAACGCACACCGGTTAAACCTATGCTGACACCCGCTGTTGCCCCGGCCAAAAATGCAAAACCGTCTGTGAAACACGTTAAGGTAAAAGAGCGCAAGCCAAAGATACGGCCACGAAAGGTAATCAAAACACTGACTGGTAATACCACGATAAAAAAACTAAAAATCGAAAAGAAATTACCCACTGTTGTCAGTAATAAAACCGTCAAGGCGGCCATTAAGAAAAAAGCGGCTGCTTCAAAAGAAGCCGCCAGACAGATAGAACTGAACGAGAAACTGGATAAACAGCTGGATAAACAGCTAAAAGCCCTGGAAAATGAATTAAAACAAACCAGGGCTCAACTTAAAGAAGCCACTGATGCTGAAAAAGCCCTGCTTAAAGCCGATAAAGCAAGAGATCTAGCACTGAAAAAAGCCCTGAAAGCAGAAACGGCAAAGCTAAAACAAAAGAAATAATCGCTTTTTGAATTAGCAATATTTTAATCCACTCTGTTATGCAAGAAAAAAGCCTCGATTACTCGAGGCTTTTTTCTTTTTCAGTGTAACCAGCTAACAACTGTTTACTGTTGTGTCTGAGCCTGGGCCTGCTGCTCTTCCACATCTTTACGAACCTGTTCCATATCCAGCTCTCTGGTTTTACCGATAATCTCTTCAAGCGCGCTTTCTGGCAGCATACCTGCCTGTGAAAATATCGCAATCTGCTCACGGAATATCATCAATGTTGGAATTGAACGAATCTGAAAACTTGCTGCAAGTTCCTGCTCAGCTTCAGTATTAATTTTTGCAAAGACCACATCTGTGTGCTTTTCAGACACCGCCTCATAGGTTGGTGCGAAAGATTTACAGGGCCCACACCAGGGCGCCCAGAAATCAATGATAACAATATCGTTATTGCCAATGGTATCCTGTAGCGTATCTTTAGTTAAATCAACAGTAGACATAATTTTATTACCTTTACTCTGCAGAGCTTTGTATTAAACCGCTAGTTTATCCTACCTTTGCGCGATATTCCTCTGCATCACAGCAGCCGAACTGAATATCGCAGCGTTGCAGGGTTTATTTATCCGCCACCAGACTATGGCCCGGTGTTGCCGGCAGACGAGGCATCACAATTTCAGGGTATTCACCGGTTAAAGCAGCAAGAAAAGCCACGATATCGGCAACATCTTTTTCTGGCAGATCTTTATTCAGTTGTGTTTTAGCCATAACACGCACCGCTTCAGACAGGCTATTTACTGCACCATTATGGAAATAAGGCGCGGTATCGGTAATGTTACGCAATGTTGAAACCCGGAACATATGCGCATCAGCCGCTTTACCCGTTGCTTCTTCACGACCTTTATCAGCGCTTAAATCATACTTTTTATTATACTCATTATCGGCAAAAGTCGGGAATTTTGCATAAAAGCCCTGACCCAACGGCATCGCCGGGCCATTGAATGCAGCACCCGAGTGGCACGAGGTGCAGCCGGTTGCAGCAAAGGTTTCCATGCCGCGAACCTGCGCTTCGCTCATGGCATCTTTATCGCCTTTGACATATTTATCGTAGGGGCTATTAGGTGTGATCAGGGTACGCTCAAAAGCAGCGACAGCCTTTGCGGCGTTATCCACTGTCATCGAGTCCTTGCCAAATGCCTTCGTAAAATAAGGTTTATAACCCGGTATAGCGCGAACTTTATTCATTGCCTGCTCAATTTCCTTAACGCCCATTTCAACCGGGTTAGTCACAGGGCCTTTTGCCTGGTCTTCTAGCAGGGCAGCACGGCCATCCCAGAATTGCACAGAATGGAAGGCCGAGTTCCACACGGTTGGCGAATTCCGGCCGCCGGTCTTACCGTGAACGCCCATAGAGAATGTACGGCTGTCATCACCGCCTTCCATGACGTTGTGGCACGAGTTACAGGAAACGGTACCGGTAGAAGAAAAACGCGGATCCATAAACAGCATTTTGCCTAGCTCAACCTTGGCGTCAGTCGTTGGGTTATCTGCTGGTGCAGGCGCAACCTCTGGCAATGCCTGCCAGGAAGAAGCATTGACAGACAGCGCAGTGAACATAGCGGCGGCAATAACCGGCGCTGTGATATTTTTATGGGCCATTATGAGCTCCTCTAATATATATTAGAATATTATTAATTAATTATAATCCATTATACTAAATAATAGGCCAATCGGGAAATAAATTAGAAACTGACCGTGATCAGAATTTCGGGATAAGTGTTTGAGCAATCGATAAATCGAGAACAGTCACTATATTCCTCATAAACCACGCCGCCACCGATATAAACACCGTTATTGGCGGTAAAATATGCACCGGCGCGATAACCGAAAGAATCCTCATTATCCAGGTTTTCAATGAATGTGCGGCGATAAAAAGCACCAACATACGGTTTGATTGTTTTTGGCTGGGTAAATACATAGCGTATTTGAGGGCTGATTTTCGAAATGGCAGGGTCACCCGAAAACCAGTGCTGGGCATCAATACCAATTTCCAGCCCTTGCAGTACGTAGTATCCGACTCCGGCACCAAGAATAATATAATCATCCTGAAACGCACGTCCCGAACCGGCAACGATGCCAATACTGGTCGAACCTTTTGAGAATGCGGCGCCGAATCCGGCAGCCGTGGCGGGACCTGTTAAACCCATCATTATTAGCAGGCAGGTAATTCGATTCAATGTAACTTTCATGCTTTCTTCCTTTGTTTCTAACTTGGTGCCAAATAGTTTATTTCCTGGCTGAGGCAGATATTAACTTTTATTACCATACAAATCACGGTACAGACCATCCTTATTGATCAGCTCGACATGGTTGCCTTCATCAATAATTTTACCGGCGTCAAACACCAGCACCCTGTCAGCCTGTTTCACTGCGCTTAGCCGATGCGCAATAATCAGGGTGGTACGATTCTGCAGAAAAGCATGCATGGCTTCATGCAGCATGGCTTCAGTTTCTGTATCCAGAGAGGATGTTGCCTCATCCAGAATGACCACTTTAGGGTCTGCCAGTATCATTCGTGCAATAGCAAGCCGCTGGCGCTGCCCACCCGATAAACGTATACCGCTGCGGCCGATAATACTATCCAGCTGTTGCGGCAGATCTTCTATGGTTTGCCGCAGCTGCGCGATCTCCAGCGCCTGCCAGATAGCGTTATCGTCTAGCTCACGTCCCAGGCTGAGATTTTGCCTCACCGTGTCATTAAACATAGCCGGGTGCTGCAATACCGTGGCAACATTTTCACGCACAACGTCGAGGCCTATATCTTTCAAATTAATGCCATCAAAAAACAGCTCACCTGAATCGGCCGGATACAAACCCAGTATTATCTGCACCAGTGTGGACTTGCCTCCGCCGCTGGCACCAACCAGCGCCACCTTTTCACCTTCGCCGATAGCGAGACTGACACCGTCCAGTACCGCCAGCCCTTCACCATAAGAAAAGCGGACATTTTCAACGCTTAAACCGACCGTGTGTTTGCCTTTAAAAGGATTAACCTTATGTTCGTACTGTGGCTCTTTCTGCATAGCCATCAGGTTGTTTATTCTTTCAATAGCCGCATTGGCACTATAATAACTGTATTGAATGCCCAGTATTTCCTGCACCGGACCCATCATAAACCAGAGGTAGGCATAAACCGCAAACATCTCGCCGATGCTGAGCCCGCTAAACAGCACTACCACCATGCTAAGGCCGCGAAAAACTTCAAATCCCATAAGGAATATAAAAAAGGATAAGCGGTTAGCAGCATCACTTTTCCAGCCGAAAGCAATCATGTTTTTCTTCAGCTGCTCAGCGCGTGACACGACCCTTTGCAGGTAATGCCCTTCCCGGTTACTGGCACGAATTTGCTGGATTCCATCGAGGGTTTCGATCAACGCCTGCTGAAACAGCTCAAACGAAACATTCTCATTGCGCTTCAGGCTTTTGACTTTTTTACCCATTACCATGGTGAAGTAGATGACCACCGGGTTCATCAATAATATAAACAGCGCCAGCTGCCAGTGTATCCATAACAGCACAATAGCAACACCAATAACCGTTAACAGGGCAACAATAAACTTGCTAAGGCTGGCACCCAGAAAGTCATCAATTGCAGTAACATCAGTAACCAGATGTGAAGTAATGGTGCCGGAGCCAACCGCTTCATATTCTGCCATGGAAACTTTTTGCAGATGATGCAGCAGGCCAAGGCGGATGCGATAGGTCACGTCTTTTGCCACGCGGGTAAATTCCCGCGTCTGTAATACTGCCAGTAGCAGTGCGCAAAGCCGCAACAGCATAGACAGCAGCATAACAATAGCGATGATGCTGACAGGCGTTAACCAGTGCTGAGGAAAAATCATCGATAATAGCTCAATGATCTTGCCGGGCTTCTCCAGCAATACTTCATCCACCAGTAATGGCATCAGTAAGGGCACAGGCACACTCATAGCAGCAGCAAATAGTGCAATGATATTAGCAAGAATTAACGGTTTTTTATGTTGACGCACAATGGCGAAAATACTGCGCCAGGAATACACCGATGGTTTATTAATAGAGTCAGACTTATTCATTGAATTAGGTTTTTTAATAACGGGCTAAAACTGCAACATCGCATTTCATATGTATCGCTACCAGTGATTTCAATTAATCCACTGATTCCAGCGCCAGCAATAATGCATGCGTACCACTTTTACCATGGCCCATACGGCTGGCTTTTTCATACAACGACCTGGCCAGCGCCAAACCGGGTAACTGTATTTGCATGACCTCTGCCTCTTTAATGGCAATCGCTAAATCTTTTATAAAATGATCCACCATAAAACCGGGCGCAAAATCATTTTTGATTATTCTTGGCGCCAGATTATCCAGCGTCCAGCAGCCAGCCGCACCCGATCGTATCGCTGAGATCATGGATTGACAGTCCAGGCCCGAGCGTTTTGCATACAATAAAGCTTCACAGACGCCAATCATAGTACCTGCCACCGTAATCTGGTTGCACATTTTAGTATGCTGACCACTGCCGGCAGCACCTGTTCGCTGAACTTTACCCAAACAGTCAAATAATGCGGTAACTTTATCGATAGCTTCGGCATCACCACCCGCCATAATCGAAAGACTGGCATTACGTGCGCCGACATCCCCGCCGGAAACCGGCGCATCAATACTTTGCGCCCCATGCTGCCGGGCATAATCAGCAATTTCTATACTTAGCTGAGGCGCGGTGGTACCCATATCAATCAATATCTTATTACTGATATCCGAGGCAAATAGTCCATTTGCCGAAAAATACACATCACGGACTTCCTGTTCATAACCCACCATGGTAAATACAAGGTCACTATGACGGCAAACCTCATCTGCGCTATCGAACCAGCTGGCAGCATTATTCAGTACATTAGCAGCCCTGCTTTTAGTCCGCGTAGAAACATTAAGAGCATGGCCGGCAGCCATCAGGTGCTGGCACATAGGCTCACCCATTACTCCCAGGCCAATCCAGCCAATTTGTAGTTTTTTATGCATAACATCTTCCTGTAGAATCGCGCTAACTATTCTCACATGAAAACCACGCTTCGTCTTTATGAATACTTCAACAGAAACCACCGATAATACAAAACCCGAACTAAAAGCTTTCATCTTTGATGTTGACGGCACGCTTTCAGATACAGAACGCGACGGCCACCGCATTGCTTTTAATCGCGCCTTTGACGAATACAACATTGGCTGGCACTGGGATGCCGATACCTATGGTGAATTACTCGCTGTCACCGGCGGCAAAGAACGCATGAAATATTATGTCGACAAGTTTCTTGATGCCGACAAAGTCCCGGCCGGTATTGTAGAAAAAATTCCCGAACTGCACCAGGCAAAGACACGCCACTACACAGAACTGCTGGCAACCGGTGCCATTCCTTTACGCCCCGGTGTTGAACGGCTGATCAACGAGGCACGTGAACGCGGATTTCGTCTCGCCATTGCAACCACAACCACA
Organism: uncultured Gammaproteobacteria bacterium; assembly: GCA_963711255.1. Classification (GTDB taxonomy): domain Bacteria; phylum Pseudomonadota; class Gammaproteobacteria; order SZUA-229; family SZUA-229. Next base: position 48,483 of record CAVQDO010000018.1, on the reverse strand, counting down.
CCTGAAAACGTAACAGTTTTACTGGAACACACCCTGGGTCCGGAATCAATCGGCTGGTTCGAAGTGATTGCTGCAGGCGATATTGTTGCACAGAAAAAACCGGCACCCGATATTTATGAATACGCGTTAAAAGAAATGAAGCTCAATGCAAATGAATGCATTGCCTTTGAAGATTCCGAGAACGGCATTAAATCATCCGGTGCAGCTGACTTGAAAACCATTATCACCATCAATGGCTACACCAAAGACCATGACTTTAAGGGTGCCAGCATTGTACTTGACCAGATGGGCGAACCCGAACAACCCTTCAACATTATTGCCGGCTCGGCAAATGGTAATACCTGCCTGAACTGCGACATGGTCGTTCAGCTGCATCAGCAGGAGTACAGTAAATAATGACGTACCAGCTGTAAGTCAGTTAGATTCTCCCTCAATGGAAATATTGCTATACATTTTAACCGGGGCTTTTGCCGGTTTTGCTGCCGGTTTACTGGGCGTTGGTGGCGGCCTGATCATTGTCCCGGTTTTATATTTTATTTTTTCGACACAGGGTTACGAGCAGCAGCACCTGATGCATATGGCGCTGGCTACATCTTTAGCGACCATAATAAGCACTTCAATTTCCTCCACCCTGGCCCACCATAAAAAACAGGCCGTACTCTGGCCAACAGTCTATTTACTGGCGCCTGGCATTTGCCTGGGCGCATGGCTCGGTGCCAGCATTGCCACGGAATTACCAACAGCAATCCTCAGGCCGGCGTTTGGTCTATTTGAATTATTTGTTGCCGTATTAATGCTTAAACAATACCAGAGCAAACAGCACCAGGTATTCATACGACCGGTTAAAGCTTTTATCGGTGGTAATATTATCGGCAGTGTTTCAGCTATTGTGGGTATTGGTGGCGGTACCCTGACGGTACCTTTTTTACACTGGCATAATATTAATATTAAAAATGCAATTGCGACTTCGGCCGCCTGCGGCCTGCCAATTGCACTATTCGGCACTGCGTCCTACATCTATTCGGGCTGGGGCATATCCTTTACCTCATCCTCTTCATCCTATAGCCTGGGCTACGTACAGCTAAACGCTTTTTTACTGGTCGCTGTAAGCAGTTTTATTATTGCACCCCTCGGTGCAAAAACCGCACACAGGCTTGCTGATTACAAATTGAAGAAAATATTTGCCCTGCTTTTATTTTTACTTGGAATAAAAATGCTGCTGTCATAAACTGCCGGCAAAAATCCAGGCGAAACCAACACCGACGAAGTAATAATCTTTTTGCAGCACCAGGGGACTGTCTTCAAACTCGGCACCGCGTAATGACTGGTAACGTAAAAAAGCCCAGTAAACAAAATCGCTGGTTTTATAACTAATACGATATTTTGCAAAACTGCCGCCAAAGCCAGCATCACTTTTAAATACCTTTCTGTCTGCACTGACAAACGCTTCGCTTACGTCATAGTAATAAGCGTGAAAGTCCTCTGTCGCAAACTTCAAACCGATCGTTGCTTTTTGAGACAGCCCCGTTTTAGCCAGTCGTCGATGATTAAAACTAAAACGAGGCTCGAGCAAATAACCTATATTTTTCGTATCACTGCCATCAATAGCGTAAGCTGCACGTAATGGCAATTCAAATCTTACATCAAAATAATTTTTATTTTTATCATTAAGCAAAAACTCAAGCGAGGGCCCAAGCTGAAGCATAAAGTCCAGGTCTGGCATTCCTTTACGCGCCTCAGTGTCCTCACTGTTTACCGGCAGACCAAAATCCGCACTTATATCAATCACGATAGTTTTTGATTGATATAAAAAACTTTTAATACCCCGGTCTATTTCAAACTTTGGTGACCGAAAGGTGAAATACGGTACTGGCAGATAAAGCCGCCTGGTTGCTTTGGCACCCGGGTACAAATGGTAATCAAATACACCTAGACCAGCACCCAGCGTCCACTCAAAACCAGCTGGTTTTTTATTGCCATTATTTTTTTCTGGAACCGCAGACATAAGCAACGAACTATAAGAAAGTAGCAGTGCCGGACTGATGGCTATTATTGTAAAAAAGCGTAATATGATTCTCATGGTGACAGTGTATTAAATTTTCGAGCATGACTGGTGCAGCGTATGGCGACTTTACCCCAAATTAATGTAACGGTTTACAGCGACTACATCTGTCCTTTTTGTTATGTTGGACATCACCGCCTTAATCGCCTGCGTGATCAATACGATATAAAAATAAACTGGTGCTTTATTGAGATACACCCTGAAACATCAGCTAACGGCGAACCCATCGATTCACTCGATTACCCATCGGCACAATGGCAGCAAATGCTGGATAATCTGCAACGCATTGCTAAAGAAGAAAACATCCCTCTGGCCAGGCTGAGTTTTATAACAAATTCCAAAGACTCTTTATTGCTGTCGGAAGCAGCCAAACAATGCGGCAGTGAGATATTCTATAAATTACATGAAAAGCTATTTAGCGCCTATTTTGTCGACAGCCTGAACATAGGCGACAGAAACATACTTAGAAACATCGCACAGTCCTGCGGTATTGATGAGCGGACGATTGAGTCAGCATGGGAAAACACAGGCCTGCAACAACGTTTACTGGATAATTTCCAATCTGCCCGCAAACACGAAATACAAAGTGTTCCCAGTTTTATTTTCGGAGAACGCGTATTAACCGGCGTTGTATCTGAAACAACTTTTCGTGAAGCCGCAGCTCAACTGCTCTCGGCCAGCTCACAGACTACTGCTACTGAAGCCTGATTGAAAATGCGTTTCAGTCCTTATTATCAAGACCCAGCATTGCTTCTTTTAAATCATCATCGGCAGGCTCATCTCCCAGCCAGACATCGAGCAGGGCCGAGTAAAAATCAGCACCTTTAATTACTTCTTTGTTCTCACCATTGATGCTTACCCGGGTTCCCGTTTCAGGGTAATAATCCAGCAACACTACATCACCTTTCTTTAAATCTGGGAACTGTGAAATAAAGGTTTTTAAACGGGCCTGTAATTTTTCCAGTTGTTCATCACTGTTATTATCTTCAAAGCCTTCGCTCCAGGCATCTGCCATTTTTTTATGGCTGACTTCATCATAAACCATGTGCATGACGACGCGTTTTGGCCCCGGCAATGCCTGAACCGCATCACGTGAATCGACTTTTGACTCGGTATAAAGTGCAGCCACATAAACGTCAAAAACAAACTTGGTTCGATAGCCCAGACCATTTAACTGTAGCGCCGTATTCGAACCTTCCAGTGTTACACTGTCAGGCAAAGTTACATCATCAAGCTGTGCGGCCTGCGCAGTACTTAGCGAAAACAAAGCCAGCGATACTAACAAAGTGCGCTGTATACGTGTCTTCACCGTTTTTACTGGAACTGTAATCATAATTGCCACCATAATAATGTAAAGTAATGAAATTATTACCAATTAACGTTAGGATAGGCTATTAACCTATTATATGAACAACACTACCACCTGAGATAGTATTCGACAATAACCATGCGTGCCAAAGTTGTAAACAAAAAATTCATGATCTATCTGCTGTACATCAGCCTGTCATGTTTTGTTACTTCGGTATTAAACATCATTCACACTGTTTATGTCCTTAAAATTGAATTCACTACCGCCACCTTTTTAATCCCTACAATCGCCGGTCTGCTGTTTGGCACCATGCTGGCACATATCAAGGCATTAAGCACACAGCTGCGCACCATTGCATACACCGATTCTTTAACACAAATATATAACCGGTTGCATTTTGCACACTTTCTTGATGCTGAAATCGACAAGTCAAAACGTTATGGGGGGAAATTTTCCATCATCTTTTTTGACCTGGATCATTTCAAGGACGTTAATGATAACTTTGGCCACATGGCCGGTGATGAAGTACTGGAACAGGTTACCAGAATTGTATCAAAAGCCAATCGTAGTGCCGATATATTTGCCCGCTATGGTGGCGAAGAATTTATTATATTAACGCCAGAAACCGATTTAAGCGGCGCATTAATCCATGCAGAACGCTTACGCAACGATATAGATAAATATGAATTTCCAGGTGTCGGTCATATCACCAGCAGTTTTGGTGTAACAGAATTTAAGGTGGAAACCGACACCCTGGAAAGCCTGCTTGAACGTGCCGATAAAGCGCTATACCTGGCCAAGGAATATGGCAGAAACAGGGTGGAAAAAGCCTAGCTTTATCAGCGCTGGATAGAGAATTTGATAAGCATATAATTGTCTATGTTCAGCCTCTAAAAGCCAGGTCCAGCTGTTTGGCAGCTCGAACCTCATCCAGACGCTTAACCGGTAAGGTTTGCGGCGCTGCATGCAGCAACTCCGGGTTCACTTCTGCTTCCTGTTTTATCTGTTCCAGCGCATCCATAAATCCATCCAGTGATTCTTTTGCTTCTGACTCGGTTGGTTCAATCAATAAACATTCAGGCACAAGCAACGGGAAATAGGTTGTTGGAGCATGGTAACCCAGATCAAGCAGGCGTTTGGCAAAATCCATCGCCGATACGTGATACTTACGTGCCTCATTCTTCAAGGTAATAATAAACTCGTGGCTGGCGCGACGATTTTCGATAGCTAAAGTGAAGCCCCGACGTTTTGCTTCAGCCATCATGTAATTGGCATTCAAGGTAGCGAATTCCGCAACGCGCACCATACCGTTTCGCCCAAGCAAACGCATATAGATAAAGGCCCTTAATAAAACACCAGGGTTTCCCATAAAGGCAGACAGGCGGCCAATACTTTGCGGACAGTCTTTTTCTGTCAGGTAGCGGTACTTGTTGTCACCACCCGTTGACTCCTGCATTGCCACCATCGGCAACGGTAGAAATGGTATCAGGCGTTCAGCCACACCGACAGCACCGGAACCAGGTCCGCCACCGCCGTGTGGAGTCGAAAAGGTTTTATGCAGGTTTGAATGGATAACATCAAACCCCATATCACCGGGACGAATTTTACCCAGAATTGCGTTCAGATTCGCACCATCGTAATACAACAGCCCGCCGGCCTCATGGACAACCTTAGCAATCGCTTCAATATTGCGCTCAAACACACCCAGTGTTGACGGATTAGTTAACATCAGGCCCGCTGTTTGTGGACCGACCGCCTGTTTCAGGGCATCAATATCAACATCACCGTTAGCTAAAGTCGGGATTTCCTTAACGGTAAAACCGCACATCACCGCCGTTGCCGGGTTGGTTCCGTGCGCAGCATCAGGCACCAGGATTTCTTTACGTGCATCATCACCACGAGAAGCATGGTAAGCCTCAATCATGGCAACACCGGCAAACTCACCCTGGGCACCCGCCATCGGCGCCAGTGAAAAAGCGGCCATGCCGGTCGCTTCGCACAGCATAGACTGCAGATCATGCATACAGGAGAGAAAACCCTGGTTTTGCTGATCGGGTGTCAGCGGATGCGCATTTAAAAAACCCGGCAGCATCGCCAGTGTATTACAGGCACGCGGGTTGTACTTCATGGTACACGAACCCAATGGATAGAATTCGGTATCAATAGAAAAGTTTTTCTGTGACAGACGCGTGTAGTGGCGAACAGCCTGGAGTTCAGAAACTTCCGGCAGTGCCGCGCTTTTTTTACGCAGCAACTGTTCTGGAATCGAAGCAACAGATGCTTTCTCGGGTGGTGATTGCGGCGCGCCCTTACGGCCTTTGGATGAATGCTCAAAAATTAACATTATGCGGTCTCCGTTACATTTAAGGCATCACTGTTGCTGACCACACCGCCCGCCAGTATTTCCTGTAACGCGGTGACATAGGTATTTATGTCGTCATCATTTCGCATTTCTGTGGTACACACCAGGATAGCACTGCCCAGTTCAGGATAATCTTCTGACAGGTCGTAACCACCAATAATATTTTTTTCAATTAAGGCATGTAAGATTTCTGCCGCTGTACGACCGGAGGCATCATTCAACTGCAGTACGGTCTCATGAAAGTGCGTAGCATTAAAGGCTTTTTTTACACCCTCAATCGCACTCAGTTTTTCAACCAGCTTATTGTTATTGGCATAACAGGCAGCCGCCGTATTCTCCAGTCCGTGAGCGCCCATGATAGACATGTGAATAGTTGATGCAGTAACCACCAGACCCTGGTTGGTACAGATATTTGAAGTCGCTTTGGAACGGCGTATATGCTGTTCACGCGCCTGCAATGTTAATACAAAGCCCTCTTTACCATCCAGATCAACCGTACGGCCGACGATACGTCCGGGCATTTGCCGTACCAGCGACTGCTTACAGCAAAGTAAGCCATAGTAAGGACCACCGGCAGACATTGGCGCACCCAGAGGCTGGCCATCACCGCAGGCAATGTCCGCGCCGCGACCCATTGTTAAATTTTTCTCGCTACCCCATTCACCCGGCGGATTCAATATTGTAATTGCCAGCGGGTTAACAACCGCTATCACTAAAATATTATTTTCATGCGCCCAGTCGGTAATTTCATCGACCGATTCAAGACAGCCAAAAAAGTTAGGCTGCTGCAGAACCACAGCGGTTATATCACTGTTATCCTGCTGCTCCAGCGTCTGCTTAAGCTGATCGAGCGTCACCGTACCGCTGGTTTCATCATAAGGCACCTCAAGCAATTCGATCTGCTGACCATTGACGATAGTATGCGCCGTTTTACGATACACCGGATTTACCGTGGTCGGAACCAGGATTTTTCGCGATTTGGATTTTCGATTAGCACGCACTGACATCAAAATTGCTTCTGCCAGCGACGAAGCGCCATCGTACATGGAAGCGTTAGACACATCCATCGCCGTTAGCGCTGTCATCATGCTCTGGAATTCGTAAATTAACTGCAGGGTCCCCTGGGAAGCTTCTGCCTGGTAAGGCGTATAGGCACTATAAAACTCGCCGCGCGTGGTAATTTCCCATACGGCTGAAGGGATGTGATGCTGGTAGGCACCTGCCCCCATGAAACACAGGGCGGTAGAGTTTTTCGCCGCGCGCTGATGCATTAAACGTGAAACCTCCATTTCTGTCATACCTTCCGGAATGGCTTCCATGGTAGCAGCGCGTAAATGCGCAGGAATTTCATCAAATAAATCTTCAATAGAAGTAGCGCCGATGGTTTCAAGCATCTGCGTTATTTCCTGGTCAGTATGGGGTATAAAAGGCATAACGATTCTTTATTAAAAAACGGGAGTTTTATTTGCCAGTTTTAAGTTGTAAGTAACAAAAGACTTACAACTAATAACGGGAAACTATTCTTCAATCTCAGCCTGATATGCTTCGGCATCCATCAGGTCATCCAGCTCTTCCGCGGAAGGTTTAATTTTAAATAACCAGCCGCTATCATAAGGCGAACTGTTAATCAGTTCCGGTTCATCAACCAGCTCTTCATTGACTTCTGTGATTTCGCCACTAATTGGCATATATACATCTGATGCGGCTTTAACGGATTCAACCACGCAACACTCATCACCGGCTACAAACTCTGTGCCCGTTTCCGGCAGTTCAACAAAAACCAGGTCACCCAGCAGTTCCTGTGCATGATCACTGATACCGACAGTTACCTGGCCATCGTCTTCAACACGAAGCCATTCATGTGATTTGGTATATTTTAATTCGGAAGGTACTTCACTCATATAATTTCCCCAGATAAAAATTTTATAACATCGCCTGTTTCAGGCGACGCATTATACTATACAGCCTGTCCGTCACGTACAAAAACAGGCTTAACAACAGTAGCGTCCAGTAGTTTGCCGCGAATCTCTACCTTGCACTCCCGGCCAATACCAACCGGCACACGTGCCAGGGCGATTGATTGTTGCAAACTGGGTGAAAAAGTACCACTGGTAATCTCACCTTCGCCAGCTTCTCCGCCGACTGCTTCAGCATTGTCATCAAGAACAATCACTTTCTGGTGACCACGCAGAATACCGCGTCCTTCAAGCACCAGGCCTACCATTTTTTGTTTTACACCGTCGGCTTTTTCCTGTTCGATAACACTGCGGCCGATAAAATCCCTGTCTTCCGGCTGCCATGAAATGGTCCAGCCCAGGCCTGACGTTAAAGGCGAGGTATCTTCAGTCATATCACTGCCATACAGGTTCATGCCTGCCTCAAGCCGCAGGGTATCGCGTGCACCCAGACCACAGGGTTTGATACCGGCATCTGCCAGCCGGTCCCATAATGCCGCGGCTTCAGAATTGGGCACCATGATTTCAAAACCATCTTCGCCGGTATAACCGGTGCGGCCGACAAACCAGTCACCGCAATCAGCACCAAAAAAACGCTTTAACGGTGACGCGGCTTCAACCACGTCGACCGGCAGCGCTTCAAATGCTTTGGCACGGGCATTAGGCCCCTGGACTGCAATCATGGCCAGATCATCACGCTCATTGACACTGACGTTATAAGAAGCCGCGTGCTTATTAATCCAGGCCAGGTCTTTGTCGCGGGTACCGGCGTTAACAACAACGCGGTACCAGTTATCATTCATGTAATACACGATCAGGTCATCGATAACGCCGCCTTTCTCATTGAGCATGCAACTATAGAGTGCCTTCCCGCTATCTTTCAGTTTATCGACATCATTCGCCAGCAGGTATTGCAGAAAGCTTTTTATACTGCCAGCGGCATCTGCAGCCAGGTCAATAATAACCATATGAGAGACATCAAACATGCCGGCGTCTTTACGCACCTGGTGATGCTCGTCAATTTGTGAACCATAATTAACCGGCATTTGCCAGCCGGCAAAATCCACAATCTTGCCTTTATATTCAACGTGTTTATCAAAAAGAACGGTCTTGTTACTCATAGTATTTCTGCTGTGATGCGGTAATTTGGCTCTGATTCTACGCGCTTTATTTATAAAATTATCCTGATAAATCCAAGTGATAATTAAGTAATTAAAAGCCCAGTTTTATCACATGCAGGCTCATTCACCCAGCGCCTGTTTAATGAGCCTGTATTTCAGCGCCGGCAGATGATCTACCAGTGACAGTCCGGCATTCCTGAGCTCAGATAAAAAGGCATTATCCTGGCCGAAAAGTTCCTTGAAACCGGTCATCGACGTTTCCATCAGCTGATTCGCGCCTTTCCTCTGGCGCTGATATTTTTTCAAAGTATGCAGCGCCGCCCAGCGGCGATTAGCGCTTTTTGCGGCCTTGATTACATCCGCCAGGACGAATGCATCAGCAATACCCAGGTTCGCCCCCTGCCCCGCCAGTGGATGAATATTGTGTGCTGCATCACCCATTAATGCCAGCCCGGGCTTAACATAATCGATGGCATGGCCGTGAGTCAGTGGAAATAAAAAACGCTGACTTACCCCGGTTACCTCTCCCAGTTTGAATTCGACGGCCTCTGCCAGCGCCAGCCTGAATGCATCGTCATCCAGCCCCATATAATGCTGAGCCTGAGCCTCATCCAGTGACCAGACAATAGAGCAGCCCCCCGTATATAAGGGCAAAAAAGCTAACGGCCCACTGGGCATAAAACATTGCCAGGCGGTATTTTCATGAGGCTCACTGGTTTTAACATTACACACCAGTCCCTGCTGCTGGTATGAGTGGCTGATACGCTCTATCTGGGCAATCTGTCTCACTTTTGATGTAATGCCATCCGCACCAACCAGCAGGCTGGCCTGAATAACTTCACCTGTCGACAGCATGAGTGTACAACTGGCAGCTGCCGTCGGCTGCAGGCTATGCTCTGTGGTTTCATGGTAGCTAATTTCACTGATACCTGCAGGGCAAAACCAGCTGATATTATCGGCCGCTTTTACTTTATCCAGCAGCATTTGCTGCAGTACATTATTTTCAATAATAGCGCCCAGCTCCGGCACACCCAGCTCGGCGCTATCAAACTGTATCTGCCCTGCACCGGTCTGATCCCAGACAAACATTTTTTCATAAGCGCAAATCCGTCTGGCTAATGGCGAGTTAAATACGGCAGACTGTTTAAACCGTTTGAGTGCAGCAAGATTAATTGCCGAGACACGGCAATCGGGTTCTTCGGCAATGGCTTTTAATTCATTTTGTTCAACCACGGCCACAGTAAAATCCGAGCCAGCCAGTTCGTTGGCAAAACTCAAGCCCACAATACCGCCACCGACAATAACGATATCAAAATGGCTGCTTGCAACAGGCATTACAGTCGTAAACCTCTATTCAGTCGTGGCAAACGCCCGCTTAAACCCATACTCTGAGCGGCCAGCTGATGCTTTATACCCGGCAGCACATCGACCAGCAGCAGACTTAACGAACGCATATGCGCCAATGGTGCTATGGCATTGGAAAAAGTCTTAACCAGTGCATCGGTAAAACGGTAAACACGCTGGATATCGTCTTCGCGCAAAGCCGCATATTGATGCAGTAATTCGGCTGAACCGATATCTTCAGCAGCGCGCTGACTATCTACAATCAATTCAGACAACAGGGCGACATCGCGCAAGGCAAGATTAAAACCCTGCCCGGCAACCGGATGCACGCTGTGCGCGGCATTACCGATGATAGCAACCCGTCCGTTCACAATCTGTGTAGCTGACTGCAAAAACAAAGGATAGATTTGCCGCACACCAACTTTTTTTAGCTGGCCCAGGCGGTAACCGAATCGCTGCTGCAACTGTTGCAGAAAATCTTCATCATTCAGGCCGTACAGGTAATCGGCCTGTTGCCGGCCAAGTGTCCACACCACTGAGCAGCGGTTTTTCGGCATCGGCAGAAACGCCAGCGGCCCGCTATCAGTGAAACGCTCATAGGCAACGTTATCGTGTTTTTTGCCGGGCGTGACATTAGTGATTAATGCCACCTGGTGATAGTCTTTTCGGCTGCTGCCAATAGCCAGCATTTCCATGACCCGGGATTTATTACCATCGGCGGCAACCAGCAGTTTAGCGCTTAAGCGCTGTATTTCGCCGTTAACACTGCACTCAACTGAAACCGAGTTTTCATCCTGTTGCAGGCTGCTTAAAACAGCAGGACAAAATAATGTGATATTTTCTGTGGTACTGATAGCCCCATGCTCATATCCGGCTGCCATTACTTGATATAGCTGCTGGCCAATAGCGCGGTTTTCCAGCACATAACCCAGTGCTTCTACACCTTCCTGCTCACGCGTCAGGCGGGTGACGCCAAAATGCCCGCGATCAGATATATGAATTGTGTTGATGGCTTCTGCATGCGGCGCCAGTAAAGACCACAGGCTGTCAGCCATCGTTTTATTATCTTGCGCTGTTTTATTCTGAGCAATATTCTCAAAGATACAGCGGCTGCCATAAGACAGCGCAACCGTCCGGTCATCATAACTGGGCTGGGCATCGGCATTTAGTGGGAAGGCTTCAATGACGGCGATTTTTAACGGTTTATTTGCATCAACACAAACACCTTTTAATGCACTCGCAAGGCTGGCGCCGGCAAGGCCGCCGCCGATAATGATCAGATCAAAATTTTTCTTGTCTTGATGTTCTGGCATAATTATCTACTTGGGTAGATTGTCGTTATTACGGGCGGCGAAGCTCAGGATGCCATAATGGCTTCAATTTCTTTAACCGTACGCGGCAGCCCTTTGGTGAGCAACTCATATCCGTCTTTAGTCACGGTAAGGTCATCTTCAATACGAACACCAATATTCCACCAGCGCCTGGCACCACGGCTGCCAGCGGGTATATATAAACCGGGTTCAACAGTCAGCGCCATACCCGGCTCCAGCAAACGCCAGTTCTCATCGACCTTGTAATCGCCCACATCATGCACATCCATGCCCAGCCAGTGCCCGGTTCGATGCATGTAGTATTTCATATAACTGCGGTCTTTGATCAGCTGGGCTGGCCGCCCTTTCAGCAAACCAATCTCAACCATGCCTTTGGTCAATGCTTTTACTGCAGCATTATGCGGGTCATTCCAGTGATTACCGGGTTTTACCTGGGCGAATGCAGCTTCCTGCGCTTTTAATACCACTTCATAAACTTCCTGTTGCGGCACGGTGAATTTGCCATTGATCGGGAAGGTGCGGGTTATATCAGCGGCATAACCCTGATACTCCGCACCGGCATCGATCAACACCAGCTCTTTATCTTTCAGCTCGGCACTATTTTCGGTGTAATGCAAAATGCAACCATTCTCACCACCACCGACAATCGAGGAATATGCCCAGCCAGCACCGTTTCGTTTGAAACCGCAAAGAAATTCTGCTTCAAGCTCATACTCATTCATGCCCGGCTGGCAGACCTGCATTGCCTTGATATGCGCCTGCACAGAAATTTTGGCCGCCTTACGCATTAAACTCAATTCTTCTCGTGATTTGTACAGGCGCATGTCATGCAGCAGGTATTCCAGCGAGACAAATTCGTATGGCGCACGCGCACCGCGCCGAGACTGGGCACGCAGATCATTTACGCAGTTCAAAATATGCTTATCGAAGGTTGGGTTTAAGCCGATACTGTAATAAACACTTTCCCGGTCTTCCATCAAACCCGGCAGTATTTCCTCCAGATCATCAATCGGATAAGCATCATCAGCAGCAAAATGCTGAATCGCACCATCCATTCCGTATCGGCGACCATCCCAGGTTTCCTTGGCCGGATCACGGTCACGGCAGAACATAACAAACTCGCCCTGCTTACGATTGGGTATCAGCACCAGCACGGACTCTGGCTCGTTAAAGCCACTTAAATACATAAAATCGCTATCCTGGCGAAAACCATGCTCCACATCACGGTTGCGAATCAAGGTAGGTGCGGCGGGCAAAATCGCAACCGAATTTTCATTCATCATGCGCATCAGTTGCTTACGGCGTTTTTGATAAACTTTTGTATTCAAGCTCATGTTCTTTTACTTTTTTAGTGTACAGTTTGAGATGACTGCAACGGCTGCAGTTCTTCATATACCAGCAGGATACCCATGCGGACATATTCAGTCACTTCCATAAAGGCAATTTCATCCTCTTCGTCAGAGCCCTCTTCTGACACTGCCAGCTCGGCTTCTTCGTCAACGACATAACCGGCCCGCGAAATTTCAATAATGTCACGAATGATCTCCTTACTGTCATCCGGCAATTCGGTATCTTCTTTAATTCCACCGATCGCGAGGCCAAAAACAAAACCCTGACACCAGATTCCAAGCGCTTCGACGCGAGCTTCCAGCGACTCATCATCATCTGGCAGCATCAGGTCAAATTCAATATCAATATCATTCATCTGCTCCATCGTCGCCTGGTGCATTTGCATTAACATTTTGCCAGCCTGCTGCAATGCCGGACTGCTGCCTTCACGCTCACCCAGCACATGCAACATCCATTGCGCGGCGTCGGTTGCCCCCTGCGCACATAACATGCCGCATAGAGCACCATGTGACTCGATCGCACCAAGGGCCGCATCAACATCAAATAACAGCCCTTCAAGTTGTGGAATATCAGGAAAACTCTGCATCACGCCCAAAAAACACCTCAAAATCCTATAACAGTGCGCCAGTTTAAATCAATCCTGTAATAAATTCTCCATAGTATTTGACCGAAGACGATTCTCGTCCTACTATTAGTCCATGACTGACACAATAAAAAGAATAAACAAACTCGAAGAACAGGTGGGCGAACTGCTGACGCTTTGCAAAAAGCTGGGCGATGACAATATCGATCTCCGTTCACAACTTCAGCAACTGACTTCTGAGCGTTCAAATTTAATCGAACAGAAAGAGAAGGTGCGTGTACAGGTGGAATCTATGATCACCCGTTTACGCTCTATGGAAAAAGCCTGACAGGCACTTCCGCTCTTTATCATTGAATCAAGATCTCTCAATAATAAGTATCAATAGAGGCTAAATTAAGTGAGTAAAACTGAACCCCTAACCATAACTATTATGGGCAAGGAGTACCGTGTCGCCTGCCCTGAAGAAGAAAAGGACAATTTGCGCGCATCGGCTGAGCTTCTTAATGAAAAGCTAAATGAAATCAAAAAACAGGGCTCAGTTATTGGCACTGAACGCATAGCAATCATGGCAGCACTCAATATGAGCCATGAAGTTCTGCATAACCAGACAATAAACAGCAGCCATGAAGATTTAAATCAGCGAATTGAGGCATTATCTGAACGTATTTCAGACACCATGCACACGATTCAGCTAATTTAGGATTTTTACAACGAAATATTATCGGTAATGTTGCTTTAATATCCGCATTACTTAAAATAGAAACATCGGAAGTGTTTGAACAGCCCAGGCGACAGTCCTGAGCAGCGAGCACTATCCACCAGTTTTGACACCTCTGGGGTGTGCGTAAGCAACCTGAAATATCCCTTGAGCCTTAAATACTGACTTTGGGAACTGGACTGTTGAGGCCGTGTGCATTACCGCTATGTCGGGAAGCCTTACGCAGCATCGCTGGTTCCCCCCTGAACTTACCGGTTCAAGGTCACCAGTATTGCTACGGCATCTCCGGAGGTGTCATCTTAATTTACCCGTCGATCAATATTATGCCTGCTGTGCATTGATGATGATTACCAGGGCTTATCCAGCGGACTTGTTATGCCTGACGACTCGACAGACATCACACTGAACTCAAAATCCAGCAATAACAAGGATCAGTCAGCGGCTGAAATAAGGAAGTTAAAACGCGCTCAACGGCTATTATTATCCGACAACATTCAGCACCAGCACAGCCAGGCACTGCGGCAGAATACAGTCAGGCACAAAACTTATCACAACAGCCAGCGCGTGGCTTTTTACCTGGCCAACGATGGAGAAATAGACCCTTATTTAATTATCGAGCACGCCAGGTTCATGGGCAAAGACATATACCTGCCGGTACTCTCGCCGATCAAGAACAGTCTGTATTTCGCACCCTATGAAGCTGACGGCAATCTTAGACTTAACCGCTTCAAAATCCCGGAACCTGTCTGTCATCCATCAAAATGGAAGACAGCCAGGCAACTGGATTTGATTTTTTTACCACTGGTAGCTTTTGATATTTACGGTAACCGTATGGGTATGGGTGGCGGCTTCTATGATCGCACGCTGGCATATCTGCATCACCGTCGCTGCTGGAAAAAACCGGCTTTGGTCGGCCTCGCGCACGAAATACAGAAAGTGTCACGCCTGCACAGGCAAAGCTGGGATATCCCTCTCAGCACTATCATTACCGAACACCAGGCCTACGACGATAAAAACAGCTGATAGGCGGGATTATCGGTTTCTTCCCAGTATGGGTAAGCCAGACTATCCAGGTACTGGCCGAGTTTCTTGCGCTCTGCTTTAGGAATTTGCAGTCCTACCAGCACGCGCCCAAATGCCGCACCATGATTTCGATAATGAAATAAACTGATGTTCCATCGTGCACCAATGCGCGTTAAAAAATCCAGCAAGGCTCCCGGACGCTCTGGAAACTCAAATCGATACAGCACCTCATCTTTTAAAGCAGCACGGCCGCCGACCATGTGACGCACATGCATTTTTGCCATTTCATTATCCGTCATATCCAGTACCGGATACTTTTTATCCTTTAGCTTTTTAATCAGCTCCTTACGCTCTGAAAGCCCATCACGAAGCTGCACCCCGGCAAAAACCTGGGCATCATTATCATCCGAATAACGGTAGTTAAATTCGGTAATACCGCGCTTTCCTATGGTCTTACAAAAAGCCTTAAAACTGCCGGGACGCTCTGGAATAGTAGCAGCGAAAAGCGCCTCCCTGTGCTCACCTATCTCCGCACGCTCAGAAACATGGCGCAGGCGATCAAAGTTCATATTGGCGCCGCTGACAGTCGCAACCAGGGTTTTCCCTTCTATTTTTTCCTGCTCAACATATTTTTTCAGACCGGCAACAGCAAGGGCACCGGCAGGCTCAGCAATTGACCGGGTATCATCAAAAATATCCTTGATAGCAGCGCATATTTCATCCGTGGTAACGGTTATCATCTGGTCGACGCACTGTTTCGCTACGCGAAAAGTTTCCTTACCAACCTGCTTTACCGCAACACCATCAGCAAAAATTCCCACGTGGTCAAGCACTACACGGCGATTCTTTTCTAACGCTATGGTCATACAGGCAGCGTCGGCGGGTTCGACACCAATAATTTTCGTCTTCGGACTTAGATATTTGACAATCGAACCAATACCGGCAATCAGCCCGCCGCCGCCAACACAGACAAAGATCGCATCAATAAAATCGGCATGCTGACGTATTATCTCCAGTCCAACCGTTCCCTGGCCGGCAATAACATCTGCATCATCGTAGGGATGGATAAAGTCGAGTTTTTTCTCCCTGGCATACTTCGTCGCATAGGCACAGGCCTCATCATAGTTATCGCCAACCAGCACAATTTTTGCACCGTATGATTTAACCGCTTCCACCTTGATGCCCGGAGTGGTCTTCGGCATTACAATCGTTGCGTCAATCCCCATTTTCTTCGCCGCAAGAGCAACACCCTGCGCGTGGTTACCCGCTGACGCAGCAACCACGCCTTTTACCTCTTTCGTTTTCGTCAACTGGTAAATACGATTATATGCACCGCGCAGCTTGAATGAAAAAACACTCTGCAGATCTTCACGTTTTAGTAACACATGATTATTCTGGCGCTTACTTAAAATACTGGCCGAATCCAGTGGCGACTCTATAGCAACGTCATAAACCCGGGCTGTTAGTATTTTTTCTATATATTTCTTAGTCATGAGCGAAGAATAACTGTAAAGCTGTAAATAGTGAATAGTGAATAGCGAATAGTTAGCATGATATTAATTTAAAACGACAATTCAACACTCCTTACTATTCACCATTCATTGATCTGTAGTATTATTCGTGCCAGAAAATATCATACCGATACATGCGGGAGCAAAAAATGACCCAGGATGAAATGAAAAGAAAAGCGGCGGAAGCTGCGCTGGAATATGTCATTGAAGACGAAATTGTAGGCGTAGGCACTGGTTCCACCGTCAATCACTTTATTGACTGTCTTGCTGAAATAAAACACAAGATCAAAGGCGCTGTTTCAAGCTCAGTCGCTTCAACCGAACGCATGGAAGGTTATGGCATCAAAGTCTACGACCTGAATGAGGTTAACGGTATTGAAGTTTATATCGATGGTGCAGACGAATCTGATCACTACCTTAACCTGATTAAAGGCGGCGGTGGCGCTTTAACACGTGAAAAAATCATTGCTGGCGCCAGCAAAAAATTTGTTTGTATTGCCGATGAGTCCAAACTGGTTGATGTCATGGGTGAATTCCCGCTGCCTGTTGAAGTTATCCCCATGGCCCGCAGCTTCATCGCCAGGGAACTGGTTAAACTCGGTGGTCGCCCGGTATGGCGAGAAGGTTTTGTTACCGATAATGGCAACGATATTCTGGATGTCCACGATTTAAAAATCACGGACCCGGTAAAACTGGAAAACGATCTAAACAAACTTCCTGGCATAGTGACTGTTGGCATCTTCGCTAATCGTCCGGCAGATGTACTGATTCTTGGCACACCCGACGGCGCCAGGACAGTAATGTCAAAATAAAGCCGAATCCAGGCTTTATATAAAAAAAACCGCAGGCATAATGCCTGCGGTTTTTTTTCGCACTATTTTCAGGCACAAAAAAAACGGGATCCGAAGATCCCGTTTTTTAAACACTAAATCCGGATATAAAATCCATACCGACTTAGAATTTCTTCTTGATACCAGCAGTGAACATAGACTCATCAGCATTGTTAACGTCTGATGATTTAGCACCGTAACCAACATACACATTAGTCATTTTAGACATTTTGTGGTTGTAAGCTACAGCAACACCAGTTGTATCAGCATTGTTGCCAACGTTGCTTGCCTGACCAGCAGTCAAAGCAATCATGTTGTTTTTGTTAATGTTGAATGTACCAGATGCGAAGATGTAGTCATTAGACACTGAATCTTCTGATGATTCATACTGTAAACCAACAGAGAATGCTTTAGCAGAGAACTTACCACCAACTTTGAATGCAGACTCAGTTGTGCTTGTAGATGTAGCAGGAGCAGCAGTAGCAACGCCATCAATCCAGTCAGCATAAACCATGATATCTTTGTTAGCCCAACGCACACCAACACCCGTATGTTTCATCTGGAGAACCAGAGAAAGTAGTGTTAGCTACTAACTGGATGCCACCCATTTTAGGTGAAGAGTATTGAACAGTGTTAGTTTGACGACCACGGTTAATGCCACGACCACCATGTAATGAAGATTGTGTTTTCAGGAAACCACGACCCTCAAGAGGTGTACGGTATAATGGGTCAACCTTGCCGCCCATTTGCTTGTAGTTAGAAGACATAGTACCGAATTTAACTGTACCCATGCCGCCTTTCAAGACCTACAAACTGGTCACGACCTTTTAAGCCACCAGTAGCTTCATTTGGAGCACTGTCATCAGGTGTTGTATCTGGACCGCCTAACAGGTCGATCTGGAACTCAACTTTATAGATGGCTTTCATGCCGTCGCCCAGGTCTTCAGAACCTTTCACACCAATCGCTGATGTGTTGCTAGACATTTGTAGTTCGTTTTGCGCACCGGCAACATCGTTATCAGCTGCGTTTAAAGACAGGTGAACGTTACCGTAAAGTGTAGGCGCTGCCATCACAGCTGCTGGTGCAGCCATAGTCGCAGCTACTGCGATTGCTAATATAGATTTTTTCATTATGCAAGACTCCTGCATTATTAAGTTATTATGATCATAGCTATGATTACAAAATGTGAGTACCACGGAACGCTTCCCCCAATGAAAGCGGTTTGCCTCATCTCAAAAAGCTGAGGTAGCCACATAACCTCTTTATGCGTACCCCCGTTATTTTCGGGCGCTTAACAGAAAAAGATTACGGGAAGTATATGCAGATAAAGTTAAATTGCAAGCAAAATGTGGTTTATTTCACATTTATGCACTAAAGAAATCATGCTTTATTTTAAACACGTGGGGCACAGCCAAATAAATAACCTGTTGCACTGATTTAAATAACTTTCAGGCTCGGGATATAAAACAGAAATTTTATATCATTTTTTTACAAACATAAAAAAAGCCCCGAATTCGGGGCTTTTTTTGACAAAACTGTCATGAAGCTTGTTAACGTTTTGAGAACTGCGTTGCACGACGCGCTTTGCGCAAACCAACTTTTTTACGTTCCACTTCACGTGCATCACGTGTAACAAAACCAGCCTTACGTAAAGGACTGCGCAGGTTTTCATCGTATGCAATCAAAGCACGCGTAATACCATGACGAATTGCACCGGCCTGGCCTGAAATACCGCCACCGGTTACAGTAACTTTCAAATCAATGTTATTTAGCATATCAGCCAGCTCTAAAGGCTGACGTACGATCATTTGTGCTGTTTTACGACCAAAAAACACATCAAGTGGTTTACCGTTAACTACGATATCACCTGCACCTGTACTTAAAAATACACGAGCGCTTGATGTTTTGCGTCGACCAGTAGCGTAATATTGTTCTGCCATGCGTAACTCTGCTTTAATTTAGTGAATACTGTCGCAGCTATGCTGTTCCAGTTATTTCTGTTTAATTTATTTCTAATGGTTGTGGTTGTTGAGCAGCATGCTGATGTTGTGCTCCAGCATATACTTTCAACTTACGATACATCGCCCGACCCAGTGGGTTTCTTGGCAACATACCTTTAACCGCGATTTCAATCACACGCTCAGGCGAACGCGCAATCATGTCGGTAAAATTAGTTTCTTTCAATCCACCCATGTAACCAGAGTGGCGATAGTACATTTTATTTTTAGCTTTATTACCACTAACACGCACTTTCTCAGCATTAATTACTACTATGTAATCGCCAGTATCAACATGTGGTGTGTATATTGCTTTATGTTTACCGCGTAGACGGCGTGCAATTTCAGTTGCCAGGCGACCTAATGTTTTTCCATCAGCATCGACCAGGAACCAGTCACGTTTTACGTCATCAGCTTTTGCGCTTATGGTTTTCATCACTAATCCAGTGTATCAATTCAATATATCAAAAATATATATCTAAAAAAATGTAGGCGAGAACCAATGTGACTGGTCTCGACAAAGAGGCGGAATATTACAGGCATTTCCCCTGCTCGACAAGTCTTCAGCTCTCTTTTTAATGAAAATAATTAGCTGACAAAAAATTAAACTCTATCAGGCGCATCACAGGCCAATCGCCACGAATCTCGACGTCATAGGCCAGCTAATTTTATTCTATAGTTATCAATTACATAGCAAGTATTGGCATTTCCTTAAAGATTTATTCATAGAAACTGACGGTAATCGTCCATCCATTGGCTTTGAAACAAACCAATTATTGCAGGCAAGTATTACAGGCAAAAAAAAGCGCGGAAAAGAATCCGCGCTGAAAATTACCACCAAAGGGAGGATGGAGGAAAT
The DNA here is from genome assembly GCA_963711255.1 of uncultured Gammaproteobacteria bacterium. GTDB lineage: Bacteria > Pseudomonadota > Gammaproteobacteria > SZUA-229 > SZUA-229. The sequence goes on along the minus strand of CAVQDO010000018.1, from coordinate 28,127 downwards.
ATGAAAAACTCCAATTGCATAAATTGAATATAAGCATATTATAATATAACAATTATAATGTCAAGCTATACTCTCCTATAAGCAACTGGAAGCTATAAGTAACTGATAAACATATAACAATTACATAAAGCTCTATATCAGCAACCTTTCAACAACTTCACCCTTGATCAAGTGACGATCTATAATCTCGTCTATATCTTCCCGATCAAGATAGCTGTACCAGGTCTCTTCAGGATAGACCACTAATACCGGCCCAAGTTCACATCGATCAAGACATCCGGCGGTATTTATTCTTACCTTGCCTTCACCGGACAGACCAAGCTGTTTTATCCGCGTCTTGGCATAAGCTCTAATTTCGGTAGCATTGCACTGCTCACAGCACTGCTCTCCCGATTCGCGTGAATTAGTACAAAAAAACACATGGTATTTATAATAGGACACCAGACTCTCTCCTCTACATTGTTAGCGCATGCATAAAATAACCAACTGGAAGGCCATTCCAGCAAATCCAGGCATACATTCGACGACAAATAGTATTGCACCTGTCACCTTAAAGCCGCAATATACACTTATGCGTAATTACAGCCCCTTTGACCAGTTAATCATGAATGCAGACACCGCGCTGCGTACCCTGTTCGGCAAGCCCGTAATTACGGAACGGCCTTATCCAGCGAGTGAAATTGCAGCAAATGGAGTCGCTGATACTGAATTTTCTGATCAGCAAAAAAAAGAAATCACGGGACTGATGCGGGTAAACCACAGCGGCGAGGTTTCTGCACAGGCTTTATACCAGGGGCAGTCATTAACCTCAAAAAACCAGGATATCCGGGAAAAACTGCAACAGGCAGCGCTGGAAGAGAATGATCACCTTAACTGGACGGAGCAGCGAATCCACGAACTGGGCGGCCACACCAGCTTTCTTAACCCGCTATGGTATGGCGGCTCTTTTGCCATCGGTGCATTCGCCGGTGCCGTTGGCGATAAGTGGAACCTTGGATTTCTGGCGGAAACCGAACACCAGGTTGTTAAACACCTGGAATCTCATCTAAACAAACTTCCCGGCAATGACCTGAGAAGCCGTGCGATTTTAGAACAGATGAAAAAAGATGAGCTCAAGCATGCAACAACTGCCATAGAAAATGGCGCCGCGCCACTGCCACCACCGGTTAAAAAATTAATGGCAGCCATGTCTAAAGTTATGACAGGAACCGCCTACCACATTTAAACCTTTATCTGGTTAAGCAGAATCCTGAGCCGCGCTCAGTGGTGGATGGTAAATAATCTGTACCGCATTACCGTCAGGGTCTTTACAGTAAAAACTGCGCGCACCATCGCGATGATCCTTAACCGGCGTCAGCATCTCAACTTGTTCCTGCGTTAAAAAATCAAACCAGCGATTGACATCGTCCGCCCGATCAATAATAAAACCGAGGTGATCAAGTGACTGTGCAGTATTTGTCTCCGCCATTTTCTTTGCCCGGTGTAACGCCAGGTTATCATTACCCGAAGTCAGGTAATAATTATCAACATCAGGCTGCCACTCGATTTCCATACCAAGCAGGCGTGTATAAAAATCAACACTGTCATCAAGTTTACTGACATTCAGTGCAAGGTGACGCATACCTGCAGTTTTCCCCGGACGCTGTAACTGAGCCATTATCGTTTTCACCCGTTAAAAATTTCATCATGGACTTTCTGCCAGACAGATTCACCAAACACGGTTTGTACCACCAGCGGTAATGCAATAGAGCCCTGTGACAACAGTGCATCATGAAATTCTTTTAATTTAGCCTTATCCTGCGCACCGAGAATTTCTCGTGTTTTTAAAATTATTTCACGGCCAATGGCATAACATAGCGGAGTCGCCGCCGCCCGGCTGTGCCAGCTAATTTCATCCTGTGCCTGCGAATGATCAAGTCCCAGCTTATCAACCAGTAAGGCCACTGCGTCATCAAAACTGTTTTGCCCTGTATGGATTTTGACATCGATAATGATTCTTAATGCCCGCCATAAGCGATTACGCAGCAATATAAACTCATGCTCCTTCTGCGCATACAAACCCTGCTCAAAAACCAGCTGTTCAGAATACAGTGCCCAGCCCTCATACAGGCTGGCAGAGGCATTTAATAGTCGCGTCGCATTATGACTGTGACTCTTGTTTGCGATAACTAACTGCACATGGTGTCCCGGGTACGCTTCATGCACCGAGGTTAGTTCACTACTGTACTGGTTATGCTCCGCCAGTAAAGCCTCGTCTTCTACCATCGTCACATAATAGATACCATGCTGCTCTTTATCTTTTGGCATCGGCGCCTGGTAAGCTGCAAACGGAATAAGGCCTTGAAAGAAAGCTGGCGTTTGCTGCACTTTGAATGATAATTTTTCCGGCAATGTAACTATGTCAGCCTGTTGCAGCCAGTCATGCGCCTGGTGTATTTTTGACCGGTAACTATCAAGCAGCTGGGTACGCTCGGGGTGAGTGCTACGGACAATATCCAGCGCTTTTATAATATCCTGTTCACCACATATCTTTTCACTTAGCTGCAGAAGTTCCTGCTCAGTTTGTGCTGCCAGGCGCTCACCAAAAGCCAGCACCTTATCCGCATCACTCGCTAAATAGTGTTTATCGTTCAACAATCGTTTAAAACGATTATGTCCCGACGCAAATTTACCAGCAGCTCGCGGCTGCACCTCATTTTCAAGGTAAGCAGCAAAATCATTCAATGCAATCGCAGCGGCTTCACACAATGGCTGCAGCCTCGACGGGTTGGTAAACATTGCTGTAAGCAGCGGATTACGATCCAGCGCACGGATAAAGTCTGCTCCTGCACGTGCTGCCTGCCGGGCTGTCTGTGCCCATTGAGGTACAACCCGCTCAGGGTATTGCGCAAGCATTACTTTTGCGCCACGTAAATATTCCGGAATGGCATCCAGGCGGCGTTTAATCGAGCCGTGCACATTATCACCGGGATGTATCAGCAACTGATAGATTGCAGCTACCGGCACATAAGCAACCGGGTCTCGATAACGCCAGTCGTTTTCTTCCAGATCATGCAATTCAATCGAAATTGCACCTTCGAGAATGCGGTAATCCAACTGACGTGCCTGATCAAGGTCCGAACAGTTAAGCTCATCCAGTGCAGACTGCATCTTCTGATTTAAAACAATCAGGGCGCCAATGTCATCATGCTCATAACTTCTGAGCTGGTCCGCATAATCATAAACGCCAGCATCTACTGCTCTTTCAGGATGGAAGCGAAACCAGGCTTGATAATACTGCGCAGTCAAAGCATCAAACAGTTTATCGGCCGGACCAAGGGCTTCAGTTATAGCATCTTCATCATCGTAGCCAGTTTCAGCTTCAGTAACATCTTCAATATCAGGCATTCTATTATTCTTCTATAATTTCAAAATCATGCGTAACTTCAACACTCTTTGCCAGCATAATGGATACTGAACAATATTTTTCAGCCGTCATATTAACAGCACGCTCGACTTTCTTTGCATCCAGCCCCTTGCCCTTTACCACGTAATGTACATGTATTTTAGTGAATACTTTTGGTGCCTCATCCGCCCGCTCTGAACTCAATTCCACCTGGCAGTCACTAATTTCCTGGCGTTGACGCTGCAAAATCAGAACCACGTCAAAAGCGGTACAGCCACCCATGCCCAGTAACACCATTTCCATAGGCCGCACACCCAGGTTACGACCGCCGCTTTCGGGCGGACCATCCATTACCACTGAATGACCGCTTTCGGACTCACCGACAAATGACATATTATCTAACCACTTAACTACTGCTTTCATGTTTTATCCTTATTTTTCAGCCACTTTTATTTAACTGAAATCTTTAGGTTTTTAAGAATCTTGTGTATTATCCGGTGTAGCGCAATCAAACTGAATGGACAACAGCCGGAAGACGCCATGAGCATAGTAAGAGAAATTCCAACACTTAACCCTTCATTAGAGCATCTACTGAAGTTCTCTCATCGCAAATCATATAATGCCAAAAAAATCATTATTCATGAAGGCGATGTTTCATGCAGCCTGTACTATATCATTGAGGGATCGGTAAGCGTACTGGCCGAGAGTGAAACAGGTGAAGAAATTATCCTGGCACAGCTCAACCAGGGTGACTTTTTTGGTGAAGCAGGTTTATTCGAATTTGACACCGGTGATAACAGCAAACGTACTGCGCGTATTATCTCACGTTCGGATTGTGTCATTGCAGAAATCAGTTACGCACAGTTCAAGCAAATTGTAAGCGAAGACCCCGCCGTTATGTTTTTACTCACCGGACAAATATTCACCCGCCTGAAAAAAACCAGTCAGAAAGTCCGTGATTTAATATTCCTCGATGTAAAAGGCCGAATCGCACACTGCCTGCTCGAACTTAGCAGTGAACCTGATGCTATGACACACCCCGATGGCATGCAAATAAAAATCACCCGCCAGGATCTGGCCAAAATGGTCGGCTGTTCTCGTGAAATGGCTGGGCGCGTGCTAAAAGAACTGGAAGAAGAAAGCCTGATTACCGCTCATGGCAAAACCATTGTAGTGTTTGGTACACGTTGAGCAATTACCACGCATTATTACCTCACTGCACCGCTCATGAGTTTTAGCTAAATAGCTCTTCCAGCTTCTCTCCGGGGTTTTCTGCCCGCATAAACGCTTCGCCGACAAGGAACGCATTCACCTTGTTTTCACGCATTAGCTGTACATCATCTTTCGTGTGGATACCCGATTCGGTAACTAGAATGTGGCTTTCATTCACCATGTCGAGCATCGACAGTGTCGTATCCAGTGAAGTATCAAATGTTCGCAGGTTGCGATTATTAATCCCGATTAAACGCGCTCCGGTTTTTAAAGCTCTTTCCATCTCTTCTTTATCATGCACTTCCATTAATACATCCATCTGTAACTCATGCGCCAGTTTCAATAATGAATGCAGCTCTTCGTCATTTAAGGCAGCAACAATCAGTAAAATACAGTCGGCATCAATAGCGCGTGCTTCATAAACCTGGTAGGGGTCAATAATAAAATCCTTACGAATGACAGGCAGCTCGCAGGCAGCTCTTGCCTGCTTCAAATAGTCTTCATGTCCCTGAAAATAATCTTTGTCTGTCAATATTGATAAACAGGCCGCACCATGTGCTGCATAACTTTCAGCTATCTCTGCAGGTTCGAAGTTTTCCCGCAATACACCTTTGCTGGGCGATGCTTTTTTAATCTCGGCAATAACTGCCGACTGATTGTTATTAATTTTATTTTCTATTGACTGGATAAAACCACGCACCGAATCTGAGTTTTCACACTGTCGCTTTAATTCATCAATTGACACTGCTTTAGAACGCTCAGCAATTTCTTCTCGCTTGCGCTTGAGAATTTTCACTAATATATCAGGCGTATCACTATTCATTATTATTCTTCAACTATTGTCCGGGGGTGTTTTACGTGGCAGATGTTTGCGCAGCCGCTTTATGCAGCATTGGTTTTTTCAATTAACTGTTGCAGCTTATTCGCCACCAGGCCATCAGCAATGACTTGCTGTGCTTTTTTAACCCCCTCAGCCAGGCTATCGGCCAGGCCGGCAGCATAAATCGCCGCGCCAGCATTTAAACAGACGATATCTTTTGCCGGACCCTCGGTATTATTGAAAACATCTTTTATAATTTCCAGGCTGTGCATTGAATCCCTGGCACGTATACCGTCCAGGCTAGACGAAGTCATTGAAAAATCTTCGGGCTGTATTGTGTAGCTTTTTACTTCACCGTTTTTAAGTTCTGCAACAAATGTTTTTGATGCAATACTTATTTCATCCAGACCATCCTCGGCATGCACGACAAGAACATGATCACTGCCCAGCTGCTTTAAAACATGTGCCAGTGGCTCGACCAGGTCTTTACTGAAAACGCCCAGCACCTGGTTAGGTGCACCCGCCGGGTTAGTCAATGGACCCAGCACATTGAAAATTGTTCGCACGGCCATTTCGCGTCGCGGCCCAATGGCGTGCTTCATGGCACTGTGATGCAAGGGCGCAAACATAAAACCAACGCCTATTTCATTAACACAGGCAGCAACCTGCTCAGGGCTGATTTCCAGGTTTACACCGGCAGCCTCAAGCACGTCTGCGCTGCCGGATTTACTGCTGATAGAACGATTACCGTGTTTCGCTACCTTACCGCCAGCCGCCGCAACAACAATGGCACTTGCTGTCGAAATATTAAAACTGCCTGAAGCATCACCACCGGTTCCGCAGGTATCGACAAGGTGCGCTTTATCCACCTCAACCTTGCTCGCCAGTTCTCGCATAACACTCGCTGCAGCAGCAATTTCATCAATGGTCTCACCTTTCATGCGCAGACCTATGAGGAAACCGCCCACCTGTGCGGGCGTCGCTTCACCGGTCATTATCATTCGCATAGTGGCATTCATTTCAGCAGCACTTAAGTCACGTTTTTCAGTGACAGCTTTTATCGCTTCTTGCATAGTCATAGAGGGGCCCATAAGTGTTAGCGTATTTAACAGGTTTATTATTTAACGTTTATTTTGATTTAAGAAAATTATTCAAAAGTTCATGACCATATTCAGTCAATATCGATTCCGGATGAAACTGCACACCTTCAACATTCATGGTTTTATGACGCACCCCCATGATCTCGTCGATCTCACCCTGCTCCGTTTCTGTCCACGCCGTCATTTCGAGGCAGTCAGGTAAAGATTCTTTTTCGATTACCAGCGAATGATAACGTGTCGCGGTATACGGGTTTGCCAAACCTTCGAACACGTGGCCATCCTTGTGATAGATCAGTGAAGTTTTACCATGCATAATTTCCCTGGCATGAACAATTTTCCCGCCAAAGACCTGGCCAATACTCTGGTGCCCGAGACAGACACCTAAAACCGGTATTTTACCGGCAAATGCGCTGATAGCCTGCATGGAAACACCCGCTTCATCCGGCGTGCAGGGGCCGGGCGAGATCATCAGTTTTTCCGGCTGCATTTTTTCAATTTCATCAACCGTAATCTCATCATTACGACATACTACGACTTCCGCGCCCAGCTCTCCCAGGTATTGCACCAGGTTGTAGGTAAAGGAATCATAATTATCTATCATTAATAACATATCTGTTGCCTTTCTAAATATCGCTTACGGCTCGCTGTCCACTTTCGGTGTAACCGAACTGTTTGTCATAGCGGCGAAAAAAGGTGACGCCATTAATTCACCGACAAAAACACCCTGCCCCGGCCAGGCTACACTTTTCCAGTAGGCCTGAATCAATGATTCCCCGTTGCTATAGCGTTCAATCACAATACCGGGATTGGGAAATTTTTGCGTAAAGGCACAGGGCTCGACCACGGTACCATAACTCGCGGTGGCGCCCGCATCCAGCCAGCGTAAAATACTCATCTGGCGCCCGCCAAATAAATTACCGCCAGTGGAGGTTAAATGGTCAGCTATAGCGCCCGGCAGATAATGGTTGGATTCTATATTCCGAACATGTGTAAGCCCGGTAAAATAAAACATAATATCATTTTTATTTTCTAACACGTCACCATTAATCTGTTCGATATTAATGTTATCAGCAAGCTGCTGCTGAATAGCCGGGTAACGTCTCGAACGTACATTACGCGCTTTGTCCGAGGTACTCATCAAGTAAGCCGAGGCTGGTAAGACTGCTTCCTGTGTTGCAACTGTCCGCGATAGTGTTGCATCAGCAGCCACGCCACGATCGATCATCGCATACACCTGCTCCAGTGAGCTGCCCGCCAGCATCATAGTCGGACGAATCTGCAACTCATCAAATGGCAAGTTGCTGTCCGAATTATAATACGGGCTTCGTTTCGTTGCCTTACAGCCTTTTGCGCAATAGGCGCGATCAAAACCCAGCGCAAAGGCCGAGGTAATTGACATGCATGCCACTCGATAGGGCTGGCTCCACGCCAGTGCATAATACTGCACGTTTGCCGGCGTTTGTTTGATTACCTGCTGATATATTGTACGAAATTCTTTTTCACCAATCATTTTCCTGCCAACAGGCAAACGGACCTCAATAATATTCTGCTTCGGTATGCCGCGTTTCTGTTGATAGTAATCGGCGACTAAACGGCTATCAGCATCATTACTATTAAATACGATCGCTACTTGTTGCGGCGTTACTTTAGCTGAGACATTAAAAGCTGCCACAAACAGAAGCATCAGCGTCACCATCAGTTTTGACAGTATATTCATTTGCTTAAGATAGTTAGCTGGAACGTTTGTCCACAGAATTTAATCCCGCTTCGGCCAGTGAAGCAGCACGAAAAACAGCCCTTGCTTTATTCATGGTTTCCGCCCATTCATTTTCTGGCACCGAATCATAAACAATACCCGCGCCTGCCTGAATCGACAGATGTTTATCTTTTATTACCGCCGTGCGAATTGCGATCGCAGTATCCATATTGCCGTTCCATGAGAGATAACCGACCGCACCGGAATATATACCGCGCTTAACCGGTTCAAATTCATCAATTATTTCCATCGCCCGTATTTTAGGTGCACCGCTGACAGTACCGGCAGGAAAAGTTGCGCGCAATACATCCATGGCATTGAGGCCGTCTTTTAATTCTCCGGTTACATTGGAAACGATGTGCATCACATGCGAATAACGTTCGACTACCATTTTATCGGTGAGTTTTACCGACGCTGTTTTACTGACCCGGCCGGCATCATTGCGCCCCAGGTCAATCAGCATTAAATGCTCGGCCAGCTCTTTAGGATCGGCCAGCAATTCTTTTTCGAGCGCAAGGTCTTCGGCTTCATTTACACCACGTGGCCGGGTGCCGGCAATCGGCCTTACCGTCACTTCGTTATCTTCCAGGCGTACCAGTATTTCCGGTGATGAACCGACAACATGATGGTCAGCCAGATCCAGGTAATACATATAAGGCGAGGGGTTTAAGCTTCGCAGCGCACGGTAAAGATCCAGCGGTGGCGCATTAAACGGAATCGTTAAACGCTGTGACAACACTACCTGCATGATATCGCCATCAACAATATACTGTTTGGCCTTGTTAACAGCGTCTTTATAACCCTGCTCGGTAAAACCGGAGACAAAATCTTCTTCGTTTATCTTTTGTCTCACATGACCTTTATCTTCCGGCAGTTTATTTCGCAGGTCATCGGTAATCTGCTGCAGTCGAGCCTCACCCTTCTGCATCGCTCGCTGCATGGCATCATCAGCTACATCAGTATCAACATTCACCACAATGAAAAGTTTGCCGGACAGGTTATCGAATACCACGACCTCCTCGGAAACCATTAACAGGATGTCGGGCGTTTGCAGGGGATCAGGTTTGGTATTTTTAGCCAGGCGTTTTTCGATGTAGGCAATGGTTTCATAACCAAAATAACCCACCAGTCCACCGGTAAACCGCGGCAGCTTGTCATCGTCATAAACCCTGAACTGCGACTGAAAATCAGTGATCCACTGTAACGGATCAGCGACAGTTTGCTGGCTAACCAACCGCTCATTTTCATACTGGGAAATTTCGAAACCGGAAACTTTAATCACTTTGTTGCACGGCAAACCAATAATGGAGTAACGACCCCATTTCTCACCGCCCTGTACCGATTCAAACAAATAGCTGTAGGGCGCATTGGCCAGCTTCATGTAGGTGCTTAGTGGCGTATCAAGATCAGCCAGCACTTCACGAACCAGCGGTACGCGGTTGAAACCCTGTTTTTTAAGTTTTGAAAATGTTTCAGCAGACATTAGTTATTCCAGACATAATATTTAAAGACGACACAGCCATTATTAATGGCACCACGATTAAGGCAAGCATTGCGCTTCACCATCGCCAGTATTTATTCGCCCTGCTTTTCTGTCTGAAATAATTCATGATTTAGATAATAGTTCAAGTTGACGGGATGTTCTAGTCCTGTTTTCCAATCCTGTATCCTGTCGACTGTGCCAGCCATCGGCTACCAGGCAATGATATCTTTAATTTCAGCCATTGAATCTATCACTGCATCCGGATGGTAATCACGGATATCTTCGCCATGATTATAACCGTATGACATACAGACAATTGAAAACTCAGCCGCCCTGGCTGCTTTAACGTCACTCATTGAGTCACCCAGCATCATTGATGCTTTCGGAGATACGCCCAGTGTTTTGGCTGATTGCAGCAATGGCATCGGGTCCGGTTTTTTGCGCTCGACCATGTCACCGCACAGTACGGTTTCAAAATAATCGCTAATACCCAGATCCCTTAAAATAGGCAGAGTGAACTCACTGGCCTTGTTGGTAACGCAGCCAATTTTCACACCTGTTGCCTTGAGAAAATCCAGCGCCTCTATCACGCCATCATATAAACAGCTGCGCTTTGATGTATTCTCCGCATATAATTCGCGAAAAATTGGCAGTGCTTTATTATACAGCGCCTCATCCGGTTCACCGTTTAATTCATTAATCAGGCCACGCTTTACCAGGCGCTCTACACCGTTACCAACCCAGTGACGCACCGCTGCCTCACCGCGGGCTGGCATACCCAGCTGCTTCAGCATTTCATCAACGCAATAGGCCAGATCAGGCACACTGTCGACCAGTGTGCCATCAACATCGATTAATACCATTTCAGGACGCTGCAAGATAACGATTACTTCGCTTTTGCTAATTCTGCGCGCATTGCGGCAACAACAGTATTGTAATCATTCGGGTCATCAGCGCCTTTAGCACCAAAAATGGCAGAACCCGCAACAAAGGTATCAGCACCGGCTTCAGCGATTTCACGAATGTTATTAACCTTAACACCGCCATCGATTTCAAGACGGATATCCAGGCCAGAGTCATCAATAATTTTGCGCGCCTGGCGTAATTTATCCAGCGTTGCCGGAATAAATGACTGGCCGCCAAAACCGGGGTTAACAGACATAAGCAGAACCATGTCCACTTTATCCAGCACATAATCCAGGTAACTTAATGGTGTCGCCGGGTTGAATACCAGACCGGATTTACATCCTGCTTCACGAATCAACTGCAGGCTGCGATCGATGTGATCACTGGCTTCAGGATGAAAAGTAATATAGCTTGCGCCCGCCTTGGCGAAATCGGGAATAATACGATCGACCGGCTTCACCATAAGATGCACGTCAATTTCTGCGGTAACGCCATGATTACGCAGCGCTTCACACACCAGAGGCCCGATCGTTAGATTCGGTACGTAGTGGTTATCCATTACATCGAAATGCACAATATCTGCGCCGGATGCTAGAACATTATCAACTTCAGGTCCCAGCATTGCGAAATCTGCGGAAAGTATAGATGGTGCTATTTTAAAATCAGCCATAACCAAACCTCTTGAAGCGCCTTATGGGGCGACATTAGTCTAAAAAAGTCGCGCATTTTACCCCATTGCCGCATGCGACTCCACCAATGTTTCTCATGCGATTTTGCCTTACTGCCCTTTACAGACCTCAGGGCTGACGATTATGATGCGTTTTCTTCCTGCAAAATGAGTTTTTTCCATGTCCTATAGTATTGCTTTTCACCTTCTGGCAGCGGTTATCTGGGTCGGCGGAATGTTTTTTGCCTATACCGCGTTGCGTCCGTCTGCAGCACAGGTTCTGGAGCCGCCACTTCGGCTTGAGCTCTGGGTGCAGGTCTTTCGCCGCTTTTTTGTCTGGGTCTGGCTCAGCGTGGCGCTGATCCTGGCCACCGGATACTGGATGCTATTTAACTACTTTGGCGGTTTTTCCGGTGCCGGCACACACATTCATATCATGCATGGCGGCGGTATATTAATGCTGATTATTTATCTGCATGTGTTTTTTTCACCTTATCGCCGATTACGGCATGCAGTAATAATTCAGGATTATCCGCTAGCGGGCGCACAGTTAAACCAGATTCGTAAGCTGGTTGGCCTCAACACCATTATTGGACTGCTGGTGATTATCGTCGGCAGTGCTGGCCGCTACCTGTAGCCAGGGCAAATCAGTATGCATACCAAAGTGGTATAGAACATTAGGGAACTTTATTGTATTATCACCCACCAAAGTACACCAGATCACGAATCTCGTGTATTTAAGTTACTGATTTAAAAGATTTTAATGATGTTTGCACGCGTTAGCATTAATTACCTGCGCAAATGTTCAATACAAACTCAGGAGAAACCTATGAAACGTCGTATATTAGCTGTTATATCTGCTATCACTCTTGCTGCTAGTGCAAATATTGCTGTTGCTGGCGATGCTGCTGCTGGTAAAACAAAGGCCGCTTCTTGTGCTGGTTGTCACGGGGCTACCGGTATTAGCGCTATCCCAACTTATCCTAACCTGGCTGGCCAGAAAGAAGCTTACCTTACCAAGCAAATGAAAGCTTTCAAAGACGGCACTCGCACAGACCCAACCATGAACGCTATGGCCAAGCCTTTAAGCGATGCAGATATCGCTGACATCTCTGCTTACTACGCAGGTTTGAAATAAGATTCTTAGCAGAATTTTCAGGCTTCTAAAAAACGCCAACGGCTTTACAGCCGTTGGCGTTTTTTTATGTCCAGGGATGGGCGGTATTCCGCAAAGAGCCAGGACGGCGGTGCGGTTATGTCCAGGGATGGACGGTATTCCGCAAGGAGCCAGGGAAGGCGGTGCGGTATGTCCAGGGATGGACGGTATTCCGCAAGGAAACAGGCCGGCAATACGACTGTGGCCATTTTTTTTACTGATCATAGCGCTAAACCCACTGCCTTTGGCGGCCGCACCCGCAACTATCGATTATCAGCCATTTGAAATCAGGGACCAGAATGTCTTTAATCTGATTCATGGACAGGCAATGCCAACCAATGCCCGCCTGTTAAAGAAAAATGAAACCCGGTGGTCGACCAGCCTGATCATTACCAATGCACTGAACATTGAATCCAGTGCCAATGAAAGTATCTACCTGGACTACGAAGCGTATCGTTTTAACTTCGCTTATCTATACGGACTCAATGAACACTGGAACCTGAAACTCGATGTACCCGTGATTCGGCAAACCGGCGGCTTTTTCGATTCTGGTATCGACAGCTGGCACGAGTTTTTTGGTCTGCCGCGTGCCAACCGCCCCCTGATTGACGATAATCAGTACCAGGTTAATTACAGCAGCCAGTCACAGACGCAGCTGAGTTTAAACGAAGCCAGTACCAGCCTGGGTGACATACAGCTCGCTGCTGCTCGCAGCTTGATAGATAACGACAGCACCAGCATGAGCCTGTGGGCCGGCATCAAGCTGCCCACAGGCGATGAGGACAAACTCAGCGGTAACGGTGCTACGGACTTTTCTGCCTGGCTGGCATTAAATCAGCTGCTGGCCGATAGCTGGGTAATTAACCTAAATACCGGCATTGTTCTTCCCGGCAAAGATAACTATAAAAACATTCCTCTTTCCGAGCAGGTGTTTTATGGCCATGTCATGCTCGGCTGGCTGGTCACTGACAACATCAATATAAAAGCGCAACTACAGGGGCACACCAGCTATTACGATAATAGCCAGCTAAAAATCCTCGGCAATAGCTACTTCCTCAGCGTTGGCGCCGCAATAAAAATCAGCCAGTGCCAGCAACTGGATATTGCACTCAGTGAAGATATAAAAGTTGACGCCTCACCCGATGCCAGTTTTTTGATTAGCTGGCGAAGTTATTCTGCTGGCTGTTAGTTAATTTTCACAGTTAAAAACACTAACCACAGAGACACGGAGTTTTATTTGTTAACTGCGCCTGCGGCGCGGATAACAAATAGATTATTTTCCTCAGTGTCTCTGTGCCTCTGTGGTTAAATCTTTTAGTCTTTTATCTTTTAATCTTTACAATCCAGAAGCAAAGACATAGCCGCTTTAACCACCGAACTATCGGCATCAGATTTATGCGTGTTTTCACTTAGATAACGACGCCATGCCTTCGCCCCCGGACAGCCCTGATACAGTCCCAGCATATGCCGCGTAATCGAATGCAAGGCGGTACCCGCTGCCAGTTCTGTATCGATATAATCACACATTTGCATTACGACATCCTGCCGGCTGCAAATTTTAGCTGCGGCGTCCTGGTAGATCTCAGTATCTACCGGCGCCAGGATATAGGGGTTATGGTAAGCCTCGCGACCGATCATGGCGCCATCGACATACTTTAAATGCTGGCGCACGTCATCTATGGTTTTTATGCCGCCGTTAATTACAACGGTCAAGCCGGGGTTTTCCTTTTTCAGGCGATACACATAATCATAGTTAAGCGGGGGCACATCTCGATTTTGTTTGGGGCTCAATCCCTGCAGCCAGGCCTTGCGCGCATGCACAATAAAGGTATCACAGCCCGATGCCGCAACCGTCGCCACAAAATGCGCCAGCGGCTGGTAACCTTCCATCTCATCAATACCGGTTCTGCATTTAACGGTCACCGGTACTGATGTAACAGCCTGCATTGCGGCGACACATTCAGCCACCAGCTCTGGGCTTGCCATTAAACAGGCGCCAAAGGAGCCTGATTTAACCCGGTCACTGGGACAGCCTACATTCAGATTCACTTCATCAAAACCGGCATCATCAGCAAATTTTGTACACTCCGCTAATGCTACCGGGTCGCTGCCGCCCAGTTGCAGCGCCAGCGGATGCTCGGTCGGGTGATATCTTAAAAATCTTTTATGATCACCATTTAACAATGCGCCGGTAGTCACCATTTCGGTATACAACAAACAATGTTTTGAAATCAGGCGCAAAAAATAGCGGGCATGGCGATCAGTCCAGTCCATCATCGGTGCGATAGAGATTATTCGTGAATTCATTACCGTATTTTACTTTATTCCGAGAGACCGTTTATTGCCTTTGCTATGGGGTTCCCCTCTTGCTTCGACAGCAAGCAGAGTACTGGCCGCCGCCGGATTCAGGTTGATTACCCCTGCAAAACTGCCAACCAGTTTCTCTGCCTGCAGGGCATACACTTTTTTCTGCAGCGTTTTTTCTGACAGGACAGACAATTGACGCAAGTTGGATAAGGCAATAGCATTTGCAGAAGGCAGAGCGCCATCATAGATACTTTTTGAACGGAACAATATATGCCTGTCGTTAGCGGCAGACTCAAAATATGCAGCCGTGGCTGTATCAAGAAAAATCGCATCCTGTTTCAGCTGCAGCTCTTCCGCCCAGCGCAACCATTGATCATCTTCACTGGCAGCATACAGTTTCAACAGTCCATGAATCAGCCAGGCATAATCAGACAGCATGGCTTCTCCTGCAAATTGCCTGCTATTGCTTTGCTCACGGTATTGCCTGTGGAGTTTTTTAGTTTTACTGCTGTAAAGATTTTTTTTAACAAAGTCAGCAATACGTATCGCTTCCTGTAGAAACGTTTTCTCATCAAATACAATGCTGGCATTTGCCAACGCAGATAACATCATGCCATTCCACGCAGTAATAATTTTGTCATCCAGCTGTGGACGCGGCCGCTGTTTACGCGCGGCGTTTAATTTCTTTTTTGCTGAACGCAGCAATCCCGCCTGCCTTTCATCGAGCATTTCTCCCCTTAACGCTTCGTCAACATATAAAATATTTAATCCGGAAAACTCATTATTGGGGTCTGAGGCAATGTTACCGTCTGGCATCGTTTGGTAATATTTTTCAACAAGCTCAAATTCAGCCGATGATAATATTTCCTTCAACTCAGCTAACCGCCACAAATAATAAGCCCCTTCTGCATGTACACCCGGTTCATCATGGCGCTCACTGTCGGCATCCAGCGCCGAATAAAAACCGCCAGCTGGTGACTGCATCTCAGCCATGACGAAAGTCAGGCTATCAAATACAACTTGTTTATATTTTTCCCTGGGATTAATACGATAATAATCGCTATAGGCCAGCACCATTAACGCCTGGCTGTACAGCATTTTTTCAAAATGCGGAACCTGCCAGTACTGATCTACCGAGTAACGGTGAAAGCCCCCGGCCAGCTGATCATAAATACCGCCATCCGCCATAGCATCAAGCGTCGTGCGCAGCATTTTATCTGCCTGTACATTACCTTTCATGCCTGACTTAACAACCTGGTTCAAAAATAACAATGTTCCGGGGCGCGGAAATTTTGGCGCTATACTAAATCCGCCATACTCATCATCATAAGATTCCTCGATTTGTAACAACGCTGTTTCCGCGGCATCCCCAGCAAGAATGCCTCTGCCTGTAGCCTCATCTGACAAAGCAGTTATTCGCTCGGTAACCAGTATGGCAGTTTTGTTTACCAGTTCAGGCTTATGCAACCACAAATCATTTATTCTTAACAATAACTCGTTAAAGCCCAGTGATTTTTCTGTCGAGAAAGGAGGGTAATAGGTGGCCGCATGGAAAGGCCGCAACTCGTGGTCCAGAAATACACTCATCGGCCAGCCACCATGGCCATTTATCAGCTGGGTAGCAGACATATATACTGCATCAATATCAGGGCGCTGTTCACGGTCAACCTTGATACTGATAAAATATTTATTCAACAATGCAGCAATTTCTTTATTCTCAAAGGATTCATGCGCCATCACATGGCACCAGTGACAGGTTGAATAGCCAATAGAAAGGAAAATTGGCTTATTCTGCTTTTTTGCTTTGGCGAAAGCTTCCTCACCCCAGGCATGCCAGTCGACCGGGTTATAGGCATGCTGCAATAAATAAGGACTCGATTCATTTATCAGCCGGTTAGCCGATCGCCCCTGCTCAATCGCCTTTTGCTTTGCCTGTGGCAGTAAGTCATTGACCGTAACCTGCTTTATCGGCTCACCCGCTGCGCCTGTCTGAAAAAACAGTAAGGCAGAAAACATAAGAATATTTTTCATTATCGCATCCGCTAAAAACGATACGCCAGTATCATGCCTTCTCTTATTGCTGTTTCTGCATCCAGCTCTGCGGCTTTTTTTGCACCGCCAATAATATGTACCGGCTGATTGATTGCACCCAATTGTTTATATAATGAATTTTCAGATTCCTGGCCTGCGCATATAATGACGTGGTCAACAGCAAGTGTCTTTTCAACACCTCCTTGCCTGATATGCAAACCAAAATCATCAATTTTTGTATAACTCAAATCAGACAACATGGTAACACCGGCTTTCCTCAACGTTAAACGCCGAATCCAGCCCGTGGTACGAGCAAGGTTCTTGCCTAACTTTTCATTTTTACGCTGTAATAGATAAACTTCACGCGAAGCGGTATGGTTAATACTTTCTTCAAGCAAACCTCCACGATGCTGATAATTTTTGTCAACACCCCATTGCCTGAACCAGTCATCTTTATCATTGACAACTAACATTTCTGCGACATCGAAACCGATACCGCCAGCACCTATTATGGCAATTTTATTTTTTAACGTGCTCTTATTTTTAATCGCCGACTCATAATCCATCACAGAAAAATGATCAATTCCGGGAATATTAAGTTTCCTGGGAACCACTCCCGTTGCCAGCACGATTGCATCCGCATAGGTATCCCTTAAATCTTCAAAGCTAACCCGCTGGTTTCGCCTGACATCAACCTGTAATGCGGCCAGCTGCGCATCAAAATATTGTATGGTATCGCGATATATTTCCTTGCCGGGTATTTCTGCCGCCAGGTTAAACTGGCCGCCCAGGCTGGACGCATCATAAGCAATGACGTGATGTCCGCGTTTTGCTGCGTAATATGCACAGGAAAGGCCGGCAACACCCAGGCCAACGATTATTATCGTTTTTGCCTGTTCCGATTTTATTAACGGGTACTCGGTCTCATAAGCAGCCCTGGGATTAACCATGCAGGTAGCCCGCTGCTGCTTGAATACCCGGTCAAGGCAACCCTGGTTGCAGGCAATGCATTTGTTAATAAGATGCGGCTGATTATTCCCGGCTTTTTCAACAAAGGCACTATCAGCAAGAAACGGTCGTGCCATTGACACCAGGTCAGCATCACCATTTTGCAAACATCGTTCTGCCAGCTCCGGACTGTTAATTCGATTGGAGGTAATCAATGGAATACTAATAGACTGCTTCAGCTTATTACTGACCCAGCTAAATGCCGCTTCCGGAACGACCGATGCGATGGTAGGAATCCTGACTTCATGCCAGCCTATGCCGGTATTTATAATGCTAGCACCGGCTTTTTCAATGGCTTTGGCATGCTGCTCTATTTCATCCCAGCTACTGCCGTCCTTATGCAAATCCAGCATCGACAGACGATAGATAATAATAAAATTTTCGCCCACGGCTGCGCGTATTGCTTTAATAATTTCTAAAGACAGGCGCATTCTATTTTCAAACACACCGCCCCACTCATCCTGTCTTTGATTGGTGTTCCGGCAGATAAACTGATTAATCAAATAACCTTCTGAGCCCATCACCTCGACGCCATCATATTCGGCACGTTTCGCCAGTTTGGCCGTGTGCGCATAAGCAGTAATTAATTTATTGATCTGCCTGGCTGATAAAGCGGTAGGAGCGAATGGTGAGATCGGTGACTTGATAGCAGAAGGAGCAACGGCAAAAGGATGATAGGCATAGCGGCCAGCATGTAATATTTGCAGACAAATTTTAGCATCGTGAGCATGCACGGCTGCAACCAGTTTACGATGTTTAGGCAATTGAAAGACCGAGCTTAGCTGTGATGAGAATAATGACAGGCGTCCACTGAAGGTCGGTGAAATGCCTCCGGTTACAATTAATGCCACCCCGGCTTTAGCACGCTCTTCGTAAAATCGCGCCAATTTTCTATAACCATTCCAGCTTTCTTCCAGCCCGGTATGCATAGAACCCATGATGCTACGGTTTCTTAATCGGGTAAAACCAAGATCTAGCGGCTTCATTAATAGAGAGTAGTTACTCGCTTTCGATTTTTTATTAGCTGATCCCATGGAATCATTATAAAACAATCAGCAATAATATGACTTTTTTACCTATTTATATTTCATTTACAAAATTCAGAAAAAAACTTGTCGCATTGTGGTTGCGTTAAACACGAATCAGCGTTATTTTCTTTGACACAAGTTTATACTTTTAAAAACCAACAAGCTTTATCAGTACAATGATTCATAAATGCATTAAAACTGCTGTATTACTATTGCCATTATTTTTTTTCGGGGTTGCGCCGGCAGAAGAGTATGAAAGCCCTGATACCATTCAAGGCAGCACCAGGGTCGATGCAGAATCATTAATATCACTTGCTCGCGGAAACCCAGAACTGGTTATTATTGACTCACGAATCCAGGCAGACAGGCGTCAGGGTTATATTACTGGCTCAATCAACCTTCCAGACACAGATACCAACTGCGAATCTCTGCAATCGGTAATTGCAAAAAAAGATAACGCAGCCCTGTTTTATTGCAATGGCCCAAAATGCCGGCGTAGCTATCGCGCGGTAATGATTGCTAAGGCCTGCGGCTATACAAATATCTACTGGTTCAGAGGCGGAATGGAAGAGTGGAAAAATAAAAACTTTCTGATCAGTAAATAAACCATGAAAATATCTTATTCGGCGGCAGGAAAAACCAGTATAGTCGTTTGCATAACAGGCATCATAAGCATCTTTCTGGCATATCATATCAGTGATACATACCAGCAACTTTCCTACCAGCATAACTCACGCATAGTTAAGCAGCTGGCAAATCTTGAATTAAAAAACCTGATTAATGAATTAAAATCAGACTCTCTCGATCTTGCATTAGCCATCGAACACGAAAATAACCAGGCCTTTTCAGAGGTTTCTGTTACACAAGGCAACAAACTCACGCGACAGCTTGATAATCAGTTTTATCAATACTTTGTTACAGCAGGTATTATAAAGTTGCTAAAACTTTATATTCTCAATACAGACTTCACTTTACTCAGCGTATCATCTGAGGGCATAAGAACAGACATGGATAGTGAGTTAATATGCCCGCAACTGAGTCAGTCAGCATTATCACGGCGCGGAACAGAAAAGCTGCAAACCATGGCACAAGCCTGTCTTTACCATGACAGACCTGTGTATGCTGTTATCGTGCCATTTGGCGGTTTAAACCCGAAAGGTTACATAAAGGTTATCACCGACCTGACATTTAATCTGCGAAAACTTGAACAGGCACTGGAAATGCCTGTACACATCCAGTCAGCCAACGGAAACACCCTTTATCAGTCCAAAAACTGGCCGTCCACTGCAGGCGATAAAAATTTTACACAAAGCCGAATTCCGGTCACTAGTGATGATAATAGACTAATCATGTACATTACCCTGAATAGCGACATGACGATATTCAATAAAAAATCCGCTGAATACCTGAAATTCATGGCAACAATAACAATGGCTGCTACCCTGCTACTATTATTCCTTGCCTTGCTGATACTGAAACTCAGCAAATCATCCTGATATTAGTATTCCAGTAACACCGATTTTGCACAATTAACTTCCGTAGCAACATTTCCTTAGCAACCGGGTTTTAACCGCATTACTTTGGTCAAGCCGGAAATTGAGTTATAGTTAGCCACACACCGACATAACAACAAATCTCTTTGACATATGTATAACGATTATTTTGGATTTAAAGAAGCGCCTTTCTCGATAGCGCCCGATCCACGTTATTTATATATGACCTCACAGCATCGTGAAGCTTTGGCACACCTTGTTTATGGCCTGAATAGTGAAGGCGGCTGCATACTGCTCACCGGTGAAGTTGGTACAGGTAAAACCACTATTTGCCGTTGCCTGCTAAACCAGTTACCCGACAACGCTAACGTTGCACTGGTTTTAAATCCTAAAGTCAGTGAAGTAGAGTTGCTGGAAACCATATGCGACGAGTTAAAAATAAGCTACCCTGATTCAGATAATACCGTCAAAACCTATACCGACCGAATCTATGACTACTTGATTGAAAGCCACCGCAAAAATAAAAAAATCGTCTTAATCATTGATGAAGCACAAAACCTGGACAGGACCGTACTTGAACAACTTCGCCTGCTAACTAACCTGGAAACCAATCAACAGAAATTACTGCAGATCATTATTCTTGGCCAGCCAGAATTACTGGAAATACTGGCGAGATCAGATATGCGGCAACTGGCACAACGTATCACTGCTCGCTTTCATTTAAAGCCATTAAGTCGAGATGAAGTCAAAGCCTATGTCAGTCATCGGCTCGCTGTATCAGGCCAGAATATCCAGCTGTTCCCTGAAAAAAGCATCAAACTTTTATATAAACTAAGTCACGGCATACCACGTTTAATTAATATCATCTGTGACCGCGCTCTACTGGGTGCTTATGTTGAAAGCCAGTATTCGGTTAGCCCGTCGATTATAAAAAAAGCAGCCGCCGAAGTATTTGGTGAACTAAAAAATGTCACTAAACTGCAAAAGAAAAAAAACTGGGCAATCCCTCTCACTGTAGCGGCAGGCATTATCTTAATATTTTTTGCAGGCATCATTACTATTCTTAATTTTTCAGACGATGGTAATGAAAACAAGATCATCGCCACACAGAGTACTGAAATACAAGCTGATTCTACAACCAACGAATCAGTGATTAAAAAAGAGACTGTTACAGCTGAAGACAATACAGACATTCACGCCCTGGCAGACACCCGTGAAATAACTGGCAATAGTGACATTGATGCCGATATGATTCAAATAGAGGAACAGGTGGCAGTAGATTCAAAAACACCTGTTCCGTCAGGCATCAGTGATAATACCAGTGTTAATCAAATTGACGAAATACTAAACAGTTCAACAAACAATCCGGCTACCGCCTACCAGCAATTATTTAAAACATGGGGCAAACAATACGACACCAAAGCGGCAACCACCGCCTGCAGGCAGGCAAAACCGCATGCTTTGAGCTGCCTGCACAAACAGGGAAATTTAAACAGTCTTAAAGCTCACAACCGACCAGCCGTGTTAACACTTTTCAATAATAAAGGCGAACCGCGGCACGTTACCGTCACAGAAATTATCGGTGACACAGCCACTGTCTTTTTTAACAACTCTATGCACAGATTAAAGTTAGACGATCTCGACAGGTACTGGTACGGGCAGTACATTCTTCTGTGGCAAAAACCCGCCAGTTACGTTTCCGCTGTCTCGCCAGGTGGTAATGGCGAAATCATCAACTGGCTAAACGAGAAATTAAACATCGTTAATAAAATAGAACCTTCAAACACCCCTATAAACAGCTACAGCAAACCGCTGGTGGAAAAGGTAAAAAGTTTTCAGTTAAAACAACAACTGACAGCAGATGGCATTGTTGGGCCGCTAACCATTATTCACTTAAACACTGAATCTGGCATGCAGGCGCCAACATTGGTGCCACCATCTAAACCTGAACTAACCAACAAACAAGGCTAACCATGTCATACATACTTGATGCGCTTAAAAAATCAGAGCAGGAACGTGGACGCGGCAGCAGCCCCGGGATCCAGACCATCCACTCATCGAGCATTAATTACCATCGAGATAAAAGGACTTACTGGCCATATATACTTATTTTTATCGCGCTGTTAAACCTGGTTGCCATTATTTATTTTATTACGGATAAAGATAAAGGCGGCCAAGACCAGGCTGAACTGAGTACTAGTCAAACCAGTAGCCCGCTTGTAAACGAAACCAGCACCAGCAAAAGCATGATTACAGCGCCACCGAAAATTAACACGGCTGATGCAGTTGACGTGGCAGAACCTCAATCAAAAACAGAAATTGATATTGAAACGCAGAAATATGAACCTGTCGCGGCGGCAAAACCGGCAACTGAACCGGATCTGCGGGAAAAAACTATTGATATACCTGTAGATAAACAAAAAGATATTATAAATTACCATGAACTGCCCGACTCGATAAAACAGGGCCTGCCCGCAATTTTAATCTCCGCACATGTGTACTCAAGCAACCCGTTGCATCGCAGCATCGTTATCAACAATAATTTCATGGAAGAAGGCGAGTATGTTATCGACAGTTTGATACTTCATGAGATTACGCCAGGTGGCGCGATCTTCGATTACGATAATATCCTGTTTAGATACGATGTCGTTTCAGGCTGGCAGTAATCAATAATGCTAAAACTCACACTCGGCAAAGAGATGCATGCGTTGTTTTGTAACTGGATGATCAAACAATAAATTATCCGCATGCAGCAGCATTCTTGGCTGTTTTATTTCGTCGTTGCCATACAGCCCGTCACCGATAATTGGATGCCCCATGGCCGCACAGTGCACTCTTAGTTGATGCGTTCGACCAGTTTCCGGCTTTAACAATAAACGTACACTATTGTCATTACGTTGCAACACCTGCCATTCTGTTATAGCAGCCTTACCGTGCTCATAATCAACAATCTGATGCGGCCTGTTATCAATATCACAACGCATGGGGAATTTAATAACACCCTGCTGTTCATCAAACCACTGCCTGACGACAGCGATATACTGTTTATCTATTTTCCTGTCATGAAAGACCTTGCTTAATGCTCGCTGCATTTCCTTACCAACAGCAAACAGCATTATTCCCGAGGTATAACAATCAAGTCGGTGAACTACCTTTGCCTCCGGCACTATTTTTTCAAGCCTGGCAATCATGCAATCCTGCTTGTCCGGACCCAGTCCGGGCACAGATAGCAGCGCCTGGGGTTTATTCACTGCAAGCAGGTATTCATCCTGGTAAATTATTTCAATAGACATATCATTAAAAAAGGCCGGTTTCCCGGCCTCTACTTAAACTGGCATCTCACTATGGATTTGCGTGGATTTGCCCTATTATACAACAGCAGGCTTTCAGTACTTCTAGAGTTCAGCAATTACCTGTTTGGCATCAGATATCAGCGGGTGCTTAGGATTATCTTCAACAAAACTTGAAAGTGTTTTCTTACTTGCCGCCACGTCACCCATGCCTCCCTGGCTAATACCCAGAGCAAACTGTGCATTCGCACGCAAATCGCTATCTTCGTATTCATCAAGAAAAGCATTTAATGCTGTCACTGCTTTTTGCAGATCACCATCTTCGGCATATTGCTGCGCTTCGGTATAACTGGTTAGTTCCGTGATGTAACCGGCATCGTCAGATTTATCACCTTTCCAGTAAGGTTCAATTAATGATGACGTTGTCTCTGCTCCCCGTATACCCATCGTCGCCACCGTACGATCTCGGGTTTTATTTGTCTTAAGCTGGGGGTTTAACGCTCTTAGTCGCCCCCAGACTTTATACAGCAAACCTTTAAAAGCGCTTTTACTTTGTGTTTTAACAACGACCAGTGACTGTCCATCTGACTGTTTTTCAGCGGCATGAACAACGCTTGCCATGGAAAACATGAGTAATACAAATACCGTTAACTTTTTCATCTTAATAACCTCGAATAATACGTATGCTTCAATTGTATTGCTATTAATGATTAATATCTTGAATTAATTCACATTTCTATGGTTCAGAGACCATGCAAGCAGCCCTTTTGTGATACAGGGCACAAATACACCGCGATACTACTTACTCAACAGCTTGATATATCCGTTATATGTTGATTTTACAGTTTCATCTATCATACTCGCTTCTTCATACTTATTACTGGCCAAATGCAACTCGCCCATCTGGTAATTTGCCATTGATATGTTCATTTTTATACCGGCATCATTTGCTGAGAGCTTTTCTGCGTAACTGTAGTTCTCAATTGCACGCTCATAATCTTTTTGCGAAAAGTAAATATTTCCACGATTGTTATAAACCGCACTATTATTCGCATCAACTGAAAGTATACTGTCGAACTCACGGTTTGCCGCATCGTACAAACCATACTTGGCATAAATAATGGCAACCTGTAAGCGGGCGGGTACGTTATCTTCATCCATAGCTACCAGTGCCTGATATGGCTTAACCAGGCGATCAAGACTCTTTTCGAGCAATAGCGCTGTTTCACGCTGCACCATGGGTTCGACGCGAATTTTTTCCGGCAGCTTTATTGTATATGCAGCTGGCTTTAGTGTAACCGGCTTATAACTGCTCCAGGCATCATTGAGTACAACAACTTCCAGCTTTTCTTCTTCACTGTAGCGCTTATATTTTCTTGCACCTTCCGCCCATGCTTCAGCAAAACTCTGGCCGATCATAGTAGCTTCTAGCGGAATCCACACTTTATCGTCGCGAATAACCATCAGCTCATCATCCAGACTAATTAAGTGTCGTTCATTTTCGGAGAGTCCGGTATTAAACATCATCAATAAATGGCCAGGCACATCAATTATTGCTGTCTGGATACCAAGGTTTTCCAGGCTGGAGCTAAGTAATACAGAGAGATCATCACAGTCACCACTTTTCAACTTCAAGGTTTCCCTGGCAAACTGCACATAATCAACCGTTGATTCAGTTAGTTGCGAGTAGGCCCCATTAGGATCGACAATATAATTAATACCATGTGCACCGAAAATATCGAATATAGTCATTGCTGTTAACAGGCTACGGTCAACTGCGTCTGCTTTTGGTTTGTTCTCGTTCAACGAGCGTCTGACGAAATCACGCAACAGGTCGTCTTTCGGCGTAACAAAAGCACCAACCATGTTCAGATCTTTCCAGACGATGGCATTCTTACCGTAAATCGTCATTGGCTTGGTAATACGTATGGCATCGTCTTTATTGCTGGTCGCAAAATTCACCGCAACTTCGACCTGCACACCTGTGTCTTCATCGATATCGAGAATTCGATTATTAAATATAGCGTTCAGATTGAGCGCTTCTGACGAGTTGGCTTTTAACAGGGGAATGTCCAGGGTAAAAGGAAAGTCCATATAGTCTTTAATACTGAAGCGTAATTTAAGGTTTGCATAGTCCTTGTCACTACCATTTTGTATGGTAACTTTTCCTATCGGCTTATCAACGTACTGCTTATATGCTGCCGAGAAAACCTGCTCTAAGGCTAAATCTTTGATAATAACTTTAGGTGCATTCTTCTCGAACTCGATAGCACGCTTCTGCTCGGCATAAGCCGTATCCAGTGCCAGTTTATTCTCTGCACTTGGATTCAGCTCAACTGCTTTATCCAGGGATGCAATTGCCTTGTCGTAAACACGGCGCGCCATATACATGCTGGCGAGAAGCACATGTGGAGTCGCTGAGGTTTTATCCAGCAGGATCGCCGTATCCAGGGTTGCCTGGGCAGAATCATATACGCCGTTTTCAACATAGATTTCTCCCAGGCGAGTATGCAGATCAGCTGAGTTTTTTTCTTTAAGCATTGCCTGTTTTAAATAATCAATGGCTTTTCCGTTTTTTCCCTGCCGATTGTATATCTCGGAGCGCAGCACGAGCACATCGACATTTTCAGGCTGCAGCTTAGCTGCACTGGCGGCAATAGTGGCTGCCTTATTGTACGATTTGGCCTTTTGTAATGATTTTGCAAGGAGGAATTTGGTATCGAAGTGATCTGCCTGTAGAACACTGGCATCATACAGACTAACTGATGCTTTTTCGTATTCTGCCGCCTCATACTCGAGCACTCCAAGCCTGTAAGCTGCCTCAAATGACTTATCATCACCTGCAACTGCTTTCTCCAGTGTAGCCCTTACCTTGTCCTGCTGTCCCATCTGAATGTATGTATCAGCCAGCGCCAGCCACGCTGTTGAATTTGAGCTGTCTGCACGGGTCGCCTTGCTTAGAGACAGTAGTGCCTGAGGATAATTCTCGGTTGCATACGCCGTAATACCCAGCAGGTAATGGCCTTCTGTTTCAGTTTCACGTTTACCCGCCAGCTTTATCGCGATATTACGTACGTTGTCATAATCTTTTAACGCCAGAAAACTTTTGGCAATCGCTAACTGTGTTTTATCATTCTCTGGCTCTATCGCTAGCGATTTATTGAATCGCTCTATTGCCTGCTGCTGCATTGCTTCGTCTTTCTCCGCCAGCCCCTGGTAAGCCAGGCCACTCTGGAACCAGACTGCAGCATCTTCAGGTGAAATATTTTCAGCGGTCGTAAATTCTGCCAGACCTTTATCTGTCAGCCCCAGTTTGATATAAGCCTGGCCAATCAGAAAACGTGCCTTAATATTGTTTTCATCTTTTTTAATCGCATCTTCCAGGCAGTCGATAGCACCGATTGCGTCTCCCAGGTTCAGGCTAAGCTCTCCACAATAAACAATGGTATCTATACTCGCTGTATTGCTGGCGATTAAGCGATCTATCACGGCTTTTGCTGAAACATATTCTCCGTTCTCAACAAGCGCCTTGATCTGCAGGTTATTGCCTTCTACTTCAAACCCCTTGATCACACTTAATTCTGAAAAGTAAGCCAGCGCACTATTCATATCCTCAAGTTCCAGTGCGCTTAAACCCAGATATTTGACCACACCACCGTGCGATTTGTCCTGCTCATAGGAAGCCGACAATATTTCAATCGCTTCTTTATAACGGCCTTCTTTATAACTGAGGTAACCCGCCTGAAAAACATCTTCACGTATATTGGAAGGCTCTCCTTCGACACTAAAACCGGAAACTGCACTTATACGATAATAACGTGGCGCAAAGGCACCTTTATTCTCAATGGTTGCATTCAAACCGGAAACATCAGTCAGGTATTTAAAGTCACCGTCTTTATCACGTGCACCATATACTTTGTAGCGGCTGGTATAACTACCTGGCACTTTATCCCAGCTCAGCTGTATATCTTTTATACTACCACGCACTTTCAGGCCACCGGGTTTAGACGGCAGCTGTTTAAACTTATAATTTTTAACTGCTTTTAATTCTTTATCAAAGACGCTTACAATTGTTTTGTTAGCCGGGGGAATAGAAATTGCGACTGGCTCATCAAGCCCAACACGGCCTTCAACCCTGGCGCCAAACGAAACAATTTGTGTCGGCCCGTTAAATACCTGAACCGTCGTCTGGTTGCCTTCTATACCTCCCAGCAGGTAAAGATTTTCATCATTATCAACTGCTATGTCGTATAAATCGGTAAAAGCATCTGCCGATTCTTCTGCGCCGCCAATGCGATATAACAGGTTTCGACCTGGTGCAAATACCAGCACCTGTTTAGACTCTCTATCAAGCACAAACATATTATTGCTATTATCAACCGCTACACGCACCGGTTCCTGAAAAATCATCTTATCCGAATCCTTCGGGTTAACAATTTTATCCAGGCAAACACCAGAACTGAACGAAGTAGACTAACATAACAT
>CAVQDO010000017.1:0-6600 GCA_963711255.1 uncultured Gammaproteobacteria bacterium | reverse complement strand
TGCGGCGGAAGTGATGCAGGAATAGGCAAGAAAAACACCCTCAACGAATCATCTATATCTCCTGTAATCCTGCAACCTTAGCTCGTGATGCCGGTGTTCTGGTCCATGACCTTGGCTACAGGCTGAAACAATGTACCGTCGTCGACATGTTTCCCCATACCGCGCATGTGGAGTCTTTGTCCGTTTTTGAGCTATGACTGATATCCCCCGTCGCATCCAAATTCTGGACACCACTTTAGCGAACCGAATCGCAGCCGGGGAGGTGATCGAACGGCCTGCTTCGGTGCTCAAGGAGTTACTGGAAAATAGTCTCGATGCAGGTGCCAGCAAGATTCGAGTCGCAATTGAGCAAGGCGGGAGTCGACTCATTGAGGTACGCGATGATGGCAGTGGAATTTCCATTAAAAAAACATACTGCAAATACAGCCTGCGTCTAGACAATCGTAACACAAATCAACGCCTAAAATATCAACAATGACATGCTACAGTACATATAAGTGACTATGAAACCTCAACTTCAATCAGAATTTAATCTGCTATTTAAGGTGTCCTGTACATTAAACGCACAGGCAAAATCATAAGACCTGTTCAATTTTGCCCTGGGCAGTTCAAACCTGGGCATATCCGCATTCACCACAGCCTGCTCTATCGTATATGCTGCTTTGCAATGGGTCTCGGCGAGTGCTTTTGTTACAGCTTCACTGGATCTTTCAAACAGTCCGTATGGGTAGGCAAAGCTTTCAATCGGTATACTCAGATGGCTTTCCAGTACATTTACCGAATTAATCAGCTCATGCTTTAATGTCGTTTCATCCGCCCCGATAACATTACAATGCGACGCTGTATGGCCGCCAATTTCAAACCCCTGCTGAACGAGATCCTTTAATTGAGCCCAGTCCATTAATCCATAATTACGGCCTTCTACACGGGTACCAACTTCAAAAAATTCAGCCACACGTTTCATGTGCAAAGGTATATCGACATGCAAACCATTACGTATACGCGCGCACAATTGCCCATAAGCATAATCACGCGCATCACTATTATGCAATGGCAACCTGGTCGCCTGCTCACCCTGGTTACATAAAGACGGAACCACCGCCCGCAAATCCAGCTCTGTCTGTTTAGTTTTATGCATCATATCTGCGACCTGCTCCCACCAGAATAAACGGTCGGTGCCGACATAATCACTAACAACAAAAAACGTTGCCGGAATACCAAGCTTTTTCAGAATAGGGGCTGCCACAAGATAATTATCTTCATAACCATCATCCAGGGTAACGGCGAACTGCATGGTGCTACCAGAATCAAACTGGGCCTGTGACGCTTTTACCGGCTTAAAGTGCTGAAGCAAAAACCGCATTTGCTTTTCGAACACAGACGCGGGCATACCGCTTTCTATATCAAAATCATCCTTATTCAGGGAGTCGTCAGCGACAACGCGATGATAAAATGCAACAAAGGTAAAGGGTTCTAGCTTGCTGCGCTGCTGCCACATTTTCTGATATAAACCTGATTTATATAGTAATGGACTGGCTAGTTTATGCAGGTTTTGAATAGTTGACATAGCATTAATCATCCTTTTATTTGCATGCGGTTTTGCATAGAAACTAACCAGAATTAGCGGCTAATACGGGTTCTTCTTTTGAACCGGAATCAGTACTAGAAATCCGTTCGTCTAGCCACATGCAGACCTGCTCAATTAAATCCTGCTGTACTGCGAGTGATGTAAACAGGTGATCGGTTTCAGCATATACAAGTGTTTTAAACTGCTCACTCTTCAGCGCATCAAAAGCTTCCTGATGTAATTTGTAATATTGCGCATGACGATCAGATAACACCATTAGTATTGATGTGCCCTGATCTATAAAAGGCTGCATGCCTTGCCTGAAACCTTCCTCAATGGAAAGTTTACCTTTGCCCTTGCCTTTTAACTTGTGCAATAACGCTAAAAACAGAGTCTTGAATAAATCCCGATATTTCACCTTGCCGGTAAACAGATTTTTCCATGCCTGCAGGATTCCATAATGAACGCTTTAAATAAAACTGAGCCGCAGCCTGCGGATTTATTTCAGCTTCAGTAGTTGCCATCGTCAGAACCGGTATTAACCAGAATCAGTCCACTAATCTTTGGATGACTCAAACGCGGCTTTAACTGCCTGTACCGCACCAGAACAGATCCCAAAAAGAATAAATCGCTTATACCCGCGTTTTTCAAGATCCGCAATCACTTCATGAATTTCATGCGCAGGAACTTCATGTGCCGGCACATCATCTGAACGCGTTGAACTATCACCAATACCCGAAAGGTCAAAACGTAAAGTACTAATCCCCCGCTCAGCCAGTGCCCTTGCAAGCAATACATGCAGACGGTGAGGACCAACATGGTGAAGCAAACCGGCAGTTAGGCAGATAACAGCAGTGTCAGCGTGCGTTTCTATTTCAATGCTAGCCGGAGTGAACACGCCAACAATTGATTGATAAGGGCCCAGTAAAAGCGCTTCTTCCTGCATATTAATTCTCTATTATCCACTTAACGATACGTCGTATCGCTTTGATAGGAACGATGGCTTCCATCGGCTCTCTTCTCCAGATCGCAATATTTTCGACAGCCTCCACATTCACCGCCACACCGTGACTTTCAAACATTTTCTGCCACTCAGTTAAAGCCTCTGAGTGCATCTCAGCATCATCGACCAGTATCAAAACTCTTTTAAGAGAAGACGGAGAAACTGCAGGGGAAAATTTATTTGCCAGCTCTTTGTTGAATATTTTAGGAACCGGAAAACCAAGAATTTCCCCGCCACTTCCATGCTCTGGCTTATGGCTATGCTTGCCATCAAAAACAAGTTGTTCTTGCTGCCACTCCTGCAACAGTGTCTCACCATCAAAAACAGGCGCATAAAGTACCAGCGAATCTATTTCATCACGAGAGCATGCGACCTGTGCCGCCAGTGTAGCTCCTAGCCGCAAGCCTATCAAAGTAAGGTGTTTGGCGCCTGTTTTACTGCAGCACGCGTCTATCGCCTGCTGTGTATCGTTGCGCATTTGGGCAAGTGTTATTTCGTCGCTATTGCCAACTGAATCACCGGTAGCGAAATAATCAAATCGCATTACAGACAGACCTTTTCTGGCGGACTGCACAGCAAGCTGGCGCATCGCCCGGTGGCAACGCTCATACTCGTGTCCTGTAGGCTGACAAATTAAAACAGCTGAAGAGCTGTGATTTTCTACAGGTAAATGATAACAGCCATATAACCCGGTATCCTGGCCGAAATAAACAGGAACAATTTTTTCACTTGGCGTATTTACAGACATGACAATATTAAGCGATGGCATCCATACGCTTTCCTGACGTTATAGCTATAACAGAGTATTTCCTTACGACTCACATTATTATATAAATGAAATATAGTAATAAGCGGAGTCCAACTGCCGTCATATTATAGCGCTATCCCATAAGTAACAAGATTTCACAACATGAATATCAAATAATTCTGACTCGCATCACAAAACTGAAACAAACCTTTGATAATGTCTATCTTATGCAATCAATTTATTAGCATTGCATATACACTTAAAACTGCATGTTCAGCCTTTTGCGAATATTGACGAAAAGTCCAGTGGTTACTTCAAATTGTTAACACGACACTTTGTCATGTCGAATTACATTACACTTTTGATGCTTTGGATGTTTTGGATGTTTTCATTTTAACCACTATTCCACAAGGTGAAATATATTTATATTAAATACAATATGTTATCGGTCTAAAAAAAATTTATAGATAAGTAGGTATGATATTTGCTTCTATTAATACTTATAGTACTAAATGAATAATTACAAGGAAGAACAACATGATAAATCGTAGAAAATTTGTACGATGGGCCTTCATGACTGCGGACATTATAGTTTTACTGCTGTCGCTATATGCCTGCGCAAGGCTGTTTGACCTTACCGCCAGCATACTACCGGATAATCAGCCAGGCAACCAGTTTAACCTGAAGAACCTGGCGACCTTATTCAACATTGCATTAATCTGGCACATCATACTTCGTTATATTGGTCTGTACCGAAAGCGCGCAACCTCGTTTCTCCGCCCAAGACACTATCAGCTGTATGATGTTATCAGGGCCACAACGCTAGGCAGCCTGCTGATGACAGGCATCGCTTTTCTCACTGAAACTCATGAAGTAAATGTTCCTGTTGTCGTCGCTTTCTGGGGCTTCACTACACTCGGCACTATTATGTGCCGGGAAGTTATGAACCTGTTTTTACGTGAGATTCGTTTACAGGGACATAACCTCCGCCATCTCCTAATTGTTGGCACAAACGATCGCGCACAGGAATTCGCCATTAGAATTCAGGACGAACCAGAACTTGGTTATTCTTTTAAAGGTTTTGTCGATAATCAATGGCAGGGTTCAACACAGCATTATAAAAAAGACTCTATTGTCAGTGATCTTGAAAATTTCAGCTCATACCTTAAAAACAATATCATCGACGAAATCGTCATTGCACTACCGATAGCTACATTATATTCAGAAGCGTCGAACATAGTAAATTTGTGCGAAAAACAGGGTGTTGTTGTTCACTTTGTACCCGGCTTTGATTTCCTCAATATTGGCTCTTCGATGCTGACATTTAATAACCTCGGCATTGAGCCGATTATTACTATCATCCAGCCACCCATGAGCGGCTGGCGGCTGGCTACGAAACGATTCATGGATTTCACTTTTGCAGCAATCCTTATTATTTTATTATCCCCGGTACTGCTGGCAACAGCATTATTAGTGAAACTGACTTCGCCCGGCCCGGTATTTTTCATTCAGGAAAGAATAGGTTTGAATAAACGAAAATTCCCCCTGCTGAAATTCCGTACCATGGTGATTAATGCTGAAGAGATACAAAAATCACTTGAAGAGCAAAATGAAGCGGACGGCCCCGTATTCAAAATGAATAATGACCCGAGGATCACAGCATGCGGCGCTTTTTTACGGCGCAACAGCCTTGATGAGCTGCCTCAATTATTTAACGTATTATGGGGAAATATGAGCCTTGTTGGCCCAAGACCGTTACCTATTCGCGACTATATCGGCTTCAGTGAAGACTGGCATCGTCGTCGCTTCAGTGTGCGACCTGGCATTACCTGCATCTGGCAGGTTAGTGGCCGCAGCTCAATTACTTTCGAGCGCTGGATGGAAATGGACATGGAATATATTAAACACTGGTCATTATGGCTTGATTTCACAATTCTACTAGCAACCGTATCGGCCGTAATAAAACAGCGTGGCGCATTTTGATAACCTTTTCGTAAGCTGATATTTCATAACAATTAGCAAAATTAATTGTTACAATCGTAGCGGCTATAATTGCTAAATTAATGACCGCAAGATATTCAAAACACAATAAAAATAACTCACGATTATATTTTTGATGTAATCTAACTAGTAAATTTTGGGAGCGATTAGCTTTGTCATTCAATTTTATCCAGGAACTATCATTCAAACTTTTTAAACGTACACCAAAAGCTGCTTCATTCGAACGCATTCGGATACGAATATTGTCCAAGTGGTTGCTCAACAAGAATGAAAGCTGTTCAGTTATTGCCTTCACCGCAAAGTCACCACGCGAAGGTGTTTCAACCGTGGTTGCAGGACTCGCCAAATCATTCAGTTCTGCTGAAGTAGGAAATATACTGGTACTGGATGTTAGTGATAGTCATCACGGTGTTGCTCGCCTGCTAGACATCAGAAAACTGGCCTGCTTTTCAGATTTACCAGGGTATGTCACTCGTGATGAAGATTTGAATATTGATGTTATTACTCTCGCTTCTGATTACAATAATAACGTTGGTGTAGAAAAACACACAAGCTCACTATTAGAAAAGCTTCGAGAAAATTATAAAATCATATTAATTGATGCGGGATCTCTCAACTGTTCAACGGGCACATACTGGCTTGTAAACAGTGACTATAACGTCTTAATTATAGACAGCTCAAAAACAACCAGAGAATCACTCGAATACCAGAAGAAACAATTCGAAAATTCAGATATTTCTATTGATGGCTCAATTATCAATAAACGGGAATTCCCTATACCCAACGCTCTCTACTGGCTGACAAGATAACCGGGGGAACTGACTTAGGCGCATCTGGAAGGATTATTCGGGCTGTCCATGCCCTCGCCGTTACTACGCACATCGTGTGCTCCACCCTTCGGGCCAGCCTCATCGGCTGTTCAAATTTGATCCCGTCGAATTTGTCGGGGTCACCAACAAATAGCGCTGATGCTAAAAATCGCATTGTTCAGGACGAACCGGTGCCGCGAAGCACATGAATGTGCGAGAGTGGCTTCCTGACGATTTTTTATTCCGGGCTTCCTGCCCTTCACCCTGCGGGCCACACTTTGTGTGTACAAATTCATTCCAGATGAATTTGTCGAACCATGTGACGAACCAATTCTTCCAAAACAACGTACAATAAAAAAGCCCCACCAAAAACTGGTGGGGCTTTATGAATTCTGCTAGCGACTTTTGTTAGTCGGAAGGATTACAGCCCACTTCCCTGTGGGCTGCCCTTCGGGCTCCCGTTGGTCGTGAA
>CAVQDO010000016.1:0-155599 GCA_963711255.1 uncultured Gammaproteobacteria bacterium | reverse complement strand
TAAAAATGACACTAATGTCATTTTATGACAAAAATAATTAACATTTATTTAACGATTTTTCTTTGATATTCACTGACTTAGCGTCTAAATTATATCTATTACAAAAGTTTACAAATAAAAGCTAAAGTTTTACAAAAACAATAAAAAAAATAATAAGCAACTGTACCTCCCCCCCCCATAGATGCTGTTGTTTCAGTTTTGCCCGGTTACAGATACAAACGAACATGCGCAGGCCTGAAACGTTAAATGATAAAAAATTAACCCCTAATTGATGTTGTTGTGCTCGACAGGATTTTGTACGGCGATTTTTTTATTAACAGGATTTACGTTGGAAGATTATTTTGAGACAAAATATCAACAAATTTAAAGAACGTAATTTTAATATCCGTGACTTAAGCATCATCGGGATGTTAGAAAGTCCTGTTGCAAATGTTTTTGTTTGTGCAGTAGTTGTGCTGATTGCCTTACTGTTTGTGAATACCAATGTTCATGCTGCTGCCGGCGACTCGATTAGCAGTACCGCAACCATTACTTACGATTTTGCCGGAGTTCCCGGTACTGATAGCGCTGCAACTACATTCACCGAAGACAGAATAATTAATTTTGTTGTCACTGAATCAAATGGTGGTCTGGCTGTACCCGTAATTAGCGATATGACCAATGCTGTTATGGAGTTTGTTGTAAGTAATAACAGTAACTCGACTTTTGATTTTCTTATTACTTCTGTTAACACCTCTCCCAATCCATTTGGCCTGCCTGCAGATAACTTTGATCCATTAGCGGGTACCGTGCAGGTATTTGTTGAAAGTGGCTTAACCCCGGGCTACCAGGACGTTCAGGATACCGCCGTGTATATCGATGAACTGGCAGCCAACGCGCAACGGGTTGTTTATGTGGTCGCTGATATGCCTACGCTTGCTGTTGATGATGTTGCAGCCATTGCCCTGATTGCCCAGGTTGCACAGGGCGGTGCCGTGGGTGTTGAAGGTGCGTTTATTAATGCAGATGATAACAACCGCGTCAGCCCGGACAGTACACCAGCCGGTGACTTCAGTAATGGTGCGACGAATGTTCCAGCAGGTACTCCCAATACTATTCTTGATTCACCTGCAACCATGGAAACTGTTTTCCTTGATCCGGCCGGTTTGAATACAGAAGACTGGAGCACTGCACTGGTTCAGGATATTGCCGGTAACGGGCAGCATGCCGATGCTGGAGCTTTCCAGGCAGGTACGCCGGTAAATATTGTTAAGTCTGTCACTGTTATCGATACCCTGGGTGGTACTGATCCGCACCCCGGTGCTGTACTGCGTTATCAACTGCTGGTTAATGTTTCCGGCAACGTTGCGGTTGATAACCTGGTTATCAATGATGCTGTTCCAGCGAATACAACGTACGTAGATGAGTCCATTCTGCTTAACGGCGTTGCCCAGACAGATGAAGACAATATCGTGGTTGATTATTCCAAAGCGAATAATGCACCGGTAAAACCTATTACATCGATAGAAGTAGATTTAAGCGAAAACGGTACAACTGCTGTTGCACCCGGCACGAGCAATACAATTATTTTTGAAGTAACAATTGACTGAGGATAAAAAATGAGAACCCAAATCGAAAGACAAACACAGAAAACAATCACACTGCTATTACTTTTTGCTTTTTCAGTGATGCTGACAATGAATGCCTATGCGGAAGAAGGTGCTATCCGGTTTAGTAATAACGCTTTTAAACAGGTTATCTCAAAAAAAGCTGATGGAGCTGTGCAATACGATTATGTTGATCCGGGACTGGTGCTGCCAAACGACGTGATTTTATACGAGATCGTTTTTGAAAATATAAGTGACCAGGAGATCTCAAACATTGTTGTTAATAATCCAATCGCAAATAACTCGGTATTTCGTAACGGTTCGGCTACCGGTGATAACACTGATATCACTTTTTCAGTAGACGGAAAAACATTCGCTGCGCCTGATGCTTTAACTGTTAAAGGTGAGGCGGGAATAAATATAAAGGCAAAACCAGAAGAGTACACCGCTATTCGCTGGGTTTATAAAAAAGCATTAAAGCCGGGCCAGAAAGAAAAGGTTACTTACAAAACAACCATTAAATAAAACAAACAATGAATAGATAAAGAATATGCAACAGTTAATTCGACAATCTGCTTTAAAAACAGGGCTCATCTTCAATGAGTCATTTGTCGTTTCTGCGCGTATGAAATATGCACGCCGCTTTAGCGGTCGCAACAGGGATGGCCCACTCATTTTCCACATGCGTGACGGGCCGCCAATTGTTACCGGCCCGCCAGGCGGAACAGGACCACCACTTAATATAACCGGTGGTACAGGTCCGCCGAAAACAACAGGCCCGCCGATGGAATGGCTGGTTAAAAAGAAAAATCTAAAGAAAGAATAATACAAGTTGAGAGTCTTTAGAAAGGAAAACAAAAACACAAAAAATCTCGAAGAGATTAATAAAGAGGTAAACATTATGAATACGAGTAAACGTAATAAGCTATTAAGCTTGGCACTTGCGGGTGGTTTCAGCCTGTTTGGTGCGTCAAATGCCATGTCGGCAGCGGGTGATACCGTGTCGAACTTTGCAACATTAAGTTATGATGTTGGTGGTGCTAATCAAACAGTCATCGAGTCTGGTGAAGGTGCGGGTAATAGTACACCGGGTGTTGGTGTCGCTATTGCAAATAACATTACTACGGACTTCCTGGAAGACCGTATAGTCAACTTTGACGTTGTGCGTGGTGGTGTAACCGGTGTTGCTACTCCAGGTGGAACATTACAGTCGGTGCAATATACATTGACAAACAATGGTAATGGCGCACAGGGCTTTTTATTGAAAGGTCTGAATAACCCGGATGCTACAGCTGATCCATTCGGTGGTACTGCTGATGAATTTGATGCGACATCTGTACAGACATTTGTAGAAAATGGTGCAACACCAGGAAGTTTCCAGTCTGCTGAGGATACAGCAGCTTTTGTTGCCACACTGGCAGCCGGTGCTTCTGTAGATGTCTATGTTGTGTCGACAATTCCATTGGTTGATAGCGGCGCGAATCCTCTGGTTAATAGCAATGTAGCTGTAATGTCACTGGTTGTTCAGGCGGCAATTGATGGTAGTACCGGTATTGCAGCAGATGCGCTGATTGCTGATGATAATGGCAACACCAGTCCTGGTGGTACCGGCTTTACCAACGGTGCTGAAAATGTAGCAGCGGGTGTAGCAGCAACAAGTGCAGATGATCCTACAACTGAAGAAATAGTGTTTAATGATGCGGCTGGTACCCAGGATGGCACGGGTGCAGTTGATACTGCACAAAATGCACAGCACTCTGATGATAGTTCATACACTATTCAGACTGCAGCATTGACAGTTGCTAAAGCCTCAGTAGCACTTTGGGATCCAATTAACCTGGCTTCATCGCCCAAGTCGATTCCTGGTGGTTATGTTCGTTACACCATCACGATTTCAAATGCCGGCCCGGCGGATGCGGATTTGACAACACTGTCAGACGTATTAGCTGCAGCATTAGATCTTGATCCTGACTTTGGTGATGGAACTGCCGCTAATAATCCAACTAACGCTGTTGGCGACAGTATTGAAATCACGCATGTTGATAATGCCGTAACTAACTACTGTACTGCAGCAGCAGATGCTGATGGTTGTGATTACACTGGTGGTGCAGGTGGCACTGTAAGTGCAAACATCCTGACTGTTATGGGTGCTGCAGATGCGACATTGTCTACCGGCGAATCACTGACAGTTACATTTAATGTAATCGTTCAGTAATTTGGCCTGATTGATAAAGCCATGTTGCAATTAATGCTACACAAGATGCATAGCTGTTCTGGTTTAATAACCAGAGCAGCTGTTGCTGTGTGTGCATTGGTGATATCGGTTTTTCATCATAACGAGATGAACTGTGTGAGTAATCACTCAGTCCATCTTCCACAAACCATTCAAGGTAATAAACAGAATGGTTTGTGGAAGGTGTTATTTATACTATTAATAATGGCATCAATGAATGCCGAAGCGCTAACGCCTCCCGGTACGTCTATCGATAATACGGCGACTGCACTATTTGATTTTTCCGGCACACCGGGCGCTGTGAACAGTAATACACAATCAGTGATTTCCACGATTATTGGAACACCATCATCTATTACTCTGTATCAGTATGATGCAACTGCTACCAGCAGTTTTACGCCAACCGTTGTCACCCAGCATGCTACCAGTGGTCCTCCGGGTGCAGGTTTCGTCGTATCGCCTGATCCGCTTGTACCAGTAGTAGGTGCAGCGCCAAATGTTCTGACACCAACTGATCCTCAGCCGTTGAATCCGGTTGAGTTATACAGTACCGGTGAACCGGTATTTATCCAGGTTGATGATCAGGACCAGAACCTGGATCCTGCCGTACTGGAAACAGTGATTGTTGTGGTTACCAGTTCTACGGGTGACCAGGACGAATTGATACTGACTGAGACTGGTGTTAATACGGGTATCTTTGTCGGTTATATCCAAACCTCATCTGTACCGGTTGCATTATATGACGGTATTCTAAGCCTGGGCGAAGACACCAGTATTACTGTGTTATACACCGACCAGTATGATCCGGCTGATACCAGTACTGGTGGTTCGCTGGTCGACCCGT
Source organism: uncultured Gammaproteobacteria bacterium (assembly GCA_963711255.1). Lineage (GTDB taxonomy): Bacteria > Pseudomonadota > Gammaproteobacteria > SZUA-229 > SZUA-229. The sequence continues at coordinate 150,936 of CAVQDO010000016.1, read as the reverse complement.
TTGGTGTTGTCTTTAGCAGCCTTGACGGCACCTTACTGGATGGAGCGGTTGTTTCCATATTAGATGCCAGCGGTACACCCGCAGCTGTATTCGGTGATGATGGCATCAGTGCCTATCCAAACGCAATTGTTACCGGTGGCACGGCAACTGACAGCGGTGGTACGGTTTATAATTTCCCGACTGGTGGCTATCGTTTCCCACGCCTGGCACCGGGTGATTATCGAATTACAGTGACTCCACCTGCCGGTTTCACCGGTCCATCAGAGGCTGATGTTACTGCACTGCAGGCATTACCGGATGCACCTTATGCACTGGATGCGAATGCTTCATTCGCGCAGGTGTTTACCCTGGTTGTTGGTCCTCCACTACATGTGGATATCCCACTGGATGTCATGACTTCTTACCTGGTGATCGATAAATCAGTTTCTAAAGAAACTGCAGCTGTCGGTGATTTTGTTCAATACACCTTAACCTTGAGTAATACTGACGCGATGACGGTTTCAAACAATATTGAAATCGTTGATACATTGCCAGTTGGTTTACGTTACCAGTCTGCATCTGTTCGTTATGATGGTGTGCCGGGTGATGCGCCACAAATTTCCAGTGATGGCCGTACATTAAGATTCCCTGTTGCTACTTTACTGCCGGGTACTTCGGTACAGGTTAAGTATGTAACGGAAATTACTGTTGGCACCAAACTGGGCAAGGCAATTAACAGTGTAATTGCTCGCGATGACTTCCCAACAGAATCAAATACGGCTGTAGCGGGAATTACCGTGACCGAAGACCTGTTTGCCAGCAGAAGTTTTATAGCTGGTCGTGTCATTGTGGGCGAATGTGATGAGGATAGCACATTGATCAATCCAGGCCTGCCGCAGGTTCGTCTGTTTATGGAAGATGGCACTTACGCTGCAACAGATGAGAATGGCCGTTTCCATTTTGAAGGTATTAAGCCGGGTACACATGTTGTACAGGTGGATAAAACAAGTATTCCAGATAATCTCGAAATTGTAGACTGTGTGAATAATACCCGTTTTGCAGGAACACCTTATTCACAATTTGTTGATATTAAAGGCGGTACTTTATGGCGTACCGATTTTTATGTTCGCGAGAAGCAGCCAATCACTGATACTGCAACCTTATTTGTTCAAAGTGAATTGAGTGATGAGAATATTAAGTATACGGTTCAAATGTCAAACGGTGATATCCCTGTAGAGAACTATCGTTTAATTATTAACTTACCGGATGGTATTGAATACGACCTGGGCAGCAGTGTAATGGGTGCGGCACCAATTGAAGATCCATACGTAAATGAAAATGTCATTGTTTATCGTTTTGGCGACCTGGGCAGTAACTGGAAGAAACAACTTAATTTCCGTGGACGCATTAAAGAAAAAGCCGACGGTAATCTCGTTACTTCTGCGTTCGTTATTCTGAACACAAAAGCAAAGAAAAATATTCGCTCAGCTCCTGTCAAAAACACACTGGAAGTTAGCCGCGTTAAAACCGAAGGGAAATCTGTGCTCTACCAGGCTTATTTTCAGCCTTTGGGAACCGAGCTGTCTTACCTGAGTAAAAAAGGTATACGCGAAGCTATCAGGAACCTGGGTGAAGTTGAAATAATACGTAACGAAGTAACTGGCTACGCTGATGATACATCGGTACAACGCAGAAGCATCTGGATGTATCAGGATAATACGGCGCTGTCTCATGCCAGGGCGAAAGTTGTGCGTGACTTCCTGATTAACGAACTTAACGTAGATGAAGATACCATCGTTATTAAAGGCGCGGGCACTGCAGTACCGGTCGCAGACAATGATACCTTACAGGGCCGTTCATTAAATCGTCGTGCTGACCTGGTAGTAAGTACCAGTGAAATTGTCGCTCCGGGTGATGTCGAACTGGTGACTTCGGAAAGTGAAATCAGTGAAATTACGCTTGAAGGGCAGCCCGAATTCAAGATCGAAAAATTAATCGAAGCGCCTCCTGTTACTGAACAGATGGATATTAGTACATTTGATGAGTTCTGGATAAAAGAAGCAACAGCAGGTTACGAGTGGCTAATGCCGGATGTAAATTACACGCCATCAGCGCCATCGGTCAATATCGCTATTAAGCATAAGCCGAGTGACGTCTTTGAAATGAAGCATAACGGTGAGCGAATGAATCCGTTGTTCTACTTTGGCAAGATTGTAAATAAAGCCGGCACTGTTGCGCGCAGTTACTGGCAGGGTGTTCATTTAAATAACGGAAGAAATCACTTTGAGTTCATTGTAAAAGATAAAAGCGGGAAAGTACTTAAGACTATGGAACGTGAAATTGTGTTCTCTGGTATACCAGTAAGGGCTGAATTGACAGAAGAATATTCTCGCCTGATTGCTGATGGACGTACCCCACCTGTTGTCGCTATCCGAGTTTACGATCAAAATGGCGAGTTTGCTCGTCCGGGATCACGCGGTAAATACACCCTGTCAGAACCTTATATGTCACAGCAGGCTGTTGAAGCTTTCCAGAGCAATCGTCTGTCTGGTTTAAATCAGGAAGAGCCTGAATATATAGTAGGTCAGAATGGTATCGCTTTCATTGTGCTAGAGCCTACAACCAGAACCGGTAAGCTTGAAATAGATCTGCCATTTTCTGGCCGTAAGAAGTCTCGTTTGCAAACATGGATGCAGCCTGAAGTACGAGACTGGATTATGGTAGGTCTGGCTGAAGGCACAGTTGGCTTTAACTCAGTGTCCGGCAATAAAGAAGCACTGGCTGAGAGTGATGTTGAAGACGAATTTTATGCTGATGGTAAAGCTGCTTTCTATGCCAAGGGTAAAGTGAAAGGCGAGTGGCTGCTAACCACGTCTTACGATACTTCAAAAGAAACAGACGATAACCGAGTTAACCAGCTGATCGATCCAAATACGTATTACACTATTTATGGTGATAACTCACGCCAGCGTCATGATGCATCCAGTGCAGAAAAACTATACGTGAAAATGGAACGTGAACAGTTTTATGCCATGTTTGGTGATATGGATACGGGTTTAACAGTGACCGAACTGTCAGCCTTTAACCGCCGTATGACGGGTTTCAAATCGGAATACGATGATGGCAAAATATCATACACAGCTTTTGCCGCGGAAAACGTCAATAACTTTATTAAGGATGAAATACAGGGCGAAGGTATTTCTGGTCTGTATCGCTTAAGCGGCAGTAATATCGTTATTAACAGTGACGATATCGTAATTGAAACACGTGACCGTTTCCGCAGCGACATTATTATTAAAACAGAAAGCATGCGCCGTTACCTGGACTACAGTATCGATTACACCGACGGCACCATTTTCTTCCGCCGTCCGATCCCTAGCCGTGATGAAAACTTTAACCCAATATATATCGTTGCCGACTATGAAGTCGAAGCACCAGTAGAAGGTGATATCACTGCGGGTGGCCGTGCCGCGGTTAAGCTGAATGAGGGTAAAGTAGAACTTGGCGGTACTTTAGTTCACGATGCCAGCTACCAGAATGAAGGCGATTTAATCGGCGCTGATGCACGAATAGAAATCAACAGCAAAACCGAAGTTCGACTGGAAGCGGCAACAACCGATGTAAAGAATGCGAGTCAGGAGTTAAGCGGTTCAGCTTATTCTGCCGAAGTAGTACACGGTGGTGATGACTTTAAAGCCCGTGCCTATGCTAAGCAGCAGGATGTTGATTTTGGTTTAGGCCAGCAGTCTGCCAGTGAATCAGGCACACGTAAATACGGTGCAGAAGTAAACTACCGCTTAACAAAAGAAGCAGCTATAGGCGGCCTGCTCTATCACGAAGATGTACTGGCCAGCGGTGCTGATAGAAATGTAGCGGAGGCTAATGTCATCTATAACGATCGTGATTACACATTAAATGCCGGTGGTCGAATTGCCAGGGATACCGATGCTCTCGGTATTGCCAATGATTCCAACCTGTTGTTACTCGGTGCCAGCAAGAGCCTGCTAGGTGACACTGTTAAAGTTCGCGGTAATGCTGAAATCGCCGTTGGTTCTGCCAATGAAAGTGTTGATTATCCTTCACGTTATATACTGGGTGCTGATTACTTTATTACTACAAGTGTTAACCTGTTTGCAGAAAACGAGTGGACGATTGGCCGTGATCAGGATACCCAGATGGCACGTGCGGGTGTACGTGCAACACCATGGACTAATGCGCAGGTCAATACTGCTGTAAACCAGGAAACCAATGAAAACGGTATCCGTTCTTTTGCTACCTTAGGTCTGACCCAGGGCTTCCCGATTTCAAAACGCTGGAGTGGTGACGTTACCTTTGACCATGCGAAAACAATTCGTACGCCAGGTGCGACACCGTTAAACCCAAATGTTCCTGTTGCCCAGGGTACAGCCGATAATGACTTCACCGCTATTTCACTTGGCGCTACTTATAATGCTGCAAGTTATACATTAAATAACCGCGTTGAAATGCGTACTGCCGAGCAGGAAGATAAATACGGCGCCATTGTAAACTGGGAAAGAAACCTCAAAGGCGGCATTGGTTATTCCGCCAGTACAAAAGTATTTAAAACGGAGCGCACTGATAACAGTGAAATAATGGATGGTGATATACGCTTCTCTGTTGCCTACCGTCCGTTACAGTCACGCTGGATTACGTTAAACCGCCTTGACTTCAAGTTTGACTCAACAACTGATCTTATCGGTACGAAGACTCGTCAGCGCAAGCTGATTGATAATTTTGCAACAAACTTCCTGATCGATAACAGGAACCAGCTGGCAATCAATGCTGGCCTGAAATATGTTATCGATAATTTTGATACTGATGAGTACAGTGGCGTAACCGCGTTACTGGGTAGTGAATTCCGCCATGACATTAACGACAGGTTTGATGTTGGTGTACATGCGCATACGCTTTACTCTGCTAACTCCAGTGTTATGAAATACTCAACCGGTATTTCAGTCGGCTGGAACATGACACGCAACATATGGCTGAGTGCCGGTTACAACTTTGACGGGTTTGAAGACAGGGATTTTTCCGCCGCCAGCTATACTGCAACCGGTCCCTATATCCGCTTCCGTATGAAGTTTGACCAGGATACAGCTGACGAGATTCAAAGCTGGTTGAACTAGAAGAGTTCGGCTTCAGGTGGCCGCTTTAAAGTTGTAAGCTAGCGGTATGAGAACCCGACGTTTGTTTTTTGCACTTTGGCCAGATGAACAGGTCAGATTTTCCATTGAAGAAACCTTATCCCGGATGCCGTCGACCAGTGGTGGTCGTGTTGTACCGAAGCATAACCTGCATATTACGCTGCACTTCATTGGTTCAGTCACGGACGAACGTAAAGATTGCCTGCATGCTGCGGCACAATCCGTTAAATTACCTTCGTTTGAATTCCAGTTAAACCATTTCGGCGTATTTTCTAAGGCAAAAATTTTCTGGATGGGCTGCCAGCATGTGCCGGAAGAGCTGCTGCAATTAAACCAGTCTCTCGGTGAAGCACTTGGGCAATGTGGATACCAGCAGGAAAAACGCCTTTATACGCCGCATGTATCATTAATCAGGAAGTACAGGATGAGGCTGGATGATCAGCCGGTTTTTTCTATACCCTGGTCGGTTAACGAGTTTGTTTTGGTGGAGTCGATAATTGATAACCATGGGGCGAATTATCAGGTAATTGAAAAATATCCATTATCATGAGATAAACTAGGCACCTTTTATCATCACTCAAATTGCACCTATGGCGACAAATAGCCGAATAATATCTAGCAGAATCCAGTCTATGCCGGTACAGCTGGTAAACCAGATCGCAGCAGGCGAGGTGGTAGAGCGGCCGGCAGCTGTTGTCAAAGAGCTGCTGGAAAACAGCCTTGATGCCGGTGCCACGAAAATTTCTATTGATATAGAACAGGGCGGCACCAAGTTGATCCGTATAACGGATAATGGCAGCGGCATTCATAAGGATGACCTGGTGCTGTCACTGTCTCCCCATGCCACCAGTAAAATACGCAGTATCGATGATCTTGAAGAAGTGGCCAGCCTGGGCTTTCGCGGCGAGGCATTGCCCAGTATCGCTTCGGTTAGTCATCTGCAGTTAACTTCCTGCTGGCAGGGCGGTGATGAAACCTGGCAGCTGACAATAAATAACAGTGTTGCCAGTGATATAGCGCCCGCCGCCAACAAACCTGGCACCACTATTGAAGTGCGCGACCTTTTCTTTAATGTACCAGCGCGTCGAAAGTTTCTGCGTACCGAAAAAACCGAATTCTCACATCTGGAAGATGTTGTAAAACGCATTTCCCTCAGCCGTTTTGATGTGGGAATTACACTGCGCCACAATCAGCGTGTTGTAAAAGCCCTGCGCGCCGCTGACAGCCGTGTTGAACAGGAAAAACGCATTGCGGAAATACTTGGACCGGCATTTATCGAGCAGGCATTGCATATGGATTTTGCCTACCAGGGGCTTCGCTTGTGGGGCTGGGTAGCGCAGCCGACATTTTCACGCAGCCAGGCCGATATGCAATATTTTTACGTCAATGGCCGCGTGGTAAAAGACCGGCTGGTGACCCACGCGGTACGACAGGCCTATTCGGACGTACTGTTTCATGGCAGGCATCCGGCTTATGTTTTATTCTTTGAATGTGACCCGGCGATGGTTGATGTAAACGCGCACCCGGGTAAGCATGAAGTGCGATTCAGGCAGGGGCGCGAGATACATGATTTTCTGTTTCGTGCAATACATAAAAGTCTGGCGGAGGTTATCAGTGACGATACCTCTTCTCACGAACTGCATCATTTTTCAGGCTCTTCAGCAACAGCGCAGCAAAATGATTCGCCGGCTTATTCAGCAACGAATGCATTTGCCGGGTTTGCTTCACAGCCGGTAGCTGATCGCCGGCCCATGCAGTCTACAATGCCGCTGGCAGTGGCTGAACAAAGACGTGCTTATTCAGAGTTTGCAGCTGAAACACCAGGTGAAGCAGCAAGCGAAATATCTCCGCACGACATGCCGCCGCTGGGTTTTGCCCGCGCGCAGTTACACGGTATATATATACTGGCTGAAAATGCACACGGCATGGTGCTGGTGGACATGCACGCCGCCCATGAGCGTATTACCTATGAGCGTCTAAAAACAGCGCGCGAAGGCGAAGGCATTAAATCACAGCCTTTACTGGTGCCATTGACACTGGCGGTTAGCAGCAAGGAAGCGCAACTGGTGGAAGATAATGTCTCTATCTTTTCACAGCTGGGTTTTGAAGTTGATCGCGTTGCAGATGAAAGCATCAAGCTTCGCCAGATGCCCGTCGTATTATCAAACAGTGATGTAGAAACCCTGTTGCGTGATGTGCTTTCCGATTTACTGACGCATGGCAGCAGTAACAGGATCGAAACGGAAATCAATGAAATACTGTCGACCATGGCGTGCCACGGTTCAATCCGGGCGAACCGCAAGTTAAGCATTGAAGAAATGAATGCCTTGCTGCGCGATATGGAAATCACCGAACGCAGCGGCCAGTGTAACCATGGCCGCCCGACCTGGATTCAGATGAGTATTGCCGAGCTGGATAAGCTTTTTATGCGTGGACGTTAAGTTGTGACAAATGTAAGCAGTAGCAAAATCAAAATCTCACCACAGAGACACAGAGGCACAGAGAATATTTGTTGCTTTAACTTAATTAACTCTGTGCCTCTGTGTCTCTGTGGTTAGTAATCTTTAATATACAAAAATGAATGATCTAATTATCCAGCCTGGCGAGGCCGCAGATTCACCCATTGCGGTTTTTATTATGGGCCCGACTGCAAGTGGTAAAACCGATCTGGCAATCTCCATTTTTGAAGAGGTACCTGCGGATTTAATCAGTGTTGATTCCGCACTGGTTTATCGCGGCATGGATATCGGTACCGCTAAACCCGATGCGCAGACATTGCAGCGGGCGCCGCATGAGCTCATTGACATTATCGACCCCGCCGAAGTTTATTCGGCCGGGCAGTTTCGCGATGATGCAATGCAGTTAATGGGGCAGGGTGTGGCAAAGCAGCGCACACCGGTTCTGGTTGGTGGCACCATGCTGTATTTTAACGCCCTGCAAAAAGGTATGGCGGATATGCCGGAAGTCGATGAAGCGGTTAAACAGGCGATTGAGCAGGAGGCCGAAAGCGGCGGAATCCAGCTTATGCACGATCGATTGAAATCAGTTGATCCGGTTTCCGCGGAACGAATCCACCCCAACGATCCCCAGCGGATCAAGCGAGCACTGGAACTTTATGATTTTACAGGAAAAACTCTGACAGAATACTGGCAGGCGCAGGCAGTTCACCGGTTCCCATATCGACGTATCAAAATCGCATTAATGCCTGCCGACCGCGTAGAATTACGGAAGCGAATTAGTAAACGGTTTGATATTATGTTACAACAGGGATTCGTGGAAGAGGTTGAAGGTCTGTATCAGCGGGGTGACCTGAATGCGCAAATGCCATCGATACGTGCGGTGGGCTACCGGCAGGTGTGGGCATATCTTGATGGCGAGTATGGTTATGATGAAATGCGGGAGAAAGCCATTATAGCAACAGCGCAACTGGCGAAGCGGCAGATGACATGGTTGAGAAAAGAGACAGAGTGTAACTTTATTGAGCCAAATGCATTAAATACACCGAAAGTCCTGAAAAACCTCAAAATTTTACTATCATAAGGGGGTGGCGGCCATTCACGATAAAGTGAGTTGTCTGACCAGAGAGACTGGCTTACACGTAACTGAATCAGGAACGATTCACAGGTAGATAGGTCACAAACCTCAAATAATAACAATAACGAGGAATTAATTATGTCTAAAGGGCATCACTTACAGGACCCTTATTTAAATGCACTAAGGAGGGAGAGAGTACCCGTTTCTATTTTTTTGGTGAACGGCATTAAATTGCAGGGACAAATCGAATCTTTTGACCAGTTTGCGGTATTGTTGAAAAATACAGTGACGCAAATGGTTTATAAACACGCAATTTCCACGGTTGTGCCTTCTCGCCAGGTTAAATGGAGTGATGAGGGAGAGCCTGACGGTAACAGTGATAATTGAGTATAATGATGCAGACGATATGAAATGGTCGCCAGGGGCGGCCATTTTTTTTGCCTACAGGAAGTAGGTAAGGGGCGTGAGCAGACGCGGAAGCCTTGCCTACAGGAAGTAGGTAAGGGGCGTGAGCATTAGGGCAGGACGCCCGTAAGTAGAACAACGCAGGAGCAGTTGTCGAGGGACGCGGAAGCCTTGCCTGCAGGAAGGTAAAGATTGTTCCTGACAATCTTATTACATAGCCGCCGTCCGTGGCGGTATAGTTAACGAGTGTGAGTAATCCGGCGGAACCTCCATTTAGAAAATATTGAAAGTTTCCTGCAGCATAAATTGTTATATAGTTAGGGCGTCCGGACCAGGTGGCTAGCAAAGACACGGAACTGTCACAAACCTGAAGTGGACGTTATCGTTTTCCACTTTATCGATTAAATTTAATGGTTGATTTGTATACTTAAATGTTAGATCTAGAACGCGTAGAAGGTGGTAACCGCGCAATCCTTGTCCACATGGACATTTTCGATGAAGCTCATCGAGAAAACCTGTCTGAATTCAAAGAGCTGGTACTGTCATCCGGGGCGGACATCCTGTCGATAGCGACTACCAGCAGGCAACGTGCTGATCCTAAATATTTTATCGGTAGTGGTAAGGCTAAAGAAATTGCTGAACTGGTAAAGCAGTATGATGCTGACCTGGTTCTGTTTAATCATGCATTAGCTGCCTCACAGGAACGCAATCTCGAGACACTGATTGAGTGTCGCGTTCTAGATCGTACCGGTTTGATTCTGGATATATTTGCCCAGCGTGCCCGTTCATTCGAGGGTAAGTTGCAGGTTGAACTTGCGCAACTTGAAGCACCTGTCTACTCGACTGGTTCGCGGCTGGACCCACCTGGAGCGGCAAAAAGGCGGTATCGGCCTGCGCGGCCCGGGTGAAACCCAGCTAGAGACCGATCGCCGCTTACTCAACGTCCGTATCAAGCAGATAAACAAACGCCTGGCAAAGGTCCAGAAACAGCGCGAGCAGGGAAGGCAGTCACGACAAAAGGCTGAAATACCGACAGTATCACTGGTTGGTTACACCAATGCCGGTAAATCCAGCCTGTTTAATGTGCTTTCGCATGACGATGTTTATGTGCAGGACCAGCTGTTCGCCACGCTCGATCCAACACTGCGCCGCGTAGAACTGAGCCCCGATGTTGCTGTCATTCTTGCCGATACGGTTGGTTTTATTCGCCACCTGCCGCACGACCTGGTTAACGCTTTTCGCTCTACCTTGCTTGAAACTGCGGAGGCACAGCTGCTTTTGCATGTCATTGACTCGGCGGATGATAATCGTGACGCCAATATTGACGAGGTGGACAAGGTGCTATCACAGATAGACGCGAACAAGGTCCCCTGCATTCATATTATGAATAAAGTGGATTTGACTGGCACCAGTCCACGTGTGGATTATGCTGATGACGGCTCGGTAAAACGTATCTGGCTTTCAGCGGAATCGGGTGAAGGGGTTGATTTACTCAAACAAGCCCTCATTGATTTATTTAGACAGCAGATGGTTGAGGGGACGCTTTCATTATCACCGGCAGATGCCCGTGTCAGGGCCAGACTTTTTGAGATTGGCGCAATACGCAGTGAAACTATCGATGACGAAGGCGGGTTTTTACTGGAAATAAGCATATCCCGAAGGGATTTGAACCAGTTTGAGTCGCGTGAACAAATAGCCCTGGAATCAATGCTGGTATAGCATTGACTAAAAGCAGGGCAGGCGCCCGAGGCTGGACAGGGACAAAGAAAATAGTTTAATTATTAATCAGCTCGGCGGTGCAGTAGATAAAAAACCCCTGTAGCCTGACGAGTCTGCGGTAAAAAGCTTTTAATGCAGAAATATTCAGGTAGAATGTCGCGTTTGCAGCGATGTTTTATCTTTAATAGCGTGACAGCAAAAGAATCATAACTAGTATAGCGAATTTTGGAAATTGAATATGCGAGAGCAAAACACTCAAAAGCACGACATGGCCTGGAATGAACCTGGTGGCAATGGCGACAAGGATCCCTGGGGCGGTAATCGGGGCAATCGTGGTAATCAGGGGCCGCCTGATCTCGATGAGGTCTTCAAAAATCTGCAGAAAAAATTCGGCAGCCTGTTTGGTGGCGGTAAAGGCGGGCGATCTGGCGGTAGCAGCTCCGGCATTTCCGGCGGCGGCATTGGTATCGGCCTTATTGTTGCCATATTACTTGTTTTCTGGATAGCAACCGGCTTCTATAAAATCGAAGAAGCCGAGCGCGGTATTGTTTTCCGCTTTGGTGAGCATGTTGATACCACGCAAAAAGGTTTGCACTGGCATTTACCCGTTCCGATTGAACGCGTTGAAAAAGTCGACGTAACCAAGGTTTACACTATTCCAATCAATTCAACCATGTTAACGCAGGATGAAAATATTGTTGATATTCACGGTACCGTTCAATACCAGATTGATAATGCTGAAAAATATTTATTCAATGTAAGGCAGCCTGAACTTTCCCTGTCACAGATTACGGAAAGTGCGCTGCGTGAAAGTATTGGCCGCAGCAAAATGGACTATGTAATCACCGAAGGTCGTGGTGAAATTGCGATACAGGTGAAAGAAATTATTCAGGAAATTGTGAATAATTATCAAACCGGTTTAACCATTTTTAAAGTGAACATCCAGAGTGCAAAACCACCGGAAGCGGTTAAAGATGCATTTGATGATGTAACACAGGCACGTGAGGATGAAGAGCGTTTCAAGAATGAAGCCGAAGCTTACAGAAATGAAGTGCTTCCAAAAGCACGTGGTGCATCAGCACGTATGCGCGAAGAAGCTGAAGCCTATAAAAATGAAGTTATAGCCAGGGCTGAAGGTGAGGCCGAACGTTTTACCCAGCTATTGAAAGAATATAAAAAAGCACCAGAAATTACCCGGGAGCGTTTGTACCTGGATATGATGGAATCGGTGCTTAGCAACAGTTCCAAAGTAATGGTCGATGTCGAAGGTGGAAATAACCTGCTTTACCTGCCACTGGATAAATTAATGGACCGCAAGAGTATAACGGATGAAGCTGCCCAGCAAAAAACATCAGCTGATATATTAAAAGACATTCGCCAAAGTGGTGTAAATCAAAGCAATCAACGTAGCAATATAGATGCTCTGCGTTCAAGAGGAGTACGATAATGGTCGGTAATAGTTTAAAAATCATTGTTCCCCTGTTGGCGTTACTGCTGTGGGCGTCGGTGTTTACCGTTGATGAACGTCAGAAAGCAATATTATTTCAGTTCGGTGAAATTATAGAATCCGACTTTGAGCCGGGTATACATTTCAAAATTCCATTTATCAACAATGTTAGAAAGTTTGATAATCGAATTCTAACGATTGATCAGAAACCCGAACGTTTTTTAACACAGGAGAAAAAGGATTTAATCGTTGATTCTTATGTTAAGTGGCGCATTACTGAAGTCATTCAATACTTCAAAACCACGCAGGGTGATGAGCTCACAGCCGGTCGATTGTTATATGAAAATATTAATAATGGCCTGCGTGACGAATTTGGTAAGCGAACCATTCAGGAAATCATCTCCGGTGACCGTACACACATCATGGAACTAATGACGCAGCAGGCATCAGAAAGGGCGAAAACGCTGGGCATAGAAGTTGTCGATGTCAGGGTAAAGAAAGTCGATTATCCGGAGCGCGTTAGTAGTTCGGTATACCAGCGTATGCGCGCAGAACGTGAACGTGAAGCACGTGATTTTCGTTCTAAAGGCCACGAAGCCTCGGAACGTATTCAGGCGGATGCTGATCGCCAGCGCAGTATCCTGGTTGCAGAGGCTTACCGTGACTCAGAAATCGCACGCGGTGAAGGTGATGCACGTGCAACAGAGATCTATGCTGAAGCGTTTAATAAAGATAGAGAGTTTTACAAGTTTTACCGTAGCTTAACTGCATACACTAACAACTTCTCTACTGCGGGCGATGTGATTTTGCTGCAGCCGGATTCAGACTATTTCCGTTATTTCAAAGATCCGTCAGGCAAGAAAAAATAAATAATGTGGGACAGTATTATTCCTGCGCTTGCACTTGTGCTGGTTATAGAAGGTATGCTGCCATTTTTAAGCCCAAAAGGCTGGCGTGATGCGATGTCCCAGGCTGCACGTTTACCCGATAATGTTCTGAGAAGCATGGGCTTTGCCAGCATGGCAATAGGTGTAATTATCCTGTACCTGATTCAATAGTTACCTTCAGTAAAAAATTAATATGACAACAAAACAACACTGGATATTACCGGAAGGTATTGATGAAATCCTGCCGGAACAGGCGGCAAAATACGAAGCAGCGCGACGTATGCTGCTGGATATGTATGCAACCTGGGGATACGAGCTGGTAATACCGCCGATTATTGATTTTATTGAATCATTGTTAACCGGTACTGGCCACGATCTGGACCTGCAAACCTTTAAGCTGGTCGACCAGATGTCTGGCAGAACCTTAGGCATACGTGCCGATATGACCCCGCAGGTTGCACGTATGGATGCACACCAGTTGCGCAGCGACACTGCAACGCGTCTGTGTTACATCGGTACGGTTTTGCGTACCCGCCCTGAATCTATCGGTGACAGCCGCAGCCCGCTGCAGGTTGGCGCAGAGCTTTATGGCCATGCGGGCATAGAATCTGAAGTTGAAATTCTCGGTTTAATGCTGCAAACCTTTTCAGCTATGGAAGTGGAAAATATTTACCTCGACCTGGGAAATGTGGATATCTATCGAGGCCTGGCAAAACAGGCAGGTTTATCTGATGAGGTGGAAGGCCAGCTGTTTGATATGCTGCAGCGTAAAGCAGTGACCGAAATTAATGCGTTACTTGAATCGCTGGATATTGACGCTGACGTTAAGGCGATGCTGTCAGGTTTATCATCACTAAATGGTGACAGCTCTGTATTTGAGCGCGCCAGGAAAGTACTGGCGAAAGCCGATGCAGCTGTTCAGCAGGCTATCGATTATCTTGAGAAAACGGCCGAGTTAATGCAGCAACGTTTTGGCGATATTAAAGTTCATTTTGATTTAGCTGAACTGCACGGTTATCACTATAAAACCGGTGTGGTTTTTGCGGCATTTGTACCACAGCTTGGGCAGGCGATTGCGCGCGGTGGCCGTTATGATGATATCGGTAAGCTGTTTGGTAACGCACGCGCGGCAACCGGTTTTAGCACCGATCTGAAAGTGCTATGCCGTCTCTCGAAAAAACAGTTTGTACGTGCAGAAAAAATATTTGCGCCGGTGGCTGACGATGTCACTTTAATTGAAGCCATTGCCGAATTGCGTGCACAGGGTAATATTGTTGTTGAGCAACTGCCCGGTCAGCAATCGGATGCTGCATTAATGGGTTGTAATAAAAGTCTTTGCCAGGTTGATGGCAAGTGGGTTGTGAAAGAATAAAAGTGTACCGTCATTCATTATGGATACAGCAATGTCTATTTCACGTTTTAAAAATTTTGATATTATGAATTTAAGGTTTAACCATGTCTAAAAATGTCGTTGTACTCGGAAGCCAATGGGGCGATGAAGGTAAAGGTAAAATTGTTGATTTATTAACCGAACGCGCTGCTGCTGTTGTACGTTTTCAGGGTGGGCACAATGCTGGTCATACACTGGTTATTGGTGAAGAAAAAACCGTTTTGCATTTGATTCCATCAGGTATTTTGCGTGACAACGTTACCTGCCTGATTGGTAATGGTGTGGTTTTATCACCCAATGCTCTGTTCAAGGAACTGGGTGAACTGGAAGCGCGCGGCATTCCGGCCAGTGAGCGTATTGGTATTTCTGAAGCCTGCCCGTTAATTCTTCCTTATCATATTGCGCTCGACCAGGCGCGTGAAATCGCACGCGGTAAAGAAGCAATCGGCACTACCGGCCGGGGTATTGGTCCATGCTATGAGGATAAGGTGTCGCGTCGCGGTATTCGTCTTGCAGACCTGAAAGACCTGGAAAAATTCAAGGTGAAACTTGCTGGTGTCATGGAGTACCACAATTTTTCACTAAAACATTATTTCAAGCAGGACGAAGTCGATTATCAAACCGTCCTTGATGAAGTGCTTGGTTACCGTGAGAAACTGCTGGCATTGATTGCGGACGTGCCTGCGATTATTGATGCTTACCGTAAACAGGGTAAAAGCATTATGTTCGAAGGTGCGCAGGGCACTTTACTGGATATCGACCAGGGTACTTACCCGTATGTTACTTCATCCAATACAACGGCGGGTGGTGCCTGTACCGGTAGCGGTATCGGCCCTAAAGATTTAGATTACATTCTGGGTATAACCAAGGCGTATACAACGCGTGTTGGTGCCGGACCATTCCCGACCGAACTGTTTGATGATGATAAAGATGATCCAACCATCGGTCATCACCTGGCAACTGTAGGGCATGAAGTCGGTGCGACCACCGGTCGTGACCGTCGCTGTGGCTGGTTTGATGCGGTTGCTTTACGTCGTGCAGCACAGATTAACAGCTTAACGGGTTTGTGCATTACCAAGCTCGACGTACTGGACGGCCTGGAAACCATTCGTATCTGTAACAGTTATAACTACCAGGGTGAGAGCCTGCATATGCCGCCATTAGGTGCAGATGCTATTGAACAGTGTGAAGCTGTCTATGAAGCAATGCCTGGCTGGTCAGAGTCAACTGTCGGCGCAAAAAGCCTGGATGATCTGCCGGAGAATGCGAGAAATTATTTAAATCGCCTGCAAGAAGTTGTTGGTGTTCCTGTTGATATCGTTTCGACAGGACCCGAGCGTGATGAAACGATTATATTGAATCATCCGTTTGATTAAGTTCTGAATCGGCTGGCACTGGATTTCGATTTGTGCCGGTTAAAAGCCAGGTGATATTTATACATTAGAAGGTCGCCAGACCCGGTCGTAAGTGGAAATATTAATCGTGCTGAACTTTCATCCTGGCTCGCTTACTAACCCGGTATGCACATTAAAGATTGAATCATCACGAAAAAAGGCTATTATTAAGCTGTGAACGTCAAGCATTCCAGATTTCTGCACTACCTGCTCATCATGTTAATGGTGATAGCGCCCGTTCGTGGTGCGCTGGCAATACAGGATTCTCACTGCGATATGGAAGAAATGGTGATGTCTAAGCATGACGGCATGATGGGGTCACACGATATGATGACTCACGACATGTCGGGTATGATGAGCAGTGAACAGCCGCAACATAACAGCAAGCAATGCTGTTGCTGTGATGGCACTGACTGTGCCGGTCAATGTGATATGGGTATGTCCGTTTCCATCGTTGTGCAGCAATCTTCTTATGTCCCCGTATTTAAAGATGTTTCTGAATCAATAACCGTATCTGAAAATATTCTTGTTAGAGAATTAACACCTCCCTCGCGGCCACCTGCGAATCTTCATAATTAAAAAATAAACGATCTACCCGGGTTGTATTAACGGTTATTACCGTTGTATGACTGTTTATAAATTATGGAGATGGCCATGTGTCATTACATTTTAAAAAATATAAAACCGTTATTCGGCAGTGTTTTATTTGTGCTGCTAGCTGTTTCTGATGCGCAGGCATTGAGTTTGAAACAGGCAGAACAAATAGCTATACAGGCTGATCCAATGGTGGAAAACTTCAGGGCCACTTCACGTTCATTTGATGAAGCGTCGGTTGCCGATGATACCTTGCCCGATCCAAAACTACGTTTAGGCGCTGTCAATGTG
Organism: uncultured Gammaproteobacteria bacterium; assembly: GCA_963711255.1. Classification (GTDB taxonomy): domain Bacteria; phylum Pseudomonadota; class Gammaproteobacteria; order SZUA-229; family SZUA-229. The sequence continues at coordinate 134,131 of CAVQDO010000016.1, read as the reverse complement.
CCTGTCGATACATTTGATCTTGAACAGGAGCAAATGACGCAACTAAAAATTGGCGTGCAACAAAACTTTCCGCGCGGCAACTCACTTGCCCTGAAGCAGCAACAATCGCAATTTCTATCCAGTTCAGCGCTGGCAATGGCAGATGACGCCAGATTAAAGATACTGCGGGACGTGCGTGAAAATTATTTAAATTTATTTTACGAAATAACGGCCTATCAAATTATTCGAGAAACACGTCAGCTGTTTTCCGAACTTGTAAAAATTACCGAAGCCAATTATGCCGCCGGTCGAGCCAATCAGCAGGATGTTGTGCTTGCCGGGCTTGAACTGTCCCGTCTTGATGACCGGGCAACAAAAATACAGACACGGGAAGGAAACTACCGTGCAAACCTGGCACAGTGGATAGGTGATATTGCATGGAACAGCATCAGTGCAGACTTTCCGGCACTGCCCTTGCTGCCGGAGAATATCGACCTTAACCAGGTAATTCCACAGCATCCTTTAATTCGGGCACAAAATGCAAGTGTCAGCGCCAGCAGACAAATGACAGAAATTGCCAGGCAGGATTATAAGCCCGGCTGGAGCCTGCTGCTTGATTACGGTTACCGCTCAGGCAATAACCCTGACGGGACTGAACGCGCTGATTTTGCCACAGCCATGGTGAGCCTGGATGTTCCTTTGTTTACTGGCAATCGGCAGGACAAATCTGTTGCATCGCATCAGCAGAAAATTGCGGCGGCGACTTATATCAAAGATGATCGATTACGCAAGTTGAAGCAGCTATACGACAAGAATCTGAATTTATGGCAACGCTTAGGTGAGCGTGAAGAGCTATATAAAAACAGTCTGCTAAAGGCGGCAAAAAATAATTCAAAGGCTGCCTTGAATGCATACCAAAGCGGTGTTACTGAATTTAACACCTTAATGCGCGCGCAGATTACCGAGTTGGACGTCCGCCTGGAAGATTTACGCATTCGTGTCGATCGGGCAGTAGCGCAAGCTCAAATACTTTATGTCACCGGAGAACTGTGATCATGAATAACACTATTACTTTTACAAAACTATCTGTCTCAGCAATACTGGTTGCAAGTATATTTACTGCAGTATTTTCACCCGTCGCCTGGGCTGAAGAAGAAAAAGAAATACTTTACTGGGTGGCGCCGATGGACCCGAATTATCGCCGTGACCAACCTGGCAAGTCACCAATGGGTATGGATTTAATTCCTTATTATGCGGGTGAGGATGCCAGCGACAGTATAGTGAGAATTTCTCCAGCAGTGGTACAGAACCTTGGTGTTAGGACAGCTGAAGCTGAACTGACACGCTTATGGCGCGGCATCGATACCGTGGGTTATGTTGATTATGATGAATCAAAAGTCAGCCACATTCATTTACGAACTGAAGGCTGGATAGAAAAACTGGCAGTTCAGTCTGAAGGCGACCGTTTTAAAAAAGGTGACTTTCTATTCGATATTTATTCCCCCAAGCTGGTCAACGCACAGGAAGAACTGGTTACTGCAATCAAGTCCGGCAATAAAGGCTTGATACGTGCATCAAAAGAGCGATTGTCTGCATTAGGCATTTCTATGTCACAGATTAAACAGCTGGAGAATAGCAAACAAGTTAAACAGAGAATTTCAATATACGCGCCACAGGATGGTGTGGTCTCAGACCTTCCTGTACGTGAAGGCATGTTTGTAAAACCTGCAATGAAAGTGATGACGCTTGGTGATTTGTCCAGTGTCTGGCTGCTGGCAGAAGTATTCGAACGTCAGTCAGCCTGGGTAGAAGTGGGGCAATCTGCCGAAGTCAGCCTGTCTTACATTCCCGGAAAAACATGGCAGGGCAATGTTGAATATATTTATCCCAGCCTTGATCCAAAAACACGAACCTTAAAAGTTCGATTGCGTTTTGAAAATCCAGGTGAAGAGCTAAAGCCGAATATGTACGCCAATGTGAAAATATTTGGCGGAGTCAAAGAGGAAAATGTTGTTATTCCACTGGAAGGTTTGATTCGAACCGGGCGAGAGTCGCGCGTTATTGTCGCACTGGGTGAAGGAAAGTTTTTAGCGAGGAATGTAAAAGCAGGCATCGAGAGCGGAAATTATGTTGAAATTTTACAAGGTCTTAAGGCCGGAGAAAAAATTGTTACTTCCGGTCAGTTTCTGATTGATTCAGAAGCGAGTATGCGCGCCAGTCTGAATCGAATGGCAGAGCCTGATGCTACCGATGGCGGGGGCATGTAATCATGATTGCGAAAATTATTGACTGGTCAATAGGTAACCGGTTTATGGTATTGATGCTGACCTTTATTCTGGTAGGGCTGGGTATATATGCTATTAAACAAACACCGTTAGATGCCTTGCCTGATCTATCGGATGTTCAGGTCATTATCAAAACCAGCTATCCCGGGCAGGCACCGCAAGTGGTGGAAGACCAGGTAACTTACCCGTTAACAACCGCCATGTTATCTGTACCTAAAGCAGTCAATGTACGCGGCTATTCATTTTTCGGCGACTCTTACGTTTACGTTATTTTTGAAGACGGTACTGATTTGTACTGGGCACGTTCACGTGTACTTGAATACCTGAGCCAGGTTGCCAGCAAACTGCCGCCGGATGCGCGGCCCGAACTGGGGCCGGATGCTACCGGTGTGGGCTGGGTTTATGAATATGCCCTGGTCGATCGTAGCGGTAATCATGACCTGTCACAGCTGCGTAGTTTACAGGACTGGTTTTTAAAATATGAGCTGCAGACCGTCCACGGTGTATCCGAAGTGGTTACTGTCGGTGGCATGGTTAAACAGTACCAGGTAGTACTGGATCCAGATAGTTTGCGCGCATATGGCTTGCCGTTATCAACAATAAGGAAAGCGATTCAACGGGGCAACCAGGAAACCGGCGGCTCCGTAATAGAAATGTCTGAAGCAGAATATATGGTAAGGGCCACAGGTTATGTTGACGAACTGGATGATTTACGGCACATACCGCTTGGTGTCAATGAGCAGGGAACACCTATCCTGTTAAAAGATGTCGCGCAGATACGATTGGGGCCGCAATTGCGCCGTGGTGTTGCGGAGCTGGATGGCGAGGGTGAAGTCGTTGGCGGTATTGTTGTAATGCGTTTTGGTGAAAATGCCCTGACTACGATCAATGCTGCTAAAGCGAGGCTTAAAGAGCTTGCACGCGGCCTGCCGGAAGGCGTTGAAATAGTCGAGACTTATGACCGTTCAGCACTGATAAATCGCGCGGTTGATAATTTAAAAAGCAAACTGATCGAAGAGTTTATCGTTGTTGCACTGGTTTGTGCCGTATTTCTTTTTCACCTGCGCTCGGCGCTGGTAATCATGCTTTCCCTGCCAGTGGGGATTCTTGTTGCTTTCATTATTATGGAGCGCATGGGAATCAATGCAAATATTATGTCGCTTGGCGGCATAGCAATAGCTATCGGTGCCATGGTAGATGCAGCTATTGTGATGATAGAAAACGTGCATAAACATTTGGAGCAGGCTGAAGCTACCGAGGCCAACGGTCTAACTGAAGCAAGGCGTTGGCAGGTAATGCGTGAGGCAGCGATGGAAGTCGGACCGCCACTTTTCTTTTCATTGTTAATTATTACCCTGAGCTTTCTCCCGGTGTTTACCCTGGAAGCACAGGAGGGCCGCATGTTTTCTCCGCTGGCTTATACCAAAACATTTGCTATGGCAGCGGCGGCAGCCTTATCCATTACGCTGGTACCGGTATTAATGGGTTACTTTATTCGCGGTCATGTTACACCTGAGCATAAGAACCCGATTAACCGCGTGTTGATTGCAGGTTATCGACCATTTATCAATATGGTTTTGCATTCACCCAAAACGGTTCTGCTGGTAACCCTGTTACTGGTTATTGTTGGTTTTTGGCCGCTCAGTCAACTGGGTTCAGAATTTATGCCTGATCTTGATGAAGGTGATCTGTTGTATATGCCCAGCACTTTTCCTGCAGTTTCTATAGGCAAGGCGCAGCAACTGCTGCAACAAACAGACAAACTGATAAAAACAGTGCCCGAAGTAAAACGGGTATTCGGTAAAGTTGGCCGCGCCGAAAGTGCAACTGACCCGGCGCCTTTAACCATGATTGAAACCACGATTCTACTCAAGCCTCGCGACCAGTGGCGAGAGGGTATGACTATGTCCGGGCTAAAAAAAGAACTGAATGAACTGGTTCAGTTTCCCGGCCTGACTAACGCATGGGTGATGCCAATTAAAAACCGCATTGATATGCTGGCAACGGGAATTAAAACACCAGTAGGAATAAAAGTTGCCGGACCAGATCTCAATGTCATCCAGGAAGTGGGTAAAGATATTGAAGAGGTGTTGAATGACGTGCCAGGCACAGTGTCAGTGTACGCCGAACGCGTCGCCGGAGGACGTTATGTCACGGTGGATATTAAACGGCGTGAAGCGGCACGATTTGCGCTGAATATCGCAGACATACAGGAAGTAGTAAAAACTGCCCTGGGCGGCATGCGTGTAGGCATGTCAGTAGAAGGCCTTGAACGTTACCCGATCAATGTGCGTTACCCGCGAGATGTACGCGATTCGCTGGAAAAACTGCGCAACCTGCCGGTAGTTACGCCATCTGGCGCACGAATTCCACTGGCAGAAGTCGCGGATATTCATATTGATAGTGGTCCGGGTATGATTAAAACGGAAAATGCACGGCTAAACGGCTGGATATATATCGATATCGAAGGCCGTGACCTTGGTTCTTATGTGCAGAACGCCCGACAGGCTGTAGCCGACAAAATCAAACTGCCGCCGGGATATTCTATTTCGTGGTCAGGTCAGTACGAATTCATGGTGCGGGCAATTGAACGGCTAACCACGGTTGTACCGGTGACATTAGTAATTATCATCCTTCTGTTATACATGAACTTCCGGAATCTGACTGAAGTGATGATCATCATGGGGACTTTACCTTTAGCGTTAATCGGGGGCTTCTGGTTACTGTACCTGCTTGATTACAATCTGTCGGTTGCTGTCGGTGTTGGTTTTATCGCCCTGGCAGGTGTTGCGGTAGAAATTGGTGTGATTATGCTGGTTTATTTAAACCGGGCTTACGAGCAGCATAAAGCTGCGGCCGAAAGGGCAGGAGCTGAACTTACAGTAGCAGATGTCCGGTCTGCCGTTATTGATGGCGCATTGTTAAGGGTACGGCCGATCATGATGACGGTGGCAGCAATAATTGCCGGTTTATTGCCCATTATGCTTGGCAGCGGAACCGGTTCGGAAGTGATGCGACGCATTGCAGCACCCATGGTTGGCGGTATGGTGAGTGCAACCGTTTTAACATTGATGGTGATTCCGGCGGTGTTTTTATTGTGGAAACAGGCACAATTAAAAAATCGGGAAATGAAAACATAAGCCATAATCCAGAACTTTTCTATCAGAGTTGATAAATAGACGGCAAAACCTGTTTTTTAGTTTTGTTTTCAAAAGTCTGGATGTGCCCGTTGCTACGGGTGTGTTGTAATCGGTATTTGGAGTGTTACTGTCCCCATGATTGCTACCACCGTCATGAGCTTTAGCCCGGTAACAGTTATCAAAAACTCACTTAGATTAAGAAAACTATCGCTGTAAAACGGGACCTGCTTTGTATTGCACCTTTCACCGTGCAGAATTATGGTTTTCTATGCAATAATTCAGGGAATTGCTCGAACAATCGACTATAAATAGTTAATTACAATACCTTTTATATTAGACATGACTTATGGATTTAAAAAGATACTTATTGCCTGTTGTTATTTCATTATCAATATACGCGTCAAATGCAGGTGCTAACGATGGAATATGGACAGATGAGCCCGCAGCGCTTCAGCTAAAATCAGGCACCTCTTCATTATCAAAACAGCGTTATTTGCGCGCAGATATTTCAAAATTAAAAGACGTGATGTTTGCTGCGCCGCTAGAACGAACCTATGCTGATTCGGCCACTATCGAGCTGCCATTACCCAATGGCGAAATGCATAACTTTTTTATAGAAGAATCGCCCATTATGGCGCCGGGCCTGGCGGCACAATACCCGGACTTCAAGACTTACCGGGTACGTTCAGCAAGTAATGCCGCTATTACCGGTCGTCTTGATATAAGCGCAACCCGGTTTCATGGTTACCTGACTACTGACAAGGGCGTAGTGTTTATTGATCCGGATAGAAATGCTGAAGCTTACTATCGCAGCTTTTATAAACATGATTATGTCAGTGCTGGACCTAAACAGTTCTCATGTGGTGTCGATGCGCTATCTCAATCACAGGAGCAGGCTCAGAAGTTTGCTAACTATCAGCAAAAAATAAGTGCCCGTATAGATAATGAATTACTTACCTATGAGATTGCTGTGGGTGCAACCTTTGAATACAGCGAGACAGTAGCCGCTAATGATGTTGATAATACTCAGATTGAAATCGCTACAGCTATTAATCGTGTCAACAATATATATGAGCGTGACTTAGGTATTACCCTGGTTTTAATTACGGATAATTCAGACCTGATTTCAACCACGCAGGGTGAATTATCAAATGATGATGGTATAGCCTTATTATTTGAAACCGAGGATTATATCGAAACAACAAAAGGCGTACTGCCAGCCGATTATGATTTAGGCCATATCTTTTCGACCGGTGCCGGTGGTGTCGCAGGCCTGGGTGTTGTCTGTAATGATGTTTCACCTGTACTACCAACTGATTTATTGCATAAATCACAGGGTGTTACCGGTCTGCCCGATCCTACCGGTGATGCTTATTATATTGATTATGTTGCCCACGAACTCGGCCACCAGTTTGGCGCGAATCATACCTTTAACGCAACCACCGCCAGTTGCGGTGGCGGTAATCGTAATGCTACAACGGCTTATGAACCCGGCAGTGGTACTACAATCATGGCATATGCCGGTATCTGTGGTTCGGAAGATGTGCAAACTACTGCGGTAAGCACGACAACCACTGGTATTAGTGAAGATGTTTTTCATGCAGGCAGTATCGCGGAAATCATCGACTTTTCCCGTGTTGGTGGCGGAAGTGCCTGTGCAGATGTAACTGCGCCTGGTAATGCTGCACCCACAGCAGATGCGGGTGCTAACTTTAGTATTCCTGGTCTAACGCCTTTTGAATTGACGGGTAATGAAACCAATGGAGATCCGGATACATTGTCATATCAATGGGACGAAATGGATATTGGTACCGCAACCAATTCTGCGACTTTTGGTTCAGACCTGGGTGATAACCCTTTATTTCGATCTTTTGCACCGAGTACTTCGCCGGTGAGAACACTTCCGCGTATGGAAACAATAGTGTCTGGCGTTGATGATAAAGCCGAACGTCTGCCTAGCCTGTCACGCACCATGAATTTCCGCTTAACGGTACGTGATAATATGAATAACCTGGATGAAGATGATATGCAGGTTGTGGTTGATGAAACAAAAGGTCCATTCACCGTTTACACCGGCGCAACAGCGATTACGCTGGATACAACACAGGATCAGGTTATTGAGTGGAATGCTGCCTGTACAGAACAGGCGCCGGTAAATTGTGCCAATGTCGATATTTTATTATCCACTGATAGCGGGGTAACTTTCAGCAGCCTGACAACAACAGCTAATGATGGTGAAGCCCTGGTAACGCTGCCGGATACGCCGAGTACAACAGCTGTGATTAAAATTGCCTGCTCAGACAACATATTCTTTGATACCAGCGATAATCTGATAACCCTGCAACAGGGTACCGGTGATGTTCTGGTTTCTACCGGAATTGGCGGCAGTGACAACTGCGGCACCGCTACAACGGCTACTGATGGTGGCGGTACTTTAACGACAACAACAGCACCTACCTTTGATATATCGAATGCTATACCGGTTGATCTGAGCAATGTTATTAGTGATACGGTGAATGATCTTTCGAATGATACCGATGTATTTCAGTTTACCGGTACTGATGAAGTTTATACTATCGTGCTGAGTGACTTCGGAAACAGTGATCTCGACCTGTATCTTACCGATGCGAATGGCGTTGTTGTTGTACAAAGTATAGGCACAGATATTACGGAAACAATTAAGGTAACACTGGTTGAAGGGACTACCTATTACCTGGTTGTCACTGCGTTTGATACTGGCTGGCTTGAATCAATCTTACAAGGTTACAACAACATTCAGTACGAAGCCTGTCGCAAGTTCAGACGATAGTAGTACCTTATCGCTAAGTCCCTGGTTTTTGATTTTACTGATGCTTTATGGAATGAAGTTCCGAATCGCCAGGTCTGATTAAGCCAGGACTGATTAACCCGGGTCTGATTAATCCAGGTCTGATTAATCGATAGGCTGCTACTTATTGCTGCTACAGGTTTCGAGGATAGCTGTGTTGTATTGCAGAGCGTAATCCCGGGCCTGCTTCATTAATGTGAGCTGGTTGTTGCTTTTAACAACATCACCAAACTCTTCAAAATAGCGAATTCCGCATTTATCAATAACATTTTGCACTTCGCTGCTGCTAACGCCTGGAATGTTGTGGTTTCTACCGGCAAACCCCAGTAATCTCAGGTCATTATTTTCTATAGCAATATTTGCATCAATTTCTGCAGACTGACTTTTTGACCAGTCAGCAGGCTGGTAATTGTTAGAGTCTTCGGGTATTTCTGACATGGAAAATACAGAACTACTGTAGAAAAAGTTAAGGATTAATAACAGTGAGAATTTAGTGGATAGCAGTTTATTCATGGAAGTATCGCTGCTGCAAGAAAAGTAAGTAGAGAAATATTATTTAAAAACAATGTCTTGCGAAAATATGCAGGATTTGTTATTGTTCGTAAATGGTGCCGAGAAGAGGACTTGAACCTCCACGGGCCAAAGCCCACTAGCACCTGAAGCTAGCGCGTCTACCAATTCCGCCACCTCGGCAAGTGCTGAATTTTCAAGCGACGAACTTTACAAGGCGATCACCTTAATGTCAATTCATTATCGGTTAAAATCACAATAGGATATAGCCGCGCGACTGCTTTCAGGCTAAATTTACAGCTTACATTACTACCAGCTATCAAAGGATGGCTCCATTTATATTATTTATTATGTTAACAAAACTAAAGAACAAGATTGCATCGACTTTCCGCAAGAAAGCGGGAACAGCGACAGAAAAAAAGGTTACGGAAAATAAAGCTCCGCAAACTAAAAAAGAACCAAGAAAGCGCAGGCCTAAAAAGCATGCTTTAAAACGCAATAAGAAGATTAAAGATCCGGAAGCGAAACTGGAGGCAAATCGTTACGATAACCCCGTTGCCAGCCGTACTTTGATTCTTAAAACCATTACCGAAGCCGGTATGATGACCCAGACTTCGGTGTTTAAAGAGCTGCAGGTCAGGCCTGACCAGGAAGAGGGCGTAAGACGCCGTCTTAATGCCATGGTACGAGATGGCCAGCTGGTACAGAATCGACGCGGCGGTTATCTGCCTGTTGATGAAAAACACCTCATACGCGGCCACGTTATCGCTCACGCCGATGGCTTTGGTTTTCTGGTGCCTGATGAGGGCGGAGACGACCTGTTCCTCAGTGGCAAACAGATGCGCGGTGTGCTGCATGGTGACCAGGCCGTTGCCACCGTTGCCGGTGTTGACCGCCGCGGTAGACGTGAAGGTTCGATTGTCTCGGTGGTGGAACGCGCCAATACAACGCTGATCGGCCGCCTGTTTGACGATGAAGGTATCGCCTACGTGGTACCTGATAATAAACGTATTACACAGAATATCCTGATTCCTGCGGATAAGTTTGGCGGCGCAAGCCCGGGCCAGATCGTAAAAGTTGAGATCACCAGCCAGCCGACAAAAAGAAAGCAGATGGTGGGTAAGGTAAGCGATGTTATCGGTGACCACATGGCACCGGGTATGGAAATCGAAATTGAGATTCATAACCACGGCATTCCCTATGAGTTTCCAGATGAAGTTGTACAGCAGTCAGATGCTTTTGGCGATAGTGTTAATGATAGTGATAAACAGAACCGGCTGGATTTACGCAGTTTGCCGTTAGTTACCATTGATGGTGAAGATGCGCGTGACTTTGATGATGCGGTACATTGCCAGCCTCGTGATGAATCAAATGGCGGCGGCTGGAAACTGTTTGTAGCCATTGCCGATGTTGCACATTATGTTGCTATCGGATCAGCGCTTGATGAAGAAGCCTACGATCGTGCAACCTCGGTTTATTTCCCCGGCCGTGTGGTGCCGATGCTTCCTGAATCTTTATCGAATGGCTTATGTTCGATAAACCCGGAGGTTGACCGCCTGTGCATGGTTTGCGAAATGATGGTCAACAAGCAGGGTGAAATTGAAAGCTATGACTTCAAGGAAGGGGTTATGCGTTCACATGCACGGCTTACCTATACCCAGGTAGCGCAGGCACTGGAGGATAATAGCAGCGGAATAATTGCTGGCGATATCTATCCGCATATTGTTAATTTGAATGATATGTATCAATGCCTGGACGGTGCAAGAAGGGCGCGCGGTACTATCGAGTTTGATACCACGGAAACCGTTATCCACTTTAATGATGATAAACGCATCGAAAGTATTAAACCTTCGGTAAGAAATGATGCGCATAAAATCATTGAAGAATGCATGATTTCAGCCAATGTCAGTGCGGCTAAATTTATTGCTAAAAGCAAATACCCGTGCCTGTACCGGGTGCATGAAGATCCGGCCGATGAGAAAATTGAAGACCTGCGTGGTTTCCTGTCTGATCTCGGCCTGAAACTGGGCGAACCTGGCAGAAAAATTGAATCGCGTGACTATGCTGCATTAAGTGCAGAAATAAAAACGCGTGATGATTATCATATGATTCAGACATTAATGCTGCGTTCGATGAAACAGGCGATATACAAAGCTGAAAATGATGGCCACTTTGGCCTTGCCCTGACGCACTATACACATTTCACCTCACCGATCAGGCGTTATCCCGATTTACTGGTTCACCGTGCATTAAAACATATTGTACGTAACAACAAGAAATCAGACTATATGTATGGCCAGGAACGTATGTTGCTAATGGGCGAGCATTGTTCAACCAATGAGCGCCGCGCAAACGAAGCGACACGTGATGCTGAATTTGCCCTGAAATGCGAGTACATGCTGGATAAAGTTGGCGAGACTTATGATGCGCACATTACTGGTGTAGTACAGTTCGGCCTTTTTGTTGAACTGGACGAACATTTTGTTGAAGGTCTTATACACATAACCAATTTGCCAAAAGATTATTATGTTTTCGATCCTAAAACGCATATGTTAGTCGGTGAGAATCGCGGTTTGACTTACGGCCTGAACGACAAGTTACGCATTCGAGTTGCCAGGGTTGATATGGATGAGCGCAAGATAGACTTTGAGCTTCTGGAAGACAATTAGGTCCGTATACAAGTCAGGGTGCGGATCAAATCGCATTGACCATTAATAGATACAACTAAAGTACATGGCAAAGAAACCTAACGAACTGATCTATGGCATACATGCTGTTGAGGCAGCATTAAGGCAGCAACCGGAAAACGTGTTGCAGGTTTTTGTACAGCAGGGACGCAACGATAACCGTATCAAAACAATTCTGAGTATTGCACAAAATTCAGGTGTTTCGGTTCAGGCAATTGCAAATGACAGGCTAAAAGAGAAATGCCCGAAAGCCCGTCACCAGGGTGTGGTTGCGGAAATTCGCCATGACAAATCCAGGGAGGTTTCACTGCAAGATGTTTTGCAGAAAGAGTCTGTTTTGTTACTGGTGCTTGATGAAGTGCAGGATCCGCATAATATCGGTGCCTGTTTACGTACAGCTGATGCGGTCGGTGTTGATGCGGTTATCGTTTCAAAAAATCGCAGCCCGGCACTGACACCTGTAATCAGGAATGTGGCCAGCGGTGCTGCCGAGACAGTTCCTTACATTATGGTATCAAACCTTGCCCGGGCACTGGATACTATCAAGCAGGAAAATGTCTGGGTTATCGGAACCAGCGGTGACAGTTCGCATTCAATCTATCAAACCAGGATGAATAACCGTGTTGCCCTGGTTATGGGCTCGGAAGGTAAAGGCATGCGGCGATTGACGCGCGAAGCCTGTGACGAGCTTGTATCCATTCCCATGCAGGGCAGTGTCGAAAGCCTGAATATTTCGGTTGCGACTGCCGTTAGCCTCTACGAAATACGCCGCCAGCAACAGGCAGCAAGTTAACCCGGCGCATGCAACAGCAGCCAGAACTTCATCTAATTGTTCCGGGAATCTGCGGGCCGCTGGCTGAAATCCAGTCATTACAGAATAATGCGGCTTTAAATAAATGGATTTCCGTTTTAGCAAAAGCGGAGCGCCAGCCATCTTCCGCTAATACAGCTGAGCTTATCGCTTCAGTCTTTAACTTACAGCCAGCTGGCGATTTCCCATCGGCGGCATTAAACCTGCTTGGCGATAAGCGATACGATCCATCAAAACATTATATGCACGCTGATCCGGTTCATTTGCGGGCAGATATGGATCATGCTGTGTTAACTTCCAGTAAAGACCTTAATATCAGCGATAGTGATGCAGATGCTTTAAGAGCTGCATTGAATCAGCATTTTAGCCAGGATGGATTCAATTTTATTGCGCTTGATAATGAGCAGTGGTTTGTCGTCAGTGATAATGAAATTGATATGCAGACAACGCCTTTAGTTGAAGCGGTGGCGAGGAATATAAATTTCCTGCTGCCTGAAGGAAAGCATGCCGGTACCTGGAAACAGGTGCTGACTGAAGCACAAATGCTGATGCACACCCATGAGGTGAATGAGGCCAGGGAACAGGCGGGTCAGCCAAGCATAAACAGCCTGTGGTTTCATGGTTCCGGGCAGTTAAATGCGGGGCTGCTAAAGCATCGCGATGAAAAAAATACAGCGGCAATATGCAGTAATGATAAAATGCTGATGGGTCTTGCTGAATTTCTGCAGTGCGATAATTTATTATTGCCTGATTCGGCAACACAATACAGCGAGTTATTACTGGCCGAAAAAAACAGGCCGTTTAATGTGCTTTATCTTTCTGAGCTGGAGCACCTGGTCAATTATACTGATGTCAGTTTGTGGTTAGCGGCACAGCAAAAACTGTTAGAGCAATGGATTTATCCATTATTGAAAGTAGCGAAAAAAAATAATATTAAGCTTACCCTGTACCCGTGCAATAAAACCCAATACCAGTTTTCGAAGTACGATAACTTGCGATTCTGGCGTTATATGAGTGGATATGCAGGGCGAAAGGAAAAGCTGGAAAACTATGTCAACAGTTACTGATCAAACAATACAGCACTCCGCTGGCACCTCTATTGTCCGCAGGGATAGTGATGTCAGTGATGAATTACTGAACAGTGATTTGCACCCGCTGCTTAAAAAAGTATACGCCAATCGAGGTGTTACACAACTGCAGCAGGTGAATTACAGTCTGCATGATCTGCTTGATTATTCCTTGTTGAAAGATATTGATGTGGCGTCTGAGATTGTCGCCAGCGCCATCATGGAAAATAAAAATATTCTTATCGTCGGCGATTTTGATGCAGATGGTGCGACTTCCTGTGCGGTAATGATTCGCACACTAAAAGCTTTTGGCGCAAGCTGTATTGATTATCTTGTACCCAACCGATTTGATTTTGGCTATGGCTTAAGCACACAGATTGTCGATGTTGCTGCCGGTTTGTCTGACTATGAAGAAGTTAAAGACAGGAAGAAGCCTGACCTGATTATCACCGTCGACAATGGTATTTCAAGTATTGAAGGTGTGCAGCGGGCAAACGATCTGGGTATTCAGGTGGTGGTGACCGACCATCATCTTGCCGGCGATAAACTTCCCGATGCAGCAGCAATTGTTAATCCCAATCAACCGGGTTGTGCGTTCCCAGCTAAAACCATTGCCGGTGTTGGCGTAGCATTTTATTTGATGCTGGCAGTGCGCGCCGCCTTGCGGGAGAAAAAGTGGTTTGACAAGACGGTATCATCAGCACCGGTTGAGCCTAATATGGCAGGGTTTTTAGACCTGGTTGCGCTGGGTACAGTGGCCGATGTGGTGCCGCTGGATGATAATAACCGGATACTGGTTGAGTACGGCCTGCAGCGAATTCGCGCTAATAAAGCCTGCGCCGGCATAAATGCATTACTGACCATAGCCGGCAAGTCGATTGAAGGCTGCTCGTCCCAGGACTTTGGCTTTATTATCGGTCCGCGCCTGAACGCGGCGGGCCGGCTGGATGATATGTCGATTGGAATAGAGTGTTTGCTCAGTGATGATTATGAGCTGGCATTCAAATACGCAGCAACATTAAACCAGATGAATCTGCAACGCCGAGAAATAGAAGGCGAGATGCTGCAGCAGGCAAGCAGTCTTTTAGAGCAGCAATTAAAAATGCTAGGTGACAGTGAATCAATACCAAAAGCGCTGGCACTGTTTGATGAACAATGGCACCAGGGTGTAGTTGGACTGCTGGCATCAAGAATAAAGGAAAAATTTCATCGCCCGGTCATTGCTTTTGCTGATGCGGGTAACGGCGAGATAAAAGGATCAGGCCGTTCGATACCGGGATTGCATATGCGTGATGTGCTGGATTTAATATCAAAGCGGCATGAAGGCCTTATTGATAAATTTGGCGGCCACGCGATGGCAGCGGGTTTAACCATTAAGCAGGATAGCTTTGGCCTGTTTCAGCAGGCATTTACCGAGCAGGTAAGTGATATGTTAAGGCCGCAGGATCTTGAGAGTCTGAGCGAAACCGATGGTGCGGTCGACGATGCTTATATGAATATTGAAACGTCAGAATTGTTCAAGTATGCCAGTCCCTGGGGGCAATGCTTTCCTGAACCGGTATTTGATGATGTTTTCAAAGTGATGAACTGGCGAATTGTCGGTGAAAAGCATCTGAAGCTGGATCTGGCCAAAGAAGATAGTGGTGAATGTTATGCAGCTATCGCCTTTAATAAAACCGATGCCGATCTGCCTGCGGGTGATGACAGCATCCGTGCTGTCTATCGGCTGGATGTGAATGAGTTCCGGGGTAAACGTACTTTACAGCTGATCATCCAGCATATCGAGGCAGTATAAATTTATGTATTCAATAATCCGACGAATTTTGTTTTTATTTGATGCCGAAACGATTCATGTTTTTTCATTAAATATGCTAAGCCTTATTAATTCACTGGGTTTATTAAAACTTTTTGTAAAAAATCGTATCGATGTGCCTGTTACCGTAATGGGTATTACATTCCCTAATGCGATTGGACTTGCCGCAGGCCTGGATAAAGATGCTAAACATATTGATGCACTGGCGCAGTGTGGATTTGGCTTTATCGAAGTGGGTACAGTAACGCCTTTATCACAACCGGGTAATGAAAAGCCACGACTTTTTCGACTGCAGGCCGACAATGCTATTATTAATCGAATGGGATTCAATAATGAAGGTGTCGATGCTCTTATTAAGCATGTTAAACAAAGCCGTTGGTACACGCAGAAAAATGGGCGCTGCATCCTGGGTATAAATATTGGTAAAAATAAGGATACCCCGCTGGAAAATGCGGCAGATGATTATCTCGCCTGTATGCAGCAGGTTTACTCGTACGCCGATTACATTACCATTAATATTTCATCGCCGAATACGCCGGGATTAAGAAAGCTGCAGCATGGCGAAGGACTGAGTGAATTGCTGCGGCAATTAAAAAACTGCCAGGCAGAACTGAAAGAGCAATATCAGCGCTATGTTCCATTAGCGGTAAAAATAGCCCCCGATCTTGATGATGACGAAATTGCAGATATCGCGCAGCGACTAATATCGGCAGAAATTGACGCGGTGATTGCCACTAACACAAGTAATAGTCGGCCTTCGACATTATTGTCTAAAGAAATTGCCAGTGAAGCGGGTGGCTTAAGCGGTCAACCAGTCTTTGAATTAACAACTACTATTTTGAAAAAACTGCTCAAGCAGCTAGACGGTAAAATGCCTGTAATTGCAGTTGGCGGTATTTCTTCATCAGCCGATGCACTCGAAAAGCTTAACGCTGGTGCCAGCCTGGTACAGATCTATACCGGCTTTATCTATTCTGGTCCCGGTTTAATTCATGACTGTGCCCGTGACTGTGCGGGTCACATTAAAGCCGCCAGATAAGCAGTATCTCGTTAGATTTTGATTGCTCGCCTTGGCTGGTGAATATACCTGATATCCAATAATTTGTGCAAAATCTGCTATATATACTGGGTGGATAGCACTTTTAAATAAATTAATAAAAACAGTGTGTTAGCGTTTGATTATAGGTTTTCCTGACGGATAAACAAGTATTTAATCGAAGCGGATGGCTATTCTTTTTAACATCGTTATGAGGTCTGGCTATGAGTGAACGCGTATTTTTATTTTTTGTCGGGGCGTATATCCTGATCGGGCTTTATTTTGAGGTAGATATCATGATCTACCTGTTAAGTCTGTGGCTGGTTATTGAAGGCGTCTTTAACCTGAGATTAACAACCATAAGTCAGAAAGTCAGCAATACTCCTGTTCCAGCTGGCCTGGTTTATTTTCAATCACCGCAACGTATAAACTTTGATTCATTCAGGGCATGGCGCATTGTTGTTGCCATTATGCTGGGCGGCTCTTTTATATTATTAAACGAATATAACTTTGAGATGGTCTGGTTTTTTCCATGGTTTATGGGTTTTGCCATCCTGGGCGCCGGTGTCAGCAGTGTTTGCCCGGTATTATTATTTTTAAAATGGCTGGGATTCAAATAGTTCATGAAAATTCAATGTTCTAGCACTATACCTGCCGCTAAGCTCTGTTAGAGATCGACTGGATGTCGGAAGAAATACAAAAATTCGAGGTAAAACTTCCAGCACGAATTACTGGCCTGGTTTTCTGGGGCCTGGTTTTCGTTGGTTTACTGTTAGCCGTGGTAATTCTGTCCAGGGCGGAGTCAGACCTGGCGGCAGAGAACATGGAAGAAGCTATTATTATCTCCTATGAAATAGAAGAAATTGTTGAGCAATTTTCAGAACCACCTGTATTGGAAAAAGCGGCAGGCCGTATCCGTTCAAAAGTAAACGAGCATATGGATGAGTTTGGTTTTCATGCAATTCGCCTTTACGAGGGTGATAAATCGATATCAATTGGCATGGTAGAAGAAAGTGACGATAAGTATGAGTATCTACTGCATTATTTCCCGTCCAGCTCAAACCAACTACACGCGATCAAGATTGAAATATACTGCGCTGGTACCGAGATAGTAATATCGAATATACGAAAAAATTTCCTGCTATCAATTGGCCTGGGTGTTTTTATATTTGGTTTGTTATTACAGCGCATCTTGCAGTCAATGCTGGCTGCGCCTTTCCAGAAAATGGTAACAACCGCGGAGATGTTTTCAAAAGGCAATGAAAGTGTCAGGTTTGATGAAAGCAGGGCAGATGAATTTGGCTACCTTGGTAAATTCATTAATGATGCCATTGAAGCCATTCTGTCGCATAAAGATGATGCGCTGCAAGCATTGGAGCGTGCTTCTGAATCAGAGATTGCACTGGGAATAGAAAAAGAACGCGCGGAAGTTACTTTATATTCCATTACTGACTCGGTTGTGACAGTTGATATCAGTGAACGCATTGTCTACATGAATCCAGCAGGTGAAAAGTTACTGGCCTGTGATACCAGGAATATTATCGGCAGAAAATTTAACAAGGTTTTTAACATCGTTGATGAAGTAAGCGGTGAGGCAATCGATGATGCCCTGCACGAGTGTTTTGTAACAGGAAACATTGTCCACCTGCCCGATCACTCCTCATTAATTGCAATGGACGATTCAATTATCTCAATTGAAGCATCGATAGCGCCAATGAAAACAGAGAGTGGTGATCTTATGGGTGCGGTAATGGTTATTCAGGATGTCAGCCACACCCGGCGTTTGACCCGGCAGCTGTCCTACCAGGCAAGTCATGACCTGCTGACCGGTTTATATAATCGTCGTAAATTCGAAGAATATCTTGAAGAAATCTTAATCAATGTCCGTGAAGAAGACAGGCATCATACGCTGTTTTATCTTGATCTGGATAATTTTAAGATTGTTAATGATACCTGCGGGCATGTCGCCGGCGACGAGTTGCTGAAACAATTGCCATCGTTAATCAATGAAGTGTTGCGTACAGGCGATATTGTTGCGCGCCTTGGCGGTGATGAATTCGGTATTATTCTGCAGAACTGCGGCCTGAAACAGGCATCGACTATCGCTGATAAAGTCCGGCAGAAAATCAAGGACTACCGCTTTATCTGGGATGATAAAACTTTTGAAATTGGTGTCAGCATTGGTGTAATAGGGATCAATGCCGATAACTCAGATATGGCCCAGGTGTTGAGTGCGGCAGATATGGCCTGTTATGCAGCTAAAGATTCCGGCCGTAATCGTGTGCATGTCTACGAACCTTCAGATGCGGCGGTAACTGAACGTTATGGCCAGATGCACTGGACTGCACGGATATCCACAGCACTCGAAGAAAATCGCTTTCAACTGTATCAGCAGCCCATTGTAAGTGTCAGTGATCAAAACAGGGGTCACCTTGAAATATTATTAAGAATGATAGATGACGATGACAATATCATTCCTCCTGGTGCATTCATCCCTGCAGCAGAGCGTTATGGCATTATGCCGGATATCGATCGCTGGGTTATTCGAAAAGTATTCAGGTACATGGGAAAGAATAATCCTGCTGACCCGGTAAAAGGTACTGATCGAGTTTTCGCGATAAATTTATCGGGTGATTCAATCAACGATAGTTCGCTGCTTGACTTTATACTTCAGGAAAAGAATATCCATAACATTTCACTGGCCAATGTCTGTTTTGAAATTACTGAAACGGTGGCAATCAGCAACCTGACTAAAGCAACGATTTTTATTAATGAATTAAAGAACTATGGCTGTAAATTTGCACTGGATGATTTTGGTAGTGGCTTAAGTTCATTCGCTTACCTGAAAACATTACCGGTTAATTATCTGAAAATTGATGGTTGTTTTGTTAAAGATATATGTAGTGACAGCATCGACAGGGCAATGGTGGAATCGATACAGCAGGTTGGCAAGGTAATGGGCCTAAGGACTATTGCTGAGCATGTTGAAGATGAATCAACATTATTGGCGTTGAAGGAAATCGGTGTGAATTATGTGCAGGGTTACTATCTTGGTCGCCCTCAGGCGCTTGAAGATGCCTAACGCCTGATCCTTCCTGGTTTCAGGCGAAATAAAAAAGACTGGCAATTACATGTAAATTCGACGTGTTTGGACATCGGGTGTGCTATGTGCCCATGCATCGTTGAAAAAGTCGGTCAATTTTCCGGCGCGCATTGGTGACATGAAGTTTACATTAGCTTTATAGCTTTCGTTTGTTGCCGAACTACGATATAGCAGGCCAAGCTTATCAACCACCATAAAAGCACACTGCTCATCCCTGTATTCATGAGAGGGGTTATGAATAAAAACCGAGCTGGTTAATTTCTGTGCCTGGCGAATCAGGCAGTGGCCATTTTGTGCGGCTTTTCTGGAATCCTTAACAAGGATTCGAATCCTTGTGTTCGGGTGCCTGCGCGCCAGGTTAAAAATAGACTGTTCAAATTCCGGGTTATTATAGATTGCACTATCCAGATCCTGGGTGAAAATATCGATACTGTAGCGAGCCTGTTTTACCAGGGATACTGCGGCGCTTTTATTGGCTTTAACCGTATTGATTTCGACTTCAGCTTTGGTTTCGCCGAGTTTATAAAACATAGGCAGCTCTTTAGCCACTGGCTGAGAGGGTATGATCAACATAATTTATACTCATTTATTTTTATTATTATATGAGTATATTTAGCAGATTTTTTTCAACATTTCCTGATGTGGGATATTTGCTTCGTAAAATATTTCTCCTTTTGCTGTAAAGCCGTGTTTTTCATAAAACAGCATGGCGCTAACCTGGGCGTGCAAATACACCTGCTTTATCATTTTAGCTGTTGCATCTTTTAAGACAAAGTTGAGCAGCTTGCTGCCAGTTCCCCTGTTTCGATACAGAGGCAATACTGCCATGCGGCCAATCTGGCCATCGGATTTTAGCCGAGCGCTTGCTATTGCTTCACCATTGAGAGTGGCCAGGTAATGTGTCGATAAATCATCATATTCATCCCATTCCAGTTCTTCAGGCACCATTTGTTCGTCGATAAAGACCTGTTTACGTATAGCCGACAAAGCCTCTTTATCGTCTGTCCAGCTGGCGATACGAATTTGAATCTTCGGGTTTGTCTTCTGTTCTGGCATCTGAATAATTACTATAGGAGTTGGTTATTAATGGTGCTTACTTAAGACTTGAAAGAGCAAAGCTGCGTCATTGCGAGCGGCAGCGCGGCAATCTCAGGCAGCGGCGTTGAAGTCAGAAGATTGCCGCGCTGCCGCTCGCAATGACGACAAGACAAGCTGTTTCTCTTAAGCTAAGTGCCGTAAGGCTCTGTTATATCATTTAGTGGACATGGTTGATTTGCTTATTCCTGGTAACTAACGATGGATCCATCGTTAAATAAAGCCAGTAAAATGTCTTTGTCGCCGGAAGTCATAATGCTATTAAGTTGTTGCCAGTTAATCTCATTTTCCTGGCACAGCAGGGCAGCGAAAGCATGGCTTACCTCGAAACTGTCGCCATCAACAAATAATAATGCGCCGCTACCAGACTTGCTGAATAAAAAGTTTGAATAGGGTGATTGCGACAGGCCCGTTTGTTCGGCTATCTCTTTGAGTTCATCAAAATCAATATCGCCTGGCTCGTTGGCAAAATCTTCAAAGGCTTTATTGTCACTGCAATACTGGCCAAGCCAGCGTTTTACATGTTCTTTATCCAGTGTTAGTCCCTGTTTCAGTTCTTCGATAAAATGTTTGACGGTGGCCTCAGTAATTTCGGCATGGTGTGCAGAAACCTGCGGATTCCTGTCACGATAGCGGGCAGTGCTGTCTGAATGCTCATTGATAAAATGCACATAATCGCTGGTCATGGTTTTTAAAGACGGTGCGCGAAAGCCGACCGATGCTGTCATGCAGTGCTGATTGGTGCCGCTGTCATCCTGCCGGGCAATACCGTGGTGGGCAACGTTGGGCGGCAGGTATAACATGTCTCCCGGATTAAGCACCCATTCCTGTTCGGCGGTAAAGCTTTTTAATATACAGAGGTCGGTATCGTTCAATGTTTCGTTAGTAAAGTTTTCACTGATTTTCCACAGTCGCTGCCCACTCAACTGTATTAAAAAAACATCGTAGGCATCAGTATGCGCACCGACAGAACCACCGGTGGGTGCATAGCTGATCATCAGGTCATCAATTCGCCAGTCAGGGATAAAACGAAAAGGTTTAAGTAGCGATTGTGTTTCAGGGAGATGCCGGTCAACATCGCTGACCAGCAGTGACCAGCCAGTTTCGGGAAGCTGGCTGAAACGGGATTCGTCGAACGGCCCAAACTCGACCTGCCACTGTTTGTCGTCCTGCTGCTGTAATACGATGCGGGCATTGACGTGTTCCTCGCAGGCCAGGCCCGCCAGTTCTTCGGCAGATAACGGTGACTGTAATCCGGGGAAAGCGTTACGGACTAACAGCGGCTTCTTTTGCCAGTACTGTGACAAAAATTCATCAGTACTGGTTTCGCCCAGGCAATGCTCCACAGTCTGGTTAATGTTTTCAGTTGGCATACTGCTCTGTTGCCTGTTGTGTTGCGTTACAGTTTCTTGGTCTGCTCAACGGCATTACCAATATAGCTATGCGGGCTCAGCTGCAACAGTTTGTTACGTGCATCTTCGGGTATTTCCAGGGCTTCAATAAATTTCTGGAATGCCTGCTGATCAATGGTTTTACCGCGTGTCAGCTCTTTAAGCTTTTCATACGGGTTTTCAATGCCGTAACGGCGCATCACTGTCTGTATGGGTTCAGCCAGAACTTCCCAGCTGGAATCAAGGTCGGCATCAATGACAGCGGCATTTACTTCCAGTTTATTCAGGCCTTTTAGTAGCGACTGGTAGGCAATTAAACTGTGGGCAAAACCAACGCCAAGATTTCTCAGCACGGTTGAATCAGTAAGGTCACGTTGCCAGCGTGAAACAGGTAACTTCTGACTCAGGTGGCCAAGCAGGGCATTGGCAATGCCAAGGTTACCTTCGGCATTTTCAAAGTCGATAGGGTTTACTTTATGCGGCATGGTTGACGAGCCGATTTCACCCGCAACCGTTTTCTGTTTGAAATAGGCATTGGAAATGTATGCCCAGATATCACGGCTTAAATCGATCAGGATAGTATTGAAACGGCTGATCGCATCAAACATTTCTGCCATGTAATCATGCGGTTCAATCTGGATGGTAAATGGATTGATCTGCAGGCCAATCGATTCAATAAACTGTTGTGAGAATGCCGGCCAGTCAATATCCGGGTAGGCGCTGATATGGGCATTGTAGTTACCGACGGCACCATTGGCCTTACCGAGTATTTCAGTTTCCGCAACAAGCTGGCGCTGCCTGCGCAGGCGATAAACCACGTTAGCCAGTTCTTTACCGACAGTTGTCGGTGATGCCGTTTGGCCGTGGGTGCGGCTAAGCATAGGCTGGGCAGCGAACTCCTGAGCCTGCTCAGTTAAGCGGTTGATGATTTCGTCCATTGCCGGCAATAAAACATCATCCCGGCCCGCTTTTAACATCAGGCCATGTGACAGGTTGTTAATATCTTCCGAGGTACAGGCAAAATGTAAGAATTCATTACTGCTTTCCAGCATGGCATTGCCCTGAATTTTTTCCTTGAGGAAATACTCAACGGCCTTTACGTCGTGATTAGTGGTTCGCTCGATGGTTTTAACGCGCTCGGCGTCTGCCACTGAAAAATTATCGACGATAGCATTTAAAACATTGCTGGCTTCAGCATCCAGTTCCGGTACTTCGGTTATTTCGTCATGACTGGCCAGCGCCTGAAACCAGCGTACTTCGACCAGTACCCGATGCTTAATTAATCCGTACTCACTAAAGAGATCTCTGAAGGCTGCGGTTTTCGAGCCATAGCGGCCATCAACGGGTGATATTGCAGTAAGTTCGTTTAATTCCATCATAATGTATAATTTTCAATTCAAATCGTGTAAAAACGGTATTATATCATTAGCTTGAGATTGTTGAGATAGAAGTTATGTGTGCATTTAGAATTGAAAAAGACAGTATGGGTGAACTACAGGTTCCAGAGGAGGCTGCTTACGGTGCACAAACTCAACGTGCGGTGGATAATTTCCCTGTAAGCGGCATTGTTATGCCCGAGGCATTTATCCGGGCCCTGGGCCTGGTTAAACAGGCCTGTGCTAACGCGAACCATGAGCTGGGCGGTCTTGACGAAAACAAACGCAGTGCTATTTCCCGTATTTGTGACGATGTTATTGATGGCAGCTTAATGGCGCAGTTCCCGCTGGATGTGTTCCAGACCGGCTCTGCCACCAGCACCAATATGAACGCCAACGAGGTGATCGCCAGGCTGGCCACCGAGGCCACGGGTGAGAATGTACATGCCAATGATGACGTCAATATGAGCCAGAGCTCGAATGACGTGATACCAACCACGATACATGTCAGTGCTGCTATTACCTGTAATCAGCAGCTGATACCGGCATTAACTCATTTGATTGCTGTCATCGAGAAAAAAGCTCAATCACTTGCTGATATTGTCACCACGGGTCGTACTCACCTGATGGATGCCATGCCTGTGAGCCTTGGTCAGGAACTTTCCGGCTGGGCAGCACAGCTAAAATCGGCATTAACGCATATCGAAAATACCCTGCCAGAAATACATAAGCTGGCAATTGGCGGCACGGCTGTGGGTACCGGCATTAATGCAAATGTTGTTTTTGGTGATCTTGTCGCCGAGCAGTTATCGAAAACCACCGGGCTGGAATTTAAAGTTAGCGATAACCGCTTTGCTGCACTTAGTTCTCAGGACGCAGCGGTTGCGTTAAGCGGGCAGTTGAAAACACTGGCGACAGCGCTAATGAAAATTTCCAACGATTTACGCTGGATGAATAGCGGTCCTTTAGCGGGTATTGGTGAAATCGCATTGCCGGCATTACAACCGGGCAGCAGCATTATGCCGGGCAAGGTGAATCCGGTTATTCCCGAGGCAACAGCGATGGTCTGTGCCCAGGTTATAGGCAACGATTCCACCATAACCATTGCCGGACAGTCAGGTAATTTCCAGTTAAATGTGATGTTGCCGCTGGTTGCGCATAACCTGTTGCAAAGCATCGAAATCCTGTCCAGTGCTTCTCGTTTACTGGCAGATAAAGCTATTGCAGGTTTTACCGTAAATGAAGACAATATTAATTCGGCACTGGCAAAAAATCCGATACTGGTCACCGCATTAAATACGGTTATTGGTTATGAGCTTGGTGCAAAAATTGCCAAGACGGCTTATGCTGAAGGCAGGGCAGTTATCGATGTGGCGGAAGAAATGACCGAGTTATCTCGTGACGAGCTGACAAAATTGCTCGATCCGAAGGCATTAATTCATGGTGGAAATTAATTACTCAGGAAAGGTGAGGTAATGGATCAGGTACTATCAAAAATTGGACGCTTAAACGAAATTGGAATTGCATTATCAGCTGCGACTGATCTGGATGTTTTGTGCGATCAGATTTTGACAGGTGCAATGGAACTAACGAATTCTGATGGCGGCAGTTTGTACAGGCTGGCAGATGATAAGTCAGCACTTGAATTTGTTATTGTATCCACACACTCGCTGGATATACATATGGGCGGCAATAGCGGCCAGGAAATAAAATTTCCTGCTATCGCATTAATGGTTGATGGCGAAGCGAATAAATCCAATGTCGTCAGCTGTGCCGTGCATGATGAAAAAACCATTAATATTCCGGATGTTTATCACGCCGAGGGTTTTGATTTTAGCGGCACCCGACAATTCGATCAGCAAACCGGGTATCGAACACAGTCGATACTAACCATACCCTTAAAAAATCATCTGAATGATATTATTGGTGTGCTGCAGTTAATCAACGCTAAGACTGAAAACGGTAACGAGACACGTGAGTTTCTTGCTGAAGACCAGCAGCTGGCCGAATCACTGGCGTCACAGGCTGCGGTTGCTATTACTAATAATAAACTGATAGAAGAACAGCGTGAGCTGTTTGAAGCCTTCATAAAATTAATGGCGAGCGCCATTGATGAAAAATCACCTTACACCGGCGGCCATTGCAAGCGCGTACCCGAACTTACCATGATGATAGCAGACGCCTGCCATCGTTCAGACAGCGGCGCATTAAAAGATTTCAAAATGACGGATAAGGATGTCTACGAATTAACGATTGCTGGCTGGCTGCACGACTGCGGCAAAGTGACAACACCGGAATACGTGGTTGATAAGGCAACCAAGCTGGAAACTATTTATGACCGGATAAACACGGTTGATACACGCTTTGAAGTATTAAAGCGGGATGCCACTATCGCAAGCCTGCAACAAAAACTGGAACGCTTAACAAATGATTCAGCAGCTGACTGCTCTGATATTGAGGCCAGTCTCGAAGAAAAAATACATCAGCTCAATAATGATCGCGATTTTATCCGTAAGAGTAATGTTGGTGGTGAATTTATGGATGATGAACTGCAGCAGCGCGTCCGGGATATCGGTGAATACCAGTGGACTAATGCCGATGGCGAGAGTGTTAAATTTTTTGATGACAATGAAATTGAAAACCTGACTATCGCCCGTGGTACTTTAACCAGTGATGAAAGGGAAGTTATCAATAACCATATGGCGGTTACCATCAAAATGCTGGAGCAGTTACCCTTTCCGAAACACCTGGTGAATGTGCCTGAGTATGCCGGAGGTCATCATGAACGTATGGATGGCAAAGGCTATCCAAAAGGCCTTACACGTGAGCAGATGTCACTACAGGCGCGCATGATGGGTATCGCTGATATATTTGAGGCGCTTTCAGCCAGCGATCGACCGTATAAAACCGGCAAGCCCTTAACCGAGTGCTTGCGAATTTTAGGTTTTATGAAAAAAGACAATCACGTTGACCCGGATATTTTTGACGTTTTCGTCAGGGACAGGGTTTACATGCGTTATGCCGAGGAGTTTTTACCGAAGAAGCAGATCGATGATGTGGATCATGCCGAGATACCGGGTTTTGAGTGTTGATTTTTTTAAAAAATTAACCCCAGAGACACGGAGGCACAGAGAAAAACTATTTTTAGTTAAAACTGCCGTTATTTAAAAATTGCTGATCAATATAATGATTCCAGTAATTTAAATTTTTCCTCTGTGTCTCGGTAACTGCTCCTGCGTTACTCTATTTACGGGCATCCATGCCCTAATCTGTGGTTAAAATGCTTTTACAGAACGTCTAAATGTTAGAACCGGAAAGGTCATTGGTAGACACGCCTTTAATGCCTTCGATCAGCACCGAGGTTTTAAATCCTTTTTCACTGAGTATGTAGGACGCTGATGAACTGCGGCGTTCGGTATCGCAATACAGAATATAATTAACCAGTGGATCAAGTTCTTTTATCTTCATGCGAAGAAATATCAGTGGCATATGCACGGCCCCATTAATGTGCGCCGATTCGTATTCTGCGGGCAGGCGTACATCCAGCCATACCGCCTCGCCATTGTTTACCTTTAAACTGGCCGTGGTGTAATCCACTTTCTTGATCATGGGTTCGTTGAGTAATTCAAGAAAGTCTTCTTTTGACAGGCGGCTTAAGGTGCCCTTGCTTAGCATGACCACTGATGCGTTGCGGCTTGCATCAGAGATTAATGCCTCTTCGCCAAAGGTATCACCCGCGCTTAAATCAGCAAGTTTAATTTCATTTGTCTGTCCGGGCATTTTTCGGCTAACCATACAGCGGCCGGATTTTATAATGTAAAAATAATCCCCGGGTTCGTCCTGCTTAATAATACTGTCACCGGCTTTTGCCTCGAAATCTTCCAGGCTGGTAAAAATAGCCTGAATGTTGGCAGGTGGTATACGGCGGAATGCTCCGGTCTGTAAGATGCGAGTCATCCAGTCATCGTCACTGGAAGTGCCACTAAGTTCTTCAACCTGGAAACTGCCGGTCTGATCCCAGGCCAGCAACAGGTCGAGTAAATCGGCGTCAATTTTGAAAACCACGGCATCGGAAGATGCAATACAGGAAAAATTGCGTGGAATAATATGCGCCAGTGCATGTTTGGCGTCAGCGGTTCCGGCTTCGATGGTCTTGATCTTCTTACCGGCCTTCATCAGGTCGATATTGCCGCTGTGTAAAAAGACATGGCGGTCATCTTTGTCACCTTCGTTAAAAACAGCATCACCGCTTGCTAGTTCGACGACTTCCAGTTGCGCTGCAATATCTTTCAGGTTCTCTGGCGTTAATGTATCAAGTGGTTGATAGTTATTAAGATCGAGAAAAGATATTGTTGTGGCCATTTAAATTACCGGGAATAGTTTATCCGTGTGTATTTTTTGATTATAAATGAAATATGTAAATCGTGAAGCATAAAATTAACTTTGCTTGCCGCTTTGTTCAGTGACATCTATATACAGTTTCAGGCGTTGGCCGGGTTGAAGATATTTACCCTTAATATCATTCCAGCGATGCAGGTCTTTGACATTAACATGATATTTGCTGGCGATACGTGACAAAGAGTCACCATTTCTTACCGTGTAGTGAATCGGTTTGATCGTACTATTGGGGTTGTGCGTCTTTTTGATGGTTTGTTTAGCGGAGCTGGATTTTGTCCAGACGGCCAGCTTCTGGCCTTTTTTCAGCGGGTCTTTTATCGCCATGCCATTCCATTTGGCGAGGCTATGCATATTGACCTTGTATTTTCTTGATATCTCCCAGAAACTTTCACCGTTTTGTACGATGTGTGTCATACGTGTGCTGCCACTGCCGCGTTTCTTTTTCTGCGTTGTTTTTAAACGTTGTGTCGATGACAGTGAGTAATCGCTGCGGTTTTTACTGGATACAGGAATGACCAGGTATTTGCCCTGGCGTATATTATTGCCGCGAATGTTGTTCACATTCTTCAAGTGTTTAACCGAAGTATTATATTTAACCGCTATTTCGCTTAAGGTTTCGCCCGATTTAATTTTGTGTCGTGACCAGAGTAAGTGTTTGTCTGCTGGCAGTTCTGAATAATTCTTTTCAAAGGTCTCTGCCGCTTCAGCCGGGAGTATTAATGAATGTGGGCCATCGGGGTCGGTTGCCCAGCGATTGAACGCAGGGTTATAGTTATACAGTGTTTCCAGATCGATGTCCGCCAGTTCTGCTGCCAGTGCAAGGTCAATTTGTGCGCTTGTTTGTACCTGCTTGAACCCCGGTGCATCTGAAATACAGCGCAGGCTGACGGAATATAATTCCGGAAAAGCAATAATCTCTTTTAATGCCAGCAGTTTGGGGACGTAGGCACGGGTTTCTTTCGGTAGTTTCAAATGCCAGAAATCAGTTGGCTGATTTAATTTTTTATTGCGCCTGATCGCTCGTTGAACCGTTCCAGAACCCGAGTTATAGGCTGCCAGCGCCAGTGTCCAGTCGCCATCAAATATTTTATTCAGGTTTTCGAGAAAATTTAAGGCAGCCTGTGTCGACTCATAAATGTCACGCCTGCCGTCATACCACCAGTTTTGCTTGAGGCCATACATGCGGCCGGTGGACGGGATAAACTGCCAGATGCCCGCAGCACGGCCATGCGAATAGGCAAACGGCTGGTATGCGCTTTCAACAATGGGCAGCAGTACCAGTTCAGTCGGTAAGTTGCGTTTTTCGGCTTCTTCCAGAATGTAATGCAAAAACGGATCAGCTCGAAGCATTACCCGTTGCAGGTAGTTGTGGTGTTTGGCAAACCAGGCCACTTCACGCTCGACCTCTTCAGGAAGCCGCTGGCCGTCACCCTCAATTTCGATTTGAAAACCTTCACGTACCCGCGGCCAGATACTGTAAGAGTGGTCGTTATATAGATACAGCTCTTCAAACTGGTCATACTCAGTATGATCTGCATCTGCTGCGCTTGCCAGTTCTGGTTGATGATCTTGTGCTGCAAGCGCTGTTTCATCGGCATTGTCAGCACTGGATCGGGTATCGTTACAGGCAGACAGGGTCACAGTCAGCAGGGCAGCGCTACTATAAGCAAAAAAGGATTTGATAACGGGGGGTAATGAACTATTCAAGGTATTGATACTTTTTTATTTATTATTATTTAGGTGGCGCCGGAAGCGATTACTCGCTGCCTGGCAGTTAACAGTTTTCAGCTGAACTTTATTATTCTGTTACTGGTTTTATAGGCCGCAGCACTATAATATCTCAGACTGAATTCCTTAATCGAAAACACCAGATCACTGCTTGCATATATTAAGATCAAGAATCTATGTTTTTGTAAATTGTACAGCATCAACGCATAAATAGGCCTATATGAGCACAAAAATTGTTGAAATATATACTGACGGCGCATGCCGCGGCAACCCGGGCCCCGGTGGCTGGGGAGCCAGCTTACGTTTTAATGGACAACAGAAAGACCTGTATGGTTCCGAAGAAAACACAACAAATAACCGTATGGAATTAATGGCGGCTATTCAGGCGCTGGAATCATTGACCCGGCCCTGCGCAGTAAAAATATATACCGATTCAAAATATGTCATGGATGGCATGACCAAATGGCTGCCCAACTGGAAACAGAAGGGCTGGAAAACTGCGGCCAGAAAGCCGGTGAAAAATGCCGACCTGTGGCAGCGGCTGGATTTTGCAGTGCAGGCTAATAATGATGAAGTAAGCTGGCAGTGGGTGAAAGGCCATTCCGGGCACGACGGCAATGAATATGCCGACGCGCTGGCTAATCGTGCGATCGATGAAATGGGAGTTAAATAATGGCAGCGGAAAATATTGCGAATATTAGACAGATTGTACTGGATACTGAAACTACCGGTCTGGAGCCATCGCAGGGGCACCGGATAATTGAGATTGGCTGTGTCGAGATGATCAATCGACGCCTGACTGGAAATAATTATCACCAGTATTTGCAGCCGGATCGTGAGATAGACGATGGCGCCCAGGCGGTCCACGGCATCAGTAACGAATTTCTCGCCGATAAGCCACGATTTTTAGACGTGATAAAAGATTTTATCGAATACCTCGATGGCGCCGAGCTGATTATTCATAATGCGCCGTTTGATGTCGGTTTTATCGATCATGAATTTAAACAGGCGGGTGCCGAATACGGCAAGGTCGATACCTACTGCAGCGTGATCGACACCCTGGTGATGGCGCGCAGGCTGCGTCCCGGTAAGAAAAACAACCTGGATATATTATGTAAGGAATACGACGTCAATAACGCACATCGTGAATTGCACGGCGCTTTACTCGATGCCGAGCTGCTGTCGGAAGTTTATCTGCGCATGACAGGCGGCCAGAGCGCGCTGTCTCTGGAGAGTGAAGAAAACAGCAGTAATGCCGATGGCAGTGTTACCGTGAAAAAATTATCAGCGGACAGAAAACCAATAAAAATAATAGCTGCAAACGACGAAGAGCTGCTGGCTCACAGGGCGATTATTGAAAAAATGGGCCGGGAAAACTGGAATTAAATCGTTTTAAGCCATAAGTAATCCAGCTTAAAACAAAATCAACGGCGAATTCGTTACATCAGCGAATCTTCAGTGTCCGTGCTTTTTCTCTTTGCCAGTCACGTTCTTTAATTGAGGCACGCTTGTCGTGTTCTTTCTTGCCTTTGGCCAGGCCTACATCCAGTTTGACGCGGCCATTTTTTTTCCAGAACAGTGCCAGCGGCACCAGGGTGTAACCTTTACGCTCAATCTGACCAATCAGTCGGTCGATCTCGTAGCGATGCATCAGTAATTTTCTTGCCCTGGTCGGATTGGCAACAATGTGCGAGGAGGTTGAGATTAAAGGCGTAATGGTACCGCCAATCCACTCCAGTTCACCATTTTTAGCGAAGATGTAGCTATCGTCAATTTGTACTTTACCTTCGCGCAGGCTTTTAATTTCCCAGCCTTCAAGAACCAGCCCGGCTTCAAAACTGGATTCAATGGAAAAGTCATAACGCGCTTTTCGATTGCGTGCAATGGTATTGTCGTTTGTTTTTTTCTTTGGTTTTTTGGCCATGATGGTCTGGGTACTGGTATTAAGCCGGTCAAAATCAAGCTCGCAAGTATAGGGTAGATTCTCTATAGTGTCATGGTCAGAATTCAATGTTGTGGTGCAGCAAGCGGTATAATGCGCGCAATATTCAAAAAATAACTTGAGTCAGTGCCACAAATTGTTAAAAATGAAAGAAAAAACCACTGAGATGTTCCTGAAAAATTATGGCTGATCAACGTACCTCTATACACGGGCAATGGACTAACCGCACTGTTTTTATCCTGGCTGCTACCGGTTCCGCGGTGGGCCTCGGTAATATCTGGAAATTCCCCTACATAACCGGTGAAAACGGCGGCGGTACCTTTGTGCTGGTCTACCTGTTGTGCATCGCCCTAATAGGCCTGCCGATTATGATGGCCGAGATTATGCTCGGTCGACGTGGTAAACAAAGCCCGATCAATACCATGATGACACTGGCCAAAGATGAAAACCGCAACCCGTCATGGGTCTGGCTGGGCTGGATGGGCGTGCTTGCCGGGTTCCTGATTCTTTCTTATTACAGTGTTATTGCCGGCTGGGCAATGTCTTATGTGTTTCGAACGGCTGGCGGTATGTTTCTTGGTGTGACCGCAGATGGGGTCAACAGCATATTCACTGACCTGGTTAGCGACCCGGAGCGTTTGCTGGCGTGGCATACCCTGTTTATGGTGATAACCATGACGGTAGTTGCACGCGGTGTAAAAAATGGCATTGAGAAAGCGGTGACATATTTAATGCCGGTGTTGTTTGCATTACTGATCATTATCGTTATTTATTCCATGACTACCGGTTATTTTATGGATGGTGTCCGGTTTTTATTTACCCCCGGTTCTATTGATGGTAAAGGCGTACTGATCGCCATGGGACACGCATTCTTTACCCTTAGCCTGGGTATGGGGGCGATTATGGTGTATGGCTCCTATTTATCCAATCAGCATTCGATAGTGCAGGCCTCCATGCTTATTGCACTGGCCGATACCGTGGTGGCGTTACTCGCCGGCCTGGCTATTTTTCCGATTGTATTTGCCAATGGTCTGGAGCCGGGTGCAGGCCCGGGCCTTATTTTTCAGACACTGCCGATTGCATTTGGTCACATGCAGGGCGGTACCCTGGTTGGTGTGGTGTTCTTTAGTCTGCTGGTATTTGCCGCCTGGACCTCGGCGATTTCACTGATCGAACCGGCGGTAGCGTACCTGGTGGAAAATAAGGGTGTTAATCGCATTTATGCCTCGGTATGGATCGGTTTCCTTACCTGGTTTGTCGGTCTGGGTACGGTATTTTCATTCAACCTGTGGAAAGATAAAACGCTGAGCATCCCATATATTTCGGAAGATATGACATTTTTTGATACGCTGGATTACCTGACAGCCAACATCATGTTGCCGTTGGGTGGTTTATTTATCGCTATCTTTGCCGCCTGGGTGATGCATGAGAAGTCGACACGTGCCGAACTGGCGACTCATCCGTTGATATATAATAGCTGGCGTGTTCTGGTCCGCTATATCACGCCGGTTGCGGTTATAGTGGTATTTTTAAATGCCATCGGCGCAATTGACCTTTAGATAATCAGTTCTTATTAATGTCTCACATACACCGCAATGCACTGGTGCATTATTCACCAGCAGAGATGTACCAGCTGGTGAATAATGTAGCTGATTACGCTTCATTTTTGCCCTGGTGTCGCACATCACAAGTGATTAGTGAAAGTGATTCAGAAATGATGGCATCGGTAGAAATTGCCAAAGGTGTATTAAACAAAACTTTCACCACCAGGAACCGTTTGTATAAAGACCAGCGTATTGAGCTGCAGCTGGTTGATGGTCCCTTTAAGACGTTATCAGGGCACTGGCAATTTGATGCGCTTAGAACAGAAAATGCCTGTAAGGTCAGCCTGGAGCTTGAGTTTGAATTTGATAGCGCAATGATGTCGATTGCGGCAAAACCGATATTTACCCAGATAGCGAACTCGCTGGTGGATTCGTTTTGCAAACGTGCAGTTGAAGTTTATGGCGAACGTGGATAGGTGATGTATGAGCGTTGAAAGTATTAACGTTGAGGTGGCCTATGCCATACCGGATAAACAGCTAATACGTACGGTAAACGTGGATGCCGGTACCACCATTGGTGCAGCCATTGTACAGTCCGGTATCATGATGGATTTTCCTGATCTTGAACTGGAAGACGCTAAAGTTGGAATTTTCGGTAAATTGTCGACAATGACTACCGTTTTATCAGATGGAGACCGTGTCGAGATCTATCGGCCCTTGATTGCTGATCCCAAAGAGGTCAGGCGCAAACGTGCTGCGGAAGGCAAAACAATGAAGAAGGGTGCTTAGAAATACTGAATAGTCTAAATCAGTTTGAGCCTGCTCTGGCTACTGTTGGCTACTGTTGATTTTAAATTCACTATTCGCTGCTATTTACGGCTCCACATATTCTTTATCATCAATTTTTACCAGCTGATCGTTTTCAAAGTATAAAGTTAAGAGTGATTTTCTTTCAAAGCCCCTGTTTGGGACAAAGCGATAAATGTAATCCCAGCGCTGATCATGGAAAGGATCTGATAGCATCGGTGTGCCCATGATCTTTCTTACTTCCAGTTTCGTCATGCCAATTGCCAGTGCTTCGACCTGTTCCAGCTTGATGGTGTTGCCCTGCTGCAAATCAAGTCGGTGGGGCGTGGGTAGCCATTCTGCACAGCCGCTGAGAATTACACCGCAAAGTATTGAGGCTGCTAAAGGGCGGTAAAATAGTTGGCAATATCGCCAGATGCGAGTGGTTCTCAGTATCATAAACGTGTTTAAATGGTGTTGTTCTTAGAAAGGGCAGAAATACTACCGCATATGACCGTGATAATCAGCAGAAAGTTTTATGGAATCGAGTGATTTAAAAAAAGCCGGGCTTAAAGTAACGCTCCCACGTATGAAAATTCTGGAGTTTCTGGAAGCATCCAGTGTCAGACATCAGAGCGCTGAAGATATCTATCGTGCTTTACTGGAGGATGGTGAAGAAATCGGGCTGGCAACGGTATATCGTGTATTAACCCAGTTTGAAGCTGCCGGTCTTGTTGATCGGCATCATTTTGAAAGCGGTCAGGCGGTTTTTGAGCTCAATGAACAGGGCCATCATGATCATATCGTCTGTGTATCCTGTGGTAAAGTTGAAGAATTTTATGATGAGATGATCGAGAATCGCCAGAAAGAAGTGGCTGCCGATAAGGGTTATGAAGTGACAGACCATAGCCTGACACTTTACGGCAAGTGCCCCGCCTGCAGAGACAAAAAGTAGAAACCAGTCTGTCCACGTAGGACTTTATTATTACTACATAAGCCTATTACACAGCCTGTTTATGCGGCCCATTACGAATTAAACTTTATTATCAAACACCAGTCCAATGTTGGCAGTTTCATTGTAGTCAAATACCTGCTGTATTTCAGTAACGGATAATAACAATACATGCAAAAGACACATCATTTTAACCAGGTAACGAAAGATTTCACCATTGACCAGTATCTGCATAAGCTGGTTGGTTACGATGTTGAAGTAAACAGTCTGTTGCGCCATGCCTGTGAACTGATATGGGAGCTGCCAACTGAAGGTGCTTTACCCAGTTCACTGGACGTTGCCCTGCTGCTCAGCGAACTCGGTTCTGACGAGACCACGCTGATTGTGGCGCTGTTAAGCAGCACACGCTTAATCAAAATAAAAGACCCCGAAGCACTGGAAAAAATTTACGGCCCGGAAATTATGCGTCTGGTTGAAAGTGTTGTGATGTTGCACGAGTTTCATGGCGAACAGGATGATTCCTCACCTGAGCAGGTTGAGCTATTACGCCGCATGCTGCTATCCATGGTGGATGATGTGCGTGCGGTACTAATTAAACTGGCATTTCGCGTGCAGCGTTTAAGGCAGTTAAAGCTGGCAGATGTTGAGGAACAGAAGGAAGTTGCCCGGGAGAGCCTGGAAATATTTGCCCCGATTGCTAACCGTCTTGGCATTGGCCAGTTAAAGTGGGAACTGGAAGACCTGGCGTTTCGCTATCTTGAGCCAGAAACCTACAGACGGATAGCGAAGAACCTCGATGAAAAACGCGAAGAGCGCGAACAGTTTATTGTCGATGTTGTAGAAAAAATAAAAGAGATTACCAGTAAGAATGCTATTGAAGCTGAAATCTACGGCCGCCCCAAACACATCTTCAGCATATGGAAAAAAATGACGGATAAACGCCGTAGTTTTCACGAGTTGTTTGATGTGCGCGCGGTTCGCGTTGTGGTTGACAGCATCGCTGAATGTTATGTTGTTCTGGGCCTGGTTCATGCGCAATGGCGCCATATCGATAAAGAGTTTGATGATTATATTGCTAACCCGAAAGCAAACGGTTACCAGTCCTTGCATACAGCCGTTTATGGGCCGCATGGTAAACCGGTAGAAGTTCAGATACGGACAAAGCAAATGGATGAGTTTGCCGAGTTTGGTGTAGCTGCACACTGGCGTTATAAAGAATCAGGCAGCGGTAAAAGTAATTTGCAGTCTGGTATCGAATCGTTAAGAAAGTTGCTGGACTCAACAGCAACAAATGACGAAGAACTGATGGAAAGTTTTCGTACAGAAATGTTTCGTGACCGTGTTTATGTGCTGACACCGGAAGGCCGGGTAATTGATTTGCCCGAAGGCGGAACTCCGCTGGATTTTGCTTACGCTGTGCATACTGAAATAGGGCACCGTTGCCGCGGTGCAAAAGTCAATGGCCGTATTGCTCCGTTAACCTACAAGCTAAAAAATGGCGAACGTGTAGAAATCCTGACAGCAAAAGAACCATCGCCACGGCGTGACTGGTTAATTTCACACCTGGGTTATATCGTAACCTCACGCGCCAGAAATCGGATACGTAGCTGGTTCAGGAAGCAGGATAAGAATCAAAATTACGCGGATGGCAAATCATTGAGCGAGCGTGAGTTTAAACGCCACGGTGTAAAGCCGGAATTTTCAAAAATCCTGCAACACTTTAAACTGGATTCTGCCGAAGATTTTTATATTAATCTCGGCAGGGGTGATATCAGCCTGGCGCAAATGTCATCTATGCTTGATGAGTTTGAGGCCGCAGAAGACGGTGAAAGCGGTATTCCCGCGAAGTTGCCGCTCAAGCGCAAGACAGAAAAAAAATCAAAAAGCAGCATCAATGTTTTGGGTGTTGGCAACCTGTTAACTTCAATTGCTAATTGCTGTATGCCTGTACCGCATGATGACATAGTCGGGTTTATTACCAAGGACAAGGGTGTCAGTGTTCATCGTACTGACTGCAAAAATATTCTTCATCTCAAGGAAAAAGAACAGGCGCGTTTAATCGAAGTTGAATGGGGTGATACGGACGTACAAAGCTACCCGGCAAATATTCTCATCCATGCCAATGATCGTTATGGTCTGTTAAGTGATATTACAAGGACCCTGTCTGACGAAAAGGTAAATGTTGTAGCAATCAATACCATGTCGAATAAAAATGAACAGACCGCACGCATGGCCGTTACTATTGAAATTAAAGATTTGCAGCAGCTCACCCGGATCATCGACAAAATATCACAGTTAAGAAATGTGATTGAAGTTAGCCGTGGCGCGCATGGCGATAATTCACTTACCTGAGCAGCTGCCCAGGATGGTTATGCGGTACTTTGCCTACGGTTCTAATATGTCGCTTTCCCGATTACGGGAGAGGGTGCCGAGCGCTCAGCGAATCGGTGTGTGTACATTGCGCGAGCATGCGCTTCGATTCCACAAGGCCAGTCGTGATCTCTCCGCCAAGTGTGATGCCTTTTATACGCAGAATCCGCAAGATTTTATTATCGGCGTATTGTTTAAAATTGACCCGCTGGAAAAAATTCACCTGGACCGGGCCGAAGGTCTGGGCCATGCCTACCAGCAAAAGCTGGTTGTAGTTAAAGCTGCTGATGGCAAAGCTGTAACAGCGATGACTTATTATGCGCTTAAAATTGACCCTTCTTTAAAGCCTTATTCATGGTATAAAAATCACGTTCTGATCGGCGCGCGTGAGTCTGTGTTGCCTGATTCATATATTCATCAGATTAATGCGATTGAATGTATGGATGATCCGGACGCGGAAAGAGACGCCATGCAGCGCGCTATTTATTACCAGGGTTAACGTTTTAAGCTTGTGATTCTATCAGCCAGCAATTCAGGAAATAAATCAGATCTATAAATCACGCTCGCCAGTATTGCTTCGAAAAAAAGAGAAACTGCTAAAGTGATTTGTATCTTTCGGCTTCTACACTCATGCATAATTTAACCCTGTCACTAACGTAGGGTGCAAGAGTTGACATATCAAACTGTGAACGCTGTACGGTTGTTGTTGCTTTAACAAGAATAGTATCGGCATCACCCAGCTCAGCGTCGAGTTCTATGATTTCAACATAAAAAGCAATTGCACGGGTAACACCATGCATGCTCAGGTCGCCTTTCA
The DNA here is from genome assembly GCA_963711255.1 of uncultured Gammaproteobacteria bacterium. Classification (GTDB taxonomy): domain Bacteria; phylum Pseudomonadota; class Gammaproteobacteria; order SZUA-229; family SZUA-229. The sequence continues at coordinate 96,474 of CAVQDO010000016.1, read as the reverse complement.
GTACGCCCCGTGTTTCACTTAGCCATTCAAAACCGGTACTGATAAAAATCATCTCTGGATAATTCTCTGCATTAAAAAACGTGTCTCCTTTAAGCAGTTTTTCGGTCAGCGGCAGGTCCGTTTCAAGGCTGTTAACATCGATACTTACCAGGGTATGATTGCTCGGCTCTTTTAATGCAATGCCACCATCGAATTGCTGAAAATTTCCGCTAACCATACCCAGCGGGCTATCCACACAAAAGCCCATTTTAGAGCTGTCCACTTTTATCTGGTACAGGTGCCCGTCTTCTGCAGCCTTTAGCATTGTTGCTATTAATGAAGGGTTAATATGCGCATCTTTAAAAGCGGCGCAGGGTTCATTGGTCGTGGCAAAGGTACTAACAGGCAGCAGATTGAGTGCCAGTAAAAAACAGCTGGCAATTAAATATTTACCGTGAATTTTCATTGATAAGTCATGTTAGTAAACGTATATTAGAAAATACTAATATACAATGCAGGACTTGTCAATGATGGATTAGCCGGTGACAATGGCACAGGGCAGGGACAAAGCCGGATGAATGAAAAGGTAATTGCTGAAAATGATACTGCGATAAAAACACAGCATGGCAATGTTAAGCACATTTTTGATGAGATTGAAGCAGCCTGAATAACGAATGTTAACTGCTGATTTTCAAAACCTGATATCAGGATCTTAAAGGGTAAATAAATGGACTATGTTAACAGGCAAAACTTGATACTAAGAATTCGGGCGGGTTTTAAGATGGGGCGGATTGATGTCGGCTGATACATTAAATGTATTAATAGTGGGCTCTGCAGATACCGCTAAGGCAATTAAAAAAGCACTTAAACCGCATTCTTACGATTATAATTTTTACCGGGTAGGTACCCGACAGGAATTGACCGAGGCGCTAGCTCAGCCGATAACGGGGTCAGTCACTCCGATATCAACTTCAGCACAGCCCTTGCGGCCGGAAGCACAGAACTGGCAACTGCTGATCAGTGAGATGGAGCTGGTTGATTTTTCTGCCAATGATATTCTTGAAATTTTTGAAGACCTTTCCCTGTCGCTGCCTATTATATTAATTACTGGTACCGGTTCGCTAAATGCTGCTCTCCATTGTCTGGAATATGATCACTGCCAGCTTATTCAAAATGATCTCCCGTTTTTACAGATTCTTCCGGTTGCTATTAATACATTAATTAACCGCTTTAAGCGTATAAATCAACAGTCACAGCTTGAACATGAATTAATAGAAAGCGTTGAGCAATATAAAGATATCTTTAATAACACGGGCGACTTAATTCAATGTATTGCCCCTGATGGCAGCTTTATCTATACCAATGATACCTGGCATAAGGCGATGGGTTTTACTCGCGAAGAACTAAAATCACTCAAACTCACCGATGTGTTACACCCGGAAAGCCGGCACAGTTGTTCGAAGCGTTTCGAGCGTTTGCAGTCCGGCAGGCGTTTGCCAACAATCGATTTTAAATTTCTGACAAAGTCAGGTGAAACCCTTCATCTTATTGGTGAATGTGGCAGTATCATTAAAAATGGTGTGGTCACATCAACGCGAGGTATGTTTCGCAATGTCACCGAGACCGTCAGGTATGAGCAGGCATTACTGGAAAGTGAAGCACGCTACCAGGCACTATATGATCTTGCTCCCGATATATACACAACCATCAATGAAAACGGTGAAATCCTGTCGATTAACCAGACAGGTGCGGACATGCTTGGCTATAGCAGGGAAGAGCTGCTGGGTAAACACGCAACCATGATAATTGATAAGGCTGATGTGGAGCGGGTTATTGCTCATATTGGTAAAGTGTTTCTTAGCGGTAAGGATGATGAAGGCATCGAGTACAAGATGCTAAGAAGTGATGGTTCGGGTTTATGGGTACACCAGCGGGTAAAGCTGGATGAAGATGCCTACGATCCCCGTTTGCTGGTTGTTTGCCGTGATATCACTGTTCGACGGGAATTACAGAAAAAACTGGCATTTCATGCCACCCATGACTCGTTAACAAAACTGATTAACCGCCGTGAACTGGAGAACCGGTTGCAGCGTGTACTTGCGGAAACCACTGACAAAGATGTACACATACTGTGCTTTCTTGATCTTGATGAATTTAAGATCATTAATGATACGCACGGCCATGCCGCCGGTGACGAACTATTGCGCCAGGTAACGTCGATATTGCGTGAGAACATCCGTTCGCGTGACACCCTGGCCAGGCTTGGTGGTGATGAATTTGTTGTTTTGATGGAGCACTGTCCATTAAATGCAGCAATAAAACTTGCCGAAAAACTGCAAAAGCTTATCGCTAATTTCGAATTTAACTGGCGTGCGCAATGTTTTAGTATCGGTGTCAGTATCGGTATTACCCGTCTGTTTCCTGGCGCTACGGTAGAGCAGGTTGTGAGTGCGGCTGATGTGGCCTGCTACAAGGCTAAACAAAACGGCCGTAACTGCATTCGGATAGACGAAAATATCTAATTAACGTAACTGCAGATAATCCTGTTTCCGTTTATTGCTCTTTTGAGGGTGCGACTTCAAGTAACAGGCCGTCTTCATTCATGCCTTCGTTCAGGCCTTCCTGTTTGAACAGATCTTCGTCTTTAAACAGGTCTTCATCGTTGAATAACTCTTCTTCAGTGAAGTAATCAGGCGGGTTTCCATCGTGGATAAGAAACTCCCGTCTTTGCAGGTAAGCGTCACGGACAAACGCGTACTTGTCCGGAATAGTCTCATCGAGAATGTTACTTGCCTTTAATAAACCAGCGCGTATATCGATATATTTAACCGTCAGTGTCAACAGGCTTTGTCTGAGTGTCTGGCGATTAAGCACAGGATCAAAGAAGGTCCAGTCGACTGCGAGGCCGGCAGTATCTCGAACAGTTAACGGGCCAAGAAGCGGCAAGTACAATAAATGGACCGCTGTCAACGCCCCATGATGCCAGCGTCTGGCCGAAGTCTTCATTGTGTTTTGGCAGGTCCATATCCGATGCGACATCAATCAAACCTAACAGGCCAAACGTTGTGTTAAATACCAGCCGTGCAGAGGTTGCAGTAGCGTCGTGGAATTTAAACTGTAGTATCTGGTTAAAGAAAACAACAATGTCATCAAGGTTGCTAAAAAAGTTACTTACGCCTTTGCTGGCAAATGAAGGCATAATGAAGTTATAACCCTCTGCCGCCGGTTTGAAGGCATATTTGTCGACGCTCTCGTTAAAAGCAAACATGCTGCGGTTGTATCGTTCAAGGGGGTCGTCTGGATTCGCCGGGCCCTCGATAGTAGCGCATCCAGTCATTATCAGAAAACTAATAATGAGAGTGCAGTTAAGTAGAAATTTATTTTTATATTTATTCACGAAAGTTCGGGCTGCAGTAACAGCGTTTTTTTATTGTTGTTCTGTCTGTTTTAATTATGCGACTAGTCATTTTCATGCAGCATTTCGTATGCAAGCCTGGCAACATTCCTGGAGCCATTGCCGTCACCCAGCTGCTGACGTATTAATGATAGTTCATGACGCATATTTTCATAGTATTGCTTGTCGTTGAGCAGTCGCAGTGCTTCTTCGGCAATGTCTGCCGGCACAGCATTTTGCTGAATGAATTCCTTAACAATTTCTTTGCCCGGAATAATGTTAACCAGTCCCAGGTGCTTGACGCTAACCATTTTACTTAAGATGAAATGGCTAAGCGCGGCAATTTTAAAGACGATTACCATGGGAACTTCCAGCAGGCCGATTTCGAGTATGGCAGTACCTGATGCACTTAGTATGATATCGCAGGATTGGATAACGTCATAAAACGGCTGGCTGGTAGTGTTAACCGCCAGGCTTTCAAGGGTTTCCTTAAAGGGAGCCAGGTCTTCGTCTTTAATGGTACTGGCAACGGGCAGGACAAATTGAATGCCGGGTTTTTCTTTTATTAGTATCTGTGCCGTTTCAAGCAGAATTGGCAGTACCCGTTTTATTTCGCCGCTGCGGCTGCCTGGAAACAGGCCGACGGTAGTCCTGTCCTCAATCTGTAATTGAGTACGTGCCTGCTGTTTTGTTTTGTCGGCGATAACTTCATCGGTTAGCGGGTGGCCGGTAAAGGTGACAGCTACATCGGCTTCTGCATAAAGCTCTTTTTCAAACGGCAGTATTACCGCCATGTGGTCAACGATCTTTGCCATTTTGTGGACGCGTTTTGGCCGCCATGCCCAGACCTGCGGGCCAATATAAAATAACACTTTAATGCCGATGCTCTTGGCATAGGCGGCCAGCCGCTGGTTAAATTCCTGGTAATCAACAAGGATTAGAAGATCTGGCGGGTTATTGGCGATATTCTGTTTTAACTTATTCAGCTCTGCCTTGATCATGTTGTATTTCAGCAGTACTTCTACAATGCCAACTACAGCAAGCTCGGCCATGTCAATAAATACATCAACACCGGCATTACGCAGGTTGTCACCGCCCATACCACGATACGAGATGTTGTTATCCAGTTTTTTCAATTCTGTCACCAGGCGGGCAGCATGGGCATCACCAGAGGCTTCACCGGCGACGATCACGATCTGTTTTTGATGATCTTTTATGGTTTCTATGGGCACAATATGGCTACGTTTTTTTTGTTATTATACAGGCAGTACGCTGACAGTATACGGCAGGCGTACTGGCAGAGCCGGTCTCAATGACTGGCTTTAATCTAAGGGCTGGATAATACAATAATGAAAATAACATTGCAGGAAGATTTGCCCAGTATACAGGGCCTGCTGGCAGGAACGGATGAAGCCGGGCGTGGACCTTTAGCCGGTAACGTGGTTGCTGCTGCCGTTATACTTGATCCGTCGGCACCTGTTCAGGGTCTGGATGATTCGAAAAAACTGTCAGAGAAAAAACGTTTGCTGCTGGCTGATGAAATCCGGAAAAAAGCACTTGCCTGGGCCGTGGTTAGTATTACGCCACAGCAAATTGATGAGATTAATATTTTACAGGCCTCGTTGCTGGCGATGAAAACTGCTGCCGAAAGACTGGCTGTTAGACCGGATCATATTTTTGTCGATGGCAACAAAAACCTGCTCGACTGTTTCTGTGATAATACGGCCATTATAAAAGGCGATTCCCGTGTCGCTGAAATAAGTGCGGCTTCGATTCTGGCCAAGGTTGAACGGGATGCACAAATGCTGAGCCTGCATCAACAATACCCTGAATATGGGTTTGATAAACATAAAGGTTACCCGACAAAAGTCCACCGTGAAATCCTTAATTCTATCGGGCCCTGTCCAGAACACAGGCGCAGCTACGCGCCGGTTCGCGCTGCCTTACATTTAATGTCAGATGCCTGAGGGATACCAGCGGCGGTAGAGCGTGGACTTTTATACTTGCTCTATTGTTCAGGCATTTCTTTTTATTCTCCCGGGCGGGGCATCAGGCGGTTGCTGCTGGCTATTGTTAAAAATAATTCAATTTCACCGCGTTAATTTGCTGTTTACCGATGGTTGATTTGGTAGACTAAAGCACCATTTAAACAGAGGCATTTACGTGACATCGCAACCCAGTTTCATTCACCTGAGAGTACACACAGAATACTCACTGGTTGATGGTGTGGTGCGTGTCAAGCCGCTGATGGCGGCGCTGGCTGAAAACAATATGCCAGCTGTCGCCCTGACTGACCAGAGCAACCTTTTCGCCATGGTCAAGTTTACCCGTGCCGCCCTTGGCACCGGTATTAAGCCCTTAATTGGCGTTGATGCACTGGTACGCTACGGCGACGACCAGGAAGCACCCTTTCAGATGGTGCTGCTGGCGCAGAATAAAGCCGGTTATCTCAACCTGTCCGAACTCATTTCAAAAAGTTACCTTGAGGGCCAGCACCGTGGTGTGCCAATCATCCAGGCTGAATGGATTGAGCAGCGAGCGGAAGGCCTTATTGTTTTATCAGGCGGCAGGCAGGGTGATATAGGCCGGGCACTGCTCGCCGGTCAGGGTGAGCTGGCCAGGCGGCGCCTGCAGGCCTGGCTTGACTGCTTCGGTGACCGTTTTTATATTGAGTTGCAGCGTACCGGCCGTGAAAACGAGGAGCAGTATATTGCTGACGCGGTTGAACTGGCACTTGAATATGGTGTGCCGGTGGTTGCCACCAATGATGTGCGTTTTCTAAAGGCTGAAGAGTTTGATGCGCATGAGGCCCGTGTCTGTATTCACGATGGTCGTACCCTGGACGATCCGCGGCGCTCAAAAAACTACAGTGAACAGCAGTATTTGCGCAGTAGCGAAGAAATGCAGCAGCTGTTCGAAGATATTCCTGAAGCACTGGCGAATACGGTTGAAATTGCCAAGCGCTGTAACCTTGAAATACGTCTCGGTGAAAGCTTCCTGCCGCAGTTTCCGATACCCGAAGGCGAAACCGAAGAAAGTTATTTCTGCCGGGTTTCTCGTGAAGGCCTGGAGCTGCGCCTCAAAGTTTTACTGGATGAAGCGGCGGACGACTACGCCGAGAAGCGAAAGGAATATGATGATCGACTACAGGTTGAGCTTGACGTTATTAATGACATGGGCTTTCCCGGTTACTTTTTGATTGTTGCCGATTTTATTCAGTGGTCGAAAGATAACGGTATCCCGGTAGGGCCGGGACGTGGTTCAGGTGCCGGTTCACTGGTTGCTTATGCGCTGAAAATTACTGACCTTGATCCGCTGGCGTTTGATTTACTGTTCGAGCGCTTCCTGAACCCGGAACGCGTCTCGCTGCCGGATTTCGATGTCGACTTCTGCATGGACGGCCGCGACCGTGTGATTGATTATGTGGCGCAAAAATACGGCCGCGAAAGTGTTTCACAGATCATTACTTACGGAACCATGGCGGCTAAAGCGGTGGTGCGAGATGTTGGCCGTGTCATGGGGCATCCTTATGGTTTTGTTGATCGCCTGGCGAAAATGATTCCGTTTGAAATTGGCATGACCTTGCCGAAAGCGCTTGAAGAATCAGAAGAACTGAAAGCCGCTTACGAAAACGAAGAAGAAGTCACCGAAATGCTTAATATGGCATTGTCGCTGGAGGGTCTGGCAAGGAATGCCGGTAAGCACGCCGGTGGTGTGGTGATTTCACCAACCGTGCTGACCGATTTTAGCCCGCTGTACTGTGAAGAAGGCGGCCAGAGCGTGGTCACCCAGTTCGACAAGGATGACGTTGAGGCAGTAGGGCTGGTGAAGTTCGATTTTCTCGGACTGCGAACCCTAACCATTATTGACTGGGCGGTAAAACACGTTAACCGCCGCCGCAGTATAGAAAATGAAGCGCCACTGGAAATCGAACATTTGCCGCTGGATGATAAAGCGGCATTTGATCTGTTGCAGGCGGCCAATACCACGGCGGTTTTCCAGCTTGAATCTCGCGGTATGAAAGACCTGATTACCCGTTTGCAGCCCGATAGTTTTGAAGATATCGTCGCTCTGGTTGCACTGTTTCGTCCTGGTCCATTGCAGTCGGGCATGGTAGATGACTTTATCAATCGTAAACATGGCCGTGCCGAAGTCGACTATTTCCACCCCGATCTTGAGCAGGTGCTGACGCCGACCTACGGTGTCATTCTCTACCAGGAACAGGTAATGCAGATTGCCCAGGTGCTGGCAAATTACACATTGGGCGGTGCGGATATGCTGCGCCGCGCCATGGGTAAGAAAAAAGCCGAAGTTATGGCCGAGCAGCGCGAGCTGTTTATGCAGGGTGCAGTTGCACGTGACGTTGATGCTGATCTGGCAACCCATATTTTCGACCTGATGGAGAAGTTTGCCGGTTACGGTTTTAATAAGTCGCACTCCGCCGCCTATGCCTTGCTGTCTTATCAAACCGCCTGGCTAAAAGCACATTACCCGGCCGAGTTTATGGCCGCGGTGTTATCGGCGGATATGGATAATACCGATAAAGTGGTGGGTTTGATTGAAGACTGCCATGAGCAGAATGTTAAAGTACTGCCGCCCGATATTAACCATTCGGTTTACCAGTTTAGCGTGCCCGATAATCAGTCCGTGTTATATGGCCTGGGTGCATTAAAAGGGGTAGGTGAAGCAGCGCTGGACGGCATTATTGCTGAGCGTGATGCAAACGGTGCGTTTTCAGACTTATATGACTTCTGCCGCCGCAGCGATACCCGTAAGGTCAATCGACGTGTCATGGAAGCCCTGATTAAATCCGGCGCCATGGATTCGCTCGGCCCTAACCGCGCCAGCCTGATCGCCAGTTTAAGCAATGCTGTGCAGCTGGCGGAACAAAACCAGAAAAATGCCAGTGTTGGTCAGGATGATATGTTCGGTTCATCTGACGAACCGGATACACATGCCAATGTGCACATTGTCGAAGTGGAAGACTGGGATGATGAGATTCGGCTTTCCAATGAAAAAGAAACACTGGGTTTATACCTGACCGGCCATCCTATTTCACGTTACGAGCACGAATTAAGGCGTTTTACAGAATGCCGTTTTTCCAAAGTACCTGACCTTGTTCCAGACAGCGGCCGTGGTGGACAGGGTGGATCGGGTGGTTATGGTGGGTACCGTAAAAAAGATACAAGGCAGTTTTGCCTGGCAGGGCTGTTGATCGGTATGCGGGTACGTAAAACTAAGACCGGCAGTAAAATTGTTACCGGTGTGTTAGATGATAGAACTGCGCGTATCGAAGTCGTTATGTATGAAGAGGTTTTCGAGCAGTATGGCCATGCAATGGTAAAAGATAAGGTATGCGTTGTTATCGGTAGCGTCAGTTATGATGATTTTAATGCTGCTTATTCAGTAAACGCGACAACTATTTATACTATGACTCAGGCAAGGGAGCATTTTGCCAGGGGCCTGCAAATTAAGCTGGATAAAACAAAAGTGAATGGCAACTGGTCCGATGCGAGCATCAGCCAGCAGCTCAGTGAAGTATTACATACTTATAGAGAAGGGAATTGCCCTGTTAATATAGAGTACAATAGCGGCGCTGATGTTTCACAGTTTGTGCTGGGTGAAGAATGGAACGTGGTTCCCTCTGATGATCTGCTTACCCGCCTGGATAAGGTTTTCGGCCCCGAACAAATACAGATAATGTATTAACAGGGAATTGAAAAAATTTCAGCCGTAAACCGAAAACTGTCATCTCTCCCGCTGGTCGAGGTGACACTGTAAGAATGTACCGGTTTTTCCCAATGTTTATTCACTGATTAATTATGCGCCGCCATGTCCGTCAATTAAAATACCGCTTTTTCCAGCCACGTGCCTGGCGTACTAACCTGGTTTTCTGGGGCGGCGCCATACTGGTAGGGCTGGTGGCTGCTGTTTTTGCCATCATGGCGGATTACGCCGACCATCTGTTTCGTAGCATAGTTGCGTTCAATCAATATTTACCCTTACTGATAACACCCGCAGGTTTTGTTCTTACTGTTTATATAACACGAAACATTTTCAGTGGCGCTGAAGGCAGTGGTATTCCGCAAACACTTATTGCACTTGCTGATTCAGGCAGCAGTTTAAGTAACCGGCTGTTATCGATGCGTATGGTTGTCGGTAAAGTGTTAATGGCAGTACTGGCATTATGCAGCGGTGCCTCCCTGGGAAGAGAAGGGCCAACGGTGCACCTTGGCGCGGCAATATTACATTCATTAGGAAAGTATGCACACCTGCCGGCCCGTTATTATGAGCGCGGCCTGATACTAACCGGTGGTGGTGCCGGTATTGCTGCCGCATTTAATACACCGCTGGCTGGCATTATCTTTGCCATTGAAGAAATGGCGCGCTCTTATGATCGACGTAATAGTGGCATGATGTTAATTGGTGTGGTGCTTGCCGGGATGACTGCCATCGTAGTGCACCAGAATAATTATAACTATTACGGTACCTCACCGGTGTCGCTGGATTTTAGCTGGGTCTGGTTAGGTGTGGTTGTCTGTGGTGTGGTTGGTGGATTATGTGGCGGCCTGTTTAGCCAGGTATTAATTAGCGGCTCTAAAAAATTGCGGCCCTATATGCAAACACACTGGTTAATAATCGCATTGCTGATGGGGCTGACTGTAGCCATGTTAAGTATTATCAGTGGCGGTACGGCAAACGGTACGGGTTATCTTGAAGCTAAACAGATTGTAAGTTGTGCCGGTGTTGATACCTGTACAGCTGATTATGGTTTGATGTACCCCCTGTACAAAATACTGGCAACTGCCGCAACTTATCTAACAACGATTCCCGGTGGCCTGTTTGCGCCATCGCTGGCCAGCGGTGCAGGACTGGGTGCAGACCTGGCGCTATTATTCCCGGTAGAAATGGCATCAACCATTGTTATCCTTGGCATGATCGGTTACTTCACCGGTGTTGTGCAAACGCCGATTACGGCGTTTGTTATTGTTATGGAAATGACCGACAACCAGGAACTGGTGCTGGCGATGATGGCGACTGCGCTAATCGCATCGGGTACTTCAAAGCTGGTTTGCAAGAAACCTATTTATGAAGCACTGGCAGAAAACCTGCTGGCGATGATGTCGGATAAACAGAGTCGTTAGTTTTTTACTTTAGTATTTAAGTATAATGCTAAATGCCGGCCGGAGCAGTGCGCGTAAGCTGGCGATGTCGTTACTATTTTTGAACAAATCCTCTTACCTGTGGCTGCCGTAGAAGCACTTCTTTCCTCGAACTTTGTAAAACCATTTCTACAAATGTTTACAAAGGTTACATTTCTTTACATATGAAAGCGTTTTGATTTTGCCAATTTTTTGTCATTAGAACTATTTTAATAATTAGCAAACGTCATAAATCTAACGTAACGTTATTTTGACGCGGTTAAATAAATACAAACAGTGTATTTAAAATTGAGCATAATCCGAGGGTACTATCGTGGAAGCAGTTGCAAAGCACGTGACACAAAACAACAGTAATAGACTTTTTAGAAGCCTGGTAGGAAAAAGCCAGGCCATGCAAAACGTTCAGGGTGAAATCAAACAGGTAGCGACAAGCGACGCCAATGTATTAATACTGGGTGACTCCGGTACCGGTAAAGAAGTTGTTGCACGCAATATTCACTATTTTTCAAATCGCAACGGACAGAATTTTGTACCGGTTAACTGTGGTGCCATTCCGCCAGACTTGCTTGAATCAGAATTATTCGGCCATGAAAAGGGTGCTTTTACCGGCGCTATTACTTCACGTCTTGGCCGATTCTCCATGGCTGAAGGCGGCACACTTTTTCTTGATGAAATTGGTGAGATGACCATGGCTATGCAGGTGAAGCTGCTTAGAGTATTAGAGGAGCGTGTTTTCGAACGTGTCGGCGGAACAGCAACAATTAATGCCAATGTTCGAATCATTGCTGCAACTAATCGTAATCTTGAAGAAATGGTTAAACAAGGAAAGTTCCGTGAAGACCTGTATTTCAGACTGGATGTTTTTCCTATTAAACTGCCTTCACTGAAACAGCGTATAGAAGATTTACCGCTGTTAACTAAAGAACTGATTTCACGTCTTGAGCATACAAAAAATAACTCAATCCGTTTTTCACAAAACGCAATTATCGCCATGTCAAAATATGACTGGCCGGGTAACGTTCGCGAGTTAGCCAATCTTATTGAAAGAATGTCGATTAAACATCCTAACGGTATAGTTGAAGAAAATGATTTGCCTGCAAGAGTAATTGCGGCTGATCATTCTGCTAATGCAGGTCTTGAGATAGAAGACCTGGATGAAAGAAGCATTCAGGCAGTATGCAGTGCACCTGTTAATACCATGGATGCACAACAAATTACTTTCCCCGTGGAAGGTTTTGACCTTAAGACTTACATGTCAAATGTTGAAGTGAAAATTATACAGGATGCACTGAATAACACCGGCGGTGTAATTTCACATGCCGCAAAGTCCCTGGGGCTTCGCCGTACCACCCTGGCGGAAAAGATGCGTAAGTATCATATCGAAAGAACAAGCGATCATTCTGATTGTAGCGTTTGTTAATGTAGCCATTACGGCAGTTATTAGAGCTTGCGCTTTAATAGCTGACCGTTTTTTTTACCAGTATATTAAATTTTTCTAAACAGCACATAGACCGCGCCGCTGCCACCATCTTTAGGCTGGGCAGAATGGAAGGCGAGAACATTATCAACAGCACGCAACCAGCGATTAAGCATGGGTTTGATAACCGGTTTGTCTTTCGAGCGAAAACCTTTTCCGTGAATAATGATAGCGTGACGTACAGCCGTTACTTCACACTCTGCGAGGAACTGCTGCAGGACTTTTCTTGCTTCAACTACGGTCAGCCCATGCAGGTCCAGAACCTGTTCGACCGGGTTTTTCCCCTGGCGTAATTTTTTTAGCACATTATGCTGCAGGCCACTACGTGAAAAACTCAGCACATCCGGGCAGTCTTCGCTGATTTCTGCATCGGAAAAGACATCATTGATGGCGTAAGCCTGAACCTGCTGAGGCTCATGCTGTAAGGGTTTTGCCGGTTTTTTCCTGTGCCTGGCCCGGTTATCCGGTTTCATCGGGGTAACATCGCCCATTTCTGAGATAAATAGTGATTCATCGTCATCTTTTATTGAATCATTACTCATCATTCACCCCATGATACGGTATAGTATTGGTTTTATTTTAACGTGAATATTAGTCGTTGTATTGTCAGTGCATATTTTAGTCAGTAATGATGATGGTTACCGGGCGCCGGGCATTTCTGTGCTTGCCCAGGCACTGTCTGCGGAGCATAAAGTGTCGATAGTTGCGCCAGAGCGTAACTGTAGCGGGGCGAGTAATTCGCTGACACTGGAACGTGGTCTGCGTGCCTGTCAGGTTGGGGAAAATTCCTATTTTGTTGATGGTACACCTACCGATACAGTGCATCTGGCGGTAACAGGGTTATTGCAGGACAAACCGGACATGGTGGTATCGGGTATTAATGCCGGTGCCAATATGGGAGACGATGTGCTTTACTCCGGTACCGTGGCGGCGGCGATGGAAGGGCGGCATCTGGGCTTACCAGCGATTGCCGTATCAATGGATTCCTATACGCCGCAGCATTTTGAAACAGCGGCAAAGGCTGTGTTGCAGTTACTTAAAAAGCTCAACCAGGTATCGTTCGCTGCCAATACAATTTTAAACGTCAATGTGCCGGATGTTCCCTGGTCAGAAATTAAGGGCTTTAAAGCAACACGCCTGGGTAATCGTCACCAGTCAGAGGGCGTCATTATTCAGGATGATCCGCGCGGTGAGCCGATGTACTGGGTAGGGCCGCCAGGAGAAGCAGAGGATGCAGGTGAAGGCACGGATTTTTATGCCGTTAGTCAGCACTACATTTCTATTACACCTTTGCAGATTGATTTAACCCGATATGATAGCCTTGCCGAGCTTGATAACTGGCTAACCATACATAATAGTAAGCCAGAATAAATGGCTCGATGAAGTAGCATGAACTAATGATAAGTAACGATATACAGGGTATAGGAATGACCTCGCAACGAACACGCGACCGCCTGGTTGATCGTTTGCGGGAGAAAGGCATAAAAAATGAGCGTGTTCTGGAAGTTATAAGGACAACACCGCGTCATATATTTGTTGATGAAGCCATGGCGCATCGTGCTTATGAAGATACGGCTTTACCCATTGGTCATGGGCAGACCATTTCACAACCTTATATTGTGGCGCGCATGACCGAGCTGCTGCTGGAAGCCGGCACCCCTGATGTGGTTCTGGAAGTTGGTACAGGTTCCGGTTACCAGTCAGCAATTCTGTCACGCCTGGTGCCCAAGGTTTATACCGTTGAACGAATCAGTGCTTTATTGCAAAAGGCGCGTGAAGCACATCGTAAGATGGGTTTGCTGAATGTCTACTCCAAACATAGTGACGGCTCCTGGGGCTGGGAACCCAATGCGCCTTACCAGGCAATTATGGTTACTGCAGCACCGGAGTCAGTACCGCCCAGTTTGCTGGAGCAGCTTGCCGTTGGCGGTCGCCTGGTCATTCCTGTTGGTACCAAAGATGGTGTGCAGCAATTAAAACTGTATGTGCGCACGGAAGATGGCTTTGAAGAAAGTGTTAAGGAAATGGTTCGTTTTGTGCCTTTACTCGATGGTGCGGTAAATTAATGATATTTGCAGGTTTATATAACAGAATGATGCGCTGGGCTGCGCACCCGCATGCCGAACGCTATCTGATCGGGGTCAGTATCTTTGAATCGATCTTTTTTCCTGTACCGACGGCTTTAATGGTTGCACCAATGGCGATCGCTGCACCAGAGCGTGCTGTAAGAATTGCCCTGATTGCTACAACCATGTCGGTACTGGGCGGTATTTTTGGTTACTACCTGGGGTATTTTGCTATTGGTGCTATCGAACCCATCTTGCAGGATGTCGGTTACTGGGATAAATACATGACTGCGCAGCGCTGGTTTGAAGAATGGGGGTTCTGGGCGGTTGTTATTGCCGGATTCTCGCCGATTCCATTCAAACTGTTTACCCTGTCGGCCGGAGCATTGTCGATGGCTCTGCTACCGTTTATCATGGCCGCTATTGTTGGACGTTCAGCGCACTTCTTCCTGGTTTCCCTGTTAATGGCGTGGGCAGGGCCGAAGCTGGAGCCGGTAGTAAAAAAATATATTGAATGGTTGGGCTGGCTGACTGTCGTAATAATCGCATTATTCATTTATTTCCACTAGCTGTCACGGTAGTAAAAGCGATGTTACATCGACAGGGTTGTTTTTGGCTTTTAACAATAATACTGGCAGCCACGCTGGCCGGTTGTTCTGGCAGTGGTAAAAAATGGAATCCGGATGATTACACGGTAAAGTCCGGTGACACGGTTTATTCCATTGCCTGGCGTTACGAGATAGACACCGAAGATTTCGCTGCCTGGAACAACCTGTCAGAATCACAATTAATCAAACCCGGGCAAAGGCTGCATACGCGTAAGCCCTGGAACTTCGATGCTTCCAGGAAAAGTGTTTCTACAGAGGAAACCAGTTATGAGCGTAATCTTGCTTACGCGCCTGAGTCTTCAGCTGCATCTCATTCAGCAGCTCAAAATTATCCTGACCAACCATGGGTGAAAGCCAGCAAAGGGGATTCACTGTACGCTATATCCAGGCGTTATGGTGTCAGCGTTGAACGTCTGGCACAGCTGAATCAGTTAAAAAAACCGTATCTCATACACCCGGGACAAACGGTTTTTCTCAAGCCGTTAAATGACAAAGTTAAAAAAGCACCAGCCACAGGCGGACGTCCCAAGGCAGCCGGCGCGGTGGTTAGTAAACATAAAAAAACGAAACCTACAGCGTGGCCGTCAACCATCAAGTGGGCGAGACCGGCGAATGGAAAAGTGATTAAAAAATATAATCGCTCGCGCAATGATGCCAAGGGAATAGATATTGCCGGCAAACTCGGACAGGAGGTGCGGGCAGCTGCTGATGGCAAGGTGGTCTATAGTGGCGATGGTCTGATCAGTTATGGCAACCTGATTATTATTAAGCACAATAAAAGTTTCCTGAGTGCGTATGCTTATAATCACAAGCTGCTGGTGAAGGAAGGTGACACGGTTAAGTCGGGACAGAAAATTGCCGAGATGGGCCGTAAAGATCAGTTGAGTCCAATACTGCACTTTGAGATCAGGAAAAACGGAAAGCCGGTTGACCCCTTAAAATATCTGCCGTGGAAATGACTTATTGATTTCCGGTTTTAATTAACATCTGTTTAATTAACTTTTTTCACCTGATTCCTTAATAAAGTACCCCTAACTGACGATAATAAAAACAGGCAGCCACCCAGTTGTGGATATTAGCTCTAGTGCCGGAAAAATTAAAAACCACAATATCATGTGGTTTGCGAGCTAAACATAAATTAAATTCTAGTTTTTTTAAATAAATACTTGCTTATTAAATAGAAATGATGATATAAGTTTTTCTAACGTAAGGGCTGACGTTAGAAGAACCTTGTAAGTGTATGGAATTAAAGACTATTGATTGTTCCGGCTTGCAAACTAAATGCGTAAAAAAAAATAATTATAAAACACATTTTTTTGGGGAGAGGTACAATCATGAGAGAAGCAATAGCTGATTCTAAAGAGGAGCTGGAGAGTAGTGTCTTAATGATGCAAGTCGATGATGACATTGATCACGATGCTGTTGAGGTTGAAGACGATGATCAGGGTTCAGAACAGGCGGTAACAAAAACCAAATCTGCCAGTGCGTCGAAGGTAGATGTTGATCCTGATGCTAAAGTCAATCGCAAAGAGCTTGATGCGACTCGATTGTACTTACGTGAAATTGAAGGTTCGCCTTTGCTCACAGCCGAGGAAGAAGTCTTTTATTCGCGCAAAGCTTTAAAAGGTGACATGGATTCACGCAAGAAGATGATTGAATGTAATCTTCGACTTGTGGTAAAAATTGCCCGACGTTATATGAATCGTGGCCTTGCCCTGCTTGACCTTATCGAAGAAGGTAATCTCGGTCTGATCCGCGCTGTTGAAAAATTCGATCCTGAAAAAGGTTTCCGTTTTTCTACTTACGCGACCTGGTGGATTCGCCAGACTATCGAACGTGCGCTGATGAACCAGACGCGCACCATCCGTTTACCCATCCATGTAATTAAAGAATTAAATGTATACCTGCGAGCTGCCCGTGAACTGGAGCAGACAATGGATACAGAACCTACCGCAGATGACATCGCAAAAATGCTCAACAAGCCGGTTGCCGGTGTTGAAAAGATGCTGGGCCTGCGTGACCGTGTAACATCGGTTGATGTACCTGTCGGTAAAGAGAATGATCGTCCGCTACTGGAAATTGTTGCTGATGAACGTGTTCCAGCTCCACCAGAGATGCTGCAAAACGATGATGTTATGGCTAACCTGGGTGTCTGGCTGGATCAGCTTGACGTTAAACAGCGTGAAGTACTGGTTCGTCGTTTTGGTTTAAATAACCATGAACGCACAACACTTGAAGATGTTGGTAAAGAGCTGGGTGTAACACGTGAACGTGTTCGTCAGATTCAAATGGATGCACTAAAGCAGTTGCGTAAGATTCTTGAAAACCAGGGCTTTACTGAAGAGCTGCTGTTTCATGATTAATTGAATAATAATGAAAGGGATTATCTCCTGTTCAGGGCACAGTTTATAGAACCCTGTGAGCATTACCATTAAGCAGATACTTTAGTATCTGCTTTTTTTTATGTACAGGATGTACGGTATGCCGCAAGGAGCCATGGATGGCGGTGCGGCGCATGCCCAGGATGTACGGTATGCCGCAAGGAGCCATGGATGGCGGTGCGGCGCATGCCCAGGATGTACGGTATGCCGCAAGGAGCCATGGGAAGATAATTGCTCCCTGCATTATCTTCATACCCTACATCCATGTAGGTAATGGCGATGCGGCGATGTACAGGAAGTACGGTATACCGCATTAGTTATGGGCGGTAAAACACCCCATTCAGCTACACCATGCTCAGAGAATCAAACCCGCCACCACATCACGGCCTTCACTCATCAGAATATTATAGGTCCGGCAGGCGGCACGGGTATCCATAAAATCGACACCAATGCCCAGTTTAATAATACTGGAGTATGTTTCAACAGGCGGGAACACCAGTTTTTCACCGGTTCCAATAATGACCAGCTCCGGCTCAAAGCTAAGAATTTCTTCGATATGGGCCGTCTGTAAAAAAGCTACCGATTCCACTGCCCAGTTTTCATTCAGCCTGTTACGGGTAATTATCAGGCTGCTGCTGAATGGTTTGTTATTAATCGATACGCTGTCATCACCATAGGCGGTAACGACGTAACCTTCATCCTGAGAATCCTGGGCAAATTTCATTGTAATATGGCGTTAAATATTGTGTTTGATACGGTAAAACATATGTTACACGTTCTGCAATGAATACAGTAGAATATGTGGCTTTAAAAATTTGCTGGAGAAAGTCTTGGACGCAGTCAAAGTGGGTTTATTAGGCCTGGGTACAGTCGGTGGTGGCACTGCCACGGTTTTAATCAGGAATGCTGAAGAAATACAGGCACGCCTTGGCCGATCAATAGTAATCAGCCATGCCGCGGGTTTAAGCATTGCTTCACAGACTATTCTTGATCCGGCCATAACTAAACTGACGGAAGACGCTTTTGAGGTTGTTAATGACCCGGAAGTTGAAATTGTTGTTGAACTTATCGGTGGTTACACACTGGCTAAAGAACTGGTACTGAAGGCCATAGAAAACGGAAAGCATGTGGTTACCGCTAATAAAGCCCTGATCGCTATGCACGGTCCGGAGATACTGAAAGCTGCTGCGCAGCAAGGTGTCAGCGTAAGTTACGAAGCCGCGGTTGCCGGCGGTATTCCCATCATTAAAGCCATGCGCGAAGGTCTCGCTGCTAATAAAATCCAGTGGATTGCCGGCATCATCAATGGTACCGGTAATTTCATTCTTACAGAAATGCGTGACAAGGGGCGTGACTTTGCCGATGTGCTAAAAGAAGCGCAGGAACTGGGTTACGCTGAAGCCGATCCGACCTTTGATGTTGAAGGTATCGATGCCGCGCACAAGCTGACCATACTGGCGTCACTGGCCTTTGGCATTGAGCTGCAATTTGAAAAAACCTATACAGAAGGCATCAGTAAGATTACACCGGAAGATGTGAACTATGCCGAAGAGCTGGGCTATCGTATTAAACATCTGGGCGTGACACGTAAAACCGAAAAAGGTATCGAGTTGCGTGTGCACCCGACATTAATTCCAGAAAAACGTTTAATTGCTAATGTTGATGGTGTCATGAACGCGGTGCTGGTACAGGGCGACGCGGTTGGGCCAACACTTTATTACGGTGCAGGCGCCGGTGCGGAACCTACCGCATCAGCCGTGATTGCTGACATCATCGATACCGTTAGAACTATCGATGCACCGCTGCATCATAAAGTACCGTTGCTGGGCTTCCAGAACGATGCAATGCGCGATACCCCGATACTGGATATTAATGATGTTGAGTCGGCCTATTATCTACGTATGGTAGCTGACGATCAGCCGGGTGTGCTGGCTGAAGTTTCCGATACGTTTGCTAAAAACCGTATTAGTATCGAAGCGGTTCTACAAAAAGAACCTGCTACAGGTGTTAGTACTGTGCATTTGATTATGCTGACGCAGAAGTGTGTTGAGTCGAATGTTAATCAGGCGATTAAGGCGGTTGAGCAGTTGGCTTCTATTCAGGGTAGTGTGGTTCGGATTCGCATGGAACACCTGGACTGATTTGTTTTTATTTATGTTTTAATAAAAAAGCCTCGTTAATCGAGGCTTTTTTTGTTTTGGTGGTTTGCGTTTTCTATTTGTTATTGGCGTTAATATTTTCTTTTGGTTTGCTTACTTTGGCCTTGCGGTTCTCGCACCGCGGGCGAGTTACTCTTTTGCTACAGCCCAAAAGAGTAACCAGAAAAGGCCGCCGCTGACTCGATAGCCCCGGGAGAAGCGTCCGGGGAACCTGAATTTGAGGGTATCTGTTCTTTTGGCGTTGGTGTTTGCTTAAAGTGTTATTGCTTACTTTGGCCCGAGCCGCCCCGATGCGCCGTCCGGGCGCAGCGTGGCTAAATCCGCCGTCCATGGCGGATTTGCTCTACGTGTTGGCAAATTCAGCTATCGAAGGCGGAAGAGTCAAGGTCAACAACAAAGTCAACAGCACCAGCAGAACACAGCAAAAAACATGGCGCGCAGCGCCATAGCTGGAGAAGCTGTTTGTTTCTGTTTCTTTGTTTTTCTTGTTTATCTCCCCTTTTGTTTGCTGACTTTGGGGGCATTGGTAGAGCAATTTCGCCATGGACGGCGAAATTAGTGATGCTGCGCCTGGACGGCGCATCAGCACGGGCTCGTAGGCAATGCGCCCAAAGTCAGGAACCCCGAGTGCTTTTCTCGGGGCAAACAAGTCGGGGCGGCACTTTTCTGGTTACTCTTTTGTTGCTGCTGACAAAAGAGTAACTCGCCCGCGGTGCGAGAACCGCAATGCCTAAGTAAGCAACCAACAGAAAATATTAATGAAAAAAGAATTAAAAATGCGAAACCACGAGTAAACAAATAATAGCCGTAAATGCTAAACATCTAAACAAAAACGAAACAGAAGAGTAACTCGCCCGCGGTGCGAGAACCGCAAGGCCTAAGTTATCAACCTACAGAAAATATTAACGCCCAAAAGTAAGGTAAGGCGAAATACCTCTAACAAAAAAACTAAAGAAAAGACAAAATCTCACTTTCAATTTCGCTTTTTTCAATAATGGACTTCTGCGTAATTTCCTTATCAAAAAGCCCATTAATAATAGCCGGAATCGTAATCCCCGCTTTTTTAGAAACCGACTTAAGGGCATCAATATCATGCGCATCAACTTCACCCGTCAGGGCATTGGCAATTACCGGTGAGAACTTGGTCCATTCAGCTGTTGAGTAAACAATAGTCTTTAGTGGTTTGTCGCGGCAGGTTTCATAAGCCTTGAAACAGGTTGCCGTATGCGGATCCATCAGGTAACCGCTGGCGAAGGCGTCCTTGATGTATTGTTTACCTTCGGCATCATTACAGTAATCAGCGGCAAATATAGCTTGCAACTGTTTCAGTTCATCATCGTTTAACTGGTAGTATTTGTCCTGTTCCAGTTTGAGCATAAGTTCCCTGGTACGTGCATAACCAAACATATCAAAAAAGATGCGTTCGATATTGGATGACTTCAAAATGTCCATTGCTGGTGATGTAGTTGGTATAACTTCTGAACTTCTCAGGTCGTAGGCACCGGTATTAATCAGCTGCGTTAAAATATTATTGTTGTTCGAGGCAATAAGAATCTTTTCTACCGGTAAGCCCATTTTAATAGCGTAATAACCGCCCAGTGCATTACCAAAGTTTCCGCTCGGTACGTTCAGGTATACTTTTTCACCGATCTCAATCGCATTTTGTCGAACCAGTTCGAGGTAGGAGTGAATGTGATAGATGGTCTGGAATATTATGCGGCCAAAATTAACCGAGTTGGCTGCAGATAATAATATGTTTTTTTCTTTTAACGTGTCTTTGAATGTTGTCGATGCCAGTAACTTTTTCAGCGCGTTTTGCGTGTCATCAAAGTCGCCTTTAACACCGATCACTTTCAGGTTGGCGGCATCTTCAGTGACCATCTGCAGACGCTGTACATCGGATGTACCGCCAACCGGGTACATACAGGCGACCCGAACGTTGGCCTTGTTTTTAAATGTTTCCAGTGCAGCAGGTCCGGTATCGCCCGAAGTCGCGGCAAGGATAAGGTAGTGTTCATTTTTGTTTTGTGCGATGGAGGACAGCACGGTGCCAAATGGTTGCAGCGCCATATCTTTAAACGCACGGGTAGGGCCGTGCCATAATTCGCTAACATAAAGATCATCTTTGACTTTAACCACGGGAACCGGGTTTTTCGGATCGTCAAAGCCATCATATAGCGCCAGTGCTTTTTCGATGATGTCAGCATCAATATCAATATCAAATGCGGATAATACTGCACGTGCCAGTGTTTTGTAGTCGGAATCAAGATGTTGGTTTATAAATGCCTGACCGAGATCCGGCAAGGATTCAGGTGAATAAAGGCCGCCAAAAGAGGATATCGGTGAAAGTATTGCCTGTGAAAAGCTGACTTTTTCAGCGTGTTGGCCATCATTGCCGCGAGTTTCTATAAATTGCATGTTGAATCCGGAGACTGTCTCAATAAAATATCGGCGAATTATAGCGAATTAATGCCCGTCTTTCTCCGATATAACGACATTATTCATTATTTAGTGAGCGGCACAGGGTTTAGTGAACGACATAGGCGGGATTTCACGATTTTGCTAAAGTCAGAGCGGGTAATTTCTTCTGCGCCAAGCGATAACAGGTGTTCGGAATAAACCTGGGCATCAATTATAAATGGCTGAACCCTGGTGCAAATGTGGTGCATCGCTACTTTTGATGCGTCTTTCATTTTGCTGAACATGGATTCGCCAAAGAAAATATCACCCAGTATGAGGCCATATACGCCGCCGACCAGGCGCTCCTGATGCCAGCATTCGAACGAGTGGGCAATGCCGCTTTCGTGTAACTGGCAGTAAACATCCAGCATTTTCGGTGTAATCCAGGTGCCACTTTCGCCGCTGCCATCGGGGCCAGTTCTTGGTGCGGCGCAGGCCAGCATGACTTCTCTAAAAGCAGTATCAGTCCTGATTTCAAAGGGATTGCTGTTTAAGGTTCGTTTCAGGCTGCGCGAAACATGAAAGTTCTCTGGACGCAAAATGCAGCGAGGATCGGGTGACCACCATAATACCGGCTGCTCATCTGAGTACCAGGGGAAAATACCCTGTTTATAGGCATCAATAACCAGTTCTGCGGTCAGTACCTCACTGGCAGCTAACAGGCCGTCAGGTTTCTGCATAGCCATACTTAGCTCGGGAAATGTAAAGTTTAAATCTTCCAGCCAGGGGATTTGTTTCATGGCTTTTATGATTTAAAGGGAGAGGATTCCAGCAGGATTTCACCATGCTGCTGCATCGCTCTGCCTTCACGCTGAAGAAAGTCCTGAATGGCTACTTTGAAATCTTCATTTCCTATCCAGTGTGCCGAGCGTGTTTTGGTGGGCAAAAATCCGCGCCATATTTTATGTTCACCCTGGGCGCCGGGTTCAAAAATTTGCAGTTGGTTGTCAATGCAGTACTCGATGCCCGTGTAATAGCAAACTTCAAAGTGCAGATTATTATAACTGTCGCTGCAGCCCCAGTGGCGGCCGTAAAGTTTATCTTTGCCTGCAAAGCAAATGGCCGCGGCGACAATGCGGTTTTCGTGACTGGCAAAAACGGCGATTAGTTTATGTGCCACCGCCTTGAAAAAGTTAAGCGTCAATGTTGGCGTGCCTGATTTTTTCATGAAGGTAACCTGGTAAAAAGCATAGAGTAAATCCCATTGCTCTTCACTAAGGTCGTCACCGTGAATGCTTTCTACTTTTATATTTCCTTCGGCAACCTGTCTGCGTTCCCGTTTGATACTCTTGCGCCGTTTTGAAGTTAGCCGGGAAAGGAAATCATCAAAGCTTTGATAGTTATCATTTGTCCAGTGATACTGGTAGTCAAAGCGCAACATTAAACCGGTATTTTCAAGCAGCTGGATGTCTTCATTTTCACAGAATAAAAAATGGGCTGACGATAAATGCCTGTCTTCCGAGTAACTGATCAAGGCCTGTATTAAGCCCTGTTTGATGGTGGCGGGGTCAATGGGTTTGCCCTCAGCATCAAGGTGGTTTTTTGCCGCCAGCAGTCGCGGCCCCTGGGCAGGTGTGAACGGGATGGCACTGACCAGCTTTGGATAATACTCCAGTCCGTTTCTCTGGTATGCATCGGCCCAGGCCCAGTCAAAAACAAATTCACCGTACGAGTTATCTTTCAGGTAAGCGGGGCATGCGCCGATGAGTGTTTCGTTATCAAACAGCAGGCAGTGCTGCGGCTGCCAGCCCCAGGGAGTCAAGCAGTTGTGCTGTTCCAGTGCAAGCAGAAAGTCATGCTGGATGAACGGGTTGCTGTCACCGGCAATAGCATTCCATTGTTCTTCCTTAACACTGGAAATGCTGTCGCTGAAAATAATTTCCATCGCTATTAAATAAGTTTTAAGTTATTAAGGCTGTAAACCGAAACTGAAAACTCACGTCCTTATTTGTCTATTTAAGGTTACCAAGATCCTTGCAGATAATACCATCAAGATAACGTTCGGCATCCAGCGCTGCCATGCAACCGGTTCCTGCAGAAGTTACCGCCTGACGATAAACGTGATCCATTACATCGCCCGCGGCAAAAACACCTTCGATACTACAGGCCGTAGCATTACCTTCCATACCGCCTTTAACACAGAGGTAACCGTTATGTATATCAAGCTGCTCGGAAAATATGTCGGTATTTGGCTTGTGACCAATGGCGATGAAAACACCCTGCAGGTCAATGTCTTTGGTTTCGTCTGTTTTTGTGCTTTTAATGCGCATGCCGGTTACGCCGCTGTCATCACCCAGTACTTCATCAAGCTCGCTGTCCCATTCAATGTTGACGTTACCGTTTTCAGCTTTTTCCAGTAATTTGTCCTGTAATATTTTCTCCGAGCGCAGCGCACTGCGACGATGAACCAGTGTTACCTCGGCAGCAATGTTGGACAGGTATAAAGCTTCTTCTACAGCCGTATTACCACCACCAATAACAGCTACTTTCTGGCCTTTATAAAAGAACCCGTCACAGGTTGCACAGGCCGAAACACCCTTGCCTTTGAAGGCTTCTTCTGACTCCAGTCCGAGGTACATGGCACTGGCACCGGTGGCGATAATTAATGCATCACAGGTGTATGACTTGGAGTCGCCGTAAAGTTTGAATGGGCGCTTTTCAAGGTTAACTTCATTAATATGGTCAAAAATGATCTCGGTGCCAAAACGTTCTGCATGTGCCTGCATTCGCTGCATAAGCTCTGGACCCTGTACGCCTTCATTATCACCAGGCCAGTTATCAACATCAGTCGTTGTCGTTAACTGTCCGCCCATTTCCATGCCGGTAATGATGACTGGCTCAAGGTTGGCGCGTGCGGCATAAACGGCAGCAGTGTAACCTGCAGGGCCGGAGCCCAGAATTAATAATTTTGCATGGCGTGTTTCACTCATGTTCTTCTCCAGCTGAAAAAAATTTAGATAGTCCTGCGGTCAGTGTTTAACTTGACAAGGTCGCATATATTAGCAAATCTTAATGACAATTGTTTTACCTAAAAGTTTTTTAATGCTGACGAACACGTTAACATGATGGAACGACAATTTAACTGGACTGTCATAGATAGCACCTGGCCGCAAATACCCATGGCTCTTATCCTTATAACCACAAAATAATTAATAATAATGAATATAGGTATTCCGAAAGAAATAATGACCGGAGAAGGGCGCGTCGCGATAACCCCTGATGCGTGCGGGTCTCTGCTTGAGTCAGGCCACAGGGTTTTTGTTGAAACTAATGCGGGTTTGAACAGCGGTTACTCCGACCTGGACTATCAGCAAAAAGGGGCACAAATAGTTAATACAGCAATTGAGCTGTATGACTCGGCAAGATTAATCGTCAAGGTGAAGCAGCCGCTGGCGGCTGATATTGCCTGTTTGCAAAGTCACCATGTGCTGTTCAGCTATTTACATCTGGCCGCAGATGTCGAGCTGGTTGAGCAGCTTTGTAAAATAGGCCTAAGTGCGATTCCCTTTGAATCGATCACTGATGCTGATGGCAGTCTTCCTTTATTAACACCGATGAGCCAGGTTGCTGGCCGTATCTCTGTCATTCGTGGCGCCAGTTTGTTATTCAGAAACCGTGGCGGACGGGGTGTATTGCTGGGTGGTGTTGATGGCTCAGAGTCGGGCAATGTGGTCGTCCTGGGCGCGGGTGTGGCTGGCAGTCATGCGGTTGCCGTGGCCGCTGCGCTGGGCGCAAAAATCGATGTGCTGGATTTAAATGAGGCTAAATTGCAGCAGTTAAAATCACGTTTTCCTGCAATTGATACCCATATATCGAGTGCGGAACGCATAGCGGCTTTATGCGCTGACGCTGACCTGGTTATTGGCGCGGTGCTGCTGGCAGGGCGCCGTGCACCGGTGGTGTTAACACAGGCGATGGTTAAAAAAATGCCCGAAGGCAGTGTGATTATAGATATCGCCATTGATCAGGGCGGCTGTGTAGAAAATATTCGCGCCACCACCAGTGAGCAGCTGAGTTATGTCGAACATGGCGTGATTCACTCAGCGGTACCCAATATGCCGGCGACCGTTGCGCGTACTGCATCACAATCGCTGGCGGCAGCTGTACTGCCTTACCTGGCGGTACTGGCAGCGTCAGAGCTCGATGAGCTGGCAAATGCATCATCCAGTCAGTCGCAGGCAATCTACCGTGCCGTTGCAATATTAAAGGGTAAAATCACAGATCCGGTGCTGTTGCACGAGGTCGTAGCATAGGCCTGTAGTGCTGCGTTATACGGCCTACTGGTTGACCTGAACCTGGGCTGCCCCGGCAATTTTCCGGCTGGATATTAAGCCTGATATTTAGCTCTATGCAGGTTATAATTCAATGCAAATCAATACTATCTGACAATGCGTCAATAGAACGAGTCGAAACAGCGACTGAATAAGAACGCAACTCAGCATGACGGGAATGAAGATTGGCACAAGCACGTCGTAAAAAAACAATAAAAGAATCTGAAAAAAACACGGTTATCGCGACTCAGCTGCAAAGGGGGTTACGCGAGGGCGCTATGCTGGTGTTGATGGCGCTCGCCCTGTTTTTGTTCACCGCGCTGATAACCTATAATTCGGCTGACCCCGGCTGGTCTTATACCGGCTCTCGTGAATCTGTTGATAATGCTGCCGGTGCCGTGGGTGCCTGGTTCTCCGATGTGCTTTATAACCTGTTCGGTTATCTTTCGTTTTTATTCCCGGTGATTATTGCCTACAGCGGCTGGCTGGTGCTGCGCAGTAATCATATTGAAGTCGATAAAGATATCGATTATCACGAACTGGGCATTCGCTGGGCCGGGTTTTTCGTTACCGTGGCAATGGGCTGCGCCCTGACCAGCATGCACTTTTCCTTGCCCGACGGTCAGTTGCCGCTGGATGGTGGCGGTATTCTTGGGCTCTGGCTGAGTGATAATATGGCCGGTTCACTGGGCCTGCTGGGTTCGACCCTGATTTTACTGGCTGTATTCCTTGCCGGCATCACACTGTTTAGCGGTATTTCCTGGTTTCGCGTCATTGATGCCATAGGCATGTCGGCACTGTTTGCTTTCAACTGGGTTCAGGAGAAAGTACTGGCTATGCTGGAAACACGGCAGGAAAGAAAAGCCGGTGAAGAAGCCAGGAATCAGCGTCAGGAAGTGGTTGCAGCGAGTAAGAAAAAACAGGCTGTACGTGAAGCCAGGGGCACCCCGGAAGTGCGCATTGAACCGGTGGTGAAGACGGTAGAAATTTCTGAACGCATGGACCGTGAAAAACAGATCCAGTTATTCGAGGCGCCGACCGATTCAGAATTGCCAGCATTGCGCTTGCTGGATCCGCCAAAGCCGCAAGAAAGAGGTTACTCGAATGAAGCGCTGGAAGCCTTGTCTCGCCTGGTAGAAATAAAACTGGCGGATTTCGGCGTGGAAGTAGAAGTGGTTGCGGTTCACCCCGGACCGGTGATTACCCGGTTTGAAATGGAACCGGCTCCAGGTGTTAAAGCAAGCAAAATAACCGCGCTGTCAAAAGATCTTGCTCGTTCCCTTTCTGTGCCCAGTATTCTGGTTGTTGAGGTTATCCCTGGTAAAACCTGCGTCGGCCTGGAGATTCCAAACGAACATCGCGAGCTTGTTACGCTCAGTGAAATCCTGATGTCCAAACAGTATGATAACTCTGCTTCACCTCTGACGCTGGGTCTGGGTAAAGATATTGCCGGTCATCCGGTGGTGGCTGACCTGGGTAAAATGCCGCACCTGCTGGTTGCCGGTACTACCGGTTCGGGTAAGTCTGTTTGCGTTAATGCGCTGTTAATCAGTCTGCTATACAAGAGTAAACCGGATGAGGTTCGTTTGATCCTGATCGATCCTAAAATGCTCGAACTGAATGTGTACGAAGGTATTTCACACCTGCTGACGCCGGTGGTTACCGATATGAAAGAAGCGGCAAATGCGCTGCGCTGGTGTGTTGGTGAAATGGAAAGCCGCTATGAGCTGATGTCTGGCCTGGGTGTTAGAAATATCGCCGGATACAATCGAAAAGTTAAAGAGGCGATTGAAGCGGGCACGCCGCTTGAAGATCCAACCTTCAACCCGGATCATCATGCACCGGGTTCACAGCCACAAAAATTAAAACCATTACCTTATATTGTTGTCGTAGTAGATGAATTTGCCGATCTGTTCATGGTTGTCGGCAAAAAGATCGAGGAACTGATTGCACGTATCACGCAAAAAGCGCGTGCGGCAGGTATTCATTTAATTCTGGCGACACAACGGCCTTCGGTTGACGTGGTAACCGGTTTGATTAAATCGAATATACCAACACGTATCGCTTTCCAGGTGTCGTCGCGAGTCGACTCAAGAACAATTCTGGATCAGATGGGGGCGGAAAACCTGCTCGGTCATGGTGATATGCTTTACATGGAAGCGGGTAGCGGCTTGCCAATCCGTATTCATGGCGCGTTCGTTGATGACCATGAAGTGCATCGCGTGGTGGCTTTTCTTAAAGAGCAGAATGAGCCGGATTATATTGAAGAAATTCTTCAGGAAAATACGACCGTATTGCCCGGTGAGAAAACAGCCGGTAATGGCGCTGATGATGATATTGATGCCCTGTATGATGAGGCGGTTGCTATTGTCACGCAAACCCGCAAGGCATCTATATCTTATGTTCAGCGCCGTTTGAAAATAGGGTATAACCGGGCCGCAAGAATGATCGAACAGATGGAATCTGCCGGTGTGGTTTCAAGCATGCAGTCAAACGGTTCACGTGAAGTGCTGGCGCCAGCGCCACCGGAATAATTGAGTGCCTGGCAGAAGCTTGTCGCTGTCTGTATTAGGTAAACATTACTGAGCGATTCAGTTCGCCGCAAATACTATGAAAATTTTTTTTATTAATGTCCTGTTAATTATTACCGTTAGTGCAGGTAATGTTTTTGCTGCGGAAAAAACACTGCCGCAGGCTGAAGTGACTCAGACTGAAATAACTCAGGGTGAAGTTTACCTGGAAGATTTCCTCGCTAACACAAAAACACTGGAAGCCCGTTTTCAGCAGACATTGCGCACCCATGATGGCGAGGTTCTGCAGCAAACGGAAGGTGATTTTTACCTGGACCGTCCAGGTAAATTCCGCTGGAATTATGAATCACCGTATGAGCAGGTTATTGTTTCTGATGGCAGCCGTATCTGGATTTATGATGTTGAGCTGCAGCAGGTGACTGTTCAGAAGCAAAGTGCAACACTGCCGACAACACCGATGGCCTTGCTGGAAGACAGTTTTAAATTGCACCAGAGTTTCAAGGTTTCACCATTAGATCATCATGATGGGGTGTACCGCCTGAAACTGGAAAGCAAAACCAGTGAGTCCGATTTTGCCGAAATTATTGTTGGCCTGGATGCGAAAGGCTTACGTTTTATGCAGCTGCATGATCAGTTCGAGCAGGTAACCGATATTGTGTTTTCTAATATCGAAAGTAACGTCAAACTGGCAAAGGAAATTTTCGAATTTATTCCGCCTGAAGGGGTCGATGTTTTTGGTGGTTAGTTCGCCACATTTCAAACCATGACCGGCGAACTTTTTTCAGAGCAACAGTCTTCACACTATCGGCCACTGGCTGATCGCATGCGGCCACGCTTACTGGTTGATTATATTGGTCAGCAGCATATTGTTGGCGAAGGCAAAACGCTGACACAGGCAATTCAAAACCAGACACTGCACTCGATGGTTTTCTGGGGGCCGCCCGGCACTGGAAAAACCACACTGGCAAGAATTATTGCGAACTCGGTACAGGCGCACTTTATAAATCTGTCAGCGGTGCTTTCCGGAGTGAAAGATATTCGCGAAGCTATCGCGCAGGCTAAGCAGTGGCAGGCACAGGGAGATACAACTATATTATTTGTCGATGAGGTGCATCGCTTTAATAAATCCCAACAGGATGCGTTTTTGCCTTACGTCGAAGATGGCACTATTTATCTTATTGGAGCAACCACTGAAAACCCTTCCTTCGAATTAAATAATGCCTTGCTCTCACGGGTGAAAACCTATGTTTTAAAATCACTCACGGTCAGTGATTTGAAACAGGTTATACAGTCAGCTTTAACTGCTGATGAACAATTGCAAAAGCTGAACATTGCTATTGATGAAAGCTCACTGGAATTACTCGCCCAGGTCTCGGACGGAGACGCTCGCCGTGCATTAAATTTTCTGGAAATTGCCTGTGATTTAGCTGAGCCGGGTAGTGCTGATTCTGCTGCCAGTGTTATTAACCAGAAAATAATCGAAGATGTAACCTCGCAAAGTCTGCGCCGTTTTGATAAAGGCGGTGACCTGTTTTATGAACAGATTTCCGCCCTGCATAAATCCGTGCGCGGCAGCAATCCCGATGCTGCGCTGTACTGGTTTGCGCGTATGGTTGACGGTGGTTGTGACCCGCTCTATATCGCGCGCAGAGTTGTGCGCATGGCATCGGAAGATATCGGTAATGCAGATCCGCGCGGGTTACAGCTTTCGCTGGATGCCTGGCATACTTATGAGCGCCTGGGCAGTCCTGAAGGTGAGCTGGCCATAGCGCAGGCGATAGTCTACCTGGCATCAACCGCAAAAAGTAACGCGGTTTACATGGCCTATAAAAGCGCCATGGCAGACGCGAAAAATTCAGCTTCACTGGATGTGCCAGAGCATTTGCGTAATGCCCCGACTGCATTAATGAAAGATCTGGGTTATGGTAAAAATTACCGCTATGCGCACGATGAAGAGCAGGCGTTTGCTGCCGGGGAAACTTATTTTCCCGAAGCCATGGGGGAAAGGGAATACTACCAGCCAGTGGATCGCGGCCTGGAATCAAAAATCAGGGATAAGCTGAATCACTTGCGAGAGTTGAATTCAGCTAAGAGTAAATAGCGCGGTTAACCACTGAATCAAAAAAATAACACCCTGCCTGTAAAACGACCGTTCATCGAAAAAATTTTTCGCGCTCACATAAGTAGCTGTATTTAACTATACTGGAAAATAAAACAGGCATTAATTGGGGTATGATGAACCGAAAACAGGACAGGGCGTCAGCAGAAGGCTATTGCATTCAGGTATTAATTGTTAATGGCGAAGTGGATAATAAGCTTTCACAGAAGTCTTATTATATTGAAAATATAGGAAACGGCGGTTTTCGCTTTATTTCAGACGTAAAGTTTGAACTTGAAGACCGGGTACAGGTATTACTGCGTTTTCCCGATGATCATTCACAGGAAGTTCTGGGCAGAATCTGCTATAGCGATAAACTCGATGATAACCAGGTGGCCTATGGCTTTAGTGTTATTGAGGGCTTCTATTCTCTTCGTGCCTTCAGGTAAAATCCCTTTTAATCCCTTTCAATCCCGTTTAAAACAAGGCTTAGTTGATTTTTTTAAATTTGATCCTGTGCGGGTTAATCACTGCATCTTCACCAAGTCGCTTGACACGATCAGCTTCGTATTCCGTGTAGTTTCCTTCAAACCAGCTAGTCTTACTGTCGCCTTCAAATGCCAGTATATGGGTAGCAATGCGATCGAGGAACCAGCGGTCGTGCGAGATCACCACGACACAACCGGGGAAATCAAGTATCGCTTCTTCCAGTGCGCGCAGCGTTTCCACATCGAGGTCATTGGTGGGTTCGTCAAGCAGCAAAAGGTTGCCGCCGCTTTTTAACAGCTTGGCGAGATGTACACGGTTGCGTTCACCACCGGATAAATCCTTGATGAATTTTTGCTGGGATTCGCCTTTAAAATTGAAGCGGCTGACATAACCGCGAGACGGCACGGTATAATTTCCGATAGTGATGTTATCCAGTTCGTCAGATATCTCTCCCCACACGGTATTGTTGTCGGTAAGGCTGTCGCGCGATTGATCGACATAGGCTATTTTTACCGTATCTCCGACTCTGAACTCACCTGAGTCCGGTTTTTCTTCGCCGGTAATTAAACGGAACAGGGTGGTTTTACCCGCACCGTTGGCGCCAATAATGCCAACAATACCGCCGCGAGGTAAATTAAAGCTGAGATCTTCATACAGTAACTTGTCGCCATATCTTTTACTGATGTGACTGGCTTCTATCACCAGTTCGCCCAGGCGGGGACCAGGTGGAATGTAAAGTGACTGAGTCTCTGAACGTTTTTGATAATCGGCTGAAGACAGTTCTTCAAAGCGCTGCATACGCGCCTTGCTTTTTGCCTGCCGTGCTTTTGGATTGGAGCGTACCCAGTCGAGTTCCGCCCTGATTGTTTTCTGGCGGTTAGCTTCTTTTTTCTCTTCACTGGCAAGACGCTGTTCTTTCTGTTCCAGCCATGACGAATAATTGCCTTCCCAGGGAATGCCGCGGCCGCGGTCAAGTTCCAGTATCCATCCGGCAACGTTATCCAGGAAGTAACGATCGTGTGTTACCGCAACCACGGTGCCGCTATACTCTTTCAGGAAGCGTTCCAGCCAGGCAACCGATTCGGCATCGAGGTGGTTTGTTGGCTCGTCAAGAATGAGCATGTCAGGTGCGGATAAAAGCAGTCGGCATAATGCGACGCGGCGGCGTTCACCACCGGAAAGCTTGCTGACATCGGCATCCCACGGCGGCAGGCGCAGTGCGTCTGCTGCTACTTCAAGTTTATTATCGAGGTTGTGCGCATCGGCTGCCTGAATAATGTTTTCCAGTTGCGCCTGTTCACTGGCAAGTGCATCAAAGTCTGCGTCTGGTTCGGCATAGGCAGCGTAGACTTCTTCAAGACGTTTCTGCGCGCCGATGATTTCACTCAGGCCTTCTTCAACATTGCCTCTTACATCTTTAGTTTCATCAAGCTGCGGTTCCTGTGACAGGTAACCAATACGTAAATCCGAAGCTGGACGGGCTTCGCCAATAAAGTCTGTATCGACACCGGCCATAATTCGCAGCAGTGTTGATTTGCCGGCACCGTTATAACCCAGTACGCCTATTTTTGCGCCAGGGAAAAAGTTTAAGCTGATGTCTTCGAGAATAACTTTTTTTGGTGGAACGACTTTGCCGACGCCGTTCATTGTGTATACGTACTGTGCCATAACTGTTCTTTTAATAATTATATAGAGACCGAATTATACTCATAAGCCACGTCCTGTGTCAGTTCTGTTGGCAGACAAAAAAAGCGATGTTTTTCGAGCGGGTAAATAACCGGGGAGGACGGCGGAAACTATAACGGGTTATATTAAAAACGGAAGTTTAACGATTGTTAACACTTTTTGATTTCGGGCTTCTGTTAAAATAGCTGCTTTACAATCTATAGGAAGATTCGATTATGAAAACGCAAACAATAATATTCACTCTTTTTTTTGCTGTGAGTCCAATGGCATCTGCTGTTGATTTTGGCAAGCTGAGTGAGTCGGTTGATACAGAAAAAGCATCTGAGTCTGTCGATCAGGAGAAACTTAAATCATCAGTGGGTTCCGATGGTGTCGATTACAAGCAGGCTGCGGATTCGGTAGATACCAATAAAGCCAAAGAGTCCGTTGACGTGGAAAAAGCCAAAGGTGCCTTTGGTTACTAGTTCTGGCAGCATGATAGTGTGCTCCTGAGTTTTTTCAGGAGCACTATGCTATTGATTATTAATTAATTATTATAAAAACCCCCGTTTTTTTTCAGGCTTTGCACTGATTTCCACAATCCCTGTGTGAGTTGATGTCTTTTCGCCTAAATCATTCAAATTTGATCTTGCACCGCATTTATTAGTTATATCAGTAAGTTATTGATATACA
Source organism: uncultured Gammaproteobacteria bacterium (assembly GCA_963711255.1). Classification (GTDB taxonomy): domain Bacteria; phylum Pseudomonadota; class Gammaproteobacteria; order SZUA-229; family SZUA-229. The sequence continues at coordinate 63,040 of CAVQDO010000016.1, read as the reverse complement.
GTGATGCCGCTTGTTTGGTAAGATTGCGCCATTTTTATACCGTAGTTTTATATTATTCAGCGTCGGCTTCAGGCGTTTAGAGTGTTGGGAGTTTGAATGTTTTCTAAAGATACAAAAATAGAAGGTTATGACGAAGCTTTGTGGGCAGCAATGCAACATGAAGTGAACCGCCAGGAAAAGCATATTGAGTTAATCGCATCAGAAAATTATGCCAGCCAGCGCGTGATGCAGGCACAGGGCTCTGTGCTGACGAATAAGTATGCTGAAGGCTACCCGGCACGCCGTTATTATGGCGGTTGTGAAAATGTTGATGTTGCAGAGCAGCTGGCAATTGACCGAGTTAAGCAGTTGTTTGGTGCAGGTTACGCCAATGTACAACCACATTCAGGTTCACAGGCAAACGCGGCTGTTTACCTGGCTTTATGCAAACCGGGTGATACCGTGCTGGGCATGTCACTGGCAGATGGTGGTCACCTGACGCACGGTTCACACGTGAGTTTTTCTGGAAAAATTTATAATGCAGTGCAGTATGGCGTGAATAAAGAAACCGGTATGGTCGATTACGATGAAATTCAGCGCCTTGCCGATGAGCATAAACCGAAAATGATTGTTGCCGGTTTCTCTGCCTATTCACAGGTTATGGACTGGGATCGTTTCCGCATCATCGCGGATTCATGCGATGCCTACCTTTTAGTTGATATGGCTCACGTAGCCGGCCTGGTTGCCGCGGGTTTGTATCCAAATCCGATAGCTGCTGCAGATGTAGTAACTTCAACAACACATAAAACACTGCGCGGTCCACGCGGCGGCATTATTCTTGCCGGTGACAATTCATTGCTGAAAAATGAAGACCTGGCGAAAAAACTTAATTCAGCGATTTTCCCTGGTTCACAGGGTGGTCCACTGATGCATGTCATTGCTGCCAAGGCGGTGGCATTTAAAGAAGCGCTGGAGCCCGAATTTATAACTTACCAGAAGCAGGTAATTGTTAATGCCCAGGCTATGGCAAAAGTTGTTATCGAACGCGGTTATAAGGTGGTTTCTGGCGGTACAGAAAACCACCTGTTTCTCTGGGATCTAACGCCAAAGAACCTGACCGGTAAAGTGGTTGAAGCAGAGCTGGGCAAGGCACATATCACGGTCAATAAAAATGCCGTGCCTAATGACCCGCAGTCGCCATTTGTAACCAGCGGCATACGTGTCGGTACACCTGCGATGACAACACGTGGCTTTAATGAGCAGGATGCAACCGAGCTGGCAATCTGGATGTGTGACATCATCGACAGCATCGAAAACGACGCTGCCGATGCATCGATTATTGATAGTGTGCGTGAAAAGGTGACTGCTATCTGTGAACGACTGCCTGTTTACGAAAGTTAAGCCGATCGATAAGCGATTAATCATTTAGGAACTACTGAAAAAATATGTATTGCCCATTTTGTTCAGCACCGGATACTCGTGTTATTGATTCGCGATTAACCAATGACGGTGACCAGGTTCGCCGACGTCGTGAATGCGTCTCATGTAATGAGCGTTTCACAACCTACGAAGGTGCTGAATTAAATATGCCGCGCATCGTAAAACAGGACGGCAGTCGCATGCCGTTCAAGGAAGAAAAGCTTAGCGCCGGGGTAATGCGGGCACTGGAAAAAAGGCCGGTCAGTACGGAACAGATTGATGCGGCAATAAATCGAATCAAGCATCAATTGCTGGCGGCTGGAGAACGTGAAATAAATTCTGCGGCTATTGGCAACCTGGTTATGGAAGAGTTACTGGGCCTGGATCAGGTGGCCTATATTCGATTTGCGTCCGTTTATCTTGATTTCAGTGACGTTAATGCGTTTCGTGATGCAATCGAGAAGATGGAGCAGACCAAGATTCCGAAGAAAAGCCGTTAGTTGCATTATTCATCGTCGTATAAACATTTACTGAGTTGATAATCAGCACCCTGTATAGCAATGAGTCGCCACTATGAATAGCAGTGTTGAATACATGCAGCGTGCAATAAGACTGGCGCAAAAAGGGGTGTATACCACCAGTCCGAATCCCGCCGTTGGTTGTGTCATTGTTAAAGACGGCGCCATAGTTGGAGAAGGCTGGCATAAACGGGCAGGGCAGCCGCATGCAGAAATAAATGCCTTGCAGCAGGCCGCAGCTAATGCGAAAGATTCAACCGTCTATGTCACGCTTGAGCCCTGCAGCCATACTGGCAAAACACCGCCATGTGCAGATGCTTTAATCAGGGCGGGTGTAAAAAAAGTTGTCGCTGCAATGAAAGACCCTAACCCCCTGGTAGCTGGCAGCGGATTAAAGAAATTAACCGATGCAGGTATCGAGACTGAAAGTGGCCTGCTTGAACAACAGGCGCGGGCAGTAAATCCGGGATTTATCAAACGTATGGAATCAGGCCGGCCGTTTGTTCGAGTGAAGCTGGCGATGAGCCTGGATGGACGAACTGCGATGGCTTCAGGTGAGAGCCAGTGGATTAGCAGTGAAGCATCACGAAACGATGTGCAGCGACTGCGCGCTGAAAGTTCAGCGATACTGACCGGAGTGGATACGGTTCTGGCAGATGACCCATCGATGAATGTTCGTCTGTCAGCGCAACAACTGGGTGTTGATAAGGTGTTACAGCCCAGGCGGATAGTGCTGGATAGCCGGTTTCGCATGCCGCCGACCGCAAAAATAGCGGCATTGGATGGCGACTGTATCGTATATACCACAGTGAATGTGGATAACAGCGAAAGCTATCCATTTATAATTGAAACAGGCCGCGCACAGGATGGCAAAATAGATTTACAGGCTTTAATGGTAGATCTGGCTGAAAAAGAAATAAACCTGCTACATGTGGAAGCGGGTTCCGTGTTGTGCGGCGCTCTTTTAAAAAATGACCTCGTTGATGAAATCATTGTTTATCTGGCGCCTCATATTATGGGTGACAATGCGAAAGGCTTATTTCATTTGCCGGAGCTGGAAATGATGAAGCACAGAATTTCGTTAAATATTATTGATGTGCGAATGGTCGGCGTAGATATTCGCATTACCGCACTTCCCGAAAAGTGCAAATAAACAGTGTGATTTAGAGTTATTAGAGGTTATTGATGTCAACAGTAGTAGTGGCTAAAAAAGCAGGAAAAGTTTGTATCGCAGCAGACAGTCTCACCAGTTTTGGTGATCTGAAGCTGAACTCGATGTACGATGCTGCACACGATAAAGTATTACAGTTTCAGGAAAACTATATTGGTATTGTTGGTAGTGCTGCCCATCAGCTGGTGCTGGAAAGTTTGTTGTCTGATAAAAAAGTTGTAGAAAAAAAAGTGGATGTGGATTTTTCATCACGCCTGTCAATCTTTGAGACTTTCCTGGCTTTACATCCCATACTCAAAGAAAAATACTTTCTTAATTCTAAAGATGAAGATGACGACCCTTATGAGTCAACACAAATAGATGCGCTGATCGCCAACCCGTTCGGTATTTTCGGCGTGCACTCATTACGAGAAGTTACAGAATATAAAAAATTCTGGGCGATAGGGTCAGGTGCAGAATATGCCCTGGGTGCAATGTTTGCTGTTTATGACAATGCATCGTCAGCAGAAGAAATTGCACACGCTGGTGTTGCAGCGGGCGCAGAGTTTAATAATGCTTCGTCAATGCCATTGTCCAGTTACGTTATCGACTTACAACAACTACAGACGGCAATTAAATAAGTAAAGCGAAAACATATTATGTTTACAGGAATAATAGAAGCGGTTGGCCGCATTAAAAATATCGAACCAGTCGGTGGCGATATGCGGCTGCATGTTGAAACAGGCTCGCTGGATATGGCTGATGTACAGCTGGGTGACAGCATAGCAGTAAACGGTGTTTGTCTGACTGCTATCGAATTTGATGCAAAACATTTTGCGGCAGATGTTTCCAATGAAACCATTACCCTGACCAGTTTGAAAGATCTTGCTGCAGGTAGTGAAGTTAACCTGGAAAAAGCCTTGTTGCCAACAACTCGCCTTGGCGGGCACCTGGTTAGTGGTCACGTTGATGGCCTCGGCGAAGTGCTGTCAATTAAAGAAGAGGCGCGTTCCATCCAGTTTATTATTCGTGCGCCTGATGAGCTCAAGCATTACATTGCAATGAAAGGTTCGATTTGTATCGATGGTACCAGCCTGACAGTTAACAAAATCACTAATACTGATTTTGAAATTAATATTGTGCCACATACGCAGCAGCAGACTATTATTAAAAATTATAAACCGGGCACAAAAGTGAATCTCGAAGTAGACCTGATTGCGCGCTACCTGGAAAGATTATTGTTAAAAAAAGATGACGGAAGCAGCAACGGAATTACTCTTGAAACATTAGCCAAAGCGGGCTTTGTAAATAAATAATATGAAATTAAATAGCACAGAAGAGATTATTGAAGATATCCGTCAGGGCAAAATGGTCGTCATTATGGATGATGAAGACCGTGAGAATGAAGGTGATCTATTGATGGCGTCTACTGCAGTAACGGCGGATGATGTTAACTTTATGGCCCGCTATGGCCGTGGCCTGATTTGTATCACTTTGACACAGCAGCGTTGTCAGCAGCTGAGCCTGCCATTAATGATTAACGGCACCGATCTAATAGAAAGTACTAACTTCACCATGTCGATTGAAGCAGCCGAAGGTGTCACTACCGGGATTTCGGCGGCAGACCGTGCGGTGACGATTGCAGCAGCGGTTAAACCCGATGCATCGTCAAAAGATATTGTGCAGCCGGGCCATATTTTTCCGCTTATGGCGCAGCCCGGTGGTGTTCTGACACGAGCCGGCCACACTGAAGCCGGTTGTGACCTGGCAGGGCTGGCCGGGCTTGAACCCAGTTCGATGATCGTTGAAATATTAAATGAAGACGGCACCATGGCTCGCCGCCCTGACCTGGAAAAATTTGCTGAAGAGCACCAGTTAAAGATAGGTACCATCGAGGACCTGATTAGTTACCGCCTTAGAAACGAGAAAACGGTTGATCGTATATCAGAGTGTGATTTCCCTTCAGATTATGGCACCTTTAAATTAATTGCCTACCGCAATAACCTGGACTCTCTGACACATTATGCTTTGCTTAAAGCAGAAGACGAGATAGATTCGGATGAGCCTGTTATGGTTCGTGTGCATATGAAAAATGCATTAACTGACGCCTTTGGTTCACTGGATACAAAGTCCTGGCCATTACAGGATGCGTTAAAGCAGGTGGCTAAAGCCAGGCAGGGTGTTGTTGTTTTACTGAACTGGCCGGATGAAGACGCTATCATTTTACAGTGGATGGCAGAGCGTTCTGAGCAGAGTAATGCAGTTAAAACCAGGCGGCCTGCAGACTTAAGAACAGATGGTGTCGGCGCACAGATTCTTATGGATCTGGGTGTTAAAAAGATGAAACTGATGACAGCGCCCAGAGTTATTCATGGTTTGGCCGGCTTTGGCCTGGAAGTTGTCGATTATGTATCCGGTAAAGATGCATAACTGCGTTTGAAATTTAAATTTAAAAATTACAGAATTAAATAATACCGTATAACATTTTGGCGAGATAAGTTATGAGTGAATGTAAAATAGTTGAAGGCAGCCTGCAATACAAAGAAGGGCGTTTTGCCATTGTGGTCGCACGTTTTAATGGTTATATCGTTGAAAGTCTGCTGGCCGGTGCGATGGATACTTTATTGCGTCATGGTGTTTCGCCGGAAGATGTTACTGTAGTGCGCGTGCCTGGTGCTTTTGAATTGCCGGTTACTGTACAGCGCCTGGCACAGTCAGGTAATTACAGTGCTATTATTGCTTTAGGTGCGGTTATTCGCGGTGCCACACCACATTTTGATATCGTTGCGAATGAATCGGCGAAAGGTTTATCTGCTATAGCGCTTGATCACGGCATGCCGATTATCAACGGTATATTAACTACTGAAAATATTGAGCAAACTATTGAACGTGCCGGGACTAAAGCGGGTAATAAAGGTGCTGAAGCCGCTGCAGTCGCTATTGAGATGGTCAATATATTCAGTGAGCTGGCATAAGCCGCTATCACTTTAGCGGTTTTCGCTTCTCCTGAAAACAAATAGCATTATAAATTATGTCAGACACTAAAAACCCCGTTAATACAGGCAGTCCTTCAAAAAAGGGGCTGGCTAAAGCACGGGGTAAATCCCGCCGTCTTGCTATGCAGGCAATTTATCAATGGCAGATGACCGGTGATAATATTACTGACATTAAGCAGCAGTTTTTCGAAGAAAATAATATGGCGAAGCTGGATGAGGGATTTTTCTCTGAGCTGGTCAGTGGTGTCGCTTCATCAATAAGTGTACTGGATCCTTACCTTGAAAAAAATATGACGCGCAGTGTTGAGTCGGTTGATCCTGTGGAGCGAGCTATTTTACGGCTCGCGACTTATGAATTTGTTAACCGTTTTGATGTGCCATACCGGGTTGTATTAAACGAGGCGGTCAACATCGCAAAAGAGTTCTGCGCAGAAAATAGCCATGGGTTTGTTAACGCCGTTCTGGATAAAGTTGCCAAAGAAGTTCGTAAAATTGAAATGACATCAGCTAAGACCTGATTGTTGTTTAGCAATAAATCCGTTCGATTTTTCGCGCAGGCTTTAAACAGGCTTTCACACAGGCTTTTTTATGAAAAATTCTGAATTTGACCTCATAAAAAAGTACTTTACCTTCAGCAATTCGAGAGAAGATGTGGTTCTTGCTGGCGGTGATGATTGCGCAATTCTAGCTCCGCCTGAAAACAGGCAGTTACTCATTACTACCGATACACTGATTTCCGGTGTGCACTTTCCTGAAAACACATCAGCAGAAGATATTGCCTATAAAGCAGTTATGGTTAATCTCAGTGACCTGGCAGCAATGGGAGCGACACCCGCCTGGCTGACCCTTGCAATATCATTACCTGAGATTAATGAGAACTGGTTGCAGGCGTTTTCACAACAGCTGAGTGAGCTGCTAGGCAAATATAATCTAAGTTTAATCGGCGGCGATACCACAAAGGGCCCGTTATCGATAACGATACAGGCAATGGGCTTTGCCACTGAAGAAAATATCATGCGCCGTGATGCAGCAAAAGCGGGTGATGCTATTTTTGTCAGCGGTTATCTTGGTGATGCTGCAATTGGCCTGAAAGCAGTCCTGCAGAAACTTGATGATGAAGCGTTGCTTCCCTGTATAGATAGATTAAATAGACCGCAGGCAAAAATTTTGTTTGCCCAGGAGCTGGGGCAGTACGTCAACTGTGCGATTGATATTTCAGATGGTCTGGTTGCTGATCTTGGCCACATTGCTGAAGCCAGTCATTGCGGAGCGCGTATCCGCTTAAGCGATATTCCAGTATCGCCTTGTGCTCGTTTTTATTTTAAACAATACCCGGCAGCAGGGCAGTCAAATAATATTGACTGGTCTATAGTAGTAACACAGGGTGACGATTATGAGTTGTGTTTTACGGTGAGTGAAAGTCAGCGTGATAAGGTTTTGGCGCTGGCAGAAAAATACCAGACGAAGTTGAGCTGTATTGGTGAAATTACAAATAATGGCAAGATCGAGTTTATTGATGAGAACGAGAAAGCCGTGACATTCTCTAGTGTCGGGTTCAATCATTTCGATAACTGATTTCTTTTTTGTGAGTGTATGACAGAAAAAAACAGAAAAATTTACTGGCGTGAACTGAAAGACCCGGTGGTTTTTGTCGCCATGGGTCTCGGCAGCGGTTTATCGCCTAAAGCACCAGGAACGGCAGGCACACTGTTAACTGTGCCGCTGGTTTATTTCCTGCAGCAGCAAAGTTTGCTGGTTTATGCACTGGTGACTTTATTTGTACTGGCTACAGGCTCGTGGATTTGCGGTTATGCAGCAGATAAATTACAGGTGCATGATCATTCCGGTATCGTTTATGATGAAGTTGCCGGCTTTCTAATAACTATGTTCATGGTGCCCGGCGGCTGGTACTGGATGCTGGCTGGTTTTGTTCTGTTTCGTTTCTTTGATGCAGTAAAGCCGTGGCCGATATCCTGGTTTGATAAAAACCTGCGTGGTGGTTTTGGCATTATGTTCGATGATGTTGTTGCTGGTGGCATTAGCCTGTGCTGTTTGCTAATAGCGCAATGGTATATCTAATGGATAAATTCTTAATTAAATCATTCTTACTGGTTTCGTCATTATGCTTTTATAGTGCAGTGCAGGCAGTAGAAAAGCTTGTAGTGCAAGGTTTGTTTTCTAATAAAGCCGTGATAATGGTTGATGGCAAGCGCCACATACTGGGTGTTGGTGAGACCAGTCCAGAAGGCGTCAAGGTTATTGCAGCCGATAGCCGGGGAGCGGTGCTGGAAGTTGATGGTGAACAGAAAAAATATACTATGGGCGGTGCGGTAAGTCTTGATTTTGCCGAACCTAAGTCGAACAAAGAAAAAATATTCATTAATTCTGGTGGTATGTATTTGACCTATGGCAGTATCAACGGGCGCTCAGTGCGTTTTCTTGTTGATACCGGGGCAAGCGCGATAGCGATGAATTCTGAACAGGCCAGGCAGCTGGGTATTCGATACAAAAAGACTGGCGTACTGTCGGGTGTTAGTACAGCATCAGGGTTTGTAGAAGCGTATCGTGTTCGTCTTAAGACGGTGAGTGTTGGCAGTATTGTTGAGTCTAATGTTGAGGGGTTTGTGATTGATGGGGATCATCCGGGGCCGATTTTACTTGGGATGTCGTTTCTTGGGCGTCTTAGTGTTGAGCATAGTGGGAGTGCGATGACCTTGCTGCAGAAGGATTAATTTTTTTTATTTATGTTTTAATGAAAAAGCCTCGTTAATCGAGGCTTTTTTTGTTTTGGTGGTTTGCGTTCTTCTATTTGTTATTGGCGTTAATATTTTCTTTTGGTTGTTTACTTAGGCATTGCGGTTCTCGCACCGCGGGCGAGTTACTCTTTTGCTACAGCCCAAAAGAGTAACCAGAAAAGGCCGCCGCTGACTCGATAGCCCCGGGTGAAGCGTCCGGGGAACCTGAATTTGAGTGTTTCTATTCAATTGGTTTTGGTGTTTTGCTTAGTGTTTTAGGTGCTTACTTTGGCCCGAGCCGCCCCGATGCGCCGTCCGGGCGCAGCGTGGCTAAATTCGCCGTCCATGGCGAATTTGCTCTACGTGTTGGCAAATTCAGCTATCGAAGGCGGAAGAGTCAAAGTCAAAAACAGAGTCAATAGCACCAGCTAGAACACAGCAAAAAACATGGCGCGCAGCGCCATAGCTGGAGAAGCTTTTGTTTCATTTCTTATTTTTCTTTGTTTGTTTCTTTGTTTCTTTTTTTGCTTATCTCCCCTTTGTTTGCTGGCTTTCGGGCTATTGGTAGAGCAATTTCGCCATGGACGGCGAAATTAGTGATGCTGCGCCTGGACGGCGCATCAGCACGGGCTCGTAGGCAATAGCCCGAAAGCCAGGCACCCCGGACGCTTCACCCGGGGCAAACAAGTCGGGGCGGCACTTTTCTGGTTACTCTTTTGTTGCTGCTGACAAAAGAGTAACTCGCCCGCGGTGCGAGAACCGCAAAGCCTAAGTAAGCAATCAATCGAAAATATTAATGCCAAAGGAAAATGTAAAACACGAAACCATAGGCAAATTAATGAAACTGAGAAAAACAAACGAGAACTCGCCCGCGGTGCGAGAACCGCAATGCCAAAGTAAACAAACAATCGAAAATAATAACGCCAGAAATTACAAAAAAATACGAAACAATGCGCAAGTTAATCCAGAATAGAAACCCCTTCATTTGCCAGAAAGTTAACCAGCTCAATTAACGGCAAACCAACCAACGCATTCGGGTCATTGCCTTCAAATCGTTCAAACAATGCAATGCCCAGGGCTTCGGATTTGAAGCTGCCGGCGCAGTTGTAGGGCTCTTCTTTGCGCAGGTAGTTTTCGATCATGCTCGCTGTCAGTTCCTTAAAGACAACGGTATAAGGTACGCAGGTGCTTTGGATATTGCCTGTTTTTGTGTTGAGCAGGCAGAGTCCGGTTTGAAATATGATTTTTTGTCCGGAGGCTCTAGTCAGTTGTTTGAAGGCGTTTTCAAAGTTACCGGGCTTGCTCAGTTTTTCGCCATTCAGCACTGCACTCTGGTCTGAACCGATGATCAATGAGTCCGGATGGCTATCCGCAATTGACTGTGCTTTGGCCACGGCTAGCCTGACAACCATCGCTTCTATCGACTCATTTTCTAGCGGGTTTTCGTCTATCTTGGGCGAGTCGCAGTCAAAATTAAGCTGCAGGCGTTGCAGCAGTGATTTTCGAAAGGGGGAGGTTGAGCCGAGGACGATTTTCATGAAATTTGACTGTAAGTTAGGAAGTTACTGATTGTGTTATAAAAATTAACCGCCATTTTATACAATATTGGTTAAATATGCATTGACGGAGGGCAATTAAAGCCAGTAGAAGCCATTGAATTGTATAGGGAAAAGTGTATCAGGATATGTACAGCTTGTTGCTTTTACTATAGAATAGGCGGATTATGCAGACGCAGTTGCCAGAAACCTTGAATTTTTTGCGTCAGGTTGAACTCAACCGAACCTATGAGGGTGTCTATCCGATAGCCTCACTTGGCCGGTTAAAAGAAATTTTGCATGGTGAGGAAGGTTTTATCACCGCTAAAATCGAGTTTGGACGCAGTGTGGGTTTTGCTTCAATAAAAGGTAAGGTATCGGCAGACTTACTGGTTGAGTGCCAGCGGTGTCTGGAACCGATGAAAACCAGGGTTGAAGGTAATTTCAAATTCGCGCTGGTCAAAAGTGAAGATGAAATTGAGTTATTGCCTCAGGAGTTTGAACCATACTTACTCGAAGGTGATGAACAATCAATCATCGACCTGGTCGAAGACGAGTTGTTGCTAGGATTGCCAATGGTGCCGGCGCATGACAATGACTGTTCAGATTTTTTGGCTGAGCAGGAGAAGACGATTAAAGCAGAGAAAGAAGCATCACATCCGTTCGCTGCCTTAAAGTCTTTAAAGGAAAATTCAGGTGACAAGATTGAATAGCCTGGTCACTGGCTGGTTTTAACGAACCATACTTTTTAATTAACAGAATAATTACAGCAATGTCTGCTTTATACATATTATAAAACAGACGCAGTTTAGGAGATTCCCGTGGCAGTTCAAAAGAGCAGAAAATCACGTTCAAAAAGAGGCATGCGCCGTTCACACGATGCAATTGGTGGCGCTACATTATCAATTGATCCAACTTCAGGTGAAACGCATCACCGTCATCACATAACAGCTGACGGTTACTACAAAGGCAAAAAAGTCGTTAATGTCGGCAGCGCGTTCGAAGAGTAAAAGTTGAAGCATACTGGTATTCAAACCAGTTACCACTCCTGTGAGTGGTAACTGGCGATAAGTAACAGATATGGCAACCATAGCTTTAGATGCCATGGGTGGCGACTTCGGTCCTGAAGTTGTGCTCCCTGCTGCAGTCCATGTAGTAAAAAAATCCAGAGATATCAAAATTATTCTTGTCGGTGACGAGACACGTTTACGTGATTGCGCCAAACAGCATAACATCGATCTTGATAAGCACTTTGTAATTCAGCATGCCTCACAGGTTGTTGAAATGCATGAAGATCCCCGTCATGCAGTTCGTAAAAAGAAAGATTCATCCATGCGCGTAGCCATTAATATGGTGAAAGAAGGGCGCGCCCAGGCTGCGGTTAGCGCGGGTAACACTGGCGCCCTGATGGCTACAGCAAAGTTTGTTTTAAAAACCCTTCCAGGGATCGAAAGGCCGGCTATTTGCACAACCATTCCTTCTTATGGTGGTCATACACATATGCTGGATTTAGGGGCCAATGTCGATAGCAGTGCAGAGCACTTGCTACAGTTTGCAGTAATGGGCTCTGTTCTGAGTGAGGCAATAGATAACACGCATGAGCCTAAAGTCGGCCTGTTAAATATTGGTTCTGAAGATAGTAAGGGTAATGCGCAGGTTAAAGCGGCTAACAAACTGTTAGTCACGGGTAATTTTAATTACATAGGATATGTCGAAGGTGATGATATCTATACGGACAAGGTAGATGTGGTTGTCTGTGATGGTTTTGTCGGTAATGTATCGCTTAAAACCATGGAAGGCGTAGCAAAAATGATCGCGACAATGATGCGCGAAGAATTTAAAAAATCAATTTTTTCCATGCTGGCAGGCCTTATTGCTATGCCAGTACTTAACCGCTTTAAAAAGCGTGTCGATCCGCGCATGTATAATGGCGCATCTATGCTGGGTTTAACCGGTATAGTGATAAAAAGTCATGGCAGTGCTGATGTGTTAAGTTATGCCAATGCGATAGAAATTGCTCTGCTTGAAGTAGAAAAATCAGTACCTGAGCATATTCGTGAAGCGATGGAGCATCTGCTGGAGCAGTCTGAATCAGGTAAAACTGAGTCGCTTAAAACAGAAACAGACGCTGTGGCAGCGGACAAAACACAATTGGAGTCAGAAGCGTGAGTTACGCAAGAATAGCAGGAACCGGTAGTTACTTACCGGAAAAAACCTTAACTAATGCCGATCTTGAAAAAATGGTCGATACTAGCGATGAATGGATTCGTTCGCGTACCGGTATTGAAGAGCGCCATATCGCGGCTGATGGTGAGTACACCGTCGATCTTGCAGAAAAGGCCGCTATTAAAGCCATGGAAGCTGCGGGTGTAACCAAAGACGATATCGACCTGATTATTGTTGGTACCACTTCTGCCGACCGTGTGTTCCCGAGTACCGCCTGCTTATTGCAGCAGCGGCTGGATATTCATGGCTGTGCGGCATTTGATGTACAGGCGGTATGCACCGGTTTTGTTTATGCGCTGGGTATTGCCGATAAGTTTTTTCGTGCCGGTTCTGCGAAGTGCGCACTGATTATTGGTGCAGAAACGCTGTCGCGAATTGTTGACTGGACTGATCGTAATACCTGCGTATTGTTTGGTGATGGTGCCGGAGCGGTTGTGCTTGAGCAAAGTGACGAGCCGGGTATTTTATCAACACATTTACATGCCGATGGTGAATACGAAAGTCTGTTGACGGTGAACTATGGTGTTTCAACTGGCGCTGACAAGATTCTTCAAGGTGCTGGCGGTATACAGATGAAAGGCAACGAAGTTTTCAAGATGGCGGTTAATACCCTGGGCCGTATTGTTGATGAAACACTGGCATTTAATAATATGAAAAAATCTGATGTTGACTGGCTGGTTCCGCACCAGGCCAACATACGTATTATTAATGCGACTGCGAAAAAGCTAAAAATGTCGACCGATCACGTGGTGGTTACCGTTAATAAGCACGGTAATACATCAGCAGCTTCAGTGCCGCTCGCACTCGATACCGCGGTTCGCGATGGACGCATAAAACGTGGCGAGACGCTATTGCTTGAAGCCTTTGGTGGTGGTTTCACCTGGGGCTCGGCGCTGATTAAATATTAGCGTTCAGTTCGCGAGTTCATTATGGCAATTTTAAGTGGCATCCCGGTACTGAATTGTCGCTCTATAGAATCTACGCTGGATTTCTACCAGCAGCTATTTCAATTTGTCATTGTAAAAAAACGTGATCTTGAAGGTTGTCTGCAATGGGTACATCTTATGCATGGCAGTACCACCTTGATGCTGCAGCGTGATGACGGTTCAGCGACTGAAGATGTTCCGGCAAATAACATCTCTCTTTACTTTTTTATCAATAATTTAAACGAGCAGCACCATTTAATTAAGGCGAAGTATCAGCACGTCTCTGATATAAAAATAACCGATTATCATATGAAGGAATTCAATGTCATCGATCCTGAAGGCAATAAGGTAACTGCGGGCATGGCATTAGAACGAGACTAATTTTTTAGCGAATGAAGTGTAAATTTTTATTGCTATAACGATTGCGCTCTCGCCACCAGGCAACTAAAGTTAGTGCATAACAAAAATCTTTTAATAGCAGTATTACTATAAATAAAAGGCAGGCATAGAGGAAAACGTATGAAAACGAATGAATTTTGTAAAGCTACAATTGGCAGTGCTGTTATTGCTGCAACTTTATTAATCGGTGGATGTACTATTACCGATATAACATCAAGTACCAGCGGTACGCTTGATACAGTAACACCTGATATAACGTTGAATCAGTTTGTTGATGTAAGAATCGCTTCTATCCAAAAAGAAGCTGCACAGGGCAAAGGTGAAAACCTTGATGCGCTAGCAGATTTGATGGGTAAAGCTGATAAGCCAGCCTTTGCTTCCTGGATGAATGCAAATTATGATGAGTTATTTTCAAACCTGGAAGAGCCAACACAGCTCATCTCTCGCATTGAAACGCAATCATTAGATTTAATGTAAAAATAAAATAATCTTTGTCAAAAGCGCTGTTTATATTTAGTAATATGCAGCGCTTTTTTGTTGCCCGTGTAGAAATTTAATCCCTTAAATAACATTAACTTATAGTAATATTCTAATGTAGAAAATGTAAGTTTTTTATTGTTTTCTTTAATAAGCCTGATATACAATTGTCGCTCTATTTAAATGAAAGTATGGAGCTGTAATGTCAGATCGTGAAACAGGTACTGTAAAATGGTTTAATAATTCAAAAGGATTTGGTTTTATTGAAAGAAAAGATGGCGAAGATGTATTTGTACACTTCAATCAAATTCGCGGCGATGGTTATAAGTCACTGGCTGATGGACAAACAGTAGAGTTTACTGTGGTAAAAAGTGATAAAGGCTTTCAGGCGGAAGACGTCTCACCTTGTTAATACAGTAAGCAGCAGGTATAACTCAGAATTGATAGCTGAGTTATCTGGCTAGAAGATTATCCCTCTTCACTGGCGAAGTGGTCAGAGGAGCAGTGCGGGTGGCGTATTTTGTGCCTTTTTTGCAGTCGGGTTTTATAGTCAATGGTTTTATAGTCAATTTCTAGAGCTGCGCTTTTACAATCGAATAAATACGATCAACTATAACGACGTTAATACGATTGCGCGCGGTCTATCATTTCATCTGCATGCGCAAGCGACTGGTCGGTGATTTCCACGCCACTTAACATACGCGCTATTTCCTGCCGGCGCTGCTCTTTATCCAGTGTGACTACCTGACTGGTAGTTTGTTTTTTCCTGGTCTGTTTTTCAACACGTAAATGGTTATGTGCCTGCGATGCAACCTGGGGAAGGTGCGTTATACAGATAACCTGGCTGGCTTTACCGGTTTTCGGATTGCCCAGTATGCGCAGATGCTGTCCCACTATTTCTGCAATGCCGCCGCCGACACCGCTATCCACTTCGTCAAAAATGAGAGATGGAATCTTGCTGTTATTGGCGATAATCATTTGTATAGCAAGGCTGATGCGAGCCAGTTCACCGCCGGAGGCAACGCGGGCGATGGCCTTGCATGGTTGACCAGCATTAGCGGTGACAGTAAATTCTATCTGGTCAAGTCCATTGGCCGTGCCTTTTGATTTTGTCTTTGTGATAGCAGCGACAAATTTACCACCGTTCATCCCCAGTGTTTGCATTGCCTTTGTTATGTTTTTATTGAGTTTTGTTGCGGCTTTGTTGCGGCTGCCGGTAAGCTTTTCACAGGCTTGCAGGTATTTTTCCTGCAATGCACTGTGTTCCTTTTCCAGCTCATCTAGCCGTTCGTCAACATGATCGATATCATCAAGTTCTTTCTGTAGCTGCTGGTGCAGGCTGTGTAATGTTTCAGGCTCGACGCGGTGTTTGCGAGATAGATCGAGTATGTTCTGTATTCGCTGTTCAATATCTGCCAGCTGTGATGGATCAAGCTCTATATCATCACGGTAATTTTGTAATAATGATACGCTCTCATCAATATGCACTAGTGCTTCGTTTAGCATTTCTGATACTGGCTCAAGGCTCTGGTCGATATCGTTTATTTCTGTTAGTGAATTGATGATATGTGACACAGCCGACTGTATGTTTGTATTATCATTTTCACTCAACGAGTCGATTGCCTGCTCGACCGTGGTTTGCAGTTTTTCAGCATTGGCCAGGCGTTTATGCTGATCATTGAGCGTCTGGTATTCATTTTCTTCCAGTGCAAGTGCATCCAGTTCCTGTGTCTGGAAGCGTAATAAATCGAGTCGATCATTTTGATCGTTACTGGTTTGCTGCAAATGATGCAGCTGCTCTTCAACCAGTTTTAATTCGACATAAAGATTGCTGACGGCTTCGAGCAGTGGCGAGTGACTGGCGTAGTCATCCAGTAACTGTCTTTGCACGCTGCTTTTCATGATCGACTGGTGTTCGTGCTGGCCATGTATATCAATTAGCATTTCTGCCAGCTCTCGAATCATTTGCAGATTCACTGGCGTGCTGTTGATATAGGCACGTGAGCGGCCGTCCCTGGAAATACGGCGGCGTAAAATACATTCATCATCGGTATTTAATTCCTGCGATACTAACCAGCTCGAGACATCATCCAGTTTTTTAATATCAAATTCCGCGACAATTTCGGCAAACTCAGAACCCTGTTTTATGCTGTCATTGTCGGCGCGATCACCCAGTACAAGATTTAGTGCGCCAAGTAATATTGATTTGCCCGCACCGGTTTCACCCGTCAGCGCAGTCATGCCCGGCTTGAAGTCAAGTTCCAGTTCATCAATAATGGCAAAGTTTCGAATGTATAAATGCTTTAACATGATTAATCGCCGAGTTTAGCTGTACTCACTCCAATGTAATTTGGCGCGTAGTATTTCAAAGTAATTATGCTTCTTTGGATGCAGCAGGGTTATCTTTCCCGGTTTGCGATTTATATTAATGTGGTCGCCAACATGTACATCAGTTGACATATGGCCATCGCAGGTCGCCTGTGCAATACCGTCTTTTGTATTGCAGATTAAAATCTTAATATGCGAATTAGAATCAACCACCAGCGGCCGGCTACTTAAAGTATGTGGTGAAATCGGAACCAGGGTGATGGCGTCCAGTGTTGCGTGCAAAATGGGGCCGCCGGATGACAGGGCATAGGCAGTTGAACCGGTTGGGGTTGAAACTACGATGCCGTCTGCTCGCTGATGATTGACGAACTCGTCATTAATGCGTGTTTCAAATTCAATCATTCTTGCGACATCACGTATATGTACAACCACATCGTTAAAGGCGTCACCTTCAAAGATTACCTTTTCATCGCGCAGCACCTGCATTTCCAGCAGGAAACGTTGCTCTTCCCGATATTCGCCACTCAAAATTTCATCCAGAGATTTTTCCATTTCATCCGGTGATATGTCGGCAAGGAAACCCAGTCGCCCGACATTAATGCCAAGCAGTGGAACGTTTGCTTCTGAGAGAGAGCGTACTGCATTAAGAATTGTGCCATCACCACCAACAACAATGGCGAGGTCGCATTGCTTGCCAATCTCATCACGACTGACCTTGCGGAAAGAAAAGTTATTGATCGTATCCGGTATATGCTGATCTATCAGGACTTCACAATCTTTTGTTTTCAGGTACTCGAATAAGGATTGCAGTGTCTTACTGGCGGATTCTGCCTGGGGTTTTGTGATAACGCCGATAGATTTAAATTTCATGCTGCTTTCGCTCATCCTGCCTGTATTTTTTCTGCCCATGTTTAACACAGTACACTAGCATTGAAGCAGGCACTTGAAAAGACAGAAATATATTCTGGCAGCTACGGTGAGCCGCTGCTACGATATCAAATATTAATGCGTTGAGCATTATCATCCTTTGGCATCATTCTTCAGGCTGTAAAGTAAATCCAGTGCTTCCCTGGGTGAGAGCTCATCGATGTTTAATTCCTGCAGCTTTTCGATGACCGGGTGCGGCCGGTCGCTGAACATTTCAAACTGGCCTGAATCATGATGCTTGCTGACGGTCTGGTTTTCCAGTTCAATCAGTTTGCTTTTTGCCAGCTTGATCACTTCCCTGGGCACGCCGGCCAGCTGTGCTACCTGTAAACCATAACTCTGATTTGCCGGACCCGGTTTAACACTGTGCAGAAAGACAATTTTGTCACCATGTTCCACGGCGTTGATGTGAACGTTACTGATGCCGCGCAGTTCATCAGGCAGCGCGGTAATCTCAAAATAATGCGTCGCGAACAGGGTGTACGATTTATTTTTTGTCGACAGGTGATAGGCGCATGCCCATGCCAGGGACAGGCCGTCAAAGGTACTGGTACCGCGGCCAATTTCATCCATTAATACCAGGGAGTTTTCCGTGGCGTTATTCAGGATGCTCGCCGCTTCAGTCATTTCAACCATGAAGGTTGAGCGGCCGCTGGCGAGGTCATCTGAGGCGCCGATACGAGTATAAATACGATCAATCGGACCGATAACAGCGCTTTCTGCCGGGACGTAACTGCCAATGTAGGCCAGCAAAACAATAAGCGCGGTTTGCCGCATGTAAGTTGATTTACCGCCCATGTTAGGCCCGGTAACAATGTTCATGCGCTTGCTGTCACTCAGTAACGTGTCATTCGGCACAAAGTGCTCATCGCAAACACGTTCGACAACAGCGTGACGGCCCTGTTTGATGTTAATGCCGGGTTTTTCAGTCAGTTCGGGACAACGGTAATCCAGTGACTGTGCGCGTTCGCTTAAACAGCAGATGCTGTCGAGTTCGGCAATGCCCTGGGCGCAGGTTTTTAACGGCTGTAAAAAACATTGCAGCTGCTGTAACAAATCATCGTATATTGATTTTTCCAGCGCCAGTGAACGTTCTTTTGCGCTTAACACTTTGTCTTCGTACTGCTTTAGTTCTTCAGTAATAAAGCGTTCGGTGGTTTTTAATGTTTGCTTACGGGTGTAGTGCACCGGTACATCGTCTGATTGCAGGCGACTGATCTCAATATAGAAACCATGTACCCGGTTGTAATTAACTTTTAGTGTTTTAATGCCGGTTTCTTCGCGTTCGCGGATTTCCAGCTGTTCTAGAAAGGCGTTAGCATTTTTACTCAGGGCGCGAAGTTCATCCAGTTCCGGGTTATAGCCTTCAGCAATAAAACCGCCATCGCGAACCAGTACCGGTGGGTTCTCGCAGATGGCGCTATTCAACAATTCGACTATTTGCGGGTGAGTGTTTATGTTCGTGGATATCTGTTGTAGCAGAGCTGCGTGGCATTGTTGCAGCAGCAGCTGTAATTCGGGCAATACCGATAGTGAGTTTTTAAGTGTTTCTAAATCGCGAGGCCGAGCGGAAAGCAATGCCAGCCGGCTCATAATACGTTCAACGTCGCCAATAGAGCTCAGGCAAAATTGAATATCGCTTACCAGCTGATTGTTTATCAGTTCGCCAATGGCCTGGTGACGCTGTGTCAGCAGTTCGCGATTGCGCAGCGGAGTGTGCAGCCAGCGACGCAAACAGCGGCTGCCCATACTGGTAGTAGTGCGGTCAATAACGGAGGCGAGGGTGTTGTCGTTGCCGCCGGAAAGGTTTATTTCGATTTCCAGGTTACGTCGGCTGGCAGCGTCGAGAACAATCACGTCATCGGTATTTTCTACGTGCAGGCCCGAAATATGCGGCAGTGCTGCGCGTTGCGTGTCCTGTGTATATTGCATTAAACAGCCAGCCGCCATGACTGCGGTGTCTAAATCTTCGCAGCCAAAGCCGGATAAATCTTTGGTGCCAAACTGGGTGTTTAGTAAACGCTTGGCGCTATCAAAATCGAACCACCAGGGTGGTTGCTGGCGCACGCTGATGGTTTTATTTAAAGTGCTATTGAGTTCTTCATATAAAGAAGAGTCTTCAGCGACTAACACTTCTACTGCCTGTAAGCGTTCCAGTTCTGCGTACAGCTGCGCCCTGTGTTTTATCTCGCAAACATTAAATCGCCCTGAAGTAATGTTTAATGATGCCAGCCCATAAATATCATTATGCTGGTGAATGCATAACAGCAGGTTGTCTTTACGTTCATCAAGCAGGGCTTCTTCGGTAACAGTGCCCGGAGTGACGATGCGCATGACTTCGCGTTTCACCGGCCCCTTGGCTTCACCCGGTTTACTGGTCTGTTCACAGATAGCGACAGATTCGCCGCGCTTGATCAGGCGTGACAGGTAGTTGTCTGCCGCATGATAGGGAATACCGGCCATCGGTATCGGCTTGCCGCCCGACTGGCCGCGCGCGGTTAATGTAATGTCGAGGATTTTTGCCGCTTTTTTAGCATCGTCGTAAAACAGCTCGTAAAAATCACCCATGCGGTAAAACAGCAAGGTATTGGGATGATCGGCCTTGATGCGCAGGTATTGCTGCATCATCGGGGTATGAGAGGCGGTTTCGCTATGGTTTTTATTGTTAGCCGTCGCTGTTGTCATTTTGCTTATAGTGGGTGCCGGTTACTGACGAAAATATGCGCTTAGTGTACAAGATTTACTGGTGTGATGGCATGCTGTCCTTTAAAGTAGCGCAATTATTTTTTCAGGACCGTTGCCATGATTCCATCAGAACAAGAACTCAGAGACCTCGCCGAACAGCTTGGTGAGTGCCTGACCGCCAAAGGCATGAAGCTGGCAGCGGCAGAGTCCTGTACCGGTGGCTGGCTGGCCAAGATAATTACCGATATACCCGGCAGTTCGGCCTGGTTTACCGGCTCTGTGGTTTGTTACAGTAATGAATCCAAGCACAGTCTTCTCGGTGTGGCCGAAAATACGCTGGCCGAGTTTGGCGCGGTCAGCGGTGAAACCGTACTGGAGTTGTCGGATGGGCTTTTTGCTCGTACCGATGCCGATGTTGCAGTCAGTGTTAGTGGTATTGCCGGGCCTGATGGCGGTACAGAGGATAAACCGGTCGGCCTGGTCTGGTTAAGCTGGGGCAAGCGCGATAAGTCGGTGTTTGCTAACCCGTTTAATTTTGAAGGTGACCGTGAAGCAGTGCGTAAGCAGTCGATTAAGCAGGCGTTGAATAATTTGCTGGATTTGCTGGTTTGTTAAAAAGATCTTTACCGCAGAAACGCGGAGACGCAGAGTTTTTTTGGTTTAGAAGCAATTGTTTTTAAGTTTTTCTCTGCGCCTCCGCGTCTCTGCGGTAAAAACAATGTTTATCTAAGCAGCGAATCCTTCTACGTCATTGCGAGCCTAGCGCGGCAATCTGCTGTAGGTTGCACAGGCGTCAAATAGTGATTGCCGCGCTACGCTCGCAATGACGGTATCTGCTCAACCTGTTAATGAATTCTTTAGCTGATCTTTGTTGACAGGAAATTTAAGTACATCGTGTAACTTAATAATTTCATTTAATTTTTCAACATATTGAAACTCATTCTTGTCCACCAGTACAATCACTTTGGTGTCTGCTGAATATTTCTGCAGGCTGTATAACATTACATCCAGGTTGCTGATATTGACCCCGGCATAGTTGTTGCCATAACCATAAAAAAACTCGGCGACGATAAAATCGGGCTGCTCTTTTTTTAAAGTTGAAATGGCCTTGCGCATGGAAGTGATTTTATTTTCCATGATGCCAAGTGACTGGTACAGGGCGCTGAAATTGGGGTGACCGCTGGATTCAATAATCGAAAATAAGGTTTGTGTAGCCATAAAAAAACTGCGCATCAGGTGAGGTGTGGTCACAGCGCCATCCCTGGCTCTTTGTGAGATACCATCCGTCCTGGATATTCGTCACAGCGCCATCCCTGGCTCCTTGTGACATACCATCCGTCCTGGATATACTATTGCGTAGTTTATCGTGTTTTGCTGATGGATTCAGTTGCTTTAAACTGATTCGTTTCCTGCTTTATGTATCAGGCGGAGACAGTGGCAGTCCGGCTAGTTTACATACCTCGCGTACAGGGTCTTTAGGGAATAGCGCATAAAGATGTTTTTCGTAGGCCTTTCGGTCATGGAAATGTTTGTTCTGTGCACCAAGGTCAAGAACCAGGTTATGCATGGTTGGGTTACACATATTCTCTTCGAAGTATTCGCGAAAATAGTATATGAGTTCCCAGTGGTCATTGTAGAGCTTGATGCCATCCCGTGCCGCCTGCTCTGTAGCGAACTCTTCACTCCATTCCTCGATGTGCTGCAGGAATCCCTGAACGTCTGTTTCAATGTTTGTGCCGTTTACTTCTACCATCATAATCAATAGCTCCTCTTGATTGCGCATTAAGTTATAGTTTTTATACAAAGCACCGGTTAGGTATGCCTTGCTATTCACTGGTTTCATCCACCGGAAGTGACTGAAAACAATAAGGTCTGTCCTGACCGATATGCCTCCTGATCTGTATCTTGCTGCATATGAACTGTTTTGCAGCCAGCCTCTAATAGAGGCTACGCCTGAGATTACGCCGAGGAAAATGCTTTAGCAAGCGAAAATATGTAAAAATTTATGTATGCATCAAATTATTTTATAGCCGTATACTTTATGTGGAATAGCATTGGGCTCTTTTTTAAAAAATCTCTGCTTTTCATCAGCAGAGGACTATCTGATCACTTTGTTCTATGTGATAATCATTCGAATTATTACGGTAAATTTCTCAGTCAATTTTCGGGCGATTTTCAGGTAATCTTTCAGGTGAATTTTCTGGCAACCAAATACTATGTGGGGAGTTATTAATGGACGACAATCGTAAAAAGGCACTTGCTGCCGCTTTATCTCAAATTGAACGTCAATTCGGCAAAGGATCTGTCATGCGTATGGGCGATGATGGCGCTATACCTAATGTTGAAACGGTATCAACCGGTTCTTTAAATCTGGATATTGCCCTGGGTATAGGTGGTTTACCCAAAGGCCGTGTCGTTGAAATCTACGGCCCTGAGTCATCAGGTAAAACAACACTGACATTGCATGTAATAGCAGAGATGCAGAAAACAGGCGGCACCGCAGCCTTTGTTGACGCTGAGCATGCGCTTGACCCGCAATATGCGGAAAAGCTGGGCGTTAATATCGATGACCTGCTGGTTTCTCAACCGGATACTGGCGAGCAGGCTTTAGAGATTACCGACATGCTGGTGCGCTCAGGTGCGGTCGATATCGTGGTCATCGACTCGGTGGCTGCGTTAACCCCTAAAGCTGAGATTGAAGGTGATATGGGTGATTCACATATGGGCCTGCAGGCGCGTTTAATGTCGCAGGCTTTGCGTAAATTAACCGGTAACATCAAACGCTCTAATACACTGGTTATCTTTATTAACCAGATTCGTATGAAAATTGGTGTCATGTTCGGTAGCCCTGAAACGACAACAGGTGGTAATGCACTTAAATTCTATTCATCAGTGCGTCTGGATATTCGTCGTATTGGCGCAATCAAGAAAGGTGATGAGATCGTTGGTAACGAGACCAAGGTTAAAGTGGTCAAGAATAAAGTCGCACCGCCATTTAAACTGGCGCACTTTGAGATCTTATACGGTGAAGGTATTTCACACGAAGGCGAGCTTATCGACCTGGGTGTTGAGCACAAGTTAATTGAAAAAGCCGGTGCCTGGTATAGCTACAATGGTGACAAGATCGGTCAGGGCAAGGAAAAAGTACGTGTCTTCCTGAAAGAAAATCCTGATATCGCCAACACTATTGAGCAGACATTGCGTGACAAGTTACTGGTCAAGCCGGGTCGAGTTGTTGAAGAAGAGCTAGATGCGATTGATGAAGAAGTATTAGAAGAAGCTTAATCGCAGAACACCGTTCCTGTGTCATCCTTTAATAACGTTCAGGATGACAAGCTTGAATGAATGACGCTTTCTCCAGTTAGTTTGAAAAAAACTCCCGCAAAGCGGGAGTTTTTATTTATATGATTTAGGAAATTATATTGAGTGCAAAATCGGTTGCGGTTAGGTTGCTATCACGACGAGAACATTCAGCGCTAGAGATTCGTGATAAATTACTAAAGCGGGAATTTGATGAAGACGAAGTTGCGCAGGCCATCACGGAGCTGCAGCAGGGCGGCTGGTTGTCCGATGAGCGCTTTGCTGAAGCATATATCCGTATGCGGCAACTGAAAGGATTCGGGCCAGTGCGCATAGCCATTGAGCTAAACGAGCGTGGCGTAGAGGAAGGTATTGTTGATGCTTATATGCATGCCGGAGATAACAGCTGGCAACAGGTCCTGGAGCAGCAGTATCGGAAAAAATACAAAAATAAACCCGTTGTAGACTATAACGACAAGGCGAAACGCATTCGTTTTCTACAATATCGCGGGTTCACACTTGATGTGATTTATCAAGTTGTGGGTCGGTAACTTATTTTATTTAAATCAATAATTTATTATATATACTTAAAGTTGTTTATATCATGAAAACGAGCGCAGAATTAAGACAGGCATTCCTCACATTCTTTGAAGAGCGTGGCCACCAGGTGGTCGCCAGCAGTTCACTGGTGCCTGCCAATGATCCGACCTTATTGTTTACTAATGCCGGTATGGTGCAGTTCAAAGACGTGTTTCTGGGCCGCGATAAAAGAGCTTATAACAGGGCAACTAGCAGCCAGCGCTGTGTTCGTGCCGGCGGCAAACACAACGACCTGGAGAACGTCGGCTACACCGCTCGCCACCATACCTTTTTTGAGATGCTGGGTAATTTCAGTTTTGGTAATTACTTTAAAGAAGACGCCATCAAGTTTGCCTGGGAATTTTTAACCGAGGTTGCCGGGCTGCCAGAGGAGAAACTCTGGGTTACGGTTTATGCTGAAGATAAAGAAGCCGAAGATATCTGGCTGACTACCGTTGGTGTCTCTGCCGATCGATTCAGTCGTATCGGTGACAAGCCGGGCAAGAAATACGAAAGTGATAACTTCTGGGCAATGGGCGATACCGGCCCCTGCGGTCCCTGCACCGAAATTTTTTATGACCACGGTGAGGAAATCTGGGGCGGGCCTCCGGGTACAGCGGAAGAAGATGGTGACCGTTACATCGAAATCTGGAACCTGGTCTTCATGCAGTACAATCGCACTGCCGAAGGCAAGATGAATAAGCTGCCTGCGCCATCGGTTGATACCGGTATGGGGCTGGAACGACTGGCTGCGATTTTGCAGGGCGTTCATAACAACTACGATATCGATATCTTCCAGCACCTGATCAAGGCCGCTGCAATTGCAACCAATACCACCGATCTGGAAAACAAATCATTGCGCGTGATTGCTGACCATATCCGCTCCTGTGCATTTTTATGTGTTGATGAAGTCATGCCGTCCAATGAAGGCAGGGGTTATGTGTTGCGGCGTATTATTCGCCGTGCCTGCCGCCATGGTCACCAGCTGGGTATGGATGAGCTGTTCTTCTACAGGCTGGTGCAGCCGCTGGTTGAAGTCATGGGCGCTGCCTATCCCGAATTAAGCAAAGCACAGGCTAACGTCGAGCGTATTTTAAAACTGGAAGAAGAGCGTTTTGCCGAAACCCTGGATCAGGGGATGAAAATTCTGGAAGCCGACATCGCCCAGATGAAAGGTAAAACTATTGCCGGTGAAACCCTGTTTAAACTTTATGATACCTACGGTTTCCCGGTGGACTTAACTGCCGATATCGCTCGTGAGCGCGAGCTGGAAATTGATGAGGCCGGTTTTGAAGCCTGCATGGAAGAGCAACGCGAGCGTGGCCGCAGTGCCAGTCAGTTTGGTGTCGATTACAACAAAGATGTGCAGGTTGAAAGTGAATCGGTTTTCACCGGTTATGACCAGGTAACACAAAGCAGTGCGGTGCTGGAACTGTTTAATGGTTCTGAATCCGTTGAAACTTTAACGGCAGGACAGCAGGGTATGGTGGTGCTGAATGAAACACCATTTTACGGTGAGTCAGGCGGCCAGGTTGGTGATACCGGTTTACTGACTTCTGGCAGTGCGCAGCTTTATAGTTAAAGATACCCAGAAGCAGGGTAAAAGTGTTTTACACATCGGTGAAGTGACATCCGGCGCCATTGCCAAAGGTGATGAGCTGAACGCTGAAATTGATTTTGACAGCCGTAAAGCAATCAGCCGTAACCATTCGGCAACGCACCTGATGCATGCAGCATTGCAAAAGGTACTGGGCGATCATGTCTCACAAAAAGGCTCGCTGGTCGACGCGGAAAAACTGCGTTTCGATTTCTCGCATTTTGAACCGGTAAGCGCCGAGCAGCTAAAGCAGATCGAACAGATTGTGAACGCGCAGATACGCGGCAACAGTGCAGCACAGGCGCAGGAAATGGAACTGGAGGCGGCAAAAGCTTCTGGTGCTATGGCACTGTTTGGTGAGAAATATGATGATGTCGTGCGCGTGGTATCCATGGGTGATGATAGCTTCTCAACCGAATTGTGCGGCGGTGTCCATGTCGACCGCGTAGGTGATATCGGCTTTTTTAAAATTATTGCAGAAAGCGGAATTGCCTCTGGCGTACGTCGTATAGAAGCCGTAACGGGCAAAGCCGCGGTTGACTGGGTAGAAGCTAAAGAGCAGCAACTGGACACGCTGGCGCACATGCTGAAAAGCGGCCGCGACGAGGTTAATACCAAAGTCGAGCAGTTAATTCAGAAACTGAAAGAATCGGAAAAACAGCTGGCACAGCTAAAAGGCAAACTGGCATCGCAGGCCGGCAGTGATTTATCCAGCCAGGCAGAGGACGTAGGCGGGGTTAAAATATTACTCGCACAGCTTGATGGTGCAGATGGTAATTCATTGCGCGATACGCTTGACCA
This sequence comes from uncultured Gammaproteobacteria bacterium, assembly GCA_963711255.1. Taxonomy (GTDB): domain Bacteria; phylum Pseudomonadota; class Gammaproteobacteria; order SZUA-229; family SZUA-229. The sequence continues at coordinate 36,463 of CAVQDO010000016.1, read as the reverse complement.
GTTAAAGAATAAGCTGGGCTCTGCGGCGATTGTATTAGCCAGTGAGAATGGTGGCAAAGTGTCATTGATTGCCGGTGTAACCAAAGACTTAACATCGAAGATAAAAGCCGGTGAACTGGTTAATGTTGCGGCAGCAGAAGTTGGCGGTAAAGGCGGTGGCCGCCCGGATATGGCGCAGGCGGGCGGAACAAACCCGGCGGCTATCCCGCAGGCGCTGGCTGCAGCAAAAAGCTGGTTGCAAAGTCAACTGTAAGTAACCGCCTAACGGCCTGGTAGAAACCTGAGTTGTCAGCCTGAACGATAGTGAAGGATCTTATTCGGTTTAACCTGTTCCACAGTGGAACAGAACTTCTCACTACTGTTCGAGATGACAAAACTTTTCTTAGTTATTTTTTACCAGCTTTGAAGTAAAGCCAGATTAAATTTCACCTATCTAAACTGTTGATTCATTGCACGAATTAGCCATAACTTATATACTTCACGATTTTCCCAACGATGAAACCCAGGCATTAACGTTTTATGTCCCTGATTGTTCAAAAATACGGCGGTACTTCGGTCGGCACGATCGAAAAAATCGGCAATGTCGCTGATAAAGTGGCTGCGCAGGCTAAAAAAGGCCACAGGATTGTCGTCACTGTTTCAGCTATGAGCGGTGAAACCAATCGCTTAATCGCGCTTGCTAATGAGATCAGCAAGAAACCGCATCCGCGTGAAATGGATGTGATTGTTTCGACTGGCGAGCAGGTAACCATTGCCTTATTAGCCATGGCATTGCTTGATCGCGGTTGTGATGCTCGTTCCTACACCGGCTCTCAGATCCGCATGGTTACCGATAATGTCCACGGTAAAGCGAGAATAAAAGAGATTCAGTCAGAAAAAATGGAGGCCGACCTGGAGGCAGGACGCGTGGTCGTGGTCGCCGGTTTCCAGGGTGTCGATGAACATGGAAACATTACAACACTGGGACGCGGCGGTTCTGATACCACTGCAGTGGCAATTGCGGCTGCGCTAAAAGCCGACGAATGCCAGATTTATACAGACGTCGACGGTGTCTATACCACCGACCCGCGCGTTGAGCCGAAGGCAAGAAAACTCGATAAAATTACTTTTGAAGAAATGCTGGAAATGGCCAGCCTTGGCTCAAAGGTTCTGCAAATCCGCTCGGTTGAATTTGCGGGTAAATACAATGTCCCATTACGTGTGCTGTCATCCTTTGAAGAAGGAGAGGGTACATTAATAGCACTGGAGGATGATGACGTGGAACAGGCGTTAATTTCAGGTATCGCGTTTAATCGCGATGAAGCACAGTTAACCATTAACGGTGTACCCGACCAGCCCGGTGTCGCTTCCAAAATTCTGGGGCCGGTTACCGATGCAAACATCGAAATTGATATGATCGTACAGAATATTGCGGAAGACGGCTGTACCGATTTCACCTTTACCGTACATCGAAATGATTACGAAACGGCATATGCGCTGCTGGAAAAAGTTTCTAAAGAGCTGGGTGCGAAAAAAGTAAAAGGTGATGATGCCATCGTCAAGATTTCACTGGTTGGCGTCGGTATGCGCTCACACGCCGGTATAGCCAATACCATGTTTGATACCCTGGCGAAGGAAAATATCAATATTCGGATGATCTCCACCTCTGAAATCAAGATTTCCGTGGTGGTCGATGAGAAGTACCTGGAACTGGGAGTGAGAGCTTTACACGAAGCTTTTGCTCTAGATAGTGACGGACACCTAAAAAATCTGTAAAATGGCCGTCAGTTATACACAGAACCTTTAACTGTGTAAAAAAATGAGGACAAAAGGTAAGGAGTTTGAACTCTCGCGCTGTTTAAGCTTCTTATATTAACCTAATACAACATGGAGAAAAGGATATGTTGATATTAACCCGTCGCGTAGGCGAAACCTTAATGATAGGTGATGAAGTTACTGTTACCGTGCTTGGTGTTAAAGGTAATCAGGTGAGAATAGGCATTAATGCGCCTAAAGATGTATCGGTACACCGTGAAGAAATTTACGAGCGTATCAAGGCTGAACAGGCAGAAACAGGTTCTGCTTAAGTTATTAGTTAAAAGACTTTACCTGTAAACAGAAGACAGGTATGCTTCGCATCCGTTGAATGAAGCATATCTGTTTTTTTATTATATTCAGATATAAATCATGTAGTTCTACCTTGAGTAAAGGCCTTATGGCTGACAAATCGTTTTGAACGATTTTGAATATCAACGTGTTTTAGTTGATGTTATGAAGGGTAAATACAGGAAGTATTTTGTAACGTAAGCTACGACAGGGGTGCGCCTGGCACATGTAAACACAGGCATATTGTAGTAAACAGCAAGCAGTATTGAATTACGGAGAAGTGGCCGAGCGGCTGAAGGCGCGCCCCTGCTAAGGGTGTATAGGGTTTATAGCTCTATCGAGGGTTCGAATCCCTCTTTCTCCGCCATATTCTTAAAAATGCACCAGTTTTTCTGGTGCATTTTTAAGAATATTGTGTAGCAAGCGGACTTGATGAGAACCTTCGCTTCATATATAAAACAGATGCTAAAAGTAACCAGTTTTATTTGACGTATCTGGCATAAACCTAGATAATGCGTGCCTCGCAGCAGTATCGACAAATTATGCGCCTGTAGCTCAGCTGGATAGAGTACTCGGCTACGAACCGAGCGGTCGGAGGTTCGAATCCTTCCAGGCGCGCCATACAATAAAAAAGCCCCACCCGTTTTTTGGTGGGGCTTTTTTATTGTTCGTTGTTTTGTAAGAATTGGTTCGTCACACGGTTCGAAAAAATCGTCGGGAACGATTTTTAACGATCCGAATTTATGCGGATGCCCCGAAGGGCGCCCACAGGGAAGTGGGCCCGATAATCCTTCCGAATAACAATAGCGCCAGATAATTAAAAAGCCCCACCAGTTTTTTGGTGGGGCTTTTTTATTGTTCGTTGTTTTGGAAGAATTGGTTCGTCACACGGTTCGAAAAAATCGTCAGGAACGATTTTTAACATCCGCGACTTTTGCGGATGGCCCCGACAAATTCATCTGGAATGAATTTGAACACACGAAGTGTGGCCCGCAGGGTGGAGCACACGATGTGCGGAGTAACGGTGAGGGCAGGAAGCCCGGAGTAATCCTTCCAGGCGCGCCCACAGGGAAGTGGGCGATAATCCTTCCGACAAAACATTACAGCTAGAAGAATTAAGTAAAGCCTCACCGATATTTGGTGAGGCTTTTTTATGTACAATGCAGGATTATTACAGATTAAAATCAGCGTCGCGAGAAACGATGATAGATATCAACAATATATTTTGAACAACGAATCGGTATTTATACTTATAATGATCCAAAACTTGTTTCAAGGCTAACCGGTATGTTGCGGTTACCTTTTATTGGAAAAATAAACAGCTATGCCATTAATCGTCGCCAATGGCGTGATGATAATGAACAATAACTGCTTACTCCTGAACTATGTGTTGTTTCATAGGCCCGGAAAAAAAGTTTTAACCTTTTAGTTGTTGCTGAAACAACTTCATCAATAATTCGATATTTTTGACGCCGGCATAATTGGGTCGAGTAATAAACGCGATTCTTCTATGTGGGCCGGGTTCGTTCAGGTGAGTTGCCTTTAATTCTGAATTTCCAGCGATTAACTGATCGAGTGCCATTTCGGGAACCAGTGTCGTACCCATATGGCCTGCTACCATTTGTACCAGTAAATTCAAGCTGGTTGATTCGAGAGAGGAATCTGTTTCTGTCGAAGGTAACTTGCAGACCGCCAGGGCATGCTCTTTCAGGCAGTGCCCATCCTTTAACAGCATCAGCCGGGACTGTTTTAGTTCGGCGCTGGTAATTTCGGTTTGTTTTGCAAGCTCATCATCCTGATGTGATACCCAGTAAAAATCTTCCTGCCAAAATTCAAATGACAACAGGCCCTCGATATCAAAGGGCAGTGCCAGAATTGCAGTATCCAGTTCACCGGCCCTGACTTTACTCACCAGCACATGAGATTGTTCTTCGCTAATGCGTAACTGGAAATCCGGGTATTGATGGCGTACACCGGGTAATACCTTCGGTAACAGGTAAGGCCCAATGGTGGGTATAGTGCCGACCGACATGGGGTAGCTCAAAGGCGCTTTTAAGGATTGCCCAAGCTGGTGCAGGTCGTCCATCTGTAACTTGATGCTGCGAGCTTTTTGCAGGCACAGTGCGCCGACCGGTGTTATTAGTACTTTTTTATTGTCTCGTTCAAATACCTGAAAACCAAGCTGTTTTTCCATTTCACTGATCGCCGTACTGAGCGCGGATTGTGAGATTGAGCATAGTTCTGCGGCCTTTTTGAAATGCAGGGTTTTCTCTACGGCCAGTATGTAGGTAATTTGCTTAAGTGAGATCATGGCTTATGTTCAATTAAATAGAATGTTGTTATCTATATTAAGTGATTTATTAGATTAATGGAATCCCTTATTCTTCTATCCAACGTTGTAACAGCAGCAGCGTATTTACAGCCCGATATTAACTATTAAAGAAAACAAAGAGGATACATATTATGTCAATGATCAACAAATCAATCCCTGAATTTAAAGCAGAAGCTTTCCACAATGGTGAGTTCAAAACCATTACCTCTGATGACGCGAAAGGCAAGTGGTCAATCTTTCTGTTCTATCCCGCCGATTTCACCTTTGTCTGCCCTACAGAGCTGGAAGATATGCAGAACTATTATGAAGAACTGCAGGGCCTGGGAGTAGAAGTGTACTCGGTATCAACAGATACGCATTTCGTACATAAAGCGTGGCACGACACCAGTGATGCAATCGGCAAGATCAATTACCCGATGATAGGTGATCCCACTGGTGCGATTACTCGAGGATTCGAGGTAATGATCGAGGAAGAGGCACTGGCATTGCGCGGTACATTCCTGGCAAATCCGGACGGCATAATAAAAGTGTCAGAAGTGCATGACCTGGGTATAGGCCGCTCTGCAAAAGACATGGTTCGCAAAGTGAAAGCGGCACAGTATGTTGCCGAGCACGACGGTGAAGTTTGTCCAGCTGCGTGGGAACAGGGTCAGGAAACATTAACACCTAGCCTTGACCTGGTCGGCAAGATCTAAAGCAGAAAATAGCTATAACTATTTATCTGTGAGGGCGGGCAACGCTGGGTTGCCCGCCAATTTACAGCAAATAATTTACAGCAAATAATTTACACCAGATAATTTACAACAGAACAAATTCTTTCAGCAAGGAGTAAATCATGTTAACTAGAGAAATTAAAGAAGCGTTGATGGGCTACACTGCCAACATGCAAAACGATATTAGTTTCGTTGTGCAAACGGGCGAACATAACAAACGTGCAGAGTTACTGGCATTCCTGAAGGATTTTGCAAAAGTCTCAAACAGAATCAGTGTTGAAGAACGGGATACAGAAGGACGCTTAAGAAGCCCGGTGAGTTTTATGCTTGAAGTTGATGGCAAGCCAAACGGCATTGAGTTTTCTGGCATTCCCAGTGGTCACGAGTTTAATTCACTGGTACTGGCAGTGTTGCACTCGTCAGGCACAGAATTAAAACTGGATAACAGTCTGAAAAATATAGTGGCCAATGTACAGCAAGAATTGAAGTTTGAAGTGTATGTTAGCCTGAGTTGTCACAATTGCCCGGATGTCGTACAGGCTGTTAACCAGTTTGCGACACTCAATTCCAATATCAGCGCAGAAACTATCGACGGTGGTGTCTATCCTGAGCTGGTTGCAGCCAATGATATTCAGGGTGTGCCTACGGTTTTTCTGAATGGTGAAGTGTTTGCCAATGGCAAGGTTGATACCGCTCAATTGCTTGATAAGTTAATGCAGAAATATCCCGATATTACGGCCAGTGCGAAGCAGGAAGAATTACCTGTACAGGATGTTACTGTCATCGGCGGCGGCCCGGCAGGGGTGTCAGCAGCTATATATGCGGCCCGAAAAGGCCTTAAAGTAACCATGATTGCAGATCGTTTTGGTGGCCAGGTTAAAGATACCATGGGCATAGAAAATCTGATTTCAGTCAGCAAAACAACCGGTCCCGAGCTTGCCGGTGCTTTACAGGCGCACATGAATGAATATGACATCACTACTAAAGAGCACTTTCGTGTAGAAAAAGTTGAAAAAGGTGAGATTAAAACCCTTCATCTTTCTTCTGGTGAGAAGATAAAGAGTAGAACATTGATTGTGGCTACCGGCGCTAAATGGCGGGAACTGGGTGTTCCCGGAGAAAAGGAAAATATCGGTAACGGGGTTGCTTACTGCCCGCATTGTGATGGTCCATTCTTTAAAGATAAAGACGTTGCGGTGATTGGTGGCGGTAATTCGGGTATAGAAGCGGCGCTGGATCTCGCGGGAATTGTTAAATCCGTTACCGTATTTGAATTTTTGCCAGAATTAAAAGCTGATCAGGTATTGGTCGACAAGGCAAAATCACGTGACAATATTACTATCCTGAAAAATGTTGCAACAAAACAAATTATTGCACAAGGCGGCAAAGTAACAGGCATTGAATATCAGGATCGTGAAACCAATGAAGTGTTGAGCAAAGAACTTTCAGGCGTGTTTGTTCAAATTGGTTTAATTCCGAACAGCGGCTTTTTGAAAGATGTGCTTGAGTTAAGTCCATATGGCGAAGTAGTGATTGATGAAAGGGGACAAACCAGTGAAGCAGGTATATTTGCCTGTGGTGATGTAACAACGGTTCCCTACAAGCAGATCATTATTTCAATGGGGGAGGGCGCAAAGGCATCACTGGCGGCTTTTGATTACCTGCTGATGAACTCTGTCGATGAGCAGCAAGCAGCATAAAGCATCCGACTAAAACCATAAATCGGGAAATGCTAACAGGGGGTGCTTAAATGCACCCTTTGTTATCTGTGTGAATTTAATACTTTACTGTTCTGCATGTTTATGTGGTGATCATGGCATTTGCTTTAAGTCAGGTGTGGCAAAAAAATATTTCTCACAGGTCATAAATATACCCAGAATGCCCTGAACATAGCTGGCATATCTCTAAAACTAATAAGACATCAAAATTTATAATTTTACCTGGAGGTGACTAAATTTATATCATTGCTCCCACACCATACTGGAGCAATTGCATGTTGAACCTAAATCAAAAAGAGTCCCGCCGAAAGAGCGAAATTGACATCGATATTGATGATCAGGGCTTTTTAACAAACCCTGGTGAATGGTCAGAAGCGTTTGCCGCGAGATCCCTGGGTTTGATGCCGCGCAGTCTCAGTTCACAGCATAAAGATATCCTGCAATATGTTCGCAATAAATATCTTCACCTGGGTGTGTTGCCGCCACTTACCGAGGTTTGTGAATCGATAGGCATGGAAAAGTCTATGTTGATAGTCCTGTTTGGCTCATGTTTTCAATTATGCCGTGCAGCAGGGTTGCCGCGACCTGATGATGAGCCTGGCGCTCACATGAATTAAACCGTTATCTGCCCTTCGAAAATAGTGAAAATTTATTTAATCGTTAGAATACATCAAGTAATCCTTTTTCTTATTTAATCCTGTTGTGCTTTTTATGACGTGGTTCGTTACTTGCGTAATAACCGCAAATATCAATGATTTCCCTCCAACCTTCAGATAAAAGATAGACCTGGAGTGTCTGAAGTTTTCGCGGCCCTGGTGGGCCGCTTTTTTTGCCTTTTTTATATTCAAAAACGTGATTGTTAATCAAAATTGATTATTTCACCTGGTGATGAAAATGGTTGATTATGGCTTTAACTAATAAATGTAAACCTTAAGCAGGAGTTAATTTATGTACGAAGTAGCAAACCAGCTCTCTAATGTAAAAGAGACACGTACTTTTACCACAGATGAGAATGGGTATTTATATAATGCACAAGATTGGCATGAAGCATTTGCTGAGCAGGTTTTAGCTGATAACTTTACCCAGCTTACGGCAGAGCATTTTAAAGTTATTTTTTTTGTCAGGGAAAAGGTCCTGCACCTGGGTGCATTGCCTCCCTTAAGGCATGTTTGTAAATCGACCGGCCTTGATAAAGCTGAATTAAAAAGACTGTTTGGCTCATGCCTGTTTTTGTGGAAAGCGGCCGGACTACCAGCACCAGATGACGAGATCAGGTCTCATATGAATTAAAGCTATCCTGAGTCATTACTTCTTAGGCACTTTTGCAGCATTATCTGTTGTTCCTGTTTGTAACAACTCTATGAAGTGGCTTTCGTAACTGCGCAGGTATTTGTCGCGGTTATAGGCAATTTGGGTTGTTTCCCAGGGAAAGAGCCTGCTTAAATCGACGACACCCAGGTCGCTATCATTTTTTTCTGAATAGGCAAAGCTTACGATAATGCCGATGCCAAACCCTTCCCTGACGTAGGTTTTAATGACATCGGTATCTGCGGCACTCAATATTATTTTGGGTTTCAAGCCGAGGCGTGCAAAGCTTTTTCGAAAATGACCGCTACCGGTAAAACCAGAAACATAGGTAATAATGGGGTGTTCGCAGAGAGTGGCAAGGGACAGGGGATGTTGTTTCAGTACAGGGTGGTTCAGCGGCGCAATCAGGCTGCGGTTCCAGCGATAGCAGTTTAATGCTTCCAGCGCAGGGCTGTCAGCCAGCATCTCTGTACATATTGATAGATCGACTTCATCATTCATCGCCATTTCTACCAGTTGTTTGGGGTTGCCCTGGTGTATTTGTACAACGATGTCCGGGTAGGCTCAATTTAATGACTTCCAGCGCGGGGCTGTCAGCCAGTGCCTCTGTACATATTGATAGATCGACTTCATCATTCATCGCCATTTCTACCAGTTGTTTGGGATTGCCCTGGTGTATTTGCACAACAATTCCGGGTAGCTTTGCGAAACAGTCGAAGCACGGGTGGCAACACATAACAGGCCTGTGCATGGGTGGTGCCAATACGAAGAGTGCCTTGTGTCTGTTCAGAAAAATCCCTGCCAATCGCTAGAATGTTTTCTGTGTCGGTCAGGGTTTTACGTGCGTAATGTAATACCTGTTCGCCGGTTGCAGTTATGCCAGTGAGGCGTTTACCCTGGCGATGGAACAGCACCACACCCAGTTCTTCTTCCAGCCGGGAAAGGTGCTGGGATACGGCTGATTGAACAAGATGTAACTGTTCTGCAGCCTGGGTGACATTGAACCCGGTTTCAGTTAAAGCCACCAGTGAACGTAATTGTCTTAACTCCATATTGTATTTTGTAATTACCCTGTAAAGGTGATGAATTAAATCGCTCAGTCAAATTAGCAGCTGAGTTGATTAGTTTTGTGTAATGATGTTTAACAGGCGTTCAGGCAGTGATAGTAGTTTTTTTCCTCTGCGCATGTGTTTCTTATAATAAGATTTGCGGGTAATGCAATATGTTTATTATTCGTGTTGTCTTTGTTCTGGATCTGGTTAATCAGCATATTTAATGCGTGATCTGCAATTTCATCTATCGGCGCAGCTACAGTTGTCAAAGGCGGATGGATTTGTGAAGAGACATCAATGTCGTCGAATCCAATTATGCTGATGTCATCAGGTACCGTTAAATTATGCTGGGTAACTTTTCTGATCGCGCCGATAGCCATAGAGTCATTTGCGCATATTATTGCAGTAGGCCGGTTTTTCAATGATAAAAAGTAGTCGACGCCAGCTATACCGGACTTGAAAGAATAGTTTCCTCTATAAACCAGGTCTTCATTAAACTTGAGACCATTATTATTTAATCCGCTTTTATAACCGGCGCACCTGTTTTTTCCGACATCGGAATCATCCAGTCCTGTCATAAAGCCAATGCGTTTGTGTCCAAGATTGCATAAATAGTCAACCGATTGACTTACCGCATTAAAGTTATCAATGATAATAGAAGGGATGGTTTTGTCAGATGAACTGTTGTCTATAACGACCACAGGCACGTGTGTATTAAAGTCATGGATCAGATTTTCAATGCGAGGGAAGCAGCTGACGATGACGCCGTCGATTTTGTTCAACTGTTTGGCCATGTTGGATTCATCAATATCGGAAAAGTAAATTAATGAGTAACCATTTTTTTGCGCCTGTTTTTCAAGTGCATTAAAGATAAGTGAGTAATAAGGGCTGGTTAAGCCGGCAACAATACTCTTATCAAGAAAATAGCCGATGACATGGGTTTTCTTTTTAGCTTTTTTACGGTCGGCAACAAAGGTCCCTTTGGTTGGCATTTTATAAAGTGTGCCTTCAGCGACGAGGTTATCTATGGCTTTTCTTATCGTCATGTAAGAATAGCCAAACTCTTTCGCCAGTGTTCTTTCACCAGGCAGTTTATCGACGATTTCTCGATTTTTTATCGCTTGTCTGATTTTTTTCTCGACAAGGATATATTTTGGTGTTGATTTGTCCATTATTTATAGTTTTCTCAATAATTTAGCAGTATAAAGCCTGCTTTATATGAAAAGTCGAGAATGATAACTGGAAGACTTTTCAATAGAAAAACCCATTTTGTTTAACCGGGTTTAATAAGAAAATATCTATATATCCTGTGTTTTCAAGTGCGTCTTACCGGATGATATAGTATTTCGGTCCATCAAATCAATGAGTTGCTCTATTCTTTCCTTATTACCTCTCTTAGATTGTTATGTATTTATGCGATATATCTATAATACTGCTAGATAGCATGATAGTAACTGCTATAGCTATTAATGTCTAGATTAGTATAATTAATAGCGTGTAACGGTGTTTATTAGCGTAGAAACACGCATTTTTTCAATAAATACGATAAACGGTCTTGACTTTGCTGAGTGATCTGCCTTATGGTGCTATATAGCATATGCAGAAAAGGCGTATAGCATTCCATGGGAAGCCAAACAAGATGCTTTGCCGCGGTTTTCAAATGGCTACTTTGAATAATTTGAGGATTTAAAATGTTAAAAAATATTCGTACAAAATTAGCAGTAGCAATGGCATTGTCGTTGTCTGCCGGGGTGTCGCAAGCGGTGGTTGTAGAGATGGCCGTCAATGGTGATTTTGAAACAGGTGACTACACCGGCTGGGATGTGTTTCCACAAACAGGTGCAAACCTGATTGATGCTGGTAATGCTTCCGCATTTTCTGGGCTATCTACATTACCTGGTGGTCCCGCAGATAACCTTATAAAGCAGTCAAATCGTTTGGTTGGAACCATACAACCAGGTGATGCAGTCACTGTAACTTTTGATGCAAAGGGAACTCTCGGAGTTAGCGCCGTAGCACAAGTTATAGTTTTCAGCGAATTCACTGGCGGTGGAGCAACACCTACATTCTTTGACTTTGGTCTCACTGATCAATGGCAATCATATACATACAACACTACTGCAGGTGGCGATGTCGGTGGTGGTATTACCTTAGCATTGAAAATCGGTTGTGGAGCAGTTGCTGGCTGTACTGCAGATGTGAACTGGGACAATGTCTCTTTTACTGCAGATGTAACAAATCCACCTGCAGTTCCAGTTCCTGCCGCAGCCTGGTTGTTCGGTTCAGGTCTTATCGGTCTGGTTGGTATGGCTAGAAGAAAGAAAGCTGCTTGATTTAAAAAACACAGTCACTCAAGTGACTGCAAACCTTTGTGAATCAGCATTGTTGCTAGATTCACATAAATATCAAAGAGGATGAAAAAAATGTTACACAAAAACTTTAGTAAAACAGGCCTGACAGCAATTGCTATGGCGACCGCAGTTGCATACGCGCCAGCAAGTAGCGCTGCACTTACCTACAGCAATGACTTTGAAAGCTTTGTTGATGTGCCTGGTGATCAATTCATTAGTGGCTTCGCAATCGGTAATATTGTTGGTGCTAATGCATGGTTCGCAGGTGCCGGTGCACCTGCTGACCATAACAATGGTTATTCCAGGATTGTAGCAGGTGAAGGTGATGTAGCGCAGGGTGCACAACAGCTGTCTGTGTTCAATGACTACAACCCATGGTCTCCCTTTGGTGACGGCACTCAAGGTATCACCATCCAGGCTTTCGTATCTACTGATGTGGGTACTATCACTGGCTGATATGGTAGGCAATACTTATTCTTTCGCCTTCGACGCTAAGCTGGGTAACATTGACCCTGCGGTATCTCAAGCAGAGGCTTTTATTAAGGTACTGAAACAGTCAGATGGCAAGCTTTATCGAACTTGCCAATAATACGTTTGACAGTGATGCGGGTCTAGGCGCTTCGTGGAGCGGTGAATCTATCTTACTGACTGTTGATGCTGGTATGGTCGGCGAGTTGCTTCAGCTCGGTTTCAATAACACAGCAACTGACTATTCTCCATCAGGCGTATTCTACGATAACCTGTGTTTCGATGCTGCTGGCGGTTGTGGCGGAGTACCAGAGGTACCAGTACCAGCAGCTGTATGGTTGTTCGGTTCAGGTCTGTTAGGTTTAGTTGGCGTTGCTCGCCGTCGTAAAGCTACGGCATAAAAAGTCTCCAGAGTGGCAGCGCTAGCAATTCGAGTTCAGTACTCACGCTAGCGCTGCTTTTTCAGGCAGTCAAGTCGAATGTAGTGTTTAAAAGCATATTTTCGCAACAATGGATTAATACATTCAGTAAAGAAATTAAAAAAAGAAGGTTTCGATGTTGGAGTCGATTAGGCCTTCACATAATGTAAGAAGGAGGGGAAAGTGAACATATTAACCCATTCTCTAGAAAAAGCGTTTACTGCGCTTATGGTTATTATTTTTTCACTGTTTTATTCATCGGCTTATGCAGCACCAATTAATTACGGCGATTTCGTCGGCACGTCGGTGATGTATATTGATGTAACGGAAACGGCAAATACACCTGGTGATAACACACCATTATTCTCGAGTCCTACTATTACCGGTAACATGCTGGATTTTAATCCGCAGGGTTTTTCTGCATCGGCAAGTGGTGGCAGCGCTGATATAACCGATGGTCAGTTGAACTTTATGTTACAAGGCCTATCCGGTAATGCAATCACAGATATCACCTTTAATGAAAGCGGGGACTATACCCTGTTTGGCAGTGGCACGGCGGCAACAAGTCTGTTCTATGCGCTGACTATCAGTAGCGTCTCGGTTTTGGAAATTGACGGTGTCGCACTAAGCAGTCCTGTTTTTCTGCCCGGTGCTAATGTTTCTGGCAGCGATAATCTCAGTGGTGGTAACGAACTGGGCAGTCTGTGGAATCTAAGTCTCAACTACGATGTTAATGCTGGTTTAGCCAGTGCAGGTGTCTTATTTAATACGGGTGCTACCCGGTTGGATATCGTGCTTGATAACACTCTTGGTGCAATCAGTGAGCCTTCGACTATCGCTATGGTCGCGAAGAAGGATTTCAGGATTGATGTCGGTACCAGTGTAGTACCCATCCCGGCAAGCATCTGGCTATTAGGTAGTGGCTTACTCGCCCTGGTAGGAGTAGCAAGAAGGAAAGGAGGTCTTTAGTACTCATAATGACTGGTTTTTTTTATGAGAGTTGAAAATGTACTGTTACTGGCTCTGTCTGTATGGATGTGTGCCAGTAGCAGCACAATTCTTTTATTTGATAATTTTGATGCTGACTTTTTTAATAATAAAAATTAAGTTAGAAATCTATTACGTGCGGGTGGCATCGGTTCCTCTAGCATCCGCATTTCTGCTTTTTTCAAGTGCATTAGGAGTGCTGGCCCTGACAGGTAAACGCCAGGCCGGGTAATGCAAATCCATCACATTAAAACGGAGTGTTTAACAGCACTCACGGGACAAACGGTTCGATGAAGAATGCTAATTTCTATCTGCTGATGCTGTGTCTGCTTACTAGTTTTAAGCTTTCACATGCGGCGCCCCTGATTTATGCCGATGGTGATGTTGCGCCTGCTGGCGCACCGGACAGTCTGATTAATTCTGCTGACTATCTTATCGTCAATCGAATCGTAAACGACCTGGTTACAGTCACTGAACTTGAACTGTCACACGGTGATGTTTATCCGGTAGGGGCACCTGATGGCGTCATTAATATTCAGGATATGCTGCTGATTCAAAAAATGGTTATTGGTCAGGGTGCTAACCAGTATGTGCAGAATCTCAACCTGTTTGAATATGGAGCGTCTACACTCAGCGCTGAAGTTAATGGCACTCCCGCCTATACAACGGTAATGGTTGATGGTTACACCGGGCCAGGTGCAACGGTAACTAACGATCCGAATTTTACTGACCCGGAAGATTCAGCCAATACCATCTGGCATGTTGCAGTCAGTGGCGGTATAGCGAATGCGTTTCTTGGAACAGCAGATCTAAGTTCGGATAATATTCTTGATACAGGTTTTGACCTGTCGGGCATGGGTAATGGCCAGCTGGTTTTTGATATAAAAGTTAATAGCCTGTCTGCCGGTGCAATCCTGACGGTAAAAATTGACAGCGGTTATCCTGATTTGGGCCAGTATGCATTAACCTCATCGCAATACACTATTGGCAGCTGGCGAAGAGTTGCGATCAGTTTTGCTGATCTGCTCGCCAACCCGGGTCCGGGCGCTGGCCTGGATCTGAGTAATGTGGTTAATGCCTTTGTCATTGAAGTGACTGGCGGCAATGCTGATTTTTACCTGGATAATATTTTTATCAGCCATGCCTGTGCTGAAGTTGGTGGCTGTAATGCAACGATAAAGACAAAACCCTTTATCGATAGTGATGGCGACGGTGTCGCTGACAGCAGTGACCTCTGTCCCAATACACCGGCAGGCACACTGGTTGACCCGACCGGTTGTTCTATCCTGCCAAACGATGCCGATAATGATGGTGTTCCGGATAGTAACGACCTGTGCCCGGGTACGCCTGCGGGCACACCTGTCGATGCCACCGGATGTCCGATAACTGCCTCTTTACTCAGCGCTACAGCCACGGCGAGTACCTCTGGCCCTGCTGGCGGCCCGGCTCTCGCGGTCGATGGTAACCTGGCAACCCGTTGGGAATCAGCACAAGGTGTTGATCCGAGCTGGATCGTACTTGATCTGGGCGCTAACTATGCGCTGTCAGAGGTAAACATTCATTGGGAAGCGGCGAATGCGGCAAGCTATGAAATTCAGGGCTCAGCGGATAATAGTAACTGGACTCCGCTCTTCAGTCTGACCGGCGGTGTTTTCGGAGAGCGTACGGATAATGCAAGCCTGACCGGTACTTATCGCTATGTGCGCATGTATGGAATCACTCGCAGCAGTCCGTATGGCTATTCGATCTGGGAAATGGAAGTCTATGGTTCGCCTGCTGCCGATTCAGATGGCGATGGTGTAGACGATAGTTTGGACTTGTGCCCCGGCACACCAATGGGCAGCACTGTAGATGCTGATGGCTGTATATTCAACGATTCGGATAATGATGGCGTAGAAGATACGCTGGATCTTTGCCCGGGCACGCCGCCAGCGACACTTGGTCGATGCCAGCGGCTGTGCAGTGATTATTCCTGTCAATGAAGTGTCGTCAATAAACGATATACTGGCAGGCGGCCAGGGTTCCAATCCAGCCTGGCTTTAGCCTTTATGTATTTGATAATGATATTGGTTCATCGGGCAGTACCTGTAATGGCGGTTGTGCCACTAACTGGCCGCCTGTCATTGTCACCGATGGCGGTGCTACCGGCGTAGCTGACCTGGGTACAATTACACGTAACGATGGATCGTTGCAGGCCACCTACCTGGGCAGGCCATTGTATTTTTATATCGCCGATGTTGCTGCCGGTGATACTAACGGTGAAGGTGCGGGTGGTGTTTGGCATACCGTCGCTTATGTTCAGGTTTATTCCCCGCTGTTTGATAACACCACAGTACTTGAACCGGTGCTCCAGGAAGATACCCCTGCGGCGTTAATAACACATCTTGCTGACCGTGCCCGTGATCGTCATGCACGTGAAGACCAGTTCAAAATCTATGATCATTACCTGTCTTTCTACTGGGAGCATCGTACCGCAGAAATCGAGATCGTCGATACCATCGGCAAGGGCGGTAACACCATTACCTTCAACGTCACTACCGAGTGGCAGTTGAGTAACACTGAAGCTGAATTACGCTTTTTCTTCCTGGGCCTTACGACAGAGGCGCAATACTACAATAATGGTGTGATGACAGCGGTGCCTGCTCTTGATGTGCCAGGAGAAGATCGCAGGCACTATACCCGCACGCTGAATTACAACCAGAAAGAAAACCGGGCACTGCAGGTAGGCGACCGGGTAGAGTTTGAGTTGAGTAACTTCCTCAGCGGGGTACCCAATGGCCGCAATAACTATTACGGCACTGCCATATTGTATATCGTGGGACAGGGTGTAGTGCCATTTGAAGCGCAGGGTCCGCTACAGGATTCCTTCCCTATGCCGGCCGCGGGTAAACTGGGTGGCGACACCACCTTGAATTATCAATATTCGGATGAGCCGGATAATCACTTTATGCAGATACCGACAAATCTGTCGAACATCAATGGTCAGGTTTTTGTATTAGGTCGTAGGGTGCACCATACCGACTTTGAAGATGGCTCTCATAACGAAGCGATTACCAATCCGCCGTTTACAGAACTGGCCAATAAGCTGGGCAATAATTATATCGATCACTCCTGTGTATCCTGTCATGCAAGAAATGGCAGGGCACTGCCGCCGACGGTACTCGGTCAGCCCCTGACTAAATATGTTGTTAAGGTCGGTGATGCCAGCGGTAACCCGGATCCGCAGTTGGGCGAGGTATTGCAACCGGAAACCATCACCGGTGCAGCAGAAGGCGGTATCAGCATCAGCAGCTGGAATGAAAACAATGGACTGCGTTCGCCTAACTTCAGTTTCACCGGTGTAACACCAACAAACTTCTCTGCACGCATCGCACCGCAACTGGTCGGCATGGGTTTGCTGGAAGCAATTACCGAAGCCGACATCGAAGCGCTGGCAGATCCCAATGACGCAAACGGTGATGGTATCTCAGGCACGTATGCGTGTGGTAACCGATGCTGAAACCGGGCAGTACCGGATCGGCCGTTTCGGCTGGAAAGCCTCACAACCTTCAGTGAAACAGCAGGTGGCCGCAGCGTTTAATACCGATATGGGTGTGATGACGTCGATTTTCCCTGATCCCGACTGTGGTGCATCGCAATCCGGCTGTGGTCCTTCTGGTAGTGAAATCAGCGAAACACACCTGGATAACCTGACGTGCTTATGTTGCACTGCTAGGCGTGAGTGCCCGTCGAGACCTGACTGACCCGGTTGCCCTGCAGGGTGAAGCATCTGTTTGAGTAGTGCCGGTTGTACCGGCTGTCATAGCGATACCTTCCAGACGTCAGCCTATCATCCGCATGCAGAATTGCGCGACCAGACCATCCATCCCTATACCGATCTGTTGCTGCACGATATGGGGCCTGGGCTGGCATCGACTCTGTCCGAAGGCAATGCATCTGGCTCGGAATGGCGCACACCACCGCTGTGGAATATCGGCTTAACCGCGGGTGTCAGCTTCGGCGAAGCCTACCTGCATGATGGCCGTGCGAGAAATCTGGACGAGGCCATCCTTTGGCATGGTGGAGAAGGGGAAGCTTCAAAACAGGCCTATGCTGGTATGTCGCAAAGTGAAAAAGACGCGCTGATAGCCTTTTTGAAATCACTGTAACTGAAGTGAATGAAAAAATGAATACAACTAATAACGGTGTAGGGCTTTATATAGCAACATCAATATTAAATTTAGAACTGGCCAATGCTCTGGTTCGTAAAACAAAGGTGAATAGAATGAAAATCTTCAAAAACTCAATGTGGTTAGTGATACTGGCAAGCCTTATTGCTACTGGTTGCAGCACGGTTCCGCTACCAAAATATGCAAAGCGTGGTGATTTTGTGACTATCCCTTTGGGTGGTACGAAAACAGTAGCTAATTCAAATTTCCTGACAAGGAATGATGTGACGGTTACTGTGACGGATAATCAAGGGCAGATCTTTCCAGCCTATGTAAGTCGACTGTTTCGGGTTTATGCGGATCCATCGAGTCGTTATTCTCTGCTGGGTATGGATGCAGATAGCCACTTATTTACCAATAACGTGTCATATGCTAACGAGGGACAATGGATGCTGCAGTTTGTAATGCCTGCTACAAACGATTTTAGCCAGACACCGGTAGCCGGTCCCGCAACTATCGCCGTGGTATCAACCGAAGTAAATCCGCCTGCAGATCCTGGTGAACGTCGGATTAATCTCGATGTGAAACCATTTAATGAAAATCTCGGCGCTCTGCCTTTTGAAGTACTAGATGGCGAAGGCGATAATATTACCAGCGAAATATATGGTGTGGGCCATTTAGAGTTAGGTGCAACTATTTTAGCAACGCCTGATAATGAAGCAGGTCTGCTTAATAACGTAGGCGGTGCGGTATACGTTTTTGAATACAGCACCGACAGTTTTATCGCTGTTGATTATAGTGGCGTGACTGACGTTGGTGGCGGACTTCCTCACCTGGTAAAGACATCACCGGATCAACATCTTCAGTTAGCAACCAGCCGAAAAGATCTGGGCGGCAATGTCACTCAACTGACGGCTATCGTAATGAATCCATATGGTTTTTATGATGATGCTTCATGGGTACCAGGAACAAGCTACTACGATGCCTTAAATGTTGCCTTTTCCTGGGATGTTGGCTGTTTATATTGGTCAGAGCGTAATCGATAATACTAACTGGCAGTCACACGTCTCTCTGGTCCCGGAAAAAAGTTACTACATTGATCTGGATGGCAATAAAGTGCTCGGCGTAACACCGGTGTTATCCAAAGTACGCTAGTTCGGTTACCGAACCGCTAGAAGAGGATGGATTCGTACATCATACATTCTTTTCTAGTGGTCATATATCGATCTTGCAGCACTACGATTTATTTCTTACTCCAGCAACACGGTGTTTAAGAATACATACAGGAAACACGTTCTCATGAACAAAGTTATTTTATCACTGACGCTTTATATAATTACTGCTGGATTAGTTCATGCAGCGCCAACAATTTATGCTGATGGCGATCTTGCACCGGTTGGTTCACCTGATGGATTAATTAATACTGCCGATTATCTAATCGCAAATAGAATTGTGCTCGATAGCCTTACACCAACGCAGCTAGAATTATCACATGGTGATGTTTATCCCCCCGGCGCACCTGATGAAGTGATTAACATTCAGGATCTGTTATTGATTCAAAAAATGGTGCTTGATCCTGGTTCGAATAATTTTGTAGAAAATCTTGATTTATTTAATGATGGCCCGGCAACGGTAACAATTGGCGGTTCTACAACGACAATTACTGTAGGCGGATATACTGCTCCTGGTGCGACAGTTATTAGTGATGCAAACTTTACAGATCCCGAAAACGCTCTTAACACAGTATGGAAAATTAATATAAGCGGTGGCGTTGCAAATGTTTTCCTGAGCACGGGTGATTTAAGTGACGACCCTGTTTTAGATTCTGGTTTTGACTTTTCTGGCGCAGGCAATGGTCAGTTAGTTTTTGATATTAAGGTTAACAGTATCGATGCCGGTGCAACACTAACAGCAAAAATTGATAGTGGTTATCCAAACCTGGGTCAATACGCACTTACGACATCGGATTATAGTGTTGGTAGTTGGCGAAGAGTTACTATTAGTTTTGCTGAACTGTTGGCTAATCCCGGTCCAGGTTCTGGTCTGGAATTAGATAACGTGCTCAATGCTTTTGTTATGGAAGTGACAGGTGGTAGTGCCGATTTTTATTTAGACAATATTTTTGTTAGCCATGCATGCCCGGACGTTGATGAGTGTCATGCAACAATAAACACTAAACCACTTTACACATTAGTATGGAGTGATGAGTTTGATGGTACTTCATTAAACACTGATAACTGGGTGATGGAAACGGGTTATGGTGGCAGCTTTGGCTGGGGCAATGATGAGTGGCAGTTATATACTAGTTCCACAAATAATGCTTCAGTTGCCGGCGGTAACCTGACGATTAATGCGCAGTGCTCATCACCACCTGCATGTGGCAAACGCGATGGAACCATCACTTCTGCCAGAATTAACACACTCAACAAGTTTGAATTCAAATACGGAAAAGTTGAAGCGCGATTAATTCCACCCGTAGGCAAAGGTGCATGGCCAGCATTCTGGATGTTAGGCGCTAATTTTCCTGACGTAGGATGGCCCAATTCAGGTGAAATCGATGTTATGGAAATGAACAACAGGTATTCAGACGCGAATACTACCCATTTCACCATGCATTATTGTGATGATGCCGTGAGCTCGAATCCATGTCTATACGATCCCGGCTGGGAATACATTTCTCAATATAAAACCCTGCCTTACTCACTGGGTGATGACTACCATGTTTTCTCGGCAGAATGGGATGCAGATGGTGTCACTGGAAAAATTGATGGTGTTTCTTATTTCTATCTAGCCTATAAATCCGGGCACCATGGACGAATTTTTAGAAGAGTTTTTCATCATACTCAATGTTGCGATTGGTGGAACATTGGGTGGCGCGCCCGACGCGAGCACACCATGGCCACAGACTATGACGGTTGACTATGTCAGGGTTTACCAGGCGGATGAAGGCGATGGCACATACACGATTGGTGGCGGACCTGTTAGCCCTGAGCTAGGGCTTTATTCTGAAAGCCATACAGAAACTGAATTGAGTTACCTTCAAATTGTTAATAGCGTGGACTGGGGCGGAAATTTCACGGGCACTAATCTAACCAGCACAGCTGTCTCTGCTTACGATGGTAGTAATGTGCTGGCGGCTGATTTTATAGACTATGGAAACTTCTATGGTGGTTTCATCTATGACTTTAATATTGGTACGGATGTCTCTGCTTACCAAACGCTAAAATTTGCCATAGACAGTTCTCAGATGGCTAACTTTGCATACATGCAAATAAAACCGGAAGATAGTGATGCTGGCACAGAAACGGGAGTTTCGCTGTCAAATTATACGCCGACAATATCAGGAAACTGGGCCGTGTATGAAATTCCATTATCCGATTTTTCTAACTTGAATCCTGCCACTATGACACTGCTCGGTTTCTGGAACCCTAGAAATAGCGGTGGTCAGTTAACCTTTGGAACGTTGTATTTCGATGATATACATTTCGCTGGTGGTCAATAATTGAAAATATCGTGAGATGAAATATTTATGACTCTCATCTCATTTTTATTTTTCACTGCTCTTGTCGCTGTTATCACCTGGTGGTTAACGCGGCAAGATGACCACAGCAGTAGCAAAGGTTATTTTCTTGGCGGCAGGAGTTTAAGCTGGCCACTTATCGCAGGATCATTGCTGCTAACTAATCTTTCCACCGAGCAGATGGTCGGGCTTAATGGAGCAGCTTATACATACGGTTTTGCCGTCATGGTTTGGGAAGTTGTCGCTGTCATTGCACTGGTCTGCATGGCGTTGTTCTTCCTGCCACGATTTCTTCGTAGTGGAGTAACGACCGTTCCAGAATACCTGGGAATTCGTTTTGATCAGCAAACACAAATCGTTACTAACTTAATTTTTCTTATTGCCTATGCAGTAATTCTGTTGCCTATTATTTTATACACGGGCGCTACAGGACTTATCGGTATTCTCGATGTTCAGAATCTTCTTGGCCTGGAAACGCATTCGCAGACACTGTGGATTATTATCTGGGTGGTTGGCATCATCGGCTCGTGTTATGCGCTTTTTGGTGGTTTAAGAACGGTTGCTGTTTCCGACACGATAAATGGTATTGGTTTGCTGGCCGGTGGGTTATTAATTGTATGGTTTGGTCTGGACGCATTAGGCGAGGGTGATATTTTCTCAGGGATTGATGTGCTAACAGCAGGTAATCCCGGTCGCTTTAATTCTATCGGTGGTGCAGAAAGCAGTGTGCCTTTTGGTACTATTTTTTCAGGGATACTATTGCTTAATATGTTTTACTGGACGACGAATCAACAGATTATACAACGTACCTTTGGTGCTCGATCTTTGGCTGAAGGTCAGAAGGGTGTGCTTGCGACAGGATTGTTAAAACTAATCGGACCTCTCTACCTGGTTATTCCCGGGCTTATCGCATACGTTATGTTTGCAGGACAGGATGTGAAGGCTGATCATTCTTACGGTATGTTAGTTAACCAGGTTTTACCGACCCCATTCGCAGGATTTTTTGCCGCCGTTATGATGGGTGCAATTCTGTCCAGCTTTAATTCAGCGTTAAATAGTACCTGTACGCTGTTTAGTCTGGGGCTGTATAAAAACGTGTTTAACAAGAATGCCAGTAACCAGCAATTGGTGCGTTCGGGTAAAATTTTTGGCTGGCTACTTGCACTATTCGCAATGACCATAGCGCCATTATTGTTCGGCCAAACAAGTATATTTTCATACCTTCAAAAGATGAATGGTTTGTATTTTATTCCTATTCTTGCGGTTGTTCTGGTTGGCATGCTAACGCGTAGAGTGCCACCAATCGCTGCAAAAATTTCCCTGGTCGCAGGTTTCACCGTTATCGCCATTGGTTATTTTGTACCTGCTGCGGCAACGATTGTTGAGTCTATTCACGACTTTCATTTTCTTGGTTTAGTCTTCAGCTACCTGGTTATTATGATGCTTGTTATAGGTGAAATCTGGCCATTGAAAGAGGAGTGGCAGCAAGTTGATGTTAAAGCGGTTGATATGACGCCGTGGATACATGCTAAAAAGGCAGGTATGATTCTATTTTTGCTCGTGCTCACTATATATATCAGCTTTGCTGATCTTTCAGTACTTTCTTAACACTTTAAGCCTCCGTTACTATTAACAATGTGAGTATCGTTTTGAAAATGATGAACCTTAAATCTATCAGTAAACTTAGTTTTTTATTCTTATGGTTAACACTTATGCCAATAATTAGTTTTGCAGAAGCTATCCCTGTAGAGCTGATAGAAACAAAACAGGGCTGGCAATTATTACGTGATGGTAAACCCTATTTTATTCGCGGTGCCGGTGGTACACATTCAATGGAAGAATTAGCTGAGGCAGGTGCGAATTCTATCCGCACCTGGGGCGCAGATGATCTGGATAAACGTCTCGACGAAGCGCATGCCCTGGGTTTGTCAGTCACTGTCGGTATCTGGCTGGGCCACGAACGCCACGGCTTCGATTATAGCGACAGTGCACAGGTCGAGGCGCAGTTCGAAAAAGCGCGTCAGGCGGTGTTGCGCTACAAGGATCATCCTGCCGTTCTTCTTTGGGGAATCGGAAACGAGATGGAAGGGTTTGAATCTGGCGATAAACCGGCCATATGGGCAGCAGTGAATGAGATTGCAGCTATGGTCAAAAAAATTGATCCGTTACACCCGACAATGACAGTTACTGCTGAGATTGGTGGTGAGCGCATTAAGAATATTCAGCAACGATGTCCGGCAATTGATATTCACGGTATAAATTCCTACGGTGGTTCTTTGTCTATAGCAAAGCGTTATAAAGAAGCTGGCGCGACTAAACCTTACGTACTTACCGAGTTCGGCCCTGCAGGTTCGTGGGAATCAGGCGCAACGGAGTGGGGCGCACCCATTGAGTTAACCAGTACCGAAAAAGCAAATTCTTATCGTCGCAGTTATGAGAGTGCAATCTTAAATTCGCGTGACATGGCGTTAGGTTCTTATGCTTTTACCTGGGGTTTCAAGATGGAAGCGACCAGAACTTGGTTTGGTATGTTTTTACCTGATGGTGCTCGTCTGGGTGCGGTAGATGTTATGTCTGAACTCTGGTCCGGTAAACCACCTGGGAAACGTGTGCCGACATTATTGCCACTTAAAGTTGATGGTGACACCCAGGTTGATCCCGGTGCAGAAGTAACAGTACATTCCGTCATTACTAACCCTGAAGTCAGTGAATTAAAAGTACGTTGGGTTTTAACTAGAGAGTCTGGTGAATACAATACAGGCGGTGATCATCGACCAATGTCAGCGGCTATAGATGGCGCGATAATGGAGGGAAATGTAAAGGGGGCTCGTATACGTATGCCGGATGCGCCCGGCCCATACCGACTTTATCTATACGCTTATAATGCAGAAAACCGCGCAGCAACAGCTAACATTCCATTACTGGTTAAAGGTGAAGTTCGTACGCTTATGCCTTTTTCTGTTTACGAAGAAGGTTTTGAAAATATGCCCTGGTACCCATCGGGATGGATGGGCGGGCATGAGTTTTTAACGCTTGATGGTGAAAATACTGATGGCCCTTACGAAGGAAAATACTCTATAAAACTACGTTATACCGGCAAGTTTGGCTGGGTAGGTATTGCATGGCAGAACCCTTCGAACAATTGGGGCGAAGAAGACGGCGGCTATGATTTAAGAGGTGCAACACATTTAGAACTTTGGGCTCGAGGTAAATATGTCAATGAGCGTATTAGTATTGGTGTTGGAATAATTGGTAAAGAAAAAGCATATCCCGATTCAGGTAAAGCAAAAATCGATGATATTGTATTAACCGATAAGTGGACACGCTATCGTTTACCACTAACTGATGTTGACTTGTCGAGTATCAAAACGGGCTTCGTATTAACCGTTAGTGGTCAAAGTTCCAGCGTTAATGTTTATCTGGATAATATTCGTTTCATCAGTGAATAGAACGTGATGCCGATAATGTTGGCGACGAAAGTCGCTCAGGAAACTAACTAAATTAATCTGATGAATTAATTTCCATTTCGAGTTCAATATTGAGTAATGAAAATGATAGATGTTAAAGATAAATGGGCGCTGGTAACTGGCGCCAGCAGAGGAATAGGAAAAGAGATTGCCATAGCGTTAAGTAATTTAGGTTGTAATCTTATATTACATTCGCGATCGGTTGAACATACTAATCAACTCGCAGCTAAGTTGTCTGAAAAAGGTATTCGAGTTATATCAATGGCTGCTGATATGTCTGACTCAAATCAGGTTGATCAGTTTTTGTCGGACATTAAGAGCACTGATATTCCGATAGATATACTCTACAACAATGCGGCGATAATGCAGCAGAACGATGGTAATATCTGGGCTATTCCTGATGAGGATTTTCGTAAGAGTTTTGAAACCAATGTTATTAGCCCAATTAAATTGTGTAATACATTTTTACCTCCAATGATTGAACGAGGTTGGGGGAGAGTTATTAATTTAACCACTGATATGTACAGGCAGCCACAATTTGCGCCGTACGCAACATCTAAAGCGGCACTTAGAAAGTTTGTTCAGGACTTTGTACCAATATTAGAAAATACCGGTGTTACCATGAACGCACTACATCCAGGCTGGCTGAGAACAGACATGGGTAGTGATTTGGCTGATAACGCCGTTGACTCTGTAATACCAGGCGCATTAGTACCGGCATTGTTGCCTGATGGAGATAGCGGAATAGAATATTTAGCACAAGAATATGCCGGTGCGAGTATAGAAGAGGCACTGGATAAAGCCTCAAAGAATAATCAGTAAGTTTTGTCTAAATAACGTAAGCTAACTCCTTATCAATAAATCAACAAGAAATATAATTTGAGACAATATCTTTGGCTTCAAACATCTTAGGTCTTTCCGCTTACTATCACGATAGTGCTGCAGCACTGATTGTCGATGGAGAGATCGTAGCGGCAGCACAGGAAGAACGTTTTACACGCAAGAAACACGATGCGGGTTTTCCTGTGCATGCTGTTGAATACTGTCTTGCCGAGGTCGGTATAGAATTAAAGGATGTGAATTTCGTTACCTTTTATGACAAGCCGCTGATCAAATTTGAACGCCTGCTTGAAACCTACCTGGCCTTTGCGCCCAGGGGCTTTCGATCATTTGTCGCAGCCATGCCGGTATGGTTGAAAGAGAAACTTTTCCTGAAAGAGATGTTGAAAAAGGAACTGGCGGCACTTTCTGGCATGTCGCATAAAGACCTTCCGCCGATTCTTTTCAATGAACATCACAAGTCGCATGCAGCCTCTGCCTTTTACGCCAGTCCTTTTGAGAAGGCTGCCGTACTTTGTCTTGATGGTGTTGGCGAATGGGCCACCAGTTCGGTATGGCTGGGTGATGGCAATGAACTGAAACCGCAATGGGAACTCGACTTCCCGCATTCGCTCGGTCTGCTATATTCAGCGTTTACCTACTACACCGGTTTCAGGGTTAACTCTGGTGAATACAAGCTTATGGGGCTGGCGCCTTATGGTGAACCAAAATACGTAGATCTTATACTGGATAATCTTATCGATCTGAAAGAAGACGGTACCTTCCGTCTCGATATGAGTTATTTTAATTATGCGACAGGTCTGACCATGACCAATAAAAAGTTTGCTGATTTATTTGGTGCGCCGGCCTGTGCACCGGACTCTACTATCACTCAGCGGGAAATGGATATTGCACGCTCTATCCAGGTGGTCACCGAGGAAATTGTTTTAAAGATATGTAATACGGTGCACAAGGAACTGAAAACAGAATACCTGTGTCTGGCGGGTGGTGTTGCGCTGAATTGTGTTGCCAACGGCAGAGTATTGCGTGAAGGGCCTTTCAAAGATATATGGATTCAACCTGCAGCGGGTGATGCCGGTGGCGCCATTGGTGGTGCCTTAACGACATGGTATGAGTATCTTGAAAAACCGAGGCAGGTTCATGGATCAGATTTTATGGCGGGTTCATACCTTGGACCCAGATATTCCAGTGAAGACATTATCCTGTACCTTGATTCTGTTGATGCCCGCTACCAGAAACTGGAAGATCTGGAGTTGATGCCAAAACTTGCTGAGATTCTTGATAGTGACAACGTGGTAGGCTGGTTCCAGGGACGGATGGAGTTTGGCCCTCGCTCACTCGGCGGTCGTTCGATCATTGGTGATGCGCGCAGTAAGAAAATGCAGTCCACCATGAACCTGAAGATCAAATACCGTGAATCTTTCAGGCCATTTGCGCCAGTAGTGAAAGCCGAGAAAGTTTCCGAGTGGTTTGAGATTGATCGAGCCAGTCCCTATATGTTGCTGGTGGCTCCGGTTAAGCAAGATAAGTGGATCAAGATGACGCAAGAGCAGGAACAGCTTTTTGGCATCGAGAAATTAAACATAGCAAGGTCTGAAATTCCGGCGGTAACGCATGTTGATTATTCAGCACGGGTGCAGACAGTGCATGAGGAAACCAATCCCCGTTTTCATAAGCTGCTAGATGAGTTTGATAAACGCACAAATTGCCCGGTACTGGTTAACACCTCGTTTAATGTTCGCGGAGAACCTATTGTCTGTACGCCTGAAGATGCTTATCGTTGTTTCATGCGCACTGAAATGGATTACCTGGTACTGGAAAATATATTAATTGCTAAAGCAGATCAACCTGAATGGAAGGAAGAAGGGGACTGGCGTGATGAGTTTGCACTGGACTAGATGATGACAAATATACCGAGCCTGGACAATAAAGGATTACGCAAATTTGGACTGATGACCGGAATCATTATTGTGATTCTATTTGCGCTATTTTTCCCGTGGGTTTTTGATGCCACAGCCATGCCGATATGGCCGTGGGTTCTGGCAAGCTTATTATGGCTGCCCGCATTATTGTTACCGCGTGTGTTGCGCCCCGTGTATACAACATGGATGAAAATTGGACATGCCATTGGCTGGGTTAATACTCGTATTATACTAGGTGTGGTATTTTATCTGATGATAGTGCCGATGGGACTGATGATGCGTTTGTTTGGTAAAGACCCGATGACAAGAAAGTACAATAATGCCACACCAAGCTACAGAATAAAAAGTGTTCGTGAAAACAAAGAGCGACTGGAGAAACCATTCTAATGTTAGATTTATTGAAGGACTTATGGGGTTATATGAAAGCTAGAAAAAAATTCTGGCTTGCACCGATAATTGTGATACTGCTTTTATTGGGTGGCTTAATTGTGTTATCACAAGGTTCTGCGGTAGCACCATTTATATACACGCTGTTTTAACAACTTATAAATAAATAGCGGTAATCAGGACTTTAACATCTTTAATAAGAATTAATCATTAGATCCTCAGCAATATACGAATCATGTAATGAATACATCAATAACGAACTCTTCTGGCGACACTAAAACCGAGAAGTCAAATTCTCTTACTGGTGGCAGACTATGGCTAATACGAATAATGGCTTTCGTATTGGTTCCTGCGCTTTTCTTTGTTCTACTGGAGTTGTCGCTGCGTGTTGCTGGTTACGGATATTCGACCAGTTATTTCAAGCCCAGCCAAATTGATGGTGAAGATTATCTTGTTCCCAATAGCTATTTCAGCTACCGTTTTTTTCCTCCAGCGCTAGCTCGTAAACAGTTGGAACTACGAATGCCAGTAGATAAACCAGCAAATACTTATCGGATATTTATATTTGGTGAATCTGCTGCCTATGGAGATCCCGATCCTGCCTATGGAATGGGAAGACATCTGCAAGTACTTTTAGAAAAACGATTTCCTGGTACTGCATTTGAAGTCGTCAATACGGCAATGACCGCAATCAACTCACATGCCATCTTACCCATAGCACAAGAAGTAGCGCATCTAGATGGTGATCTCTGGATTATCTACATGGGTAACAATGAGATGATTGGTGCTTTTGGACCAGGCACAGTCTTCAGTTCAAAAGCACCTTCGCTTGCAATGGTTAGAACAATACTTGCTGCTAAAAGTACGCGGACAGGACAACTCATGGAATCACTAGTGAGTGATTTGCAAAAGAATGACGAGAAGCCGGAAAAATGGGATGGCATTAACATGTTCAGCAAGAATCTGGATTACGCTGATCCCGGTAGGCTGATTGCCTATGACAACTTTCAGGCTAATTTACTCGACATTTTAAATGAGGGAAAAGGAGAGAGTATTCCAATTCTTCTCAGCACAGTTGCCAGTAACCTCAAACATACTGCGCCATTCAATTCGATGCACTCTGAAAATTTAACTTCTGACCAAATCAGCGAGTGGACATCGCACTATAACGAGGGCATAGAGCTGGAGACAAAAGGTTTGTGTAAAGAAGCTCTTAATCAATATTCACAAGCCGCTAGCATAGATGATGGATACGCCGATCTTCAGTTCCGCATGGGACGTTGCCACCAGATCATGGGCGAACTGGAGCTTGCCTTATCAGCTTACTCAAATGCACGCGATTATGATGGTTTAGCCGTTCGTGCCGATACCCGTATTAATAATATCATTCGTGATGCGGCTGAGCAGCATACAGAGGAAGAAGTTAGCTTAGTTGACAGCGTAAGGTTACTCTCCAGAAATACGCCAGATGGAATTCCAGGACAAACGTTATTTTATGAGCATGTACATTACACAATTGATGGTAATTTCCAGCTTGCTCAAATCTTAGCCGACGAAGTGGCAAAGAAACTTCCCGATAATATTACTGCAACGGATACAGGCTTTTGGGTTGATGTTAAAACCAGCAAAGATGAACTTGCTGTAACTTTATGGGATCAATACATGCTTTGGAAGACCATGTCGCAACGACTTGCAGTGCCTCCGCATAAGGGAACGTTAAACTATGAGTCCAACATTGCCTTCAGCAAAGCTCAAACTAAACAGGTGATTTCTCAGATAGATCTCAAAAAGACACCGCAAAGAGATCGAGATTTATATCTACAGGCTATCGAGAAAAAACCAGATGACAATTTGCTACGTACTCATTTTGCTCAGTACCTCGGTGGTAATGACGAGCTGCCAGCTGCAATCAGAGAGTTAAAAGTCGTTTGTGAATTATTACCTGATCTTGAATGGCCGCATTATTTTCTAGGACAATACTTAGCTAATCAAAAAAGGTACGATGAGGCTAGCAGAGCGTTTAAGCGCGCATTAGCAATTCGTGGAGATTTTACCCTGCCTAAGGAATCACTTGAAAAGATCAAAAAACTGAAACGATGATGTTCATTGGTATTCTATATTAAGAATGCCGCAATCGTGCAGCATAGTAGTGGAGATTTATGGGAAATTCCTGAGGATGTTTCCCGGGCAAGTTTTAAACGAATGTCGTTAGCCTGGTCATGGTCAAGCTGTGTAATGCTACTATTTTTTCGCTTACTACGGAGCATTTTTTTATTTTGTCTTTTTGCGGATAATTACTGCTGTAAATTGTTATTTGCCAACTGATTCAGGTAGGTGCGATGATCCGTATAATTCAATGCGCAACGGCGGAAAAAATCATCCAGCACAGTCAAATCAAAACGTCCTTCCTCAGGGGTTGCTTTTCGCACTTGCTGTGCATTTGGCATAATTCCCATACCAGCAAAAATACAATACCAGGAAGCTACCGGATAAGAATCGACTATATTCAACCGTTTTATCTCCGCTGCCAAATCTTTTCCCTTAAGCCAGGCGCCATAAAGTTCTAGTATCGCTTCTGGTACATCTTGCTGGTTGGCAGTATTGGCTTTCCAATATTCAGTGTCCGTGCGTGAACTGATTTTGTAATGGGTAACAATATAATCTCGCACGCCATCAAAATTGGTGTTAATACGCTTATTGAAATCGTCACGATAACGATCGGTGAAGTTACCTTCGGAATAATAATGCACAAACAAATCAACGGTTTTCTGCACTAATAATAATGCGGTAGCCTCCAGCGGCTCAATAAACCCTTGCGATAAACCTACTGCCAGACAATTTTTAACCCAATGCTCCTGCACACGGCCGATTTTCATTTTCAAATGTCGCACAGGAATATCGGCATCCAGAAATCCCAGTTTCTCGCGTAACTCATGTTCGGCTTCATCCGCTGAACAAAACGCCGAGCTATATACATAGCCATTGCCGTATCGGTTGGTAAGAGGGATTTTCCAGGCCCAGCCATTTTTCAATGCTGTAGAAACAGTTTCCGAGGGAATTTTATCGCCAATATCTGAAGGCATCGCCACTGCTGCATCATTCAATAAAGTACTGCTGTAGCTAACGAAGGGCGTTTTCAACGTTTTTTGCAGCAAGATACCAGCAAAGCCAGTGCAATCCACAAAAAGATCGGCCGTGTGAGTTTCGCCGGCATCGGTTACCAGTCCAGCGATATTGCCGGCATCATCTTGCTGCACCTGCGAGATATGACATACACGATGAACCACACCGCGCTCAATCGCTTTTTTACGTAAAAATTTCCCCAGTAGAGCTGCATCAAAATGATAACCATAATCCACATTGAAGGGAAAATTTTCTGGTGCTACTGGTGACAGGCATCCACGCGCGAGGCGCGAAGTCACAAAATAACGATCCGGATGCGCATCAAGATCTGCCCCTCGCAAACGCGCATGTGCATTGTGTATAAAAGCCCGCAAGGACTCGCCATCCAGCGCAGAAGAAAACGGATGAAAATAGCTCTCATAACCGGTACGCGTTGACCAGTTATCAAAACTGATTCCGCACTTATAAGTCGCATTACACTCAGGCATCCACTCGGCTTCATCGATATCCTGCGAATCAAAGAATAGTTTCATTGCTGGTGTTGAACCTTCACCCACACCAATAATTCCTACATCAGGTGATTCCAGCAGTTCGATCTGAAAGCCTTTGTCAGTCAACTGCCGCGCCATAATTAGCGCACTCATCCACCCGGCGGTACCGCCGCCTACAATCACGATTTTTTTCTTCATAGCTGTACTGTTTTTTGAGTTAAGTCTATTAGCTATATAGCAGAATGATGTATTATCAGTTCATTGTCAAGAAATAGACTTATCTTACGAATAGCAGGGTCTTGGCACTGCCATTGAATGAATATATGAATAAGTCTCGGCATGCAAGTTACTTATTAGTAAAACAATCAGGTTAGTTGCTTTTAGAGTACCCCTGGTAAAGGCAGATAACTAACAGCTCTCAGTTTTAATTAAAAATAACGCTTATGATATTAATCGTTTTTAATCAGATAAAAGTAGTGAAAGCTCGTGCTTGATCTAGATGTAATATCGTATAGAAAACGGTTATCTCTGGTCGTTATTGTTGCCTGGATAATTTTATTTTCACTGAGTGCTGATAAGTTACATTTAGTTTCTGATTACGGCTACTTTATTCTGCTAGGCGTTGTCGGCGCAATTGTTGCGAATTCTACAGGGGCTGGTGGTGGAATTATTTTCATACCATTTTTTACTTCGTTAGGGATTACTGGCAATGAGACGCTTGGTACTAGCATAGTGATTCAATGTTTCGGTATGACGGCGGGAGCCATTTCCTGGTTAACGACAAGTCTCATTGTTAAAGCAAACTCGCATCATCTAAAACAGCTCATTTACCAACTGCTGATCATATGCGGCAGTACATCGATTATTGGTGTTTTAAGTGGCCAGTATATTTTTGTATCGGGTGATGCGTCATTAATGGTGGATATTTTTAAAGTCTTTTCTATTGTATTTGGCCTTATTTTACTTGTGATTATATTTAACAGCCACAAACAGAAACATACACAATTTGATCTACTACCAGTTGATATTGTTTTGTTAGTCATCACAAGTTTTATCGGTGGACTGATAACCGCATGGATTTCTGTAGGTATCGGGGAGATAGTTGCTATCGTGTTGATCCTGCGGCGTTATCCCACTATGGTCGCTATAACAATGGGTGTTGCGGTAAGTGCAATTTCGGTATTAACGGCGGCCTATCACCATGTCGTTATTATCGACTCGGTCAACTGGTCGATTATTCTTTTTGCGGTTCCGGGTGCAATTTTAGGTGGAACATTTGCTTATCTGCTTTCAGAAAAACTCGGGCCTGCTCGGTTGAAAATTTTCTTCTCAATCTGGATAATTCTTACTGGACTAATCATGTAGTGGTCGCAAAATAAATTAATCCGAGATCCACAACAGATCCTGTTAGTCTGGTTCATGGAAGAAGCATTGCTACGCACTTGCTAAAATGGCACGCGAATTGGTAAGTTAATATAAGACGATTGGATTATCGCGTGGTGAAGACCTGTATACTTACTCTTTCCGAATGGGCTGATAACATCGCATCAGGCATTATTCACAAAGGAATCGCTTCACAAGATAGTACTGACAACCCTTAATAATTTTGAAAGATTCTTTGAAAACGCTAACCTCGAGTAGGCCTGATCTAAGAATCTAAACTAGAAACGAAAATAACTTAACTGGATTATTACAATGAGCAATGAAACAAACGTTACCTGGCATGAACAAAGTGTGTCGCGGGAAATGCGAGAAAATAAAAATGGTCACAAGGGTTGTGTGATCTGGTTTACCGGGCTAAGCGGCTCGGGTAAAAGCACGGTTGCAAATACCCTGGATCATAAGCTGCACAATCAAGGTCATAACTGCGTCGTACTTGACGGCGATAACGTTCGCCATGGTCTGAATGCCGGCTCTGCAATGCTGCATGAAACGCACGGGGAAGAATTCTCGCAACGTTTCGGGCTGGGGTTCTCTGCCATCGACCGTGAGGAAAACATACGCCGTATCGGTGCGGTTGCACAAATTTTTTCACAGACCGGAATCATTGCCCTGACAGCTTTCATTAGTCCTTACCGCAGTGACCGTGACAAAGTTCGCGATACGTTAAACCCGGATGAGTTTATCGAAGTTTTTGTTGATGCACCGCTCGAGGTATGTGAGCAGCGTGACCCGAAAGGCCTGTATAAAAAAGCGCGCGCAGGAGAAATAAAAGGCTTTACCGGTATCGATGATCCGTATGAAGAGCCCGTTGCCCCCGAGCTTGTTTTATCCGCTGCGGAGAAAACGCCTGACATACTTGCGGACGAAGTTATAGCTTATTTAAATAAAAAAGGCATTATCAGTTAATAGTGCCTGGCTTTTTATTTTTGCCTGTTTGATCTTTTGCGCTAAGACGCGCCGTGTCATTAAATGATCTGCCGCCGGCCAAACAGGGCCAGGCCATCGTCCGGATATTCATATTGACACGGTCTAAATTAAATTACGCTATAGCTAATTAAAATGACAGTTTTGATCACAGCAAAGTAAAAATTATGGGGTGAAATTACGCATATCAGCAGAAACTACATAAATTTATAGGGAAACTATAGAAAATACTTGACTTGTCTCAATAGCTCGGTTTACAGTGCTATATAGCAGATATGAGTGATACGCATTCGTGCAGAGTCGTGATCATCTGTATTCAGCCAGTGTTGGCTGTAGATGGATTGCCGCATTCCGTCAATTTTATAGGCATATAGCCGTGCCAGTATCGATGTAACGAAACATTCGGAGATTTATAAATGCTCAGCAATAGATTCCCACACGTAATTCGACTAGTTGCGATTATTTTGCTTACTTATCTTACCGCCAGTTGTGATGACGGTAGAGGTCCCGATAAGCTTGTTGATGCAGCGCCGCCAACCGCAGAACTATATACCCTGGTGTGGTCTGATGAATTTGATGTAGACGGTGCGCCGAATGTTAAGAACTGGAACATTGAAGAAGGCGGTGGTGGCTGGGGAAATGATGAATGGCAGACCTATACCGATGATACCGAAAATCTCCGAGTCGAAGGCGGCAACCTGGTAATCACTGCGCAGTGCAGCAATGCGACTACTGATCCGGCGCTATGTAATACTGCAGGCGATAATGGCACTATCACCTCCGCCAGGATCACTACCAACGATAAAGTCGAAGTAAAATACGGCAAAATCCAGGCACGCATCAAAGTGCCACCCGGCAAAGGTACCTGGCCTGCATTCTGGATGCTGGGCGCTGACTTTCCGAACACCCCCTGGCCGCGCGTTGGCGAGATCGACATCGTAGAGATACACCAGTTCTATTCGGACATCAATACCACCCATTTCGCCATGCACTGGTGTGATGACTCCATTCCAGGTCCGGTTCCCTGTGAATTTATTCCCGGGCGAGTATTCGATGAGCAATTTAAAAAATTCGATGATATCAACCTGAGCGATGACTACCATGTCTTCGAGGCTCAGTGGGATGAAAGCGGCATCATCGGCAAAATAGATGACATTACCTATTTCAACAAATCAATTGATCCAGCAACCATGGAGGAATTTTATAACCGCTTCTTCATGATTTTGAATGTTGCTGTTGGCGGCACCCTGGGTGGACCGCCAAATAGTTCAACCACCTGGCCGCAGGAAATGCTGGTGGACTGGGTGAGAGTGTATGAGAAAACCCAGCCCGATGTTCTTGCCATGGTATCGGATGATCAACTGGCTCCACGCCCGTATGTACGCTTTTTTAATAGCGGTGAATTTGGTGGTGATGCTGTAGCTGTAACCGTACAGCGCAGCGTTAGTCTTACCGATGATCCGGCAGAGAATCCGCCCGCAGTTACACCGCTGGTTGGCACCACTGTGATCGAATTTGATTATGAATCGGCAAATACGTTTTTTTCAGGTGCTGCATTTGGTTTGAATCGTAAGGATTTTACTCATTATGAAAAGCTGGTATTTAGTCTCGACAAATCGAAATTTAAAGATCTGAATGATATTAGTTTCGAGATACAGGACTACCGGTTTACCGGCGACGGCGAGCCCGGCAAGACGAGTCTGCTGCTAAGCGATTATACACCGACAGTGTCGGGTAACTGGCAGACCTACGAGATACCCTTAACTGATTTCAACCAGACGAATATGGATGGCGTTACATTGTTTGGTTTCTGGAACCCGACTAATTCAAGCGGTCAGCTGATAGCCGGAAAACTCTATATCGATGATGTCAAATTCGTTAGCGAACCATGTTCGGCGAATGGCTCGGTTAGTTTTAACGCGGACAGTTATCTGGCTTATGCAGGCAGTACAATAATTACAGTTAATGACGCATGCCTGGCGAACAAGAATAAAAAGGTTGTTGTGCTTGTCGATAACGGCAGAGACACAATCGGGGTAAGTGCTTTAGTAGATGCCAACGGAAATGGTTCAGCGACTATCAATTTCGGTCCTAGTAATGACGCCAGTAGTAGCATCGAATTACAGGAAGGTGATGTCTTAACTATCACCTATACAGACGCTAATGGACTAGGTCAGACTGACACAGCTAACGTTATCACGCCGCCGCTCGCCGTGTATTCTGAAACCCTGGTTGACAATGTACTGGCTTACACTGGAATCATCAATGAAAACTCGGTAACGGAAGAGGCAAGTACTGCTGTCACAGCAGAAGAAGGCTCTGTTTCGCTACAGGCTGATTATGCAGTGCCAGCGGGCGGTGAGAATGGGTTTGCCTTTGAATTCCCGGATACGTCAGGCGGACTGATACTGAACGGCAGTTTTGAATTGCCCGACGCATCAGGTGGAACCCTGGACTGTACAGCCGGTGCTGTGACTGACTGGGAGTGTTTTAATCCAGCCTTTGTCTTCAGTAACGCTAATGCTGCTGAACCTGGCCCGCTTGCGTTCGATGGCAGCCAGGTGCTGGTTACAATTGGCGGTGATGGACTTGCCCAGCAATCCGTCGCGGTAACTGCGGGCGAAACAGTAAATGCTTCAGTGTATGCCATGAACTGGGCCACTAACAAATTATTTGATGGCAGTATTGCAATTTTCCAGCTGGCTTTCTTTGATGCCGGTAATAACCAGGTTGGTGTTAACAGCGAAGTCAAAGCGGATTCTGTT
>CAVQDO010000015.1:0-4476 GCA_963711255.1 uncultured Gammaproteobacteria bacterium | reverse complement strand
TATACCCCAGTGCTTTCTTGATATCATTTTGTGTCAGCATAAGTAAGGAGCCAAGCACGGCCGTTACCAGGCCAACCACTAAAATCCAGTGCAATACACCGCCGGTCTCAACATATACCGGCGCAAAACGATTGATCAAAAAACCACCTGCATTCACTATTCCGGCATGCATCAATGCCGAGACAGGTGTCGGACCACTCATGGTATAAGGCAGCCAGGTATGTAAGAAAAACTGTGCAGATCGCGCAAATGCAGCGAGTGCGATTAAAGCGCCCACCACTTCGACCAGTAGCAAGTTAAATACCGTTAATACCTCCGGATTAGCTGAGATACGTTCAAAGATAACTGAAAGCGACCAGCTGTCAAATGCCTGAAACAGCAATACAGCTGCCAGCACTAATGGCAGATCACCAAAGCGATAGGTTATCCAGGTCCAGAAGGCATACCGGTAAGCGGGGCGACTGCGCGTATCGTGACCCAGCAGAAAATATAACAGGATACCCACGAGATGCCAGGCAATTACAAGCGTAATCAAATCGCCAGCCACTACCATCAACATCAGGCTACCCGTCATTAGATCTAACAGGATGAAAAAGCGCCCATAACCCGGCTCTTCAACCATGTACCTGACTGAATAAATATGTACGATGAGACTAATCGCAGAAATGACCAGGCACATCAAGGTACCTAGTGAGTCAAAACGAATAATGCCCCAGCTGGACGAAAAAGAGAATTCCTGAAGCGTAGAATCGGATAGAGCTAGCCAGAGTGTTATAGCAGCCAGAATAAATGTCAGCCAAAGCGAGGCCACACTAACAGTCGCCGCCCGTTTACCTAAACGCGCACAAAACAGTTGAGTAACAATTGCCGAAAAAAACGGGAGTGCGATTACTAATAATATCAGCTGCTGCATACTACAATCATTCCTCTAACGCTTTAGACTAATAATAGCTAAAGCCGAATTGCTAAAACATCTTAAACTGTTTATTTGAGACAATCCAAACCATCGCACGCTAAGTATCTACCGCTAATGCCCTGCTCTTCATCTACATGTCGCTAGTTAAGTCGTGGCGTTAAACACAGTGAATTTATTTATATCACATCACGACTGTCTTACTAATTCATCTATAAATTAAAGCATTAATCATCCGGCGTCCTACTCGACTATCGAACAACTGTATGCTGTCTCAGCATTCTATCTGATTTTTAGCCAACCGCCAGCTTCAGCGCTTTCGCACGCCTGTCGGTAATATTTTCTGCCGGTATTTTTTTCAGTACGCCCATTGTTTCAAGACGTTTAATGGCTTGCTGGTCATGAGTACCGACCACATAAACTGATCGGCCAGCGTTAACCATATCAAGTATTGCCTCTTCCAGGGCCAGTGCTGAAGATACACCAAGATGTGTAACATCTTTCAGGTCGACAACAAGTGCCCTGCACTCTTCGACTTGTGAGTTTTTACGTGATATTGCACGTGATGTGCCAAATATCATGGTTCCCTTTAAGTGCAGTAACAGGACTTTACCTGCTGCAGCAATTAAAAGCTCTTTTTCCAATGCGGATAGTTCAAGGTCTGTCTGCAGGGGATCAGTAACAGCTTTAACGTCATCAGACTGCAATTCTGACAACCGTGTGATGGTCATCACATTGGCCAAAAATAATCCGATACCGACTGCCACGATGAGATCTACAAATACAGTAAGTGCGATAACGCCAAATGTAATCAAAGCGCCCTTACCAGAGATTGAATATGCGCGCCTCAAAAACCGCCAGTCGATGATATCAACACCCACTTTCAAAGCGATGCCCGCCAGCACGGCAAGAGGTATGACAGACGTTAAATCTGCGGCCCATAACAATACCACCAGCAGTATCGCTGCTCTCACCAGACCAGACAAGGCGGTTTGGGCGCCGGCCTGTATACTAACCACCGTACCCATTGTGGCACCTGCACCAGGAAGACCGCCAAACAAACCTGACATCACATTACCGATACCCTGGCCAATCAGCTCTTTGTCTGAGTCATGCTGTTTACGCGTCAGGCTATCTGCAACAACAGATGTAAGCAGCGCATCAATACAACCCAACATGCCTAACACAAGCGCATCGATCAACATCTCTTTCATCTGACCTGCACTGAATACTGGCATCTGGAATTGCGGCAAGCCCGTAGGGATTTCACCAATACGGCGAATATCATCTGCAGATATAAGGACTAAAGATACTAGCGTACAAATAATTAATGCCACCAGCTGTGGAGGTAACAACCGTTTTAGCCTGCCGGGCATAAACACTAAAATCAATACAGTTAACAATGCCAGCAGCGTTTCGTCTAACTGAATATTCGAAAATAATCCGGGTAAGTTTTCAAGGATCCCCGTGACACCGCCAGCGGGTACAGCCTGACCAAGCAAGGGACCAATTTGTAATATCACCAGGATAATACCAATGCCCGACATAAAGCCTGAGACAACGGTATAAGGCATCAGTGTGACATATTTGCCCAGACGCATTGCACCAAAGGAAATCTGGAACAAGCCTGCCATGATAACGACCGTAAAGGCCATTGCCATACCATTCTCCGGGTTCGTTGCGATCATCTGTGCTATCACAGCGGTAAAGACAACGGTCATAGGGCCGGTTGGCTCGGAGATTAAAGTCGGTGAACCACCAAACAACGCGGCAAACAGACCAACTAAAATTGCTCCGTATAAACCGGCTTCTGCGCCAGCTCCCGATGCAACCCCGAAGGCCAGGGCCATGGGTAATGCAATGACTGCAGCTGTGACGCCACCAAAAACATCACCATGTACATTTTTTAAATTTATTTCATTAAAAATCCACATCATCAAATCCTATACAAACTCAACTGTCATAGCGACGTTTAAGATTACGATTAGACTACAGCTGCTACTTTAGTAATGACAATCACAATAGACCCATCATTATATAAACACGTGTTATAAACGTATTAATTACACCGGCTAAAGCCAGGAGAAATAAAACAAACTTACTTAATTATTTCTTTTTTGCAATGTTCTTTTTAATACCTTTATGTTTAACAGGTATTTTATCCTGCTCCGAAATCATTTCTTTAAGAGCCGGCCACATATCTTCCATTCGTTTACGTATTATGGGCTCATACTCTATTGCAAACTCTAGAAAGGTTTTAGCGACAAGCGACAGTTCCTTATCTTTAAGATGAACCAGGTACCAGTTACGTAAAATTGGAAAACCCTCAACATCGAGCACAGCCAGAGGTCCGTTCACACCTTCGATCGCAAGGGTATGTAATGACATGACAGAGATACCAAGGCCACCGAAAATAGCATGCTTTATAGCTTCAGTATTACCCAGTTCCATGCGTACATTAGGTTTCAGTCCTTTATTATCAAAAATCTTAAAGGTTGCATCCCGGATACCCGATCCGGGTTCACGAATAATAAACGGCTCTTTCGCAATCTCTTCCAGCTTAATATTTTTCTTGCCAACTAAAGGGTGATCTCGTGGTGCCAGCACAACCAGCGGGTTAGGGCCGAAGGGGTAAGAGACAAGTTTCAGCCCATCTTCAGGCACCTGCCCCATGATATACAGATCATCCTCATTTGCGTGCATACGCTCGATAACCGTATCACGGTTAGTTATTTTGAGAGACAGATTTATGCCTGCGTAGTCACGGCTAAACTCACCCAGCATTTCAGGCGCGAGATACTTCGCCGTGGTGATAACGCACATATTCAGGCGACCACGTCTTAAACCCTTCATGTCGGAGATTTTCATCTCCAGGTTGGACAGGGTCTCAAACACACTTTTACAGGCATCGTAAACCTCGGCGCCCGCTTCGGTTGGTCGCACGTTTCGACCAACATGTTCGAACAAGGGCACGCCCAGGGCATCAGAGAGTTTGCGAATTTGCATGGAGACTGTTGGTTGAGTCAGAAACAATTCCTCTGCTGCGCGGGTAAAGCTGCCGAGCCGGTAAATTGCTTCGAATACCTGAAGCTGACGCAAGGTTGTATATCGAATCAGGTGATCAGGTATTGCAGGGGGCGGAGTGTAGCTATTGTCACTGGATTTCGATGTGTTTTTTGTCTTTTTCATGCTTCATTACCAGGTCTAGCTGAATTCCGTCATGTTTATCATCGAATCATTCTCAAGCAGCGTAACAGGCAACATAAGATTCACCTGTTAGGCAGTTTGCTTGAAATTTGACGCTTCAGATTATTTCGCACCGGCGACTAAAGAGGCTGGTGCGAAACAAATCCGATTGCATTTAGACAGCTCAGTCCGGCCAAACGCGCTTTGCAGCCTGAAAGCTATCAGTAGCAGTTTCTTTTGACGCGGCAGGTTTAGCGGCTTTCTTTGTTGCCTTAGCTTTACTGGCAGGTGCTTTACTGGCAGGTGCTGCTTTAGCTTTGCTTGCAGGTACTGTTTTTTTCGCAGGTACTGCCTTTTCAGTAACTGGTACTTCCTGT
>CAVQDO010000014.1:0-97867 GCA_963711255.1 uncultured Gammaproteobacteria bacterium | reverse complement strand
TATGTCCTCTACTCGTTCCATTACGTGTATTGCTAACACGTCGAGAAAGCTGGATCGGCTCACGGGAATAATTGCAGGGGTAGGGGGAATTGATCTCTTGTCTCCGATGATTTGAGGTAATCGAAGGTAACCTGTTTCTGGTAGTGCGTGCATATAAAGCCTCTTATGTAAATTAATAGTTGTTGTAAAAAAATCAGTTCTTTCTAGAGTCATGTTGTTCGTTATAATTCTATTGCTAACGTTTGAATACAGATACTCTGCAATATTTCGACATCCGTGTAAAACTAATGTATGGTCATGGCCACCAACGGCGTCTTATATGATTTTGTCATTATAAATTGGTATCACGTTTATCTGTGGATAAGTTAAATATGTATTGATAAAACAATCTCTTATTTTCTTATTAGAACTTTTTATAATATTTGTACCGTATCTAATAGCTGACGTAATCGTGGAACATTCCAGTGTCATGGAAGTGAAAAAGGAAGGTAAGTTGCTACTTAAAACGTAAGTTCTAGAAGAACGTGGCTGAATCTTGATTCTTTATAAAGAACTCTTTATTGGTATTACACTTTCAACTTTGTTCAGTGATGCAATAATCTGACCATGCGTTCATTAACTTACTGCGTTTAGCGAATAGATCACCACGCTGATATGCTGCCTCTGTAGCATTGCTTAATGTATGTGCTAGGGCTGCTTCTGCTACTTCACGTGGGTAGGCTGTCATTTCAGCGCACCAGTCACGGAAACTAGAGCGGAAGCCATGAACGGTCAGAGTAGGGTGCTTTGTTTTGAGTAGTTTTAAGTAATGCTTGATTGCTTAATGGTTTGTTTTTACGAAGTCCAGGAAATACATAATCATCTACTTTAAATGGTTTGGCTTCTTCAAGTATGTTTAGGCATTCTTGTGTAAGTGGTACACGGTGTGTCTTTATCTGCTTTCATACGTTCTTCTGGAATAGTCCATATACCTGCATCTAATATCTATTTCATGCCATTTTGCTTCACGTACTTCATTGTTACGTGTGGCGGTTAATATCGTGAATGCTAAGTGCTTTAGCTGTAATGGTTTTTAGTTTTCGTAGTGTTTTGAAGTAATCAGGTACATCTGCATAAGGCATGGCTTTGAAGTGCTGCACTTTCTGTACTTTTGAGCGTTTAGGTAAAAGGTTCTCAATATGTCCTCTCCATTGCGGCGGGATTGTCACCAGTGCGATATTGTCTGACTTTTGCCCAGTCCAGTACCTTTTCTATTCGCTGGCGTACTCTTGAGGCTGTTTCAGTCTTTTTGTGCCAGATAGGTTCGATCACCTGCATAACCAAGCCTACATCGATTTTTTGTACGGGAAATATCGCCTATAAATGGATAAGCATAGGTTTCTAGGGTGTTAGTCCACTGTGACTCATGTTTGCGGTTTTTCCAGCCTTTTTTGTGGGATTCTATGTACAGGGTGGCGCATTCTTTGAATGTTATTGCTTTGGCGTCTTCTAGTATTTTATCAGCGTCTTTTTGGCGTTTATGCTCAATAGGGTCAATTCCATCAGTACGTAGCTTTCTACAGTCCTCAGCGCGTTCTCTGGCTGATTTTAGGGTGATAGTAGGGTATGAGCCTAAACCATGTCTACGTTCCTTTGTCGTTTATCTGATAGCGATACACCCATGATTTAGAGCCTGTGTGTGCTTACTTGCAGATATAAGCCTTCACCATCTGGATACCATCCAGCGTTTATTTAAGTTTCTGACCTTCGCATCTGATAGTCGGTGTATTTGTTTTGCCATTATCGTTGTACCATGGTCTATATACGGTTCTATATACGACCTATATACGGATTGTACTATATCTTATTGGACAGTAAAAGACTAACTA
This sequence comes from uncultured Gammaproteobacteria bacterium, assembly GCA_963711255.1. Lineage (GTDB taxonomy): Bacteria > Pseudomonadota > Gammaproteobacteria > SZUA-229 > SZUA-229. Next base: position 95,999 of record CAVQDO010000014.1, on the reverse strand, counting down.
TATTAATAAAATACTATTATATAAGTGTTAAAAGTACTGTTTTGGATTGTTCTGGATTATGGTTTGGAGGACACCTCTTCCGCCATACATAAAAAAGCCTCCCATTTTTGGGAGGCTTTTTTATGTTTGGGTGAACAGGTTGGGTGAATGAGCCACTGGGTTCAACAAATTTGTCGGGAACAAGAAGTGGCACAGGGGTGTGGCGTTTACGCACCTAAGGATGGAATTTGAACATTTTCGTGTTTTGCAAAAGACCCGAAGGGCAGGAGGTCCGGAATAATCACCAACTTATTGTGGCTTTCACTTAAGCCCGATGGCCAGGCAGGTATTTTGATATTCACGTGCGGTATTGATAGCCTAATGCTGATTGTTGACGAATAAATTTCCTGTTTAACCGTCAGTATTTCTAAGTTCGGATTTTTCTCGATTTTCTAAAATTGCTAATGAGATTCGTTTTGTGTAATCTCGAAGCGGAATTTATATTAATCTTTAAGTGCCTTGTTTAGTATTTCAATTTAATCTCTGTTTTCTCAGGCACTGACATATATGCGAGAGCCCATCAAAATACCTGTTTACAATGTGTACCAGCATTTCCTGGCCTACCTGCCGGTTTTACTTGTTGGTATTTGTCTGCTAACCATTGGCCTGTACATAGATCGTCTGAATTTTCATGCGGAAAAACAGGAGTTACGGCACACATTACTGAATAAAGTGAGCGCTGTGAGGGCGCGCCTGGAAGGTAATATCAATAATAACGCCATGATTGTTAAAGGACTTGTCGCAGCGTTTAGTATTGAACCTGAGATGTCTAAAGAGCGCTTTATAGCATTATCATCGCCGTTGCTTTCGGGACGTTCACAAATACGTAATATTGCAGCGGCACCCAACCTGGTTATTCAATATATGAACCCGGTCGCTGGCAATGAAGCAGCAATCGGTCTGGATTATCGCAGTATTCCTGATCAGTTTAATGCGGTGAAACGTGCCCGTGACACCGGTGAACTGGTTATGGCGGGCCCGGTTGATCTGGTTCAGGGTGGTCAAGGTTTCATTGCTCGAGTTCCTGTCTTCACTCAATCTGAATTCGGCAACACTAAAGAGTTCTGGGGCATAATTTCTTCGGTCATTGATATTGAGAAGTTTTTCAGCGCAAGCGGCTTATACGACAGCAATCTTGATTTTGATATTGCTGTCAGGGGAAAAGATGCGCTTGGCCAGCAGGGAGAGATAGTCTTTGGTGACAGCAAGATTTTTGAATTAGACCCGGTGCTTTCGGAGATCACACTGCCGCATGGTACATGGCAGCTAGCAGCCATACCCAAAGGCGGATGGCAGCAGCATATTGATACTGTAAGTGCTTATCGAATTACACTGCTTGTTATTGGTTTCTTAATTTTAATTCCATTGTTTGTACTTATCCGGGCAATGCAGAAAAACAGGGAAAGCGAAGCCCGTCTGAGACTGCTGTTCAAACTTTCACCTGTTGGTATTGCGCTTAATAATTATGATACGGGTAATTTTGTTGAAGTTAATAATGCCCTGCTTGAACAACTGGGCTATACCGCGGATGAATTTTTGCAGCTTAGTTATTGGGACATCACGCCGGAAAAGTATAAAGATGCCGAGGCTGTCCAGTTAAAAAGCCTGGAAAAAACAGGGCGCTATGGTCCCTATGAAAAAGAATATATACGCAAAGATGGCAGCTGTTATCCCGTGTTGCTAAGAGGCATGATTATTCGTGACACCTCCGGCAAAAAGATGATCTGGTCGTTTATTGAAGATATCAGTAAGCGTAAACGGGCTGAAAAGTCGCTGCAACGATCCCAGAAAATGGAAGCAATCGGCCAACTTACCGGTGGCATTGCTCATGATTTCAATAATATTCTTGGCGTTGTTCTTGGCAATCTTGAGTTGCTTAAAGCTAACCTGGCAAACGAATCAGATGCCACGCTAAATCGTATAGACAGTATCTTTAAAGCAGGACAGCGTGCGGTTGACTTAACAAAGCAGCTATTAAGCTTTTCCAGAAACAAGTCATCGAAACAGGATGATATCAATATAAACGATCTTGTCGAAAAAGTTGAAAACCTGATTTCCCGATCGGTTACACCAGAGATAGAGCTTATACGGCAACTGGATAAAAAACTGTGGAAGACAAAAATTGACCCGGGTGAGTTCGAGGATGCGTTGCTTAACATGAGCATTAATGCCAGGGATGCCATCACAGGTGATGGCCAGCTGATTATCAGCACAAGAAACGTTACCCTTGATGATGCTTTTTGTGAAGTGATTACAAATGCCAGTCCTGGTGAATATGTTGAGCTGGCTGTCAGTGATAATGGCAGCGGCATTAGTGCAGAGCAGCAGGAGCACATGTTCGAACCGTTCTATACCACCAAGGACGAAGGTAAAGGCACAGGTCTGGGTCTTTCCATGGTTTATGGTTTTGTTCAGCGTTCCGGCGGATTTATAGATGTTACTTCTAAAGAGGGTATTGGTACCTCAATCAAGTTATATCTGCCAAAATTTGAAGCTAATGAAAAACTGCAGACAGAGCAAAACGCTAAACAAGATGCACCATCTCCGAGCGGAACGGAAACACTGCTGGTTGTCGATGATGAAGAAGCGTTACTGGAACTGGCAAGTGTATTTCTTGAGCGTATGGGATATAAAGTATTCACGGCATCGAGTGGCAGCCGGGCACTAGCCATGTTGCGTCAGGAACCTGGTATTGATCTGTTGTTCAGCGATGTAGTAATGCCGGGAGGCATAAACGGTTATAAGCTGGCGAAAATGGCTGTCAATGAATTCCCTGAGCTTAAAGTATTACTGACTTCTGGTTACACCGGCAAGGTGGCGGAAGACAGAAATACCAGCCAGCCTGGTTTAAATCTGGATGTTCTCAACAAGCCTTATTCTCAAAACGAACTTGCGCTGAAAGTAAGGGCTATACTTGATAAAGGTTAAGCTGAAAAACATTGTTGATCTGCTTCATGTTGATTACTTTTCGCAGTCAAGCTTTTTTTAATCAGCTTATTCGCTGAACTTAATTAACTTGCAACCGATTTCAGTTAAATCTTTGTACTGTATCTGTTTAGCACGATAAGCGGTTAATACTAGTCGTAAAGACACCGAGGTGACGGGATCGTGATGCGCCAAAGAGAGTTCCCTTAACTCATCTCTGGCTCTTTGAAGCATCTCGTCATCAATTAGTGATGTGTCTTTTACATAACTTCTCAGGCGCATTTTTATTCGGTTTTTATCTGATTCGTCAGCTTGCATAATATTCGTATTTAACATCGATGACTCCGATGGCTTGGTATGCTAAGGTTAATCACTAAGTCCGCTAATTAATTGACCTTATACGCCATCGAGTTGACCTGTCATTGACTTGAAACAGAATTATTTGGACCGCATACTTAGTTAATTTAACTCATAGTAATAGGTGCACAATGGCGGATGTAACCCATATTGTTTGTCCTTCCTGTAATGCGACAAACAGAATACCCGGCGATAAGCTCAATGCTAATCCTGCCTGCGGTAAATGCCGTAAGCCACTGTTTAACAGGCAGCCGGTCAAACTGAATTCAGAAAACTTTCAGCAACATATCAAACGCAGCGACATTCCCGTGGTTGTTGATTTCTGGGCGCCATGGTGTGGTCCATGCAAGATGATGGCGCCGGCGTTTGAGCAGGCAAGTAATGAGCTTGCGCCCAATGCCCGGCTGGCTAAAGTGAATACTGAGGATGAACAGAATCTTGCCGGGCATTACAATATCCGTAGTATTCCGACTATGGTGATATTTAAAAATGGCCGTGAGATAGCCCGTCAATCAGGGGCAATGGGGGTTGCCGATATAAAATCCTGGGTGCAAAGTTACATTAAATGATGATGTTTTGTAGTATTGGTGCATTATCCACCGTTTTTAGTGGGTTTCATGCAAGATTCCCGACGGTTCTAAAATAGAATACATCTATAATATTTATTGGAAGTTACTGAATTTTTTGACATAAACAACTTTTTCATGGAAACTTCAATTACTTTAAATAAATGCAATGAAAACGGGATTTACTCAATGGCAGATTTATTTTCAAATGATTGGGCTCAGGCTTTTATGGATGCCTGGAATGCGGATGAAGAAATAACTACATCATTGCAACGAGCTGGTTTTAATTCTGTAGTTGCATTTGGTTTGCCGGATAATGAAGATCCCGCATTCGTCATGACGATTCAAAATGGTGTTGTTTCATCGATTAATTCTGCAGCTGTTGAAGATATTAAATGGGATATCAGGGCAAGCGTGGATGACTGGTTGTCGCTTATCGTTAAGCCACCTGGTCTGATGAAGCTGGGCATAGCCTATACATCTCGTAAGTTAAGATTTAGACGTGGTGATTATGCAACGATGATTAAAGATCCAAGCCTGGCCGGTGCCTTCGTTAAGTCATTCGCCCTGATGGGGAAAGTGCTCTGATAATTAATTTTTTGCGGGAAAAAGGCTGGTTTAGTACCAGCCTTTTTTTATGGCTCTGTTAAAGAAAAATTGTTTTAGGCTATAGAAAGCCGAACAAAAATTCTTCTCAACTGTCAGTGCCTTAGTGATTTACTATTTGGTAACAACTTTTATTTCGTTTATTTATCCATGACAAAAATTCGTGATCTTGTGATTGTAGGTGGTGGTGCAGGCGGGCTGGTCGTTGCCAGTGTGGCCGCACAGCTTGGACTTGATGTCGTGCTGATTAATAAAGAAGAGGCGATGGGAGGCGATTGCTTACACTTTGGCTGTGTACCCAGTAAAACTTTATTAAAATGTGCTTCCGTGGCGCATACTGCTGCCCATGCAGACCAGTGGGGTGTTGCTACAGGCAAACCACAGGTTGATATACAGGCGATTAATACTGTTATTTCAAATGCCATAAGCAGTATTCAGGTGCATGATAGTCGCCAGCGTTTTGAATCCCTGGGCTGTGAAGTAATAACCGGTGAGGCGCGATTTACCTCTGCTTCACAGCTTGAAGTAAACGGTAATGTTTTTCATGCTAAACGCGTTGTCATTGCCACCGGCTCAACCGCTTTTATTCCGCCGGTGAAAGGGTTGCATGATGTCGAGTATCTAACCAATGAGGATATGTATACTTTAAATACATTACCCGCAAGTATGGTTATTCTCGGTGGCGGTCCGATTGGTGTCGAGATGGCACAGGCCTATAGTCGCTTAGGTACCAGGGTTAGTATTATTGAGCGGGCACCCCGCCTGTTGCCATTAATGGATCAGGATTCTTCAGAAATACTTGCCGGTGTATTAGCTGAAGAAGGGGTCACGCTTTATTTAGACAGTGAGCTTGTCGAAGTTAGCCAGCACGCCGGGGAGAAGCAGCTGTTGCTAAAAAGCGGAGAAATACTCCATACCGAAACCCTGTTAGTGGCAACAGGCAGAAAACCGGTTACCAGCTCACTGGATCTTGAAAAGGCAAATATTGACTATGATTCCTCGGGTATTAAGGTCAACAGAAAAATGCAAACCAGCAATAAAAAGATTTATGCCTGCGGCGATGTTACTGGCGAAATGCCGCTGACGCATGTTGCTGAATTGCAGGCAGGCATAGTGATTGCAAACATGATTTTTAAAATGCCCAAAAAAGTCAGTTATGAGGTGATTCCTGTCGTAGTATATACCGAGCCTGAAGTCGCCCAGGTGGGTGTTACTGTCGAACAATGTATGCAAATGAAAAATGGTGAAGTGTATCAGTTTGATATTGCACAGCTTGATCGCGCAATTACTGATAATAAAAAAACCGGTACAGCAAAAATTTTAACAAATAAAGGCAGGATTATTGGTGCGCATATTATTGCGCCACATGCAGGTGAACTTGTTCATGAAATGGCGCTTGCTGTACAGGAAAAAATGAAAGTTTCGCAAATAACTTCACTGGTACATGCTTACCCGAGTTATTCTCAACTTAACAAACGCCTCGCGGGGCAGTATTATACTAAGCGACTGTTTAGCCCGTTTACTAAAAAACTGGTGTCTTTTCTAAATCGTTACGTTACCTGGTAAATAATGAAAAATACTTTTGAACTACTGATTCATACCGACTTCCCTGCAATTAAACGTGCGCAGCTGGAAACGCTGCAGGTAAATCTTGGCTATTTGTGTAACCAGCAATGCCTGCATTGTCATGTTGATGCCAGTCCGCGGCGAAAAGAAATCATGTCTGAAAAAACAGTTTCTGACATTATTGATTATTTAAAAGCGAAGAGTATTAAAACGCTGGATTTAACCGGCGGTGCACCGGAAATGAATCCACACTTTCGTTACCTGGTGAAGCAGGCGCGCGATCTAGGTGTGCATGTAATCGACCGCTGCAATCTGACAATTTTGCTGGAGCCGGGTTATTCCGATATCGCTATGTTTCTTGCCGATAACGAAGTTGAGGTGGTTGCCTCGATGCCCTGTTACCTGGAAGAGAATGTTGACGCGCAGCGCGGTAAAGGCGTCTTCGAGCAAAGCATCAAAGGAATGAAGTTATTAAACAGCTGCGGTTATGGTATTGACGATAAGTTATCGCTCAACCTGGTTTATAACCCGCAGGGCATTAATTTGCCGCCGGCGCAGGAACAGCTTGAACTGGATTACAAAACATATTTAAAGCAGCATTTTGATATATCGTTTAATCGCCTTTTTACCATTACCAATATGCCGATAAAACGATTCGGCAGCACCCTGGTATCAAAAGGTCTGTTTGAAGAATACATGCAGATACTTAAAGACTCTTATAACGGGCAGAGCCTTGCCAATGTTATGTGTCGAACTACGTTAAGCGTTGACTGGCAGGGATATGTTTACGACTGTGATTTTAACCAGATGCTTGAGCTTCCTGCCGGTGTTTCCAGTGAGAAAACGCATATTAATGACCTGCTGGAAAGCGATCTTGCCGGTAAAGGTATCGCGATAATGGACCACTGTTATGGTTGTACTGCCGGACAGGGAAGCAGTTGTGGCGGGGCGCTATCCTGATAGCCTTTAGCCAGCGTAAAGCATTGTGAAAGTATCGATCATTCTTCCTGTTTTTAATGAAGAAAAGAATATCCCGAAAATATTGAAGCATCTGCAGTCATACCGTGATGCAGGCCACGAAGTTGTTGTGGTTGACGGTAGCAGTTCAGACAATACCCTGATGTTAGCGCATGATGGAGCAGACGCAGTTATTGTTTCACAACGCGGGCGTGCGTTACAGATGAATAACGGCGCGGCCGTTGCGACGGGTGATGTTTTGCTTTTTCTGCATGCCGATACATTTCTGCCTGAAAATGCCCTGACTCTCATTTCTGATAAAGCTGCTCGCAATAATTTCTGGGGCCGGTTTGATGTTCGTTTGTCCAGTGATCAGTTTATCTACAGGGTAATTGAATGGTTTATTAATAAACGCTCAGCGTTAACTTCAATTGCAACCGGCGACCAGGCGATTTTTATTGAACGAAAGTTATTTGATGCGCTTGGCGGCTTCCCTGAAATCCCCTTGATGGAAGACGTGTCATTAAGTATCCGGCTAAAAAAAATAACTCCACCACTTTGCTTAAAACAGCAGGTAATCACTTCAAGCAGGCGTTGGGAAGTGAACGGTGTGCTATCAACTGTTTTATTAATGTGGAAGCTGCGGTTTTATTATTTTCTGGGTGTCTCACCTGAACGCTTAAAGCAGCTATATCATTAATGCAGTATCACGATAGCGTTATTCTTGTTTATGCAAAAGCACCCGTTGAAGGCACGGTGAATACGCGTCTGATTCCGGATATTGGTGTGAAAGCAGCGACCCGGTTGCAATTCGATTTTATCCATCAGCGACTTTCTATGCTAACAAAAGCAAAGCTGGCTGATGTTATTTTGATGTGTGCACCGGATGTAAATCACGAGTGTTTTCTGCAGTGCCGTGATCAATACTCTGTTGAATTAACGCCGCAGTGCGGTACTAACCTTGGTGAGCGTCTTATTGATGGTGTCGATAAGGCTTTGTCGAGATATAAATATTGCGTGGTCATAGGTACAGATGCACCGGCTTTGAACGAAAACAGTATTGCGCTGGCAATTGAAAGTTTGCATAAAGACAATGATGTGGTCTTTATCCCGGCTGAAGATGGTGGCTATGTATTAGTTGCTTTACGGCGGCCGCTTGATTTTCTGTTCCATGATATTGACTGGGGAACGCCACAGGTAATGCAGCAATCCAGGGATCAGCTGAAGCGGCATGATGTTGGTTATGCTGAACAGGCGATGTGCTGGGATGTAGACAGACTCGAAGACTATCAGCGTTATTTAGCATTTGTTTCTGCTTCACAGGAAGAAACGGGAGCAGATTAGGAGTAATGGGCATTAATCCAGCGGTGAGTTGCGATACCTGCAGCATAACCGAGTGCGATAACGCGCATCTATTCCAGGTGGCCGAAATTGGAAAATAAAGTATTTTTAGATGTAGAGGAGCAGTTGTGAAGGGCTATCAATAGAGTGATCGGCCTGCCACTCCAGCATGTTTTCAGTTTCATCTATATAGCCATAGGCAGCAATGATTGTTCGCATGCCGGCATTTTGTCCCGCTTCAATATCACGCCGGGCATCACCGACATAGACGCATTCTTCAGGCCGGGAATTGGCCAGCTCACAGGCATGAAACATAGGTTCCGGGTGGGGTTTACGATTTTCTGTGGAGTCTGAACTGACAATACAGGCGGCGCGCTGCTTGAGGCCAAGTGCAGCCATTAATGGTTCGGTTAACCAGCCTGGTTTGTTGGTGACCACGCCCCATTTGATGCTGCTGTTTTCAAGCTGCTGCAGTAATTCATCCATTTCATCAAACAGTCTGGATTTTATTGCAAGGTGATCCTGGTAAATTTGCAGGTAACGGGTTTTTAATCGCTCCAGGGTCTGACTATCGAGCGCATCGCCAAATGCCAGCGTTATCAGGGCGACACTGCCATTAGAAACAACCGATCTAACCTTTTCGTAGGGTAGTATTGTCTGCTGCTCCTCTTTACACAGTATATCCAGCGCCGCAGCCATATCGGGCGCAGTATCTATTAAGGTGCCATCCAGGTCGAATAGCACTGTGCTGATTTTTCTGCTCTGCTTCTTCAGTGGATTAATCTCGTCGTATTGGTTGATGTGTCAGCTATTACTCGGACGTCTGTAGTGCGCCATGTAATTCACATCTACGTCCTGAGACTGGCTGAATAAACCGCTAAACGGGTTGTAGCTGACACCCTTAAGGTTGACCAGTTCGAAGCCGGAATTTCTCGCCCACTGATCAAGCTCTGAGGGCTTGATAAATTTAGCGTATTCATGGGTGCCGCGGGGCAGCATCTTCATCAGGTATTCGGCACCGACAATGGCAAGAGCATAGGCTTTAGGATTACGGTTAATGGTTGAGAAGTAAACCGAGCCGCCGGGTTTGACCAGTGTAAAACAGGCAGCAATAATCGATGCGGGATCAGGTACATGTTCCAGCATTTCCATGCAGGTAATAACATCAAATTCGCCAGGGTGTTTTAGCGCAAGTTCTTCAGCCGTTATTTGCTGGTAGTCAATATCAAGATCACTTTCCATGGCGTGAAGCCGGGCGACGGATAATGGCGCTTTACCCATGTCGATACCGGTTGTTGTTGCGCCGGTCTGTGCCATGCTCTCGCTAAGTATGCCGCCACCACAACCGACATCAAGGACTTTTTTAGCCTCTAGTGGTGAACCGCTGTTAATGAAGTTAAGGCGCAGGGGATTCATTTCATGCAGAGGTTTGAATTCCCCCTGTAAATCCCACCAACGTGATGCCAGGTCGTCAAACTTTTTAATTTCTGCGGGATCGATATTGCCTGTGTGTGTCATAAGTATGTACTTTTTTACGTTTAAATTTATATAGCAAGCGACTTTAATAAGTTTATTTAAGTGTCTGTTATATTAAGAATATTTTTGTATTTTTTCGCTAATCCTTATGCACTCCTGTTTCAATCGGCCTTCATCCATGGAGGTGAGCACCCGGTTGCTAAGCCTTTGTTCACCCGCTATCCATACGTCGCTTACGTGATCTCGTGAGCTGCAATACACCAGGTGTGAGATCGGGTCATAGACAGGTATGCTCTCTATTGTATCGAAATTTACCGCAACAATATCGGCAAATTTCCCCGTTTCGAGTGAACCCGTTATTTCATTCAGGCCTAACGCTTTTGCTCCGTTAATGGTCGCCATTTTCAATACCTGGTCTGCAGGCAGTGCGGTCGCATCCATGGTGCTTATTTTTGCCAGCATGGCGGCTGAGCGCATCTCGCCAAACATATCCAGATCATTATTGCTGGAACTGCTGTCTGTGCCCAGCGCTACATTCACCCCGGCATCAAGAAGTTTGTTGACCGGACAGATACCGCTGGCGAGTTTCATGTTGGATTCAGGACAGTGAACAACATTGCTGTTACTGGATGCAAGCATTTCAATTTCGTCATCCTGCAGTTGCGTCATGTGCACAGCCTGTAGCATCGGGTTAATCAGTCCCAGGTCATATAGCCTGCTCAGAGGTCTTTTACCGGTTTTGTTTACTGCGTCATCTACTTCAAAAGCGGTTTCATGAATGTGCATGTGTACGTTTATTTCCAGTTCATTGCTCAGCGTACAAATTCGCTTTAAGGGTTCGTCAGAAACGGTGTAGGGTGCGTGCGGCGCAAACGCGGTTTTAATCAGGTCATGTCCTTTGTAGCGGTCAAATACAGCAAGTCCCTTATCGATATATTCTTCACTGTTATTGGCCCATACCGTAGGGAAATCGATCAGGATCAGGCCGACTGATGCACGCATACCTGCATCGGCAGCAACACGTGCGCTAATGTCCGGAAAGAAATACATATCATTGAAGCAGGTGGTGCCGCTGCGAATCATTTCAGCAACGGCCAGCTCGGTACCGGTATGAACAAAGGCTTCATTGACGTGGCTGGCTTCCGCCGGCCAGATGTGATTTTGCAGCCAGTCCATCAGGCTTAAATCATCAGCCAGTCCGCGAAACAGGTTCATGGCGGCATGGGTATGGCTGTTTATTAGCCCGGGAATAAGTGCGTGTTGATGATAATCACGGCTGACACTGGCGGTATACTTTGTTTTTGCCTCAGCAGTGGGCAGTATTTCGATTATTTTTTCTTCGTTAATAGCAATCGAGTGCTGCTCAAGGTAGCGATTTTTATCATCGACCGGAATAATCCAGCGGGCGTGCAGTAAAGTGTCAATATTTTTCATTGCGAGACCATACCTTTTGCTTCGGCTGAGTGCAACTTATTGTATTTGCTGTTATCTTTCATCGTATATTAGTTACCAGTAATTATATGCCTGGCGGCATAATTTACCGGCTGTGATTAAGCTTGAGAAAGTGAATAATAACAATAAAATCTGATTATTCACTAGTCAGTAAAGTCACTTAATGTTATAAAACGATACATTCCGACGCATCTTAGTTTAAAACAATATTATTTAATAAATCAGTAAAGTAATTAAAGGAGTATATCGATGAAAATTTTTTCTAATAAACTAAACCAGGTGTTTTCACTGTTTGGTTTGCTGATTCTGCTTACAGCCTGTAACCCTACAGTGACACGTGTTGAATCGGATTCGGTTACTGATCTTAGTGGTAACTGGAATGATACCGACTCACGTCTGGTTGCACAGGAAATGATTCAGGACGTGTTATCACGAGGCTGGCTGACAAAATTTAATCGCGACAAGGGTAAAGCACCAACCGTGATTGTTGGCACGGTACGTAACTTAAGTCATGAGCATATCAATACACGTACCTTTATTGCTGATATGGAACGTGAACTGATTAATTCAGGTGAAGTAGAGTTTGTAGCATCTGCTAAAGATCGTGAAGAAGTGCGTAGTGAAGTGAAAGATCAGGATTTAAACGCCACCGAAGAATCTCGTAAAGCCATGGGCCAGGAAATAGGAGCGGATTTTATGCTGCAGGGATCAATTAACACAATTGTTGATGCTGTCAGCGGAGAGCAGGCTCGTTTCTACCAGATTGATCTCACTCTCATACAGTTAGGTTCTAATCGCAAGGTCTGGGTAGGCCAGAAGAAAATCAAGAAAACAGTTGAAAAAGGTGGTTTTCGCCTTTAATTGCGAACTCGAATAGCGAACTCGTTTAATTTTCCCTGTTTACCTTGAATCCTTTATGACATTGCTCCCCGCTATGGGAAGCCAGGGACTGGTGAGATCTGCGGGCAGCAATGCCTGGCAAATATAAACATTGATGTTAATTATAGTTATACATGATGGGCTCTTATGTTGATTAAACAGAATTTTTCAGTTTCTAGTGGTATGCCTCTGAAGTTATGTTTTAAAGCTGCATTATTGATAAGCGCAGTCCTTGCGCTTCAATCCTGTACCAGTTATGGCCATCATGCTGTAACTATGAGAGACGGTCTGCTGAATGGTCAGCCTGAACTGTCTCTTGCTATTGCAGAAGAAAAAGATCCGCAGCAGAAAGAAGTTATTGCTTCTCTCGATAAAGGTATGTTGCGACGTATCAATAGCGATTTCACCGGCAGCAACCAGATACTTGAAGTCGCCAAGCAGGAAATTGAGCAACTATACGGTGTCAGCATTAGCGAAAATCTGGCTGCGCTAACTGTTAACGAAACCTTGCGCGGTTATGAGGGTGATCGTTATGAGCAGTTGTTACTGCACGCCTATATGGCAATGAATTACATTCAGATTGGCCAGCTTGATGGTGCACGTGTTGAAATGCTGCAGGCGAATGTCAAAATGATGGAGTGGGGCGACGAACCCGAGGAAGACGCCTTTGTTCGATACCTCGAGGGCATAATTTACGAAAGTATGGGGGAGCCGGATTCGGCACTTATTTCATACCGTAAGGCATATACCGTATACCGGGAAAAAGGCGGCAGCAGTTATCCCGTGGCACCTGAATCAATAAAGAAAGATCTGTTACGGCTACTGGCGCAGCAGGGCTTATGGGGCGAGTATAAAAGTTATAAAAAAGAATTCAACATGAGCAGTTACAAGCCGCTTAAAGTGAATAATAATTATGGCGAACTGATTGTTATTCTGAATAACGGGCTTGCACCGATACGCAGTGAAACAGCGATTCCTATTTTTTCTGCACAAGTTCAGCAAAATTTACGTGTCGCTTTTCCGGTCTATAAGGAACCAAAAAAGTTACTTTATGAGCCGCGTATACTAGTCGGCGATAAACAGTATGCAATGGAAAAAGCAGAAGATATTGATGCGCTGGCAAGAAATGCGCTAGAAGAAGCAATGCCTGGAATAATGCTGAGGGCGACCGCACGTGCTGTTGTTAAATATAATACACAGCATTCAGCGCAGGACAATAGTGCACTTGCTGGTTTATTTATGACTATAACGAACCTGGTAACTGAACGTGCTGACACCAGAAGCTGGACTACACTGCCAGCAGAAATAGAGATGAAGCGAATTCTGTTACCCGTTGGCGAACATCAGCTTCAAATCCAGATGCAGAATGCAGCCGGACAGGTTGTTGATGTTATCAATGAGACAGTGACAATAAAACCAAAGCAGTCCAGTTTTGTTATAAAACACTGGTCCTCGCCAGTGCTGAAACTTGCCAATAAAAAAGCTGATAAGTAATTTTTGTTCAATAAACAAATTAGTGCTGAGCGGGAATCTATGAAAACCATATTCAAATTAATAATACTAATGAGTGCCCTATTGATTACTGCCTGTATGCAATCAACGTCAGTCTTGAGTACCAGTGACTCTCCCGACTGGGTTCAGGGTGAGCCCGATATGTATCCCAATTTCAAATACCTTTCTGCTACCGGTTCTGCATCAAAAGCCGAGCAGGCAAAAGCGCGGGCCTTATCCAACCTGGCAAAGATATTTGAAGTACAGATCAGGGAAGTTTCAACAACAACGAGTGATGTACAGACAAATGAAGAAGACAATATTGAGACAGTGCAGAAAAGTAACCGCATAGCCAGCAGTGTTAATCTAAAAACGGACAAGATGGTGCGGGGAGCACGCATTGCCGAGCAATGGCAAAGCAGTGCCGATTTGACTTACCATGCTTTGGCGGTACTGGACCGGAGCAAGGCAGGTAATAATATTCGTGGGGAAATGGATCGTCTGGATGAAGAAACACAGTTTTCCTTAAACCAGCAAAAAAGCCGCAATGATCCTCTGTTAAAGATTGCCGATTTATATAAAGCGAACACTTTGCAGAATGACAGACAGGCATTACAGAAAACGCTTAAAATAATCGACGTCAATGGCAAAGGTAAGCCGGCAAAATGGAACGCTGCTGAGCTTGGTGAACAAATGCAGCAGGCATTAAGAGCGCTGCCTTTACAGACAACAGTTAAACGAGATGATATTGGCGGTCTAAATAATATTGTGCAGGGCGCTGCGGCAAAAGCTGGATTTGATGTTGCTTCATCAGGTTATCAGCTGGCTTCCAGTCTCAATGCTCAATCTCCGATCAAAAAAGATGACTGGTACTGGTTAAGGTCAACATTGAAAATAGAGTTGCTGGCAAAGGATGGTGTTACGGTAATTGGTTACCAGTCATGGCCGCTAAAAGTTTCTGCGGGCAGTCAGGCGCAACTAAATGCCCGTATGTTGAAGGCGGTTGATAAAAAGCTTAAAGACGAATTACTAAATAGTGTTCTTGAATTCGCAAAATAGAAAGCCTTAACTTTCAGTGGACTAACGACTTATACCGTAATTTTTATCGGGTCTATGTGAGCGGCCACATTACCATAAATAGTTGTTCTACGTGTCCTGCAGGCTTGCTGTATTAGATGCATCTAATGTAAACTCGGTTCACTGGCTCTATTCTAGTCATATAATAATCAATAACTTAATATAATCATGTTGGGTTAATTGAAGTAGCGCATGGAACAGTTTGATGAAATGCGTGTCACAGTGTGTGAATCCGTACTTGATTAAATTTAACCCGTGCATATATTAAACCTTAGGGCTAGTGCGCGCCGTTTTTACTGTAGATCGACAGGGCTGTGGTGCTGTGATGTGCACGTATTAAAATGGCAGGTAGAACGTTTTTGAAAATTGTAAATAGAATTACCGTGAAATATAAATATATAAATATAATTATGGCTTCAGAAAAATCAATAAGTTTGATCTACACTGAAGGTGAAGTATGAGTAATCAGATAGAACGTAATCACGCCACTATCAGTAATGCCGGTGATGATGATTGGGAGCATAATGCTGATTATGATAATGACGGTGGCCTGGCTTTAGAAGAAGCCAGACCGAAATTAAAACCGCCTGGACAGTATAAAGTTATTGTCATTAATGACGATTACACTCCTATGGAGTTTGTGGTTGAGGTATTAATGACGTTTTTTGGAATGGATGACGCAAAGGCAACACGAGTAATGATGTCAGTGCACACAAAAGGAAAGGGTATCTGTGGTGTTTTTAGCCATGAAATAGCTGAGACAAAAGTGGATCAGGTAAATGAATTTTCACGAATTAATCAGCACCCCCTAATGTGTACCATGGAAGAAACCTGATATCACTAATGAAACTAATTAACCAGTTTGTCTGAGTTAGGGTAATGTAGGTAGCGCCATGTTAAGTAAAGAACTTGAAGCATCGCTGAATAAAGCATTTAATGATGCAAGAGAAAAGCGGCATGAATATATCACTGTAGAGCATCTGCTGCTTTCGCTGATTGATAATAACAGTGCTAATGTTGTGCTGCAGGCCTGCGGAACCGATTTAGGCCTGCTCAGTATCGAGCTGAAAGAATACCTGGAAAATAATACACCGGTATTTGGCGATGTTGTTGGCGGTGAAGTTCAGCCTACACTCGGATTTCAACGAGTCCTGCAACGCGCGGTTTTTCACGTACAATCATCCGGTAAAAAAGAAGTAGTTGGTGCTAACGTACTGGTTGCCATGTTTGGTGAGCAGGAATCCCAGGCCGTTTATTTATTGAATCAACAGAATGTTAACCGTCTGGATGTGGTTAATTATATTTCACACGGCATTACTAAAGTGCCTAATGAAGCTGAAAAGCTGGAAGATCATTCTGATCAGTCGGCTTCACAGGATGCTGAGTCACAGCCGCTTGAAAACTACACAACCAATTTAAATCAACGTGCCATGCAGGGTCTGGTTGACCCGTTAATCGGCCGTGATGATGAAGTCGAAAGAACGGTACAGATATTATGCCGTCGACGTAAAAATAACCCTCTACTGGTAGGTGAGGCGGGTGTAGGTAAAACTGCGCTGGCTGAAGGCCTGGCAAAACGTATCGTCGATAAAGACGTACCTGAAGTATTACTGGACAGCACAATCTTTTCGCTGGATCTGGGTTCACTGGTTGCAGGTACCAAGTATCGAGGTGATTTTGAAAAACGCCTTAAGGGTGTTTTAAAGCAGTTAAACCAGCGTCCGGGTGCCATTTTATTTATCGATGAGATTCATACCATTATTGGTGCCGGCTCTGCATCGGGTGGTGTGATGGATGCATCAAACCTGATTAAACCAATGCTGGCAAACGGTGAACTGAAATGTATCGGTTCGACTACCTATGCCGAATTCAGAAGTATCTTTGAAAAAGATCATGCCCTTGCTCGACGTTTCCAGAAAATTGATATCGAAGAGCCCAGTGTTGAAGAAACTGTTGAAATATTAAAAGGCCTGAAAACACGGTTCGAAGAACATCATGATGTGAAGTACAGCAATAACGCGCTACGTGCAGCGGTTGAACTTTCTCAACGCTATATCATGGATCGTTTTCTGCCTGATAAAGCAATTGATATTATCGATGAGGCCGGTGCCAACAGGCAGTTGTATGCACAGGCGGGTAAGACTAATAAAAAATCAATTAGTGTTCATGATATAGAAAATATCGTGGCCAAAATTGTCCGTATTCCTGCTAAAACGGTTAGCACCTCTGATACCGACTGCATTGAAAAATCTTGAGCGCGATCTGAAAATGGTCGTTTTTGGTCAGGATGAGGCGATCGCTACACTGGTGACTGCAATACGCATGTCACGCTCTGGTCTGGGTGATCCGGATAAACCGATTGGTTCATTCCTGTTTACCGGTCCAACGGGTGTAGGTAAAACAGAAGTGAGCAAGCAGCTTGCCAGCATAATGGGCGTTGAGCTGATGCGTTTTGATATGTCTGAATACATGGAACGGCACACCGTTTCGCGCCTGATCGGTGCACCACCGGGTTATGTTGGTTTTGATGACGGCGGCCTGTTAACTGAAGCGGTTAACAAGCACCCGCATTGTGTACTGCTGCTCGATGAAATTGAGAAAGCACATCCGGAAGTATTCAACATACTTTTACAGGTGATGGACCACGGAACCTTGACGGATAGTAATGGCCGCAAGACAGATTTTAGAAATGTTATCCTGGTAATGACCAGTAATGCCGGCGCGCAATTGATGTCGCGTCGTTCTATGGGCTTTACTGAACAGCAGAACGAGCTTGATGGTATGGAAGAAATCAAGAAAATGTTTACCCCGGAATTCAGGAATCGCCTGGATTCTATCGTTAACTTTGGCGCACTTGATGCACATACATTATCCAATGTAGTCGATAAGTTCCTGGTGGCATTTGAGTTGCAGCTTAACGATAAGAAAGTGACCCTGAACGTTGATCAGGAAGCACGTAGCTGGCTTGGTGAAAAAGGTTATGACCCTAAAATGGGTGCCAGACCTATGGCGCGTGTTATACAGGAGCAACTTAAGAAACCTCTGGCCAATGAATTGCTGTTTGGTGACCTGGTCAAGGGTGGCCATGTAAACGTAACAGTTTCTAAAGATAACGAACTTGTTATCGAGGTGCTTTCAGAAGCAGTGAAAGTATAAAAATAGTTGTATAAATAAAAAAGGCTGCTGATCCGGGTGTTTTACCTTCGATCAGCAGCCTTTTCTTTTGGACGTTTATTTTGCGCGGTAGACGATGCGGCCTTTTTCCAGATCGTAAGGGGTCAGTTCAACGGTAACTGCGTCTCCAGTCATGATACGAATATAGTGTTTGCGCATTTTACCTGAAATGTGAGCGATAACAGTGTGTCCGTTTTCCAGCTCAACTCGGAACATTGTATTCGGCAGTGTCTCTTTCACCACGCCTTCCATCTGTATTGCTTCTTCTTTAGCCATAGTTTAATAATCTTGATTGTATGAAATTAAAAGCCAGAAATGACGACGCCATTAATGAATAGAATGCTGACTTTATTTTATGATGCGCAATTATCGTTGTTTTTACGTGAATCGCAAGCTTTTTTATCCGTTTATTAATGAATATTGTTGATATTAGTTTATTTTGGTGCGTTTTTCGTGGTTTGCAACGCAGATTGTTCTTCGTAGGTATTGCCGTCTTTTGGCAGCATGAACAGGGGGTCGATTAGCGTCTCATTGGAAATGACCGCAAAATGCAGGTGTGGTCCGGTTACCCGACCGGTTTGTCCTACCTTGCCAATAATGTCACCCTGTTTAACAACATCGCCAGGCCTTACCGCCAGTTCACTTAGGTGTGCGTACAGACTGATTATACCCTGACCATGATCAAGGTAAATCATGTTACCGCTGAAAAAAAAGTCACCGGAATCTATTACGGTACCGTCAGCAGTTGCCTTTATCGGAGTGCCTTCCGCTGCTGCGATGTCAAGCCCGCTATGCGGCCGTCGTTCCTGTTCATTAAAAAAACGGCGTAAACCGAATATGCTGCTGATACGCCCGGTTACTGGCCAGATAAAATCTACATTCGGTGTTATCTCGCTGTATTGTTTTTTAGCTTTCTTCTTGCGCTTACTTTCAGAGACAATGCGTTTATTATCGTTTGCATCAGGATTGACCTTGCGTTTATTTTTAATGGTCAGGTGCTGTTCTTCATACTTCTTATATTTAACAGTGACCTTGCTGTTTAGACTTAATCCGTCAGCACGTTTAATAGAAAACTCGTAATCACCGGGTTTACTGGACAAACCAATGCCAGCCATTGCGATCCATGAGTCTTGATAAGGGAATACGGCAATGCGTTTATTGTTAAAATAAACTTTTGTGTCCGGTTTGTAGCTGGAGATTTTCAACAGTGCGATTCCGCCGGGAACTAATGACTGTTCTGGAAATGCAAGTGCGGCTTTATTGGAGACAAGCAATAAAGGCAGCAGGAATATTTTTATCAAATTGGTGATTACTTTGTACATAAAGCCCTGTGGATGTCGTCGGTATTATCGTTATTGGTGTAATTATATAGGCTATCAGAAATTATTCACAGCTCTGACCAGATCTCGGTGTAAAATGCAGCATAACGGATTTCAACAGCTTTTTATTTTCGACATGCCTTTGTGATTGCAATAACTCCAGATGACAATATCTAAACGAGCGAGAAACCTCAGTCCTTTCCATGTCATGGATATCCTGGCGCAGGCGAAATCTCTGACAGCGCAGGGTAAAACAATCTACCATATGGAAGTTGGTGAACCCGATTTCAGTACGGCTGAAAGCATTGTTAATGCTGGCATCGAAGCGCTAAAACAATCGAAAACACATTATACACCGGCATTGGGCCTGCCTGAATTACGTAGCGCCATTGCCGACTATTACCATAGAAAATTTTCACTTAAAATAAACCCCGAGCGAATTATTATCACACCGGGTGCATCAGGTGCACTGCAGCTGGCGCTGACCTGTTTACTGGATGCGGGCGACAATGTTGTTCTGGCGGATCCCGGCTACCCCTGTAACCGGAATATTGCGGAAATACTTGCAGCTAGCGCAATATCAGTGCCGGTAACAGCTGGCAGTGATTATCAGCTAAATGCTGAAACTGTTGCAGAATACTGGAATGAGAAAACGCGTGCGGTAATGGTTGCCACGCCATCTAACCCAACTGGAACGGTGTTGCCTGTCAGTCAGCTGAAAGGACTGTGCGAGTTTGTTAAGCAGAAAGGCGCCAGCCTGATTGTCGATGAGATTTATCAGGGCCTGGTTTATGAAAACAGGGATTACACGGCATTGTCATATTCAAATGACTGTTTTGTTATAAACAGTTTTTCCAAGTATTTCGGTATGACCGGCTGGCGTGTTGGCTGGATGGTTGTTCCCGATGGATATGTTAATGCGATCGACCGTATTGCTCAGAATATTTTTCTGGCACCGCCAACGATGTCGCAATATGCTGCACTTAATGCCTTAACAGAAGAAACGCAAATCGAACTGGACACGCGAAGAGATGAATTTAAGCGGCGTCGCGATTATTTAGTGCCGGCTTTAGAGCAGCTGGGTTTTGAGATTGCGGTAAAACCACAGGGAGCATTTTATATTTATGCTAATTGTGAACGTTTTACCGATGACAGTTTTAACTGGGTCAGGCAACTGTTAAATGAGCAGGGCGTAGCATTAACGCCAGGTATTGATTTCGGACGCTACCAGGCAAATAAGCATTGCCGTTTTGCCTATACCCAACCTGTGGATGTTTTGCAGCAGGCAGTAGAAAAAATAGCAGCATTTATTAAACCTTAAGAATATTTAAATTAAAGTGAATACTGGAATAACAATGATTGGCAATATAGTAAAAATGAAAGCAACCCTGGGTGAAGCTGAACATAATCAGCCGGTTCAGTATCAGTTGCCTGTTGGAGATGAGCTTCTGCCAATGAATGCTGGTATTGGGCAGACATTAAAGCTGAACTATCAAAATGAAATCCATTGTGTTGCCTGCGGTCGAAAAACGAAAAAAAGTTTTGCACAGGGACACTGTTACCCCTGTTTCAGAAGCCTGGCATCCTGTGACATGTGTATCATGAAGCCGGAGACCTGCCACTATGCAGAAGGCACCTGTCGCGAACCCGAGTGGGGCGAAACAAACTGTTTTATTCCGCATTATGTTTACCTGGCTAACTCATCAGGAATAAAAGTCGGTATTACCCGCGGAACACAGGTTCCAACCCGCTGGATAGATCAGGGCGCATCGCAGGCGCTGCCCATTTTTCAGGTAGCTAACCGTTTGCAGTCAGGTTTGCTGGAGGTGGTGATTAAAAATCATGTTTCCGATCGTACTGACTGGCGAAAAATGCTAAAAGCTGATGCCGAGCCACTGGACCTTAAAGCGATTGCTGATGAATTAATTGATCAATGTTCATCGGAAATTGCGGCAATAACAAATGAGCAGGGTGCGGCAGCCATACAAAGGCTGGATGAGGATATGGTCAATATAAGTTACCCGGTATCGATGTACCCGGAAAAAGTGAAATCTCTAAATTTCGATAAACAGCCTGAAATTGAAGGCACGCTCATGGGCATTAAAGGGCAGTATTTAATCCTTGATAGCGGTGTGTTAAATATACGTAAGTTTTCAGGGTATAACATTGAGGTGAATTTCGTATAACATAGCCGTAATTATTAGCAGTATAAGCGGGCTATTATTTAATCGAGGAAGAAATTATCAGTATTCGTGACGACATCAATTGTGTATTTGATCGTGATCCGGCAGCCAGGACTACCTGGGAAGTTATAACCTGTTACCCGGGACTGCACGCAGTAGTGTTTCATCGTTTTAACCATGCTTTGTGGAACATGGGACTAAAATGGCTGGCACGCTGGTTGTCGCATCTTTCCCGCTGGTTGACGGGTATTGAAATTCACCCTGGTGCGACCATTGGTCAGCGTTTTTTCATCGACCACGGCATGGGCGTAGTAATAGGCGAAACCGCAGAAATTGGTGATGACTGTACGCTATATCATGGCGTCACACTTGGTGGTACCAGCTGGAACGCTGGTAAGCGGCATCCCACATTGCAAAATAATGTTGTGGTTGGTGCCGGTGCTAAAGTGTTGGGTCCGATCACGCTGGAAGAAGGCGTACGAATTGGTTCGAATGCAGTTGTTACTAAAAATGTCGAAGAAAACTCGACTGTAGTCGGCGTGCCGGGGCGGGTAATCCATCATCCGGATGATGCTCAGCAAAAGCGCGCTGCAACAGCAGAAAAATTGGGTTTTGATGCCTATGGTGCTACGCGCGATGCCCCCGATCCGGTGGCTACGGCGATCAATAAAATGCTTGATCATATTCATCTTATGGATGAAAGAATGGAGGTCATGTGTGCCGCTTTAAAACAATTTGGCGCAGAAATCGATGTTTCTCATTTGCCTGACCTGGATGCCTGTACCATCACTTCCAGTGTGGTTGAGGATGATGATGCAGAGAAAATAGAATCAAATTAGTTCTTCATTTTAACGAAAATATCTCCTAAGCTGTTGTTTACTATGATTTCCTGTGAAGGGAACCAGGTAAATTCTGATTGCATATCACTAAAGTAATACTTGAGTAAATTAGTAGGTTTTATACTTGACTAATTTAGTAGGAATTAAGTAAAATTCACCTACTAACAAACATAGGTATTTGATATGCGTTTAACTACAAAAGGGCGGTATGCTGTAACCGCTGTGCTGGACCTGGCTTTGCATCAAAGTGAAGGGCCAGTCTCACTGGCTGCGATTTCAGATCGGCAGGCCATCTCGCTATCATACCTGGAGCAGTTGTTTGCCAAGCTGCGCCGTAACAACATTGTCAGCAGTACCCGGGGCCCGGGCGGCGGCTACAAATTAACAAACAGTGTTGAAGACGTAAGTATTTCAGACATTATTCTTGCCGTTGATGAAACCTGCAAAGTTGTTGATTGCAATGACAGTGATAGCTGCCACGGTGACTACCAGTGTTTAACGCATGATTTATGGCAGGAACTTAGTAATGAAATTCGTACCTTCCTGGATGGTATTTCAATATCAGAAATAATGTCGCAGGAAGCAGTGAATGAAGTGAAGATTCGTCAGGATAAGGTTGCTAACAACTGATTAATCAGGGCATTCCTATGGCTGTGTATCTGGACAATAATGCAACAACGGCGCTGGACGAAAGAGTTTTAGCTGCCATGTTGCCTTATATGGGGCAGGTAACGGGGAATCCCTCAAGTGTTCATCGATTCGGGCGCTTGCAGAAAGATGCCATTGAGCAGGCAAGAGAGTCAGTCGCACAACTGGCCGGCGCCAGGGCCGAGCAGGTAATTTTTACCAGCGGCGGCACGGAATCAAATAATTTACTGTTAAATGGATTTAGCAGGCAGCTGTCAAAACAGGGTGATGACTGCCGCATTGCAATAAGCGCGATTGAGCATATGTCCTTACTTGAGCCAGCAATGAACCTGTCTCAATCCGTTGCAAAGCTTGCAGCTGATGAAAACGGCATGATCCGCTTGCCGGTATTAGAGCAGGCAATGACCGGGAAACTATCGCTGGTGTCGGTTATGGCGGCTAACAATGAAACGGGTGTGGTACAGGAGTTACAGCCACTGATTGAATTTGCACTGCAAAATGACTGTTATTTTCATAGCGATGCGTCGCAGGCAGCGGGAAAAATACCGCTTCACTTTATTGAAAGCGGCATGCATGCAATGACACTATCAGCACATAAGCTTTACGGTCCGTTGGGTGCAGGTGCTTTAATTGTGGATAAGCGGCTGCCGCTGGGCAAGATACAGTTTGGTGGTACACAGGAACATAATTTACGTGCAGGAACAGAAAATGTTGCTGCCATTGTCGGCTTTGGTAAAGCAGCAGAGCTGGCAATAAGTGAACTTGAGGAAAGAAGTTTGCATACACGTAAATTACGCGATGCACTGGAAGCAGGTTTAAAAGCATTCAGCTCTGTTGAGATATTTGCCGAGCATGCTAAACGATTGCCAAACACGGTACAGTTTGGCGTTAAGGGTTTTGACGGTGAAACCCTGCTTATGCAGTTAGACAGAAAAGCAATAGCGGTATCAAGCGGCTCTGCATGTACCAGCGGAAAAACAGAATCGAGCCATGTACTTGTTGCGATGAAAGTACCGGCAGCATTAGCAAACTCAGCAATAAGAGTTAGCTTTGGAAAGGATAATACGATGTCAGATGTAACAGCATTTCTCGTTGCATTAAGTGACATTATTGAAATTAATCAACAGTCAACTGTGATGATGGCAGCGACTGTTTGAAAATAGTAATAACAGGTTATAACAACAGGTTAAGGTGATAAAAGTGAGTGAACAAAATTTAGCAGACAAGCCAATTTATTTGGACTATTCAGCAACAAACCCGATTGATGAGCGTGTTGTTACCGAGATGCTTAAATATATGGGGCCAGAAAGTAGTTTTGGAAATCCTGCATCACGCAGTCATGCTTTTGGCTGGACTGCTGAAGCGGCAGTTGAAACAGCGCGTAAAAATATTGCGGATCTTGTTGGTGCTAATCCTAAAGAAATTATCTTTACCTCCGGTGCTACAGAATCTGACAACCTGGCAATTAAAGGTGTGGCGCATTTTAATAAAAAACGCGGCAAGCATATTGTTACCTGCAAAACAGAGCATAAAGCTGTTTTAGACAGCTGTCGTCAGCTTGAGCGTGAAGGCTTTGAAGTGACCTACCTTGATCCTATGGAAAACGGCCTGCTCGATCTTAAAGTGTTTGAAGATGCCCTGCGAGACGACACCATTCTGGTTTCTATCATGCATGTGAATAATGAAATTGGTGTCATTCAGGATATTGAAGCTATCGGTAATATTTGCCGCGCAAGAAAAATTGTATTTCATGTCGATGCTGCACAAAGTCCTGGCAAGGTTGAAATCAACCTGGAAAAACTGCCTGTTGACCTGATGAGTTTTTCGGCTCACAAAGTTTACGGTCCCAAAGGCATTGGTGCTTTATACGTACAAAGAAAGCCCCGGGTCAGGCTGGAAGCACAAATGCACGGTGGCGGTCATGAACGCGGCATGCGCTCTGGCACCCTGGCAACACATCAAATTGTTGGCATGGGTGAAGCATTCCGAATTGCTAAAGAAGAAATGGCTGAAGAAAATAAACGCTTGCTGGCTTTGAGAAACAAGTTGTACGACGGCGTTAAAGACATGGAAGAAGTCTACATTAATGGTGATGTCGATCACCGCATTGCCGGTAATATCAACATCAGTTTCAACTATGTTGAAGGTGAAAGCCTGTTAATGGCATTAAAGGACCTGGCTATTTCAAGCGGTAGTGCCTGTACTTCAGCAAGTCTTGAGCCCAGCTATGTGTTACGTGCTTTAGGCCGTAATGATGAACTGGCTCATAGCTCTATTCGTTTCACAATGGGACGTTATACCACGGAAGAAGAAATCGATCGTACAATTGCATATGTTCGCAACGCAGTAGAAAAACTGCGTGAACTATCACCACTTTGGGATATGTATAAAGCGGGCATTGATCTCGATAGTATTGAGTGGGCGGCGCACTAAATAGCAGTACTTATTAAGTAAAAAGTCGAACAAACAGATAAATATTGCATCAAATATAGATGTAAATGAACACAGCAGTTAGAAGGTAACTATCATGGCATATGGCGAAAAAGTTCTGGATCACTATGAGAATCCAAGAAATGTAGGCAGTTTTGAGAATGAAAACAATGTAGGAACCGGTATGGTTGGAGCACCGGCTTGCGGCGATGTAATGAAACTTCAAATCAAGGTTAATAATGATGGCATCATAGAAGATGCCGTTTTCAAAACCTATGGTTGCGGCAGTGCAATTGCATCTAGCTCACTATTAACAGAGTGGGTAAAAGGTAAAACACTGGATGAAGCGCAGGCGATCAAAAACACGCAAATTGCTGAAGAGCTTGCTTTGCCACCGGTTAAAATTCATTGTTCGGTACTGGCTGAAGATGCAATTAACGCTGCAATATCTGATTACAGACAAAAAAACAGTTAACATATTTTTTGTATCAGCTGAAACATAAAAATAGAGAGTACATACAGACATGGCAATCACATTAACAGAACCAGCAGCAGAGCGTGTTAAAGCGTTTTTAGACAATCGTGGTAAAGGTGTCGGCTTGCGTCTTGGCGTGAAAACCATGGGCTGTTCCGGCATGTCTTATGTACTTGAATTTGTCGATGATGTTAACCCGGAAGATGAAGTTTTTGAAGATGCCGGTGTTAAAGTGATTGTCGATAAAAAAAGCCTGGTCTACCTCGACGGTACAGAGCTTGATTATACGAGAGAAGGGCTGAATGAAGGTTTCAAATTTAATAACCCGAAAGAAAAGGCTGCCTGTGGTTGTGGTGAAAGCTTCACGGTTTAGCTTTTGTTGTATCGGGTACCCTGTTTAATGCTTCTGTCCTAATTTCCTGGCAAATACTGTAGTGTCAAAAGATATTCTTAGCAGCAACTTTTTCGAGTTGTTTAATCTGCCTGTATCATATGATGTAGACTTAACTGCTGTGCAGTCACAGTATATGGCTTTGCAGAAACAGGTGCATCCTGACAGGTTTGCTAATGGCAGTGACCAGGAAAAACGAATTTCAATGCAGCAAACTTCATGGCTCAACGAAGCGCAGCAGACACTAAAAGATCCGGTATTAAGAGCGACTTATTTATTAAAGCTGAAAGGCGTTGATTTCAATATGGACAATGAAACAACTATGGATGCGGGATTTTTAATGCAGCAGTTAGAAATGCGAGAGCGTCTTGAAAGTATTAAAAACGAAACAGATCCTCTTGCTGCACTGGATAAGATGGCAAAAGATGTAAAAACTTCGACAAATACAATGATGAATGATTTTGCACAGGCCTATGAAAAAGATCAGCTTGATGATGCGCGTGAGCTAATTCGTAAACTACAGTTTATGCAAAAAGCAAAAAAAGAAATTAATACCCTGACCGCTGATATTGAAGATGAATCATACGGTTAATTTTTACGTTCTGTGAAGAACCGGCAATAACTATGGCACTAATACAAATAGCAGAACCAGGACTATCGACCACCGCGCATCAACACCGCCTGGCAGTTGGTATCGACCTCGGTACAACCAATTCCCTGGTTGCCACGGTGCGCAGTGGTGATGTTAGTACTTTGCCTGATGCTGAAGGTAATCATTTATTGCCATCGGTTGTTCATTACGGTGAAAACGGTGTGCAGGTGGGCCAGTCGGCGGAACAATTTAGTGTATCTGATCCGCTTAATACCATTGTTTCAGTAAAGCGCTATATGGGCCGTGGCGCTGAAGATATAGCAGCAGATGCTTCTCATCATATCTATGAGTTCTCTGATACGCAAAGCTCAGTGCCCAGAATCAAGACGCGTCATGCAGATGTTAGCGCGGTAGAAGTATCAGCGGAAATATTAAAAACACTGAAGCAGCGCGCAGAGCAAACATTGGGTGATGAGTTGAGCGGTGCAGTTATAACCGTGCCGGCTTATTTTGATGATGCACAGCGCCAGGCAACTAAAGATGCTGCCAAACTGGCTGAAATTAAAGTGTTGCGTTTATTGAACGAACCTACAGCTGCGGCAGTCGCCTATGGCCTGGATACTGGTAATGAAGGTGTTATTGCTGTCTTCGATCTGGGTGGTGGCACTTTTGATATTTCAATATTGCGCTTGAATAAAGGTGTATTTGAAGTACTGGCAACGGGTGGTGACAGCTCACTTGGCGGTGATGATTTTGACTACGAAATTACACGCTGGCTTGTTACCCAGTCGGGCATAAAAAACGCCGATAAACCTGCTATACAACGTTTGCTTATGCAGCAGGCGCGCAGTGCTAAAGAAATTCTGGCGGAGAAAGAAAGCGTTGAAATGAATATCGATGTTGACGGTTGTCAGTGGCAGGGTGAACTGGATCGTGCGAAGCTGAAAGAACTTTTGATGCCTTTAGTTAAAAAAACACTAATGTCATGCCGTCGTGCGTTGAGAGATGCGGATATCGAAAAAGAAGATATTAGCGAAGTCGTTATGGTTGGTGGTTCAACGCGTACACTGCTTGTTCGTGAAATGGTTGCGGAGTTCTTTGAGTGTGAGCCGTTAACCAGTATTGATCCGGATAAGGTTGTAGCAACCGGTGCTGCCTTGCAGGCGGATGTGCTCGTTGGTAATAAGCCTGACGACGAAATGCTGCTGCTTGATGTAATTCCACTGTCTCTTGGTATAGAAACCATGGGCGGACTGGTGGAAAAGATTATCCACCGAAACACAGCAATACCCGTAGCAAAAGCACAGGAATTTACCACCTACAAAGATGGTCAGACAGCAATGGCGGTGCATGTCTTGCAGGGTGACCGCGAACTGGTTAGCGATAGCCGTTCACTGGCGCGCTTTGAGCTGCGTGGCTTTCCGCCACAGGTAGCAGGTGCAGCCAGGATAAGGGTAACTTTCCAGGTTGATGCTGATGGCCTGTTGATTGTCAGTGCACGAGAAGAAAACAGCGGTGTTGAGGCAAGTATTGATGTCAAACCTTCCTACGGACTGAGCGATGCAGAAGTCGAGACTATGTTACGTGACTCGATTGAACATGCTGAAGACGACATGTATTCGCGCAGTTTACTTGAGCAGCAGGTTGAAGCCGATCGGGTACTGGAAGCACTGGATTCAGCACTGGCTGTAGACGCAGAACAACTGTTATCCGAACAGGAAATTTCTGATATCAAGCTGGCTCGACAGGGTCTGTGTGATGTTAAATCAGATACCGATGTAGATAAAATTCAGCAGGCAATTAAACACCTGGAAAAAGTTTGTGAGGATTATGTTGCACGTCGCATGAATTCTAATATTAAAGTGGCGATGCAAGGCCATTCGATTAACGAGTATGTTTCAGATCCGGCTTCGCAAACAGAAGCGGACGTGAACACTAAAGACAAGGCAGAGGAGTTATAAAGTGCCACAACTTATATTTTTACCGCACGAAGAACTGTGTCCAGAGGGCATGGTTATAGAAGCTGAGTCAGGAACCACTATCTGTGATGCGGCACTGCAGAATCATATCGAAATCGAACATGCCTGTGAAAAATCCTGCGCATGTACAACCTGTCATGTATATATCCGTGAAGGCATGGATTCGCTTAATGAAAATACCGAAGACGAAGATGACATGCTGGATAAGGCGTGGGGCCTTGATCCTGACTCACGGTTAAGCTGTCAGACGGTTGTTGGCGATACTGACCTGGTGATTGAAATTCCGAAGTACACAATTAACATGGTTTCTGAAAACCATTAATCTATACAGTAACAGCTGAGTATGGGAGAAAACCGATGGCTTTAAAATGGGTGGATAGTCTGGATATCGCAATCGAACTGGATGAAGCTCATCCTGATGTGGACCCCAAATATGTCAATTTTGTTGAGCTTCGGCAGTGGGTTATTGATCTGGATGATTTTGACGATGATCCGGAGCATTCGGGGGAGCGTATCCTGGAAGCTATTCAGATGGCCTGGATGGAAGAAAAGGAAGATTGATATCGCGTTCATTTGGCCCCATCTGTGGACTAAATATAGGTTCTGTCGAGCTAATCATGTAATATCACTGTGATGAACGAAATTCAGCCAACAATTAATATAACCCCAGCACGACGCCTTCCAGTCGCCGGCCTCACTAATTTACTGGGCCTGGACAGAGCTGCTCTTGAGGAATATTTCGAATCGATTGGCGAGAAAAAATTCCGTGCCACCCAGGTAATGAAATGGATCCATCAGCTGGGCGTGGTTGATTTTCAGGAAATGAACAACCTGTCCAAAGACCTGCGCAAGCAGCTGTCAGAAAGTAGCTGCATCAGCAACCTGGAAGTTGCCAGTGATCTGCTCTCAAAAGACGGTACTCGTAAATGGCTGCTTCGCCTGCACGATGGCAACCATATCGAGGCTGTTTTCATCCCTGAAGATGATCGCGGTACTTTATGTGTGTCTTCACAGGTGGGCTGCGCACTGGATTGCAGTTTTTGCTCAACGGGGCGCCAGGGTTTCAACCGTAACCTGACAACGGCAGAAATTATTTCCCAGGTCTGGCTGGCTGCTCATCTGCTCGAAGAAGAAAAGAAACCGGGGCGCAAAATCACCAACGTGGTGATGATGGGCATGGGTGAACCTTTATTAAACTTTGATAATGTCGTTTCTGCTGTGCGCATAATGATGGACGATTTTGCCTATGGTTTAAGCAAACGTCGCGTCACCATCAGTACGGCCGGGGTTGTTCCCGCTATGGACCGCCTGGGTGATACGCTTGATATGCGGCTGGCGGTTTCATTACACGCCACTAATGACGAGCTGCGAAACCAGCTGGTCCCCGTCAATAAAAAGTATCCCCTGAAAGAATTAATGGCCGCATGCCGTCGTTTTATTGATAAACAGAATTCACGTTCTAGAATAACCTTTGAGTATGTGCTGTTAGACGGTGTTAATGACAAGCCTGAACATGCCCGTGAGCTGATTAAACTATTAAAAGGTATTCCGACTTTAATGAATCTCATTCCGTTTAATCCGTTTGAAGGTTCGGGTTACAGCACCTCATCCCGGCAGGCAATATCACGATTTAGTGAGATTTTGCATAACGCAGGCATGACCACCGTTGTAAGGAAAACCCGGGGTGAGGATATTGACGCAGCCTGTGGTCAGCTGGCAGGAAAAATCGAAGATAAAAGCCGACGGCATCGTCGCTTTACTGAACCCAGATTCGGGATGGAATAATTAATGCACAGCAGAGTAATAAAAATAATAACAATAACACTCGTATCCTTTTTTTTACTGTCCTGTGGAACAACGGGGCAACAGGCACCGGAAAGAAAAGAGAAAAAAGTTGATCTTGTCGAAGCTTCAGACTTGAATGTACAGCTTGCCATTGGCTACATACAGCGTAAACAGTATGAGCCGGCGAGAGACAAGCTGGAAAAAGCGATCGATCAGAATCCTGATAATCTTGTTGCCTATAAAACATTGGCCTATCTTTATGCTTTACTCGGTCTTGATGAAGATGCCCAGACAAAATACGAACAGGCCCTGGATCTGAAACCGGATGACCCGGACCTGTCTAATAGCTACGGTGCTTTTTTGTGTTCCACAGGCCGTCTTAAAGAAGCACAGGAAAAATTCGCCGTGGCTTACAATAACCCGTTTTATCAGGGACAATACCTGGCACAAAGTAATGCGGGCAGCTGTTATACAAAAGCGGGTGAATACAAAAAGGCCGAAGCTTTATTGAGAAAGTCACTGCGAATAGAGCCTAAAGTTCCGGGTTCATTAATTTCCATGGCTGAGGTCGGCGTAAAAACAGAGCGATATTTGATGGCGCGTGCCTATATTCAACGCTATCACGATGTTAAACCGGCCAGCGCAGAAAGCTTATGGATCCAGATACAGGCAGAAAAAGCACTGGGCGCAGATAAACATTATTTAAAATACGCAAGGCAGTTAATTAGTCAATTTCCTGACTCTGACGAAGCTGGCTGGGTAGAGGCGGAAGCACATAATGAACAGCTCAGACAACGATAACGCTGAAGAAAAAATAGATTTTGGTTCTTTGCTGGCCAGGGCCCGTGAGGCTAGAGGTTTTACGGTTGAAGATGTCTCAGCCCAGTTAAAAATTCCTGCACAGACTATTGTTGCAATCGAAAATAGTGATTTAGCCGCGTTGCCGGCGGCTACGTTTACCCAGGGCTACCTCCGTGCCTACTCGAAATTCCTGGAAATCAGCGAAGCGAATGTGCTGTCGAGTTATAACCGTGCCAGGCCGGAGAGTGCCCAGGTAAAGTTAAAGCCTCGCTCGAAGCTACCCGGTGAAGCCAGCAGTCAATCTCCGCTAGTCAAGCTGGTTACTGTCTTGCTCATACTGGCCGGTATAACGATAATAATTTTCGGCAGTTATCAGTATTATCAGGAAAAAGCGGATGTCATGGAAACAGAGCTGGAATCAAAGCAGCCAAGTTTTACCGGTAACTCACTGGATCTCCCGGGTTTACAGCGTGACGATACAGGGCAGATCACGACTATGCCTGAAGCTGAACTGGATAGCGAACAGCCCGAATCTATAGAAAATGTACTTGAAGAAACGGAATCTGTTAATGAGAGCGCGACTTCATACCAGGCACCGGCAGAAGAACCTGTCATAGGTGACGTAGAGACCCCGGCGATTGTTGAAAACACCGCCGCAGAAGTTGAGCCTGAAGAAAATGAATTGCAGGACAAACTTGAAATTTATGCTGCAGATGGCTCGTGGGTTGAAGTGAAAGATGCCAGAAAAAAGCGGCTGTTTTATAATATGATCCCGGTTGGCAGCAGTCGGATCATTGAAGGCAAGGCTCCCTTTAAAATAACCATGGGCAACGCCAGCACAACCAGCGTGGCACTTAATAACCTTGAAATCGATCTGGATGATGTGATACGGGCTAACAATACCGCCGTATTTTCAGTTTCTAGCGATGGTGGCAATATCATTTTCCACTAATTGCCAAAAACAGGCATTCAAACTGCGCTTTTCAGGCGAATCAATGTAAAATCGCTGCCATTTACACTATTAACCAAATCTAACAATTCATGTCCAAGTTAATTAAGTCTATACGTGGAATGCACGACGTATTACCCGAAGATAGTCACCGATGGCAGTCTTTTGAAGCTGTTATCCGCCAGTTAATGACGAGTTACGGCTATAAGGAAATTCGCATGCCACTGGTGGAATCGACCGACCTGTTCTGTCGCTCTATCGGAGAAGTTACCGATATTGTCGAAAAAGAAATGTATACCTTTGAAGACCGTAATGGCGATAAGTTAAGTCTGCGCCCCGAGGGTACGGCAAGTTGTGTTCGAGCCGGGATACAGCATGGACTGTTACATAACCAGGTGCAGCGCTTATGGTACAACGGCCCCATGTTCCGGCATGAACGTCCACAAAAAGGCCGTTACCGCCAGTTTCACCAGTTTGGTGTAGAAGCCTATGGTGTTGAAACTCCTGACATTGATGCGGAATTAATCCTGATCGGAGCCAGGCTCTGGAAGCAATTAGGGCTTAAAGGTATTCGGCTGGAAATAAATACCCTTGGTTCAAACCAGGCAAGGGCGGCTTATAAAGCCGTACTGGTAGACTACCTTACAGGGCACGAATCGCTGCTTGATGAGGACAGCAAGCGCCGCCTGCAAAGCAATCCGCTGCGTATACTGGATAGCAAAAATCCGGCGATGAAGCAGATGCTGGACAATGCCCCCGCACTGATGGATCATCTCGACGATGAATCTCGCCAGCAATTTGATAAACTAAGGGCCAGGCTGGACGCCACCGGTATAAAGTACACGATTAATCCAAGACTGGTTCGAGGTCTTGATTACTATTGTAAAACAGTATTTGAGTGGATTACCGATGACCTTGGTGCACAGGGTACAATATGCGCCGGCGGACGTTATGATGGACTGGTTGAACAACTGGGCGGCAAGGCCACGGCTGCGATTGGCTTTGCGCTTGGTGTTGAACGTATTCTTTCACTACTGGAAGCGCAACAGGAACAGCCTGCTGATGCCGTCGACGTCTACCTGGTTTTGCTGGGTGATGAATGTGAAATTAAAGGACTGCAGTTAGCCGAAGATATTAGAGAACATTACCCCGATCTCAAAATGCTGTGCCACTGTGGCGGTGGATCGATGAAAAGCCAGATGAAAAAGGCTGATCGCAGCGGTGCAAAAATTGCCCTGATCCTTGCGGAAGATGAACTGCAGAAAGAGCAGTTTACTGTAAAGTACATGCTTGAGAAAAAAGAGCAGGAAAGTGTCAGCTTTACAACAGTGCTCGACTTTTTAGCAGAAATATAACTAATTTAAATTTAGCTTGAGAAAATTCAATGAACGAATACGAAACAGAAGAACAGCAGGTTGAAGCCCTGAAAAAATGGTGGAAGGAAAACGGTACTTCACTTATTGTTGGCTTATTTGTTGGCGTCTCAGGATTATTTGGCTGGCGTTATTACAATGAGCAGAGCCACATTCATGCTGTGCAGGCAAGTGATATGTATATGCAGCTAATGCAGGGAATTGCCACACAGCAGGCTGATGACAAGGTTATTGATATTAATAACAGTCTGATTAATGATTTTTCGGATACACCCTATGCGGCATTATCATCGCTGGCAATGGCAAAATCTGAATACGAAAAAGGTAACAGTGATGTCGCCGTAGCACAGCTCGAACTGGCAGTAAAACATGCCAGTGATGATCAGATCAAACAGGTTGCCACTTTACGACTGGCAAGAGTTTACATCGAGCAGGAAAAATATGAGCTGGCGACTTCACTATTAAACACCAAACATGATCCGGCTTATGATGCGCAATATGAAGAAATTAAAGGTGACTTATTTGATGCGAAAGGTGATATTGCACAGGCTCGCATGGCTTATGACCGGGCGATCAGTTTGCAGGGTGCGGCGGCAAGTAAATGGTTGAAGTTGAAACGGCAGAAACTTGGTCAGTCCTCTGCAGCCAGTGTAAATCACAATTTATACAACAATAGCCAGTATTCAGTTAATTCATAGAATACTGAATGTAGCCACAATAATGTGAACTTAACTCTGTGATTTTGTAACTAAGAATTCACATTAGCCGTAATATTCCTACTACTCAAACATATAAATTATTCTGTGCATAACCTTAACGTTTTATTTAATACCCGTTACCTCATTTTTCTGTTGCTGGGCATATTGCTCAGTGGCTGTGCCGATGATGATAATCTCGACCAGCCGACTGAACTGGTGCCTTTCGATAGTAATTACTACCTTGACGTCACCTGGCATAAATCAACCGGGGCCGGCGCTGAAGAGCAGTACGTATTTTTACAGCCGCTGCTTTTAAAAGAAATTGCAGTAACAATAAGCAGGAATGGCCGCTTAAGTGTCATTAGTCTGGCAAGCGGGGATTTTGAACATGACATCGAACTGGATACGGTTATTAGTGCTGGCGTTGGCGGCAACGAAAATGTCTGGTTAGTAGCTACCCGCGATGCCCATGTTATTGCTGTTGATGCGGCGACTCGTACTCAGCTATGGCGTACGCGAGTGCCAACTGAAGTGCTGGCGAAACCCGCTATTTATGACAATACGGCGATTGTCCGGACGGTAGACGGTAAAATTCTTAGCCTGGATTTACAGAGTGGCAAAATCCGCTGGCAGTACCAGCGGGCGATTCCAGATCTAACGATTCGTGGTGCCGGTGAGCCAGTGATTGCACGTGACCGAATATTTGCCGGTCTGGATGATGGAAGATTAATTGCTATCTCTCCTGATAATGGTGAAATCATCTGGGACATCGCTTTAGCCGTTCCTACTGGCCGTTCCGAAATTCAACGGCTGGTTGATATCGATGGTGATGCCGAGCTTT
Source organism: uncultured Gammaproteobacteria bacterium (assembly GCA_963711255.1). GTDB lineage: Bacteria > Pseudomonadota > Gammaproteobacteria > SZUA-229 > SZUA-229. Next base: position 60,790 of record CAVQDO010000014.1, on the reverse strand, counting down.
ATGGCCGAGTTTTATACGCCGCCAGTTTTCAGGGGCGTGTTGCAGCTATTGATGTTGAACGTGGCCAGTTTTTATGGGCACGGGATTTCTCAACGCATACCGGTGTGACACTGGACGAAAAAGTCCTGTACAGCAGTGATGAGAATGGGAACATCTGGGCGCTCGATCGCTTAAATGGTGCAACTATCTGGAAGCAGGAAAAGCTTGCTTATCGAAGTCTAACGCGTCCTACCATTTTCGGTGATTATCTGGCGGTGGGTGATTTTGAAGGTTATGTACATTTGTTGTCACGTTATGACGGGCATTTTGTTGCGCGTTATCAACTGGGGCAGTTCGATGATCTGGGCTGGGACCTCAGTACCGGTATTATTGTGCCGCCTGTAGTCAAAGGTAAAAACAGGCTGGCAGTGGTTACACGCGGTGGAATATTATACGTGCTTGCACTTCGTGAACACGACGACGGCTTTTAGCACCATAGCCAGACTAATATATTATGTCAGAGATAATTAAACCTGAAGTTGTCGTCGCACTGGTAGGACGCCCCAACGTCGGTAAATCAACATTATTTAATGTGCTAACGAAGTCACGGGATGCACTGGTAGCCGATTACCCCGGGCTTACCCGTGATCGTCAGTATGGACGATTCGAGTTTAATGGCGCTGAGTTAATTATCATCGATACCGGTGGTTTAAGCGGAGAGACTGAAGAACTCGATTCACACATGGAAAAACAGACCAGGCTGGCTGTTGATGAAAGCGATATCATTCTCTTTATGGTTGATGCGCGTGATGGTTTAACGCCTGCGGATGAAGTGATCGCCGAATCTTTAAGGCGTACCGGCAAACTGGTCAAACTTGTGGTTAATAAAACCGATGGCCTGGATGCACGCACCGTTGCCAGTGATTTCTTTTCGCTGGGGCTTGGTGAACCTGAGTCAATTGCTGCTTCGCAGAATCGCGGCATTCAGTCAATGATGTCGAGTGTACTTAGCGACTTGAATATACAGCCGCCCGGCATTGAAGCTGACGAGTCGGATAACCTTGATGATGGTGAGCCTGTTGATGAAAGTATAAAAGTTGCCATTATTGGCCGTCCAAATGTTGGCAAGTCTACACTTGTGAATCGTTTCCTCGGCGAGGAGCGGGTAGTTGTGTATGATATGCCAGGCACAACCCGCGATAGTGTTTTTATCCCGTTCGAACGGGATGGTAAAAAATATACCTTTATTGATACTGCAGGTATTCGTCGCAAACGTTCGGTTCATGAAGCGATAGAAAAATTCAGCATCATCAAATCAATGCAGGCAATCGAACGTGCCAACGTTGTTATTATGATGATTGATGCCAGGACGGAAATTGCTGACCAGGATTTGCATTTGATTGGCTATGTTCTTGAAGCAGGGCGCGCATTAGTACTTACCATCAATAAATGGGATGGCATGGACGATTATCAAAAACAGCTAATACACAAGGGCCTGGATAAGCAATTACCATTCGTTCGCTTTGCTGAAACATTTTTTATTTCAGCGCTACATGGCTCTAGCGTAGGCAAACTCTATGGTGCAATTGATCGTGCCTATGCTTCAGCTATTCAAAAGTATTCAACTTCCGATCTTACTCGCCTGCTGGAAAAAGCGGTGCAGTCACATCAGCCACCGTTAATTAACGGCCGCAGAATCAAGTTGCGCTTTGCTCACCAGGGCGGCATGAATCCGCCCAGGATTATTATCCATGGCAATCAGATAACGAAAGTACCTTCCGTGTATAAGCGTTATTTAACCAACTTTTTCAGAAAAGAACTCAATTCAGTGGGTACGCCGATTAAAATAGAATTTAAGATAAGCGATAGTAATCCTTATAAAGACAACTCAAAGAAGAGAAATACGGGTAAAAAAACTAATAATCATAACTAATGGCCGCAACTAATTGCGAACATTTGCAGGTTTATTAAAATGGCTCAGATATTTATAGCTGAACCATCTGCTAGTCTTGATAGTTAAGTGTCCCGCTCATGGATTTTCATGTGCATTGTATCTGGCTTAAATCGTATTCAAATCCAGTCTAAATAAAATTTTCATAATTCCTCCATTATTACCATTTATTGTCTATAGTTATTTGTGTTGAAGATGGTTTTCTCTGCAAATTACCGTAAATGAATCAATAAGATTTTCAAATTGATAGCGCTGGTTTGTCAATAAATGTAAACAAAACTTTGTCATTTTGTCAGTGTTTGCTTGCCAAGCACTTTTATTGGTCTATAAAAATATAATAATGAAAACAGGGGAGTTCCTCAGATGAAAAAACAGTTTAACTTAGTCGCTACTGCCGTTTTATCCGTTTTAGCTAGTAGCACAGTGCAGGCAATCCAGTTTGATGGCTTTATGACCGCAGGTGCAGCAAAGATTGTAGATATAGATGACGCTGACAAAGGTAATATTTATATTGGCGGCCTGGGCGATCGAGGTATTACAGAAGACTTAACATTTGAGAGAGATACTCGCTTTGGTCTGCAAATAAGCTCTGATGTCTCAGATGATATGTCAGTCGTCGCTCAAATCCTGGGTCGAGGCGATAAGAATAACTTTAACGCAATTATCGAATGGGCCTATATTGACTATGAGCTTCATGATGTAGCGAGCATCCATGTTGGTAAAATCAAACAACCTGTTTACCTGGTAAATGATTATGTAGAAGTTGGCTATGCCTACCCATGGATACGTCCACCGCAGGAAGTGTACCTGCTTAACAATCCACTGAACACAGTAAATGGTATTGAGTTATTGCTTCAGTTCTCGGTTGGTCCGGGCACATTGTCATTACAGCCTTACCTGGGTTCTAATCGTGATGATATTCCCAATGGTAATGGTGCCTATTTCGAGGCCGAAAATATTTACGGTATAGATATTAAATACTCAGGCCGTGGTTACACGGCTCATGCCAGCAATTTCAGGTGTGATGTGAAAGTCACCGGTCAACCGTTCACCGTACCTGATACATTACTTGGTGATGTAACGGTTAATTTAGGCGGCAGTCAGGGCGACTGTAACGTAATGGCTACCGGTTTTAACGTGGATATGGCCAATGTGGTTGTTTATGCCGAATGGCAAAAACGTACGACATCCGATACATTGTCCCAGGCATTTGGTGATACCGAGTCTTATTATGCAACACTGGGTTATCGTTTTGGTAAATGGCTACCACATATTACCTTTGCCTCGATTGAAGGTGAAGCATCTACAGTAGGTCTGCCAGGTAATGGTGCGGCAACTGTTGTCGGTCCAACCGGTAATCCTGCCATTGGATTTAGTGTTAATTTCCCGGTTCCTGTTCAAACCTCAATTACTGCTGGGCTGCGTTATGAAGTTAATGATAGTGCTGCTTTGAAAGTTGAGTACCAGATGATTGATGTAGAAACTGATCCTGCTGAACTGGCAGCTGCCAACCAGGGTTTCAACTACGGTTTATTTAATACAAACTTTTCACAGATGGGCCCACAAAATGATGTGGGTATCATGAGTGTTGCACTGGATGTGATCTTCTAGGTTTTAAAATAGAATACATGGAAACAATGTTATCAATTTCTACTGTATGAATATTTTATAAATTATGACAATGAATAAGATAAACAGTAATACAGCATTAAGCACCTGTACCGACGGCAAAGCCTTCAGTACAGGTGCTGTTATATTTCTGCTATTTGTTTTTACTCTTTTTGTACCTGTGATTGCTCAGGCAGATGGTTTGTTTGATTTTCAGATGAAGCTGGCCAAAAAAGGAAATGCTGAGGCAGAGTTTAAAGTCGGCGAAATGTATGAAACCGGCTTTGGCGTAACAAAGAATATGAAAGAAGCCACCAGCTGGATTACCAAAGTCAGCAAACCAGGGCCATGAAACAGCAGGATTCAAATTGCTCTACTGGGACCTGGAAAAGAATGGTGTCACAGAAGCGAATAAGGCTAATGTGGAAAGCTTAAAAGCAAAAGCAACTGATGGCAATGCACAGGCGCAGTATTATATGGGCAGAATGCATGCCTATGGCGTAGGTGTCAAAAAGAATCATAATACAGCTATCAGCTGGTTGAGTAAGGCAGCCCTGCTTGGTGTCACAGCAGCTGAAAGTGAAATGGTTTTTGTACGTGAAGAAAAGCAGCGGCAGGCACTGGCAAAGCGCAGGGCTAATGAAAAGAAACAGGCTGAATTAAAAGCTAAACAGGAACGCGAAAGACAGGCTAAGCTGGAAAAGCAACGTAAACTACAGGCGCAGAAAGAAGCTGAAGCAAAAGCACGTGCTGAGGAAATGCGCAGACAAAACAGTGCTGAATATCAGGAAAAAGCCAGAGCAGAAAAGTTAGCGGCAGAGGAAGAAGCTAGAAAAGCGAAGGTTCTTGCACAAAGAGAAGCAGAAGAAAAAAGACGTGAAGCTCAGAAACAGGCTTTGCTGAAAAAACGTGAAGAAGATCAGAAGACTCGTAAAACGCAATTTGAGTCTGACCCATGCAGTGGTAAGTCAGCAAGGTTTTTATCAACCTGCAAATAACCAGGTTTGAATAGAATTGCTTTAAAGCATATTTAACAGTAGCTTACATAATCTTAAAAAGCAGAATGATATTTCATTCTGCTTTTTTTTGTGCATAAATATAATGAATAAAGTCTGTGTAACACAGTATAATTTCCGTATCTTAAGTGGATGAATCTGTGAATTAATGCCTCCCCAAAATTCGAAATCGACAAAACCAAAAATATCCAGAACGCGGAAAGCTAAAAAAGCTACTGTTAAAAAAAAGACGAGTAGACAAAGGAAAACTTCGCCTAAAAAACCGGCGTGGCATAAAAGGCTATTAAAAGGCGCAGTAGTTTATCCGCTGCTGCTAGTATCTGCTTTGTCCTTTATTGTCTATATCGTTGTACTTGACCAGCAAATTACACAGCGTTTTGAAGGTAGTATCTGGCAATTGCCGGCACATGTGTATGCACGTCCACTTGAACTCTATGTTGGCAAGTCAATTTCAAAACAGCAGTTAAAGTTTGAACTGGATTACCTGAATTATAAAAAAGTCGATCAGCTTCCCCAGCTGGAAGCTCAATATCGTCACTACGAAAATATTTTTGAAATCAAGACCAGGGATTTTGTATTCTGGGATGGGCTTGAGCCTGTTCATACGGTACGTGTCGTAATAAATGATAACAAGGTCTCAGATCTGGTCAACATCTATAGCAATGAAAAAGCTGACCTTGTGCGCTTCGACGCGGGTTATCTCACCGGTATTTTTCCTGCGCATTCACAGGACAGGGTATTGCTTAAACTGGACGATGTACCGGATATGTTTGTAAAAATGCTGTTACTGATAGAAGACAGGCGTTATTTCACACATTGGGGAGTAGATCCGCTTTCTATTGCAAGAGCGTTACTCGTCAATATTTATTCAGGAAAGACGGTCCAGGGTGGCAGTACGTTAACCCAGCAACTGGTCAAAAACCTTTTTTTAAACCAGGAGAAAAAGCTGACCAGGAAAATTAATGAAGCATTCATGTCATTATTGCTTGAGCTTCATTATGATAAAAGCCTGATACTGGAAACTTATATTAATGAAATCTATTTAGGCCAGGATGGTCGTCGTGCAATTCATGGTTTTGGGCTGGCCAGTGAATTTTATTTTGGCAAGTCACTGAATGAACTTTCAATTGATCAGATGGCGATTCTGGTTGGCATGGTGAAAGGAGCGTCGTATTACAACCCAGTAAGAAATCCTGAACATGCTGAAGCCCGGCGTAATATTGTACTTACTAGCATGCAACAGGTTGAGTTAATAACTGCTCGTCAGCAGGAGAAATTATCGGCCAGACCCGTTGCTACGGTTCAACAGGCGCGGTCAGGCTTATATCCGGCTTTCATTGATGCAGTCAAGCACCAGTTGCATCAGGATTACCGGCCTGAAGACCTGCATTCTGAAGGTCTGCGGGTATTTACTACGCTGGATCCTTATATTCAGTTTAATGCCGAGCAGGCAGTAAAAAATGTGTTGCCAACATTATCAAAAGACAGTGACTTACAGGCAGCGGCTGTGGTCGTTTCGCCATCAAATGGTGATTTATTAGCGCTGGTTGGCGATAGAAATCCTAGCTATAAGGGCTTTAATCGTGCCTTGAATGCTAGCAGACAAATTGGCTCGCTGATAAAGCCGGTTGTTTACCTGGCAGCGCTTGAAGATGAGTCGCGATATACACTGGCAACGCTGCTGGATGATTCTGAAATGACTTTACAGCAGCCAGGCCAGTCGCCATGGCAGCCGCAAAATTACGATAAAGAATATCACGGCAATGTGACACTGTATGAATCTTTACTTAAATCTTACAATATACCTGCAGCACGAACGGCGCTGGATATCGGGCTTGATAATGTTGTTGCTACGATAAAGGCACTTGGTAATAAACAACCAGTAAAACCCTATCCCTCGCTGGCACTGGGCGCTGTTTCCATGTCGCCAATGGAAGTAGCTTCGATTTATCAAACGTTTTCTGCTAACGGATTTCACAGCCCGATACGCAGTGTTTTTGCAGTACTGGATAAAAACCTTGAACCACTGGAACGATATTCACTGGATGTCGATAACCAGGTAAAGCCTGAGGCCGTTGCTTTAATTAACTCGGCGCTAATCGATGTAACCCGATACGGCACTGCAAAACGCCTGTCAAAAGGGCTGGAGATACAGGTGGCAGGGAAAACGGGGACATCTGATGATCTGCGCGATAGCTGGTTTGCCGGTTTTTCCAGGGATATAGTTGCTGTTGTCTGGACCGGTTTTGATGATAATAGCCCAACGGGTTTGACAGGATCTTCGGGCGCGATGAAGATCTGGCAGAGGTTATTAGGTAAAGTCGCCTACCAGCCCTACCATGTGCCGCAGATGTCATCGATAACAAAATACTGGATAGATGGAAATAATGGCCTGCTTACCGAGAAAAGTTGCGAAAATGCGGTAGAATTGCCTTTCATAATCGGTTCTCAGCCTGCACAGACTAGTGACTGTGAAACAGACGGCAGTACTAACTGGTTCTTTAACTTATTTAATTAAACGCGATAGTGTATGTACGCTTTTTTACGCAGTTATTTTGTTGTTGCCGTGACATTTTTGATGATTTCCTGTGCTTCGACTCAAACGCAAACCGTTGATGATAATATCGACAGTAGTGAAGCCGGCAGTCATAAATTCGATGCCTGGCGGCTAAACCGTTCTGCAGAGTTTGAAAGCATTAATGTATTGCTCAGGGAAGTAGACGGGCATATTGAACTGGATGCTTACGATGCTGCAACCGATAAACTGGAACGAATTCTTCGAATCAAACCGCAATATGCACCGGCATGGAGTCGCTTATCCTGGTTGTCACTGCAGGTGGGCGCAGCGAAACGATCAGTGCAAATGGCAAAACGGAGCAATAGTCTGGCTTATTCAGACCCCGAATTACAGTTACTGAACTGGCAATTTATTCGTGATGCGAGCAAATTACTGGTTGATGAAGAGGCTTACAATCGGGCAAACCAGAAAATTGAATCATTGAAAGCTTTTTAATCATAACCAAACTGAATTATTAAATGACTATGTCACGTGCGTCTGACCTGCTAGGCCCAAGCGGCCCTTTTTGTGAACAGGTATCTGGTTACCAGGTACGTGAAAGTCAGCTAGCGCTGTGTGATGCCATTGATCAGGGTATCGCGTCTGGAAAAGTGCTGGCCGCCGAAGCCGGTACCGGCATTGGTAAAACATTTGCCTACCTGGTGCCGGCATTGCTCTCTGAAAAGAAGGTTATTATTTCAACCGGTACGCGACACCTGCAGGACCAGCTATTTCACACCGACCTGCCGCGGGTAACTAAAGCTCTGTCTGTGCAGTCAACTTCTGCACTTTTAAAAGGCAGAAGCAATTATCTTTGTTTACATCGACTTAAACTGGCGCCTCACCTTGGTTTTATTAATCGGGAAACTCGCAGCCTGCTGAGTGAGGTTGATGAGTGGTCCAAGCAAACAAAGTCAGGTGACACCTCAGAATTAAGCAGTATTGCTGAGGATTCATATGTCTGGCCCATGGTGACATCAACCGCTGATAATTGCCTCGGTGGCGAATGTGACGACTGGGAAAAATGTTTTATCGTGAATGCCCGTAAACAGGCGCAGGCTGCTGATATTGTGGTGATTAATCACCATTTATTACTGGCGGACATGACCCTGAAAAACGAAGGCTTTGCCGAATTGCTGCCCGCTGCTGATGCCTTTATCATTGATGAGGCACACCAGTTATATGATGTTGCGGCTCGATTTTTTGGTAACACTGTCAGCAGTCGCCAGCTTTTATCGCTGGCACGAGATGCCATTGCCGAGCAGGTGAATGATGCTTCTGATATGGCAGAGCTGCGCGATTATGCAGAAGAGCTGGAAAAGGTCGCGCGCGATTTTCGCCTGGCACTGGGTGACAGCGGTGTACGTGATGCCTGGCAGAAAATACAGAACAAGCCGTCCGTGCGGCAGTCACTGGAGAACCTGTCGACAACACTGGAAGATCTTATTTCAGTTTTGCAGACAGCAGCTGAGCGAGGCCGTGGACTGGAACAATGCTATGAACGCGCACAAAATATCCTGGTACGGCTTAAGGCTTTTCTCACCATTGACGACGCTCAGCATGAGAATGATTCTGTTCAGTCAATCCTGTGGTATGAGACCTACACTAAAAGTTTTATGCTGCATGCAACACCGATCGATGTGGCATCAATTTTTCAGCAACATACCAATAATTTTTCTGCCAGCTGGTTATTTACCTCGGCAACCTTGCAGGTGAACAAACAGTTTAATCATTTTGCCAGCAACATCGGTTTGCAGGATTATCAAAGCGGTGTCTGGGAAAGCCCGTTTGACTACGAAAAACAGAGCTTGCTGTACCTGCCGGATAATTTGCCGCAGCCGTCTGATATGTCCTACACAAAAGAATTAATGCAGGCAGCATTGCCGGTATTAACTGCCAGTGAGGGCAGAGCCTTTGTTTTATTTACCAGTTACTCGGCTATGTACAAAGCACGTGATTATTTAAAACAGATGCTGCCTTATGAATTGCTGGTGCAGGGCGATTTGCCAAAACACCAGTTGCTGGAAAAATTTCGTCAGACTGAAAATGCTATTCTGCTCGGTACCTCAAGTTTCTGGGAAGGCGTTGATGTAAGGGGTAGAAGCCTGTCCTGTGTCATTATCGATAAACTGCCATTCGCTTCTCCGGGGGATCCGGTCATGCAGGCGCGAATCGATGCTATCAGGCAGAACGGCGGCCAGCCGTTTATGGAATTTCAGGTGCCGCAGGCAGTGATAGCGTTGAAACAGGGCGTCGGCCGACTGATCCGTGATGTCAATGATTCGGGTGTAGTAATGATTGGTGACCCACGGCTTAAACAAAAATCGTATGGCCGTGTATTTTTGAACAGCTTGCCGTCAATGCCGGTCACGTCAGATGTGGCTGAAGTTATACGTTTTTTTGAAAGCATGCATGCATCAGACATAGCCGAGGCGGTATGAAGATACTGGCACTCGATACTTCGACCGAAGCCTGCTCTGCGGCCATATATATCGATGCTGAGGTAAGCACAAAATATCAGCTGGCACCCCGTGAACACAGTCGCCTTATTCTGAAAATGATTGATGATCTGCTGGCTGATGCCGGGCTTGCAATTACGGATATAGATGCAATTGCCTTTGGCAGAGGTCCGGGATCATTCATGGGTTTAAGAATTGCCGCAGGTGTGGTGCAGGGTATTGCCTTTGCCCATGATATTCCCGTGATTCCCGTTTCCACCCTGAAAGCGATCGCACAACGGGCTTATGAGCAGACGCATCATAAAAATATTCTCGCTGCGATTGATGCACGCATGGCTGAAGTGTACTGGGCAGCTTATCGTTTAGAGGGTGATTGCTGGCAACTGGATGGCGAGGAGCTGGTGATCTCGCCCGATAAAATTGTATTGCCAGTCATGAGCGCTCAGCCGGACGGCGAAACGGACGGTTTATGGGTGGCGGCAGGAACTGGCTGGGCGACATATGCTGAACAGATATTGCCAGATGATAGTTTCAGGCTGCAGGCAACGCTGCCAGACTGCTTTCCCAGTGCGGAAGTTATTGCCAGGCTTGCCGCGCAGGAACTGGCGGCAGGAAATACGGTAACGGCTGCAGAGGCTATCCCGGTTTACCTGCGCAATGATGTCGCGAAAAAGCCCAAACCCGTGGTGCTTTGATACGCTGATAATTCCCCATGCTGTCTCGCTATACGAGGAAATATTCCTGAAGCCAGAAGCATTTTCCGGTATCATGCCTGCTCCAGATAAAAAGTAAGCTGTTTTACGATTCCATGATAGAAATTAATCCGATTACCAACCAGATCAATGACCTGCGTGAACGCACCGATTCACTTAGGGGGTATCTTTGACTACGGTTTGCGCAAAGAAGAATTAGAAGAAGTTAACCGCGAACTGGAGCAGCCGGGTATATGGGACAACCCTGAAAATGCCCAGAAGCTGGGGCAGGAACGTTCAAAGCTGGAAAAAATTGTACTAACTATCGATAATCTTGATAACGGCTTAAACGATGCTGAAGAACTGCTTGAAATGTCCGTCGAAGAAGACGACGAAGAAGGCGTTAACAGCATTATTGATGACCTCAAATTGCTTGAAGAAAACGTAGTCGGTCTTGAATTTCGCCGCATGTTTTCTGGTGAGATGGATGCCTGTAATGCCTTTGTCGACATACAGGCCGGTTCTGGCGGCACCGAAGCACAGGACTGGGCAGAAATGTTATTGCGCATGTATTTGCGCTGGGGTGAAGCACACGATTTTAAAACCGAACTGATGGAAGTATCACCGGGTGATGTTGCGGGCATTAAAAGTGCTACCATCAGCATTTCAGGTGATTATGTATTCGGCCGTTTGCGTACTGAAACCGGTGTGCATCGCCTGGTGCGAAAGTCACCGTTTGATTCGGGTAATCGCCGCCACACTTCATTTGCTGCTGTTTTTGTTTCACCGGAAATCGATGATGACATTGAAATAGATATCAATCCGGCTGATTTACGTATTGATGTTTACCGTGCCAGTGGTGCCGGCGGCCAGCACGTAAATAAAACAGAATCAGCTGTCCGTATTACACACATGCCAACCAATGTGGTGGTGCAGTGTCAAAGCGGCCGCTCGCAGCACAAGAATAAAGATGCAGCGATGAAACAGTTAAAGGCTAAACTGTACGAACGTGAAGTACAGTTACGCAACGCCGATCAACAGGCGCTGGAAGAAACCAAGTCGGATATCGGCTGGGGCAGCCAGATACGTTCCTACGTACTGGATCAGTCACGTATTAAAGACTTGCGAACAAATGTTGAAACGGGAAATACACAGGCCGTGTTAGACGGAGACCTGGACCAGTTTATTGAAGCCAGCTTAAAAAGCGGGCTGTAAAAGAAATAAACAGGAACAACGAAAACAGTCTGTCACTTCGCGTGAAATGACAGGCTAAACAATTAAATTACAATTGATTATCTATGAGCAACGAAAACCAAACTGAAAACGCACCTCTTACTGCAGAAGATGAAAATAAACTAATTGCACAGCGCCGCGAGAAGCTGGCAACTATACGTGCAAGCAGTAAAGAGCAGGGCGCCAACGCTTTCCCTAATGATTTTCGCCGTGATGCACTGGCTGCTGATTTGCTCACGCATTACCAGGATAAGACCAAAGAAGAACTGGAAACTCTGGGAATACGGGCCGCCGTTGCCGGTCGCATGATGGCAAAACGCGTTATGGGTAAAGCCAGCTTTGCCCAGTTGCAGGATATGTCTGGCCGCGTACAGCTTTTTGTTCAGCGTGATAGCCTGCCAGAAGGCCTGTATAACGAAGGCTTTAAAAAGTGGGATGTTGGCGATATTATCGGCGCTACCGGTGTATTGTTTAAAACCAAAACCGATGAGCTTTCAGTAAAAGTTGATAGCTTAAAGTTATTGACCAAATCCTTACGTCCGCTGCCGGATAAATTCCACGGACTTACCGATACCGAAATTCGTTATCGTCAGCGTTATGTCGACCTGATAATGAATGAAGAAGTTAAAGAAAGCTTCTACCTGCGTACCGCCATTATTAAATTTATCCGAAACTATTTTGATACCAATGGTTTTGTCGAAGTGGAAACACCGATGATGCAGGTAATCCCTGGCGGTGCAACAGCGCGTCCGTTTGAAACCTTTCACAACGCACTCAGTCTGCCGATGTTTCTGCGTATAGCGCCTGAACTTTATTTGAAGCGCCTGGTTGTTGGTGGCTTCGAGCGTGTTTACGAGATTAATCGCAACTTTAGAAACGAGGGCGTTTCAACGCGTCATAATCCAGAATTTACCATGCTGGAGTTTTACCAGGCGTATGCTGATTACAATGACCTGATGGATATTACAGAAGATCTGCTGCGTCAGCTTGCAACTGATTTATTAGGTTCTACTGACGTTAAAAGTGAAGGCAATACTTATGACTTTGGTAACCCTTTTGCGCGTATGACAGTATTTGATTCTATATTGCATTACAACCCTGAGATTACTGCTGAAGATTTATCTGATATTGCCAGTGCCAGGGAAATTGCCAGTAACCTTGGCGTCAAGTTAAAAGACGGTTATGGTCTGGGCAAAGTGCAGATTGAAATTTTCGAAAAAACGGTTGAGCATCGTTTAATGGATCCAACATTTATTACCGAGTACCCAACCGAAGTTTCACCACTGGCACGCCGTAATGACAACAATCCATTTGTAACAGACCGATTTGAATTTTTTGTTGGCGGCCGTGAAATAGCCAACGGTTTCTCCGAGTTAAATGATGCGGAAGACCAGGCCGATCGTTTTCAACAGCAGGTTGCAGAAAAAGATGCCGGTGATGATGAGGCCATGCACTTTGATGCAGACTATATACGGGCGCTGGAATTTGGTCTGCCACCGACGGCAGGAGAAGGCATCGGTATTGATCGACTGGTTATGCTGTTGACCGATTCACCATCAATTCGTGATGTTATTTTATTTCCGCATATGCGTGCAGAAGCTGAGAAGTCAGAATAGTTTTCACTACGGATAGATGTCGCCCGTAGTGAAAAGCCTGGTCTGTCTGACACTGAAAATGCTGTGCAAATCTTATAGCTAACTGTTCAGACTGGTTATTCTTCGGCTTCCATTGAATAAGGTAAATCCAGCAGTGTAATTTTCGCCTCAGCATTTTTCAGTTTTAGTTTTTCTTCTTCAGCAGCCTTAATCTGAATAACAGATAGCGCTTCGTATTCATTTTCTGCAATCGGCAGCACAGAAATCAGCGTACCCGTGTACTGATTCTCTGTTGAGGTTTCTGTGGCAAGCTGTTCACCGGCTTTAGGTTCGGTTTCTGTGTTTATCCTGATGCGGTAAGTCCGCCGTTTTTGTTTGCCGAGATAGTGTGTACGTGCAATAATTTCCTGTCCGGTATAACAGCCTTTTTCAAAACTGACGCCATTAATTAATTCCATATTGGCCATTTGCGGAACAAATTCTTCGCTGGTATTACTGTCGATGAACGGCAGGCCATTGACTATATTCAGGTAATCCCAGCTGGCGCTGTTGCTGACTTTAGCCTGCTGAGAAACCGCCTGCCAGAGCTTTTTGGCCTGTTCCAGGGAGCAGAATATTTCGTAACGAGGTGTCGTGCCGGCAATTCGTATCGCAATGTAATCTTCGTTGTGCGAAACACTGTCATCTTCTTTATGGAGTGGACTAATAAATGCAGACAGCAGGCTCTCGGCATGCTTGCCGCTGATGCCAATATGAATGAGTTGCTCACTGATCTCCTGTATCGCAACCTGGGAACGGACAATAAAACTTTGCAGATGTGAAATACTGCGTTCAACCAGGTCATTACGAATACTGATGAAATAGTTTTGCTGGTGCTGAAAAAGGCGGAAGTTGGCGATCATCCGGCCCTTTTTATTACAGAAACCGCTAATCTGGCTGTGGTCTTCATCGACCTTGTTAACATCATTGGTGAACTGGCCCTGGATAAAATGTGAAGCATCTTCACCGGCGATAACGACGGTACTGAAATGCGACAGATCGCAGATCATGTCGATATCATCGTCTGTGCTTATGTCGGTAGTTGCGGTTTCGTTGAAAATAAACAGCCCGTTATTATCCTGTTTTGCACCGTTGTGCAGCAAAAATTCTTTCCAGTCGTTATTCATTTATATTATTCTCGTAGTGAAGAGCGAATATTAGACAATCTTTATCATCAAATAATTATATATTTAGTGTGGGTATATAGTGTAAAAATTAAACTACGGTGCAGCAATTGCTATTTCTCATAGTATAGTGCTTGACAGTCCGGGTGACGTTGTTAGTATCTATTGGTAGAAGATGATTATCTAAAGTTCACTATAGCAGTCAATAAGTTGTTGAACCTTCTTATAATCTCAGCATCACTAATAATAACTATAATTGTACTCAGGAATGGCAGGCTGAAACGTATGACTTATGCATGTGCATGTCGCAGGTTGATTAATGTCAGATAATCGACCGGTTTATCTCAACTTGCTCAAAATACGTTTACCTTTAACGGGTATCGTTTCCTTTGCTCACCGTATATCCGGTGCGATACTATTTCTTTCGATTCCCTTCATGGTTTATCTGCTCGATTTGTCTGTCGCTTCCGAGCAGTCACTGGCAAAGGTACAGCAGCTGCTCAATCAGCCCATCATGATTATTGTGCAGATTGTTCTGTTATGGTCCCTGGCTCATCATTTTTTCGCCGGTATTCGTTTTTTGCTGATTGATGCAGAAATCGGTGTAGAAAAATCGAAGGCGAAGCTTGGGGCGTGGCTGGTGTTACTGGCAGAAGCCATAACATTGCTAATTATCGTTTGTGGAGTCGGGCTGTGAGTCTATATGTTCTTGAGGGCCTGAGACCCTGGGTGATTCAGCGAGTCAGTGCGGTTTATATTGCATTGTTTACACTCTACATTGTTTACTGTCTGTTTACCGCTGAGCAGATGTGGCTATATTCCGCCTGGAAAGACTGGTTATATAACCCCTTTAATACCACCAGTGTTGCTATTTTTGTTATTGCCGTGTTATTTCATGCCTGGATCGGTATGCGTGATGTTGTTCTGGATTATGTACACAACATTATGTTGCGAATTTTTATCCTGGCGCTGTTATTGGGTGTATTAATCGCCAGCGGTTTATGGGTATTTAGAATTTTATTATTATCAGTGGTTAGCTAGAGAATTCAAATAATGAGCAGCAACAAAGCCTCAAACGAGAGAACCGCCAGGGAGCGGCCCAGCATTGAACGGCGCCAGTTTGATACACTGATTATTGGTGCCGGCGGCGGTGGCTTGCGTGCTTCATTACAGCTGGCAGAAGCCGACCTGAGTGTTGCAGTCGTATCCAAGGTATTTCCGACTCGTTCGCATACGGTTGCAGCGCAGGGCGGTATGAATGCTGCACTGGCAAATGTGCTGCCTGATAACTGGCACTGGCATATGTTTGATACCGTCAAGGGCAGTGACTATCTTGGCGATCAGGATGCGATTGAATATATGTGTCGGGCAGCGCCCAAGGCGGTTTATGAGCTGGAGCATTTTGGGGTACCGTTTTCGCGACTGGATAACGGCAAAATTTATCAGCGTGCCTTTGGCGGCCAGAGCCAGAACTTTGGTGGCGATCAGGCTGCACGAACCTGTGCCGCGGCCGACCGTACCGGACATGCTATTTTGCACAGCCTTTATCAGCAGAATATTCGGGCTAAAACACACTTCTTTGACGAATTCTTTGCTGTTGATCTTTTAAAAGATGACGAAGGCCGGGTGCTGGGTGCGCTGGTGTTTAATATTCATGACGGGCGGATTGTTGTTATTGAGGCGAAAACGACCTTACTGGCAACCGGTGGCGCCGGTCAGATCTATAAAACCACAACCAATGCGCTGATCAATACCGGTGATGGCATGGGCATGGCAATGCGTGCCGGGGTACCGCTACAGGACATGGAATTCTTTCAGTTTCATCCCACCGGCATTGCCGGCCGGGGCATGCTGATTACCGAAGGCGCAAGGGGAGAAGGCGGTTACCTGGTGAATGCTGATGGTGAACGTTTAATGGAACGTTATGCGCCCAAGGCTAAGGACCTGGCCAGCCGTGATGTGGTCAGCCGCTCGATTGCGATAGAAGTTAAAGAAGGTCGGGGCTGTGGTCCGAAGAAAGATCATGTCATGCTGAAACTGGATCACCTGGGCGAAGACGTTATACAGAAACGTTTACCGGGTATACGTCAGACCTGTATTACCTTTCTTGGTATCGATCCTGCCGAGGCGCCAGTCCCGGTATTTCCAACCGCGCATTACACCATGGGCGGCATTCCAACCAATCGCTTTGGACAGGTGGTGATCCCGGTTAAAGATACACCGGAAGAACCGGTGCAGGGGCTGTACGCGGCCGGTGAGTGCGCCTGTGTTTCGGTACACGGTGGTAACCGTCTTGGTGGCAACTCACTGCTGGATATTCTTGTTTTTGGCCGTGCTGCAGCAAACCATATCATTGAGTATTTAAAGGAAAATAAATATCACCGAAAAGTCGATGACGAGGTAATCAATAAACTGGTTGATAAAGTACAGCGTTATGATCTTCCGGATGATGCCAATACAAAAACAGAATCTGTTGCAGAGTTACGTAGCGAGTTAAAGCAGGTCATGGAAGATCATTGCAGTGTTTTCAGAAACAGAGAAATCTTAAAAGAAGGTGTGGAAAAAGTTGAACAGCTTGTGCAACGTGCTAAAAATATAACTATTAAGGATCGCAGCAACAGTTTCAATACGGCAAAAGTCGAAGCCTTTGAACTTGAAAACTTGATGGCTGTGGCTGAAGCGACAATTCACTCAGCTTACGCAAGAGAAGAAAGCCGTGGTGCGCATTCACGAACAGATTTTACCGAGCGTGATGATATATCCTGGATGCGTCACAGCCTGTACTCATTTGAAAATGGGCTCGACTACAAACCGGTTAGAACAAAACCCCTGTCGGTTGACAGTTTCCCTCCTAAACCACGCGTCTATTAACCTGGTAAAAGTGACTTGTATGAAATTTAAAATATATCGATACAATTCAGAAGCCGATGCTAAACCCTATGTGCAGGATTACGAGCTCGACAATGTAGAGCCTGGCACGATGCTGCTTACTGCTTTGCTGCGCATAAAAGATGAACAGGATGACTCGTTAAGTTTTCGCCGTTCATGCGGCGAGGGCGTTTGCGGTTCAGACGGCATGAATATTAATGGTGTTAATGGACTTGCCTGTATCACTACGCTGGATGGTATTAAGCAACCGGTAGAAATAAAACCTTTACCCGGATTGCCGGTGATAAGAGATTTGATAATCGATATGGACCAGTTTTACAAACAGTATCGCGCGGTCAAACCGTATTTAATCGTCAATGATCCGATGCCAGAAGTAGAACTGGCGCAGACACCGGAGCAACGCGAACAGCTAGATGGTTTATACGAGTGTGTTTTATGTGCCTGCTGTTCCACCGCCTGTCCGTCATTCTGGTGGAATCCGGACAAATTCCTTGGCCCTGCGGCTTTGTTGCAGGCAGCACGTTTTATTGAAGATAGCCGTGACCAGGCATTTGAAGACCGGCTGGCTGATCTGGAAGGGCCGTTTAAATTATTTCGCTGTCATACCATTATGAACTGCGTTAACGTTTGTCCCAAGGGACTTAACCCGACGAAAGCCATTGGCCGCATAAAACATAAAATGGTTGCTCGCTCGCTATAACGCTTTATAGCAATCAGAACAGGGTGGATTAATTGCAAACTGAAAAAGTCATGGATTATCGCTGGCAATGCCGCCGCGGCATGCTTGAGCTTGACCTGCTGTTAAATAACTTTGTTGATAAAAAAGTCGGCTCACTTGGCGAGCAGGAAAAGAAGACTTTCGAATTGTTACTGTCCTATCCCGATCAAACCTTGCTGGACCTGTTACTGGGCAATACCGTATCCAGTGATCCTGCTATCTCGACCCTGGTCGAGAAAATCCGCTTACTATCATTTGATTAAGGCGCTGAGTGGACACTGGTTTTAAACCAGCCTGGTGGCTGCGTTCTCCCCATTTGCAAACTTTGTGGCCGGCGTTTTTTAAAAAACGTCATTCGCTTGACCTGGTTGATGAACAGGTTGAACTGGATGACGGTGATTTTATTGATCTGTGCTGGAGCAAAAGTAATGCCGATAAAATTGTTCTTGTGCTGCACGGTCTTGAAGGCAATTTAAATTCTCATTATGCCAATAGTATCGTTTTCCAACTGGAACAGTCCGGATTCAAACCGGTGTTTATGCATTTTCGCGGTTGCAGCGGGCGAATAAATAGACTGG
The DNA here is from genome assembly GCA_963711255.1 of uncultured Gammaproteobacteria bacterium. Classification (GTDB taxonomy): domain Bacteria; phylum Pseudomonadota; class Gammaproteobacteria; order SZUA-229; family SZUA-229. Next base: position 42,352 of record CAVQDO010000014.1, on the reverse strand, counting down.
CAAGAGCGTATCATTCCGGCGATACCGGTGATCTGTCTTTCATCGTTGAACATATTAAAAAGAATACAGGTTGTTACCCGTATGCCGCCGTTTCCTATTCATTAGGCGGTAATGTTTTACTGAAATGGTTAGGTGAAACCGGCAGCAACAATCCTTTACAAAAAGCCGTTGCGGTTTCAGTGCCTTTTCGTTTGCAGGATGCAGCGAAACGACTGGAAACAGGGCTATCAAAATTATACCGTAATCATTTACTGAAATCGTTAAGAAATACCTACCGTGAAAAATTCAAACAAATATCGTCACCGCTCAATATTAATGTTGAAGAGCTGAAAAGTTTCTGGGATTACGACGATAAAGTAACTGCACCATTACATGGTTTTCATGGTGCTCAGGATTATTATGATAAATGCAGCAGTCGCCAGTTTCTGAAATCTATTGCGATACCCACAAGGATAATTCATTCTTCCGATGACCCGTTCATGTTTAGTACAACCGCGCCAGGTGAAAATGAAATAAGCAGCTGCGTGGACTATATACAGACAAGCCAGGGTGGCCATGTTGGCTTTATTACCGGACTGACGCCATTTAGCGCTAAATCCTGGAGTGATATGAAAATAATAGAATTTATTTCAGGCGTTCAATAGAGAGGCTGCCCGCATACTTTTTTTGATAACTGTTAATCTGCAAAATCCAGCCGTTCAGCCAGCGTATTTAGTGCCTGCTGTGCACATTCCTCATCTTTTTCTCCACCCGGTGCGCCACTAATACCAATAGCACCGATTTTTGAGCCTGCAACTTCAATGGGCAGTGCGCCCTGCATAATAATAATTCCGTCTATATGATTCAGTTCCGGCCGTATGTCGCCACGTGCCTTACGAAAATCACCGGAATTAATACCCGATAAAATAACACTGTTGGCCTTTTCTTCGGCAATTTGCAAGGTGAACCGTGATGCCAGGTCGTCACGCAGGGCAGCACGCAACAGGCCATTTCGATCAACGACTACAGCGCTGACGTGATAACCGTTCTTGCGGCAAGCATTTATACTTTCCGTAGCAATATCCCTTGCCAGTTCCATACCGATGGTGTTCATGCTAAAGCTGTCTGCTGCCTGTATGTTTGGAGTAAACAGGGTGATAGCGCCCGGTAACACAATTGTAAGAAGTTTTTTCATCTGAATCCCGTTTATCCCCGTAAATGTCACGATTTTGTTAAATAGTATGTATTGCAGGTTTCTATTATAATTAAATTATTGAACAATGCATGTACGGGTTTATCAGCAGAAAAAGTAGCAATATGAGTAAGTAATTATGTCAGAAAAAAAAGCACAATCAAAAGAAAAATTAGACAATATTGTTTCACAGGCCCGCAAGGATAGTGAACAGCGCGGCCACGGCTACCGTGAGCAGGCACTAAAAATGTACCCCTGGATCTGTGGCCGTTGCAGCCGCGAGTTTACCCGGGTAAACCTTCAGGAATTAACCGTGCATCATAAAAATCACGATCACGATTACAACCCGGCCGATGGCAGTAACTGGGAATTATTATGCATGTACTGTCATGATAATGAACATCAGCGGCAAACCGAAGCACTGGCCAATAAAGGTATTGCGCTAGACGGTGCCAAAGCACCCAGCGCCAAATTTAATCCATTTGCTGATTTGAAGAGTATGATGGACGAAAAGAGTAATAAAAAGTGAATAGTTTAAAACACATCCTTACATCTAAACTGTCATCTCGACCAGCGGAGAGATGACAGGGTGGTTTAGGTCGATATAACAGTATCATTCTTTTATCGAGCCGACAGAGTGGTTATTAAATAATCTTCAGTGGTCAATGAGTAAATAATGGAAACAATCGACATAATTGCAATGACTCTGGGTGTGGCCTGGGCATCGGGTATTAATCTCTACGCGGCTATTCTGGTGATGGGAATAATGGGTGCGGGCGGTTATACCGAGTTGCCTGAATCATTGCATGTATTACAGGACCCGCTGGTGTTAGCTGCGGCTGGCGTTATGTACTTTGTTGAATTTTTCGCCGATAAAATTCCCGGTGTTGATTCGGGCTGGGATGCAATACATACCTTCATACGTATTCCTGCTGGTGCCATGCTTGCTGTAGGTGCAGCACAGGGGCTGGAAATTAACCAGGCCGCTGAACTGGCCGCAGCATTATTAGGCGGAAGCCTGGCAGCAACCTCGCATTTGACCAAGGCCAGTACACGGCTGGTGCTGAACACTTCACCCGAACCGGTGACTAATGCAACGGCATCGATTGTGGAAGACCTTGCTGTTATCGGTGGCCTGTGGACCGCTTTAAATTACCCGGTTGCCTTTATCATATTCATTATCGTATTTATCCTGCTGGCCATCTGGCTGTTACCAAAATTATGGCGCGCGATAAAAGACATTGTTGCAACGATTAAGGGCTGGTTGGGTAAAAAGCCGGATGTAAGCGAAGCGAATGGTACCGGCAATGATATTATTGAAAACCTGATTGAAGCGAAAGCTAAAAAAATTGGTGACGAATAGCGCTGTTAATCATAAATGCGTTTAGGCATTATTTGCCATAACGTTTTCGACCAGTTGATCATGTGTTCACCAGAAGCCAGTGTCGGTTTAACAATGGATTCTGGTATTGGTGTCAGATCACTAATAGCGATGTTAGCCATTGCCGGTTTGTTGCCATAGCTGACGATAAAATCATTGCCGTCCAGTGTCTGGCTTAATCCGCGTGGGTTCTCGATGCCGTAAGCTTTTATAATTTTGTTATCGTTAATTGACCAGAAAGTTATCAGGTTGGCTTCGGGGTGAGTGACTGCAACGATTGCCTTTTTCTCATTGATTTCTATAGCGAGCGCTTCACCCTGCATTCGTTTAATAACAACATCGGGTTCGCTCATGGTGATTATATTTTTACCCTGCCTGCGAATACTGACGCCGCCTGAATGTTTTTTGTTTCTGTCGACTGGCGCGGATGCAACCACCAGGTCATTGTTACCGCTTATTTTAAAATGTCCGCAGTTTAATGTTTCATTCTCAAGCTGAACACGCTCAAGCAGCTTGCCTGTATTTAAATCGATACTGACCAGAGAAGGTCGATGAAAACCGGATTCGGACTTACCGGTATTACTCACTGTCAGTATATTCTCTGTATTCAGCTCACAATCATGTGCTGCTAAACCCAGTGTTGGCAGTTGCTCGATAATGTTGAATGTTTCCGTATCACGTATTGTAATATTGCCCAGTTGTGCTGCATTATTTTCCACGCAAATAATTTTTTTACCGTCAGTACTGAAACTGGCGTGGCCGGAAAACAACTGGCCGCTTTCTGACTGCAGGTTTCGTTTTACACTTTGTGTCAGTAAATCAACTTCACAGGCATTGCTGCCGTTTTTTTCAAAGCAGTAAATACTGTGTTTGTCATTAGGATTTATTTGAATGCTATGCGGCAGAAAGGGGGTATTGATGACTCTTTTTTCACGCTGCGTCAGGTTGATCGCAATCAGTGCATTCTGCAGCGCAGCGCCATCATTGAAACTACCGCCGGACAGCAGGATATTATCGCTGACGCTATAAAATTTTTTATGCGTACAGCCCGACAGCGAAGTGCCAGCTGCCAGTGGCAGGCCGACGCCGCTGATTCCACTGCTGAGCAGCTTAAGAAATGTTCGACGTCGCAGCGGTTTGCGGCTGTAGCAGTTGTTCATAAGAATTTCTCAATCAATCTCGTCATATTACCAGATGTTATGGCAATTAGCCGTATTCCTATATAGTACTTTTCCCGTTAAAATGAGCTTGTATAATTAGCCCACTTTTGAATCCCCTGGAGAGTATTGTGCAGTCTGGTCCTAGAGAAGTTGTCACCCCGTTTCGTCCTATCCCACTGGATGTTCCTGAAGGCATGGCACCGAATGAGTTTTTCAATAGTACTGAAAACCTGAACGATCTGGCTAATAATAACGGCCTGTTAAAAAATCCTGAAGACTTATTGCTGTACCGTAAAGCGTTGGGACACAGCAATATATTTGATACTTCCATCATTTATAATACCTCGAAATCGATCCTTGACCCACTGGGCAGGCCGGTGCGCCGAACACAGGTTCCGGAGGCAACTAAAAAAGTCTGGAACCGGATGAACCAGATTATTATCGACTACATGATCGAGCAGTACCCGGATCCGGATGAAGCGCTGCTGCTTGCCGGTGAAGCCAGCCTTGATGCAACCTGGTCGTTAACATCACCCGGTGTGCCCAGTATCCGTATGCTGCATAACCACTTTATGGTGTTTGATAAAAAAGAACTGCGTGACGCGGCTTTTGCCGATGCTGATAATCCGAACCTGACCGATGGTGGTCAGCACAGTCTGTTCCAGGCTTATATGCGTGATGTTTATAGTGATTTTTTCTCATCTCTTAATTTCAATATCCTGAAACAGACCAGCAAGGGCTCATCAAAAATTGAGTTAACGGGGTACCCGCAGGGTTTACCCAGCTGGAAAATACAGGGCGGGGCAGATGCACTGAAAGATATTGTCTTCTGGCAGGAATATGACCAGATTTTGAAAGGCTTCATCGATTTTTACCGCGCTTTCTTTACCCAGGTATCGACACGAAATGCACCGGTACCCAAAGCTTCGTATTTTCCCGAACAGATTGAAAGTATTCTGCTGTTTAATAATGACTTCATGGCCTCGGCGAAAAAAGTGCGTGATCAGTGCATCACCGATGCCAAATATGCCAATGCCATTCGCTGGCAGCCGGCATTTAAACAGCTGATTTACCGTAATGATGACGGTGACCTGATTGTAACCATTAGCCAGAACTCGATTGGCAATGCGATTACCGAGCTGCTGGGTGTCGTGGTTAAGCGCGTGCCGGATGCCGCGGCTTATGAAAAAGCTGAACCGGCATTAATCGAGAAACTGCTGGAAGTCAGGGAACGTTTAATCAAGGCCGACCTGGGTGATGCCATTGAAACGCCTTACTGGCCTGGATGACTCTAAAAGCTTTTTACCGCAGAGACGCGGAGGCGCAGAGAAAACATTCTTCTTTTATGCCGTAGGCAAAAAAAAAGAAACTCTGCGCCTCCGCGTCTCTGCGGTAAAACAATCTTTCAGCATATAACCTATAATCAACAAACATATGATTAGGTCTAAACAAAAACACACCGCCGGTTATGGCTGCGAGGATGTCGATCCGCGCGGCTTTGTTAGCCTGATGGATTTGTATGAGAATAATTACATGCGTTTGCGTCGTTTGATTCCTGATGTATCGATGCTGGAAGAAACGGCAATATCTAAACTGCCAGGCTGTTTAAGTCTGCACACAACAATTCTCGAACGCACAAAATTTACTACCACGCTTTGTTTAACCTACTGTTTTGAAGAAGGCGGGCGCGGCGTCGAAGAACCTGCATTAACGCTGCGTATTTATCATGATGCACACCAGGTAGAAGTGCTGACCGGACATCTCAAACACGGGCAGCAACACTTTGATCACATCCCGGAAAAAGCCATAGAGGTGAAATGGAAGCTTAATCGGTTCCTCTATAAATGGCTGGGTTACTGCTTATACCTGGGGCATTTATTCCCGGCAAAAGGCAGTAAAGCCGTCACTTTTCGCCCGGTTTCCAAGTTACTGGCTAATTTATAGGCCAATTTATAGGCCTGTTTACGCAGAATAAGTGCGTAATTACATACTTTAGCCTCACATTCAGGTTTTACTCTTGTAGATTAAGCGTTAGTATCTTTCTAATTAAACTAACAATTTTGATTAATTAACATTGTATTTACGATTATTGCATCTATATTAGAGTTTTCTAATATATAATAGCGTTTTACAGTATCGGGCATGATTATGGTTAATTCACAGCTTAAGTTTCTGGCGCGTCATTCTTTTCTTAAAGTCCTGTTTTACGGCTTTATATTCACCGCCGTTCAGTTTGCGGGCATTTCGGCTGCACAGGCTGGAGCGAGCGCTGATCTTGAGACGGAAAAGGTCAGGCTTGAGACATTAAGCCGGGAGTTTCGTCTAGATGGCGTGGTCGAAGCGATTAATAAAGCGACCGTGTCGGCACAAACCGGAGGCACCATTCAACAGATGCTGGTCGATGTCGATGATTATGTCGAAAAAGGCGCTGTTATTATTCATCTGAAAGATGTCTCTCAGCAGGCGCAGCTGAAAAAAGCGCTGGCCGGTGAACAGGAGGCTATATCCCATCTTGCTAAGGCAAAAGATGAATTTGTGCGAATTAAAGATATCTATGCCAAGAAAGTAGTTTCCAAATCAAGTATGGATGAAGCAACTCATGCGCTATCTGCGGCGAAAGCGCGACTGGATTCTGCCCGGGCTAGCCTGGAAGAAGCACGTGAACAGTTATCCTATACAAAAGTAACAGCACCCTATAGTGGAATCGTTACCGAGCGTCATGTAGAAATTGGCGAAACGGTTCAGCCCGGGGCGAAATTAATGACCGGTGTATCACTCGATACTCTCAGGGTGAATGTGGATGTGCCGCAAAGCTTAATCAGTAAAATTCGCGTTTATGGCAAAGCCTTTGTTTATACTGATGCGGCACTGGGTGAAGGCGAACAGGTGCAGGTACCGGTGGAAAAAATTACCGTATTCCCCATCGCTGACCGCGCTTCTAACACATTCAAGGTCAGGCTGGATTTGCCGGAAGGTATTGAAGGGCTGTTCCCGGGTATGTTTGTAAAAGCATCACTGGTTACCGGAGAAAGAGTGCTGTTAATGGTGCCGCAGCAAAGTGTCGTATACCGTTCAGAAGTCACCGCGGTTTATGTTATTGAAGATAACGGTACTGTTAATTTTCGCCATATCCGTTTAGGCAGTAAGAACCATACATCTCAGGTTGTACTGTCGGGTTTGAACGAAGGTGAAAGTGTGGCACTGGATCCAATACAGGCTGGTATCGTCGCGATGCAGCAGCGTCGTGAACAATCATCGAAGGCTAGTAGCAATGAATAAGCTAGGTATTTCCGGCAATACCGCAAAACATTTCTTAACTACACAAATCACACCTCTGCTGGCTTTAGTGGGTGTATTGCTTGGACTCTTTGCGGTAATGATTACGCCGCGTGAAGAAGATCCACAGATTAACGTTACCTTTGCCAATGTGTTTATTCCCTTTCCCGGCGCCACTGCAGCAGAAGTGGAAAGCCTGGTAGCGACACCGGCAGAGCAGGTGATTTCAGAAATTGAAGGCATCGATCACGTCTATTCCACATCCACTCCCGGCATGGCGGTACTGACCGTGCAGTTTCTGGTCGGTGAAAATCGAACCGATGCCATTGTCCGCCTGTATAACAAACTGTACTCGAATCAGGACTGGTTGCCGTCAAACCTCGGAGTTCTGCAGCCCATAGTTAAACCCAAGGGCATCGATGATGTGCCGATTATTGCTGCTACCCTGTGGTCGAAAAATGACGCGACCGGTGCGGATGAGTTAAGCCAGGTTGCGCACGCACTGGAAACCGAATTAAAACGCATAGCCGGTACGCGCGACATTTATACCATTGGCAGTCCAGCACGCGTAATGCACGTGGTGCTCGATCCACAGGCGTTATCGGGTTACAACATTGACATCAATGACCTGGGTAATGCGCTGCGTTCTGCGAATACTGCACGCACCGGTTTAAGTGTAACCGCGGATAACAGCGAAATATTATTACAGGCCGGCACCTTCCTTACCTCGACAGAAGAAATTGCGGAACTGATTGTCGGTGTCTTTGATGGCAAGGCAGTCTATTTGCGTGACGTGGCTAAAATAGAATACGGTGTCGATTCACCTTCGCAATATGTTTCTATTGCAGCCGGTAAAGCCAATGCTTCTACTGACATGTTGGTCAATGATTTAAAACCGGCGGTGACCCTGGCTATTGCGAAAAAACCGGGCACCAATGCCGTTGATATTGCCAACCAGGTCATAAAACGGCTGGACGCCTTAAAAGGTACATTTATACCTGATGACGTTGAGATAAGTATTACCCGCAATTACGGAACCACGGCACAGCATAAATCCGAAAAACTGATACAGAAACTCATTATAGAAACCATCGCGGTTATCCTGCTGGTGATGTGGGCGCTTGGCTGGCGTGAAGGCCTGATCGTTGGTGCAGCCGTAGCCGTTACGCTTCTGATAACATTGTTTGCCTCCTGGGCTTATGGTTTTACCCTGAACAGGGTTTCTTTGTTCGCGCTGATTTTTTCTATCGGTATCCTGGTCGATGATGCGATTGTGGTGGTGGAAAATATTCACCGGCATATGGCGATGGGTAAGCAGAAACTGAGCGAGCTGATACCGGTTGCCGTTGATGAAGTTGGCGGCCCGACCATACTGGCAACGTTCACCGTTATTGCAGCCTTATTGCCGATGGCATTTGTTTCCGGTTTGATGGGGCCTTACATGAGCCCGATTCCAATTAATGCCAGTATGGGAATGCTGGCTTCACTGGTGGTGGCTTTTGTGTTTACCCCGTGGCTGACTAATATCATGCTGGCGAAACAGGCTGAGCATCATGTTGCTGAATCTGGCGATGACCAGGTCACATCTTTAAACCGCTTCTTTAGCCGCATCATGACACCGTTCCTGGGTGGCGATAAGGGCAATCGTAACCGCTGGTTATTACTGGCTTCGATTATGGTGTTAATCGCCGGTGCTATTTCACTGGTGGTGGTGCAGTCAGTGGTATTAAAAATGCTGCCCTCTGATAACAAGGGTGAGTTCCAGGTTGTGCTGGATATGCCGGAAGGTACCAGTCTTGAACAGACCAGCCGTGTATTAAACGAGATGGGGCAATACCTGGGCAGTCTTGATGAAGTTACCGATTATGAAATTTATGCGGGTACAGCGGCGCCAATTAGTTTTAACGGGCTGGTGCGTCAGTATTATCTGCGTGAAAGCGTCAACATGGGTGATATTCAGGTAAACCTTGTTGATAAAACAGAGCGTGACAGGCAAAGCCACGAAATCGCACTTTCGGTTCGCGAGCCGTTAAAGCGTATTGCCAGTCAGTACAACGGCAATGTGAAAATTGTCGAAGTGCCACCGGGGCCGCCAGTGATGTCGCCCATTGTTGCCGAGGTTTATGGCCTGGATTACCAGGGCCAGATTCAACAGGCTAAAGCCCTGCGATCGATTTTTGAAAGTACCGATAATATTGTCGATGTTGATGACAGTGTCGAATACCCGTCCGAGAAACTGACAATCGCGGTTGACCGTCAGCAGGCATCAAGGCTTGGTGTCTCACAACAGGTAATCGCTGAAGCACTGACAACAGTATTAAACGGTTCTGATGTGACTTACCTGCACGGTAAAAATCTTAAGTACGCGGTTCCGATTCGTGTTGAGTTTGCTGATGCCGATAAAGCCGATATCGAACAGGTACTGGCACTGCAGGTGCGTTCAGTTAGCGGTACCCTGGTGCCATTAACCGAACTGGTCGACATACAGCGCGGTGAGCGTGAGAAGAACATCTACCACAAAGACCTGCTGCCAGTGGTATACGTAACCGCTGATCTTGCCGGTGATCTGGACAGCCCGCTTTATGGCATGTTTGATATTTCCGGGACATTAAACGAGCAGGGCGTTTTAGAGCAGTGGTACACCAAACAGCCCGAGAACCCTTATGAATACAGTTTGAAATGGGACGGTGAATGGCAGGTCACTTATGAAACCTTCCGCGACATGGGTGCTGCCTATGCCGTTGGATTGTTGATGATCTATCTGCTGGTTGTGGCACAGTTTCATTCCTATAAAGTACCGCTGGTGATCATGGCGCCGATTCCACTCACCATTATCGGTATCATGCCTGGTCATGCTTTGTTAGGTGCGCAATTCACCGCAACCTCCATGATCGGTATGATCGCACTTGCCGGTATCATCGTGCGTAATTCAATTCTGCTGGTTGATTTTATTAATCAGCAGGTACAGGAAGGCATGGACTTTCAGCAGGCGGTTATCAGCTCTGCCGCTGTGCGTGCAAAACCGATTGTATTAACCGGTATCGCTGCAATGATTGGCGGTTTCTTTATTATTGATGATCCGATTTTTGGCGGCCTGGCAATTTCATTAATTTTCGGATTACTGGTATCAACTATCTTGACACTGATTGTGATTCCCGTGGTTTATTACGCCGTGATGTACAAAAAATTACATTTGCTGGTGAAGTAATAAGTCTTTTCTCACCAAGTCGGATTTTTCTGTTGAGCCGCCTTCCAGAAAGGCGGTTTTTTTTACGATGAAATTTATTATCTTTTTTGTAAAGATAGGAACTATGTGTAGAAAATTAGACTCGTTTTATTTATAATAGCCGCTCAAAAAACAAACCAGGAAGGTTGTTGTGACTTTTCTGGTCACTAGCATAAGGAGAAGATGCGATGAAACATCCAGTTAGACATCACGGTACCTCGCAAGCGCGAGGTTGTTCACACATGGGGCTTGGTACATTTGGAAGAATGTTTCCAGAACTCGAAGCGCTTTACACTTCAACAGAACTGATTGAAAAGTTAGGAAAGCCAGGTGGTATGATGGATACTACCGGCAGCAGTAAAGATAGTAATATTCCTGCGGCTTACACATTTTTTGCGCAGTTTATAGATCACGATATTACGCTCGATGTAACGTCCTGCCTGGAAAGTGACCAGGTACAAGAAGCTGAAAAATTACCAAACTTACGATCCGCCAGTCTTGATCTTGACTGCGTGTATGGTTTTGGCCCGGAAGCATCGCCACATTTGTATGATGGTGATACTAAAAAATTATTGACCGGTAATAAGACGAACCCCAATGATCTGGCACGTGCAAAAGACGGTACCGCATTAATTGGAGATCCACGCAATGATGAAAATCTGTTCGTCTCACAATTGCAGCTGGTCTTTCTTCGTTTTCATAATAAATTAATTGATTCGGGGCTTGATTTTGAAGAAGCTCAAAAAGAAACACGCTATCATTATCAGTATATTGTTCTACATGACTTTCTAAAACGAGTTTGTGATCCCGTTGTATATGAGTTTGCCCTGAACAATATGTATCGTCACAATTACCCGTTCAAACTGTGTACCGATGAATGTGGAAAACTCATTATGCCTGTTGAGTTTAGCGTTGCCGCTTATCGTTTCGGGCATTCCATGGTGCGCTCTGTTTATCCCGTTAATAGTAAATATAAAAAAGTGGAGTTATTTGCTGAAAACTTTGGTACAACCGGGTTTACAGCGATACCTGAAAAACTCACCGTTGACTGGCGTTTTCTACTGGATATTGATAATACACCTTACGCGAAGAGTCGAGAGATTGATGAACTGTTAGCAAAAGAATTAAACGACTTACCGTTCATGCGAAATGGGGAGCCTAATCCGAAGAAACGTTCCCTGTCATTTCGTAATCTATTGAGAGGCAGAAGCCTGGGGCTTCCATCAGGACAGGATGTGGCCGCAGCATTAGCCGATTGTGGTTATGACATTGATCCTGATTTCAATTTAAAGTTACCTCAAGTTCGTGGTTACAATGCATTATCACGTGAGCTTAAAGATGAATTAAATGAAAAAACACCACTATTTTTCTATATCCTTCGGGAATCTAAATTTGGTGATGGTTTGGGTCGTGTTGGCAGTGCTATTTTGATGGAAATGTTTGGCGCAATGCTGACACAATGTTCAACTTCATATCTGAATGCTGAATGCTGGGAGCCAAATAAAAAAATCGCCTGTTCGGATCACGAGCTTTCGCTGAGAGACATTGTTGTTTATGTTTCTAAGTGAGGATTAAGTAATTTTTAACGATTAAAGGGTAATCAATGGCGGCTCCTTCGGGAGCCGTTTTTGTTTGTGCTCAATGTTCGCCCTTTAACGTTGGCCTCAAGATTATCTGCTGATACTGGTTTCATTGACAGGCGGCCATACTTTTAAATGCGGCTTTATCGTTGATCGCATGCAAACCACTTTCAAAATAAAACAGAGTTAGCATGTTAGTTAGTAGGGCATCATTGTAACGCGAAGCTATAATTGCTATTTTGTTAATAAAAAATGCATTAGCAATTTATAAAGTTATAATATTTATTATGTCGTTGTAAATTATAACTATTCTAAAGTCGTAAAATCGTCCGATTAAACGCTAATAAAATACGCTTATATAACCCTTAATAATTGTATGGGCTTACTTTCCTCGAATTGATATAAATCAATACAAACTCTTTGCCACTAGCAACAATTGAACTGAGAGGAAACTTGAATAGTCAGCTTATTAGTGGAGGCGAGATGTTAAACCAAAGTACACAATTAGAATTAAATGCCAAAGGGTACCTGATCAATTTTGATGCATGGAGCAAAGATTTTGCCAGAACGCTAGCAAAAGAAAATGATCTGGATTTAACGGAATGCCACTGGCACGTTATTAACTTTTTAAGGGACTACCAGGCAGAGTATGGAATTGCACCAGACCCAAGGGAAATTATTAAAAAGCTTAGCAAGCAAATCAGCCCGGAAACGCCATGTACCAGGCAGCGTCTTGAAGGTTTATTTGGAGAGGGTGGCTGCGAACTGGCGTGTAAAATAGCTGGCTTACAGGACTGTCATTGCAGAAGTGCGTAGGCGACTGGCGTTTGCCAATGACACTTGATTTGTATGGTAGCGGAAGAACTTATAAGGTACTGCTGTCATTTCAACAAACGGGAGAAATCTTATCCAGTTGTGATTAAGATTTCTCCCGTTGGGCGAAATGGCTTCTGCTATAGTTACAAGCTTATTAATTTTCGAGTTTTTCTGTAATCTCAGCTTTGATCTTAAAGTCCGGGTATTTCTTTTTTAGTTCTTTTAGTAATTCTCGGGCTTTTTCAGTTTCACCTGTTTTAATAAACTCTTCGATACGTGAAAGCAAACCTTCTGCACTGGCGTCCAGTTTTGATCGGGGTGCTGCGCCAGCTACCGTTTGAGTAACGGGCATTAGCGAATCGCTGAATGCGTTGAGTGTATTGATATTACCAGTTTTTGAATCGATAGATGCTGCTGCTTTTGGTGATGCTGCTGGTTTTGCGATTCCTGTTTTCGCAGCCGTTTCGATTTCTGCATCAGCTAATAGTGTTTCCTGCTCAGCCATTCGTGAAGCGACTTGTTTACGTTTTTTCAGTTCGGCTGATTCCTTTGCCAGTCGAACTGTTTTGGGTTGGTTCATTTCATTCGGTCTGGTTTGTGCGGTAATATCTTTATCTTCTGAAAGTGAGCGAGCTGGCTGTTCAGTTTCCATGTCAGGGTAAATCTGTATGATTAATAAGCCGATGACAACGGTGGCGGCAATACTTCCAAACCACGGGTATGCAGCAGGCTTACGGCTAACTTTGTTGCGTGCAGCATTTATAATAGTGGCATCCAGGTGATCGGGTGGCATGATTTTTTCAGCCTGCTGGTACAGGGCTTCAAGCTCGGCATCGTTATGACCGTTGATGTCGGTGATATTGTTGTTGTCACTCATGGCCAGATACCTCTAAGATGTTTGCGTAATTTTTTTATGGCATAACGCAGGCGACTTTTTGTGGATTCTTTACTGGCCTGCATAACATGTGCAATTTCGTCAACTGTTAAACCGGATTCGTTTTTCAATAAAAAAGCCTGCTGTTGTTCCTGCGGTAACAGGCGAATGCCTTCCAGCAAAGCTTCAACAGCGCGCCTGTCATTATTAATTGTTTCCGGATTGTTTGTATCATGATTAATAGCATCCAGGGTTAACTCTTCAGCTGACTGCTCATCGTGAGAATTATCATGTACCAGCTGTTGAGTGTTTGCATGCTTTCGCCAATGATCACGCAAACGATTATGCGTAATGCTATACAGGTAGGTTCGAAAACTGGCAGTTTGTTGATAACGGTCTTTTGCCTGTATCAATTTCATCCAGATATCCTGGTAGAGTTCTTCAGCGATTGCGGGCTCAAGCTGTCTTGATAGAAAGCGATAAACGTCGCCTTTGTATTTTTCATACAGCTGAGAGAAGGCATTGGCATCGCCCGCCTGGTATTGCCGCATTAAATCCTCATCGCTAATCATAGACGAGAGCATACCCTGTGACGGCAATAGTGCAATACCGTCACAGGGTAAATCTTTGTTATCGAGTGTAAGCATGTACTATTGAAGCTCGTTCTGGTTGTTAATACGGGAGGTGTTTATCGTGCTAGAGCCGAGGTTCTGCGCCAGCTTGACCAGTTGTATGAACTCTCCACGATAGCCGTTTTCGTCATTGCCGCGAGATTGACGCGATAGCTCCAGTACCTGTTCAAAGTCAAACTCATGCAGATAGTCACCGCCTCTGAGTAACTGGCCGAATCCTGCGACTGCAGCCGCAAACCTGTAGCGATCAGATGTTGCGTTATCAGAAGCGATGACCTGGTTTTTATGGATTGCTGTTGTGATGAGCTTGCTGTTGTCCTGACCCGGTTTTTTATAACGCAACTTGAGAAAAGCCAGTTCCGTGGCAGATGCCTTAGCGGATTCTGTTCTGGCGTAGCGCAATGCATCAATACGTTCTGCACCTGAGCCTTTTAAAGTTATTTCATAAAGTGCTGAGACGGTATGTCCCGCGCCAATTTCACCCGCATCAATTTTGTCGTTATTAAAATCTTCACGGCGCAACATTCTGTTTTCGTAACCGATGAGACGGTATTCGCTCACCACCTCAGGATTGAATTCGAGCTGGATTTTTACATCTTTAGCAATGGTGAGTAGTGTGGATGAAAGCTGGTCGACCAGCACCTTGCTAGCTTCACTTAAGGTGTCGATATACGCATAGCTGCCGTTACCTCGATTCGCTAACTGCTCAGCCAGGTGATCGTTGTAATTGCCGCTACCAAAGCCCAGTGTCGAAAAACCAATGCCGCTTTTGCGTTTTTCCTCAACCAGGTCCATTAACTGCTCAAAGCTGGTGGTGCCGACATTAAAGTCACCGTCAGTTGCCAGCAGGATACGGTTAACGCCGTCTTTGATGTAGGCTGATTCTGCGACCTCGTAAGCAAGACGAATGCCAGCCGCACCATTAGTAGAACCGCCAGCTGTTAACTGCTTGAGCGCCTGTGTGATTTTGTAAGTTTCATTACCTGCTGTAGGTTCAAGCACAACACCGGATGCACCGGCGTATACGACAATGGAAACCCGGTCCTGCGCACGCATCTGTTTGCTGAGCATGGTGAGTCCGTTTTTTAGCAAATCGAGTTTATCGGCTGATTGCATCGAGCCAGATACATCAATCAGAAATACCAGGTTGGCGGCTGGGATATCGGCAAGGTCTACCTCATAACCCTTGATACCAATCTGTAGCAGCTGAGTTTTCGCGTTCCACGGATTGGGTCCGACTTCCGTGGTGACACGAAATGGATGAGAAAGATTGTCTGGCGCAGGATAAGCGTAGTCAAAATAATTCAGCATTTCTTCAACCCGCACAGCATCTTTAGCTGGTAATCGACCCTGGTTCAGCATACGACGAATATTGCTGTAGCTGCCGGTATCTACATCAATGCTAAAAGTTGAAACCGGTTCCTGCAGTGCAATCTTTATCGGGTTGTTTTCAAAATGTTGATAGTTTTCCCGGTCGAGAGGTTCGCTGGCCGCGCGTATCCCGGCCAGGTTGCTTGCCATGGCAGTGTAGCCTTGTGGAGTCAACATTTTCTGTTTTGTTTGAGTGTGTGATATAGCTGCGATGGCATCGTGCATGCTGTCCTGTTCAGCAAGCAGGCGGTTTGGAATTTCTTTTCTGAGATGTTCGGTTTCATGTTCTGCTGGCCGCGAGGCGGTTAATGGCGCGATCAAAACATTGGCTGGGTTGATGGCGTCGGCTTTATCTGCCTGAGTTACCGTTTTATCGGCACAGCCAACGATCAGAAAGGTCGTGATGGCAGTTGTTATTACTAGTCTGGTGTTCATTGTTTTCTCCGGTTTGTGTCAATCTGTAACAGGGTAAACGCTGATTACTTGATAAAGGGTTAAGTCAGGGTGATAAATTTATGAGGACAGTATTGACTGATACTACCTGTCAATTAATTACACGCGATAGCTAATCAAAAAAAGATTTCAGCTTCAATTCGGTTGATTGATGAAGTGGATCAATTCGTCATTCTGTTATAAAAAACAGTGAAATAGACTGCCCCAAAATAGCCCGGATGTGCTAACATCGGGCGATTATTAAGACGCATATTAATGCGCTGTTTCCATGTTGCTGAAACGATCAGGAATAAGTTCGTCAGGCGGCAGGAATAAACTACTAATGGAACTTGATCCCCGTTGCTAAATGACTGAATTTGCAAAAGAAATATCTCCGGTAAATCTCGAAGACGAAATGCGTCAATCCTACCTGGATTACGCCATGAGTGTCATTGTCGGGCGTGCACTGCCTGACGTTCGAGATGGTCTAAAACCTGTTCATCGCCGTGTGTTATACGCGATGAATGTTTTGGGCAATGACTACAACAAACCCTACAAGAAATCAGCGCGTGTCGTTGGTGACGTTATCGGTAAATATCACCCGCATGGTGATACCGCTGTATACGACACCATCGTTCGTATGGCGCAGCCTTTTTCCTTGCGTTACATGCTGGTCGATGGCCAGGGTAACTTTGGCTCGGTCGATGGCGATGCGCCGGCGGCAATGCGATATACCGAAGTACGTATGTCTAAAATCGCGCATGAGCTGCTGGCTGATTTAGACAAGGAAACGGTCGATTTTCAGGAAAACTACGATGGTTCTGAATCAGAGCCTCTGGTTATGCCAACGCGTGTACCAAACATGCTGGTTAACGGCTCTACCGGTATTGCGGTTGGTATGGCAACCAATATGCCACCGCATAATCTTGGTGAAGTGATTAGCGCCTGCCTGGCGTTAATCGAAAACCCTGATATGACGATTGAAGAGTTAATGGAGCATATCCCTGCACCAGATCTGCCGACTGCAGCGTTTATCAATGGCGTAAAGGGTATCCACCAGGCGTACAAGACGGGTCGTGGCCGCATGATAATGCGCTCTCGTGCCGAGATTGTCGAAGATAAGAAGGGCAAGCAGTCAATTATCGTTACTGAAATTCCTTACCAGGTAAATAAGGCACGATTAATTGAGCGTATTGCCGAGCTGGTTAAAGAAAAACGTATTGAAGGTATTTCCGCGCTGCGTGATGAATCTGATAAAGATGGCATGCGTATTGTTGTTGAGATAAAGCGCGGCGAAGTGGCTGATGTGCTGCTCAATAACTTATATTCGCAGACATCGATGCAGTGTTCATTCGGTATCAATATGGTGGCACTGGTCGATGGCCAGCCGCAATTATTGAACCTGAAACAGATTCTGGATGCCTTCCTGCGTCATCGCCGTGAAGTGGTTACCCGCCGTACTATTTATGAATTACGCAGGGCACGTGCGCGTGCGCATGTGTTAGAAGGCCTTGCGGTTGCGCTGGCTAACATTGATGAAGTCATCGAAATGATCCGGCAGTCAATCAGCCCGGCTGAGGCAAAGGCTTCGCTGGTGAAGAAAGTCTGGCCCGCCGGTATGGTTTCAGAAATGGTGGCCCGTGCTACCGAAGATTCCGATATCAGTGCGTCACGTCCTGATGATCTGGATCCGCAGTATGGTTTGAAAGACGATGGTTACCATCTTTCCGAAGTACAGGCGCAGGCTATCCTGGATTTGAAACTGCATCGTTTAACAGGGCTTGAGCAAGACAAAATAGTCAATGAATTCAAAGATATATTAAACATTATTAAAGGGCTTATTGAAATACTTTCCAACCCTGAAATATTGCTTGATGTGATCCGTAAAGAGCTGCGGGATATTCGCGATAATTACGCCGATGAGCGCCGCAGTGAAATCATGGCCGATGAGCTTGATTTCAACATGGAAGATCTGATCACCGAAGAAGAAGTGGTGGTGACCTTCTCACATGAAGGTTACGCCAAGTCGCAGCAGCTGGATGTATATAACACCCAGCGTCGCGGTGGCCGCGGTAAATCAGCAACTGCAATGAAAACAGAAGATTTCATTGATAAGTTATTTGTCGCCAATACGCACGATACACTGCTGTGTTTCTCCAGCCGTGGAAAAATCTACTGGCTGAAAGTTTACCAGTTGCCTATGGCCGGCCGTGGTTCGCGTGGTAAACCGATCATTAACCTGCTTCCGCTGGAAGAGGATGAGCGCATAAATGCGGTAATGCCGGTGCGTACTTACGATGAAGATCAATTTGTCTTCATGGCAACAGCTTCCGGTACGGTCAAGAAAACCGCGTTATCTAACTTCTCTCGCCCAAGGGCTTCTGGCATTAAAGCCATCGAGTTCCGTGATGATGACAGGTTGATTGATGTTGTCATTACCAATGGCAGCGACCACATTATGCTGCTTGCAGATTCCGGCAAGTCAGTTCGATTCTCCGAAACCGATGTGCGTGTAATGGGTAGAACGGCTGGTGGTGTTCGCGGAATGCGTATCACTGAAGAGCAGAACGTAATCAGTATGATTAAAGTCGAAGAGGGTGGTTCAATACTCACTGCGACTGAAAATGGTTATGGTAAACGTACCACTGTTGATGACTATCCATTAAAAGGCCGTGGTGGTCAGGGTGTTATTTCTATCCAGGCTAATGAGCGTAACGGCAAGGTTGTCGGTGCGGTTCAGGTGCAGAACGATGATGAAATCATGATGATTACCAACAATGGTACGCTGGTTCGTATCGCGGTTTCAGAAGTCAGTGAAATGGGCCGTAATACCCAGGGTGTGCGTCTTATTCGATTAACCAAAGGCGAGAAACTTGTCGAGGTTGAAAAGATAGAAGTACTGGCTGGTGACGGCGATGGCGACGTAGATAGTGACGGCGACGGTGCTGGGCCAGGCGATGATTCCGCTGACTCAGGTACCGATGCTGAGACAACAGAATAAATAATTAAACGCTTTTAATTCATAGCTTTAGATTACTTATATAATGTAACTTATAGTTATGAGTTGAAGCATATTCCCTTAAGTAAATTCATAAAGAACAATCAATATGAGTAGAGTATATAACTTCAGCGCAGGCCCCGCCGCGCTACCAATAGAAGTATTAGAACAGGCGCAGGCAGAGATGCTGGACTGGAACGGTTGTGGCATGTCAGTGATGGAAATGAGCCATCGCGGTAAAGAATATATGTCTATCGCGGCAAAAGCCGAGGCTGACCTGCGTCAGTTAATGAACATTCCTGATAACTATAAAGTGTTATTTTTACAGGGTGGTGCCAGCAGCCAGTTCGCCATGGTACCGATCAATCTGCTGAATGGTAAAAAATCGGCAGACTATCTATTAACCGGCCAGTGGTCTAAAAAAGCCGTCGCGGAAGCCAGGCGCTATTGTGATGTGAATATTGTTGCAGATACCAGCGACAGTAACTTTACAACCGTGCCCGATGAAGCCAGCCTCAAGTTTAATCCTGATGCCGCTTATGTTCACTACACCCCTAACGAAACCATTGTTGGTGTCGAGTTTCCCTATATTCCGGATACCGGCGATGTGCCATTAGTAGCCGACATGTCTTCAACTATTTTGTCTCGCGAAATTGATGTGTCTAAATTTGCAGTGATCTATGCAGGCGCACAAAAGAATATTGGTCCTGCCGGTTTAACCATTGTTATTATTCGAGAAGACCTGATCGGTAATGCCGATCCTGCGATGCCGGTTATGCTTGATTACAAAACACATGCGGATAACGATTCAATGTATAACACGCCGCCGACTTTTGGCTGGTACCTTGCAGGCCTGGTGTTTGCTCACCTGCTTAAAGACGGTGGCATTTCGGCCATTGGCGCAATCAATAAACGCAAAGCTGAAAAGCTGTATAAAGCCATTGATGATTCAGCCTTTTATAGCAACCCGGTAGATGTGATCCTGTCGCTCCTGGATGAACGTTCCGTTTATCCTGGCTAATGCTGATCAGGATGCGGCATTTCTTGAGCAGGCTGCAGCCAAAGGTTTAACCACGCTAAAAGGCCACCGTTCAGTCGGCGGTATGCGTGCCAGCATCTACAACGCTATGCCAGAAGAAGGTGTCGATGCACTGATCGCTTTTATGAAAGAGTTTGAGCAGGCGCAGTCTTAAAGATACCTTGAGTCTGCACGGGTTTGATGTCATTGCGACACGTTGAACGTCATTGCGAGGCACGAAGCAATCTCCTGTTGATTTGTGTAATCGCTTAATGAGATTGCCGCGCTTCGCTCGCAATGACGATAAATAGACCAATGACGATAAAGGTGTCGCAGCGACAGTAAGTAAGTTGCCATCACAAACAATAAATAAGAACCGGATACAATCATGTTTAACATCAAAACCATCAACAATATTTCTGATAAAGGATTAAGTCGTTTACCTGCTGAAACCTATTCTGTTAGCCCTGATATTGAAAATCCTGATGCAATTATTTTGCGCTCGCAGAACCTGCAGGACATGGAAATTCCTTCTGAGCTTAAAGCTGTTGGCCGTGCCGGTGCGGGGACGAATAATGTACCGGTAGACAGACTGGGTGAGCAGGGTATTGTGGTGTTTAACGCACCGGGTGCGAATGCTAACGCGGTAAAAGAACTGGTGATTGCCGGAATGCTGCTTGCCTGCCGAAATATCTGCCAGGCATGGCAGTACGCGGCGAATGTTGAAGGCACTGATGCTGAGCAAAACAAGGCGGTCGAAGCCGGCAAGAAAAAATATGTTGGTTATGAATTACCCGGTCGTACTCTGGGTGTTATCGGCCTTGGCGCTATCGGTGTAGAGATCGCTAACGTAGCCATCGCACTCGGTATGCGCGTGGTGGGTTTTGATCCGACCATTACCGTGAAAAGTGCCTGGAGAATGTCATCGGATGTAGAAGAGATGGCGAGCCTTGATGAACTGTTAAAAGAATCAGACTTTATTACTTTTCATGTGCCGTTGATCGACGCAACCCTTAACCTGTTAAACGCAGAAAAAATTGCCAACATGAAAGACGGTGCTGTGGTACTGAACTTTGCCCGTCATGGTGTGGTCAATGATGATGACGTACTGGCTGCTCTTGAAGCAGGTAAGTTGAATGCCTACATCTGTGATTTTCCGGCAGAAAAATTAAAAGGTAATGATCGTGTTATTACCCTGCCGCATCTGGGTGCTTCAACCGCAGAAGCCGAAGAGAACTGTGCCATGATGGTTGCCGACCAGTTAAAAGATTTCCTGGAAAATGGCAATATCAGAAATTCAGTGAATTTCCCTGCAGTAAAACTGCCACGCGGTGGAAAATCACGTGTTGCCATTACCCATAAAAACATGCCGGATATGATCGCTAAAATTTCAACGGCGGTCGGTGAGGCAGGATTCAACATCCACCATATGCGTAACGAATCCAGAAATGAGCTGGCTTACACCCTGATGGACATTGAGTGTGAAATCGGAGAAGATCTGATAGAGAAATTCGCCGCCATAGAAGGTGTACTAAAAGCACGCCAGGTTTAAAGCATTATTGCACCGCAGAGACGCGGAGGCGCAGAGAAAAAATATAAAGCAAACTATTAGTTTTTGATTTAACTTTTTTAATCTCTGCGCCTCCGCGTCTCTGCGGTAAAACGTTTTTATATTATTTTAGAGTTATATGACTGAAAAAGATCCACTAGCGGAAATACGTAACCGTATTGATGAAATCGACAAGTCCATTCAGGACCTGGTTTCTGAACGTGCGTCCTGTGCGGCGCGTGTTGCCGAGGTTAAGCAGCAGCAGGGTGAGACCGGTCATTTCTATCGCCCCGAACGTGAAGCCCAGGTATTGCGCGCAGTTATGAAGCGTAACAAGGGTCCGCTTGCCGATGAGAGTATGGCGGGTATTTTTCGCGAAATCATGGCCGCCTGCCTGGCGCATGAAAAGCCTTTAAAAGTCGCTTTTTTAGGTCCTGAAGGCACCTATACGCATTCGGCTGCAGTGAAGCATTTTGGCAGCCTGATCGAGACCCAGCCGGTACAAAGTATCGAAGAAGTATTCCGTGTTGTGGAAGCGGACGCGGCTAACTTTGGCGTGGTTCCGGTTGAAAATTCCAGTGCCGGTGTGATTAATCACACGCTGGATCTATTCATGAAATCATCATTGATGATCAGTGGCGAAGTGGCATTGCGCATCCGTCATAATTTACTGACACAGCTGGATTCGCTGGATAAAATTGAGCGCGTTTATTCACACCAGCAATCGTTATCACAATGCAGCCAGTGGCTGGATAAAAATCTGCCCAATGCTGAACGAATTGCCATGAGTAGTAATGCGCAGGCTGTATTGCACGCAAAACAACACAATGCTGCTTCTATCGGCGGCGCCATGGCGGCAGAATTATATGACATGCCAATACTGGCTGCCGACATTGAAGACGAGCCGGATAACACAACCCGATTTGCGGTTATCGGTCAGCATCGTGCGCCGCCAAGCGGTGATGACCGTACCAGCTTGCTGATATTCGTGCACAACAAACCCGGCTCATTATTTGATTTACTGAAGCCTCTGGCGACACGTAACATAAGTATGAGCAATATTGAGTCGCGGCCTTCACGCCGTGGCGTCTGGGATTATGTGTTCTTTATTGATATCGACGGCCATTGTGATGAAGATAATGTTAAAGAAGCAATTATCGAAATCGAAAAAGCCGCTGCCATGGTAACCATACTTGGCTCATACCCGAAAGCAGTCCTTTAACATGGCAATATCATTTTTAGAACTTGCATCACCGGGTGTGCAGAAACTAACGCCTTATCAGCCAGGTAAACCGGTTGCTGAACTGGAACGTGAACTGGGTATTACTAATTCAGTAAAGCTGGCGTCAAATGAAAACCCGCTGGGGCCCAGTCCTTTAGCACTGGCTGCTATCGAAAAGTTTGCGCCATCAATTAATTATTACCCTGACGGCGGCGGTTATGCCTTAAGCAATAAGCTGGCTGAAAAACATCAGCTGGATGCGGCCAATATAACTCTGGGTAACGGCTCTAACGATATACTCGAACTGGTGACACGCGCGTTTTTAACACCGCAGCACTCTGCCGTTTTTTCTCAGCATTCTTTTGCGGTTTACCCGATTGTGGTACAGGCTGTTGGTGCTAAAGCCAACGTGGCAAAAGCCTTTGCGCAGGATCATGAAAGCATGCCTTTGGGTCATGACCCGGAAGCATTAGTGTCAGCAGATTGATGACAGCACCCGAATAATATTTATTGCCAACCCGAATAATCCAACCGGTACCTGGTTAACACCGCAGGCACTTGAAGAACTGTTTGAACAGGTTAGAGAAGACATAATTATTGTCCTCGACCTGGCCTATACCGAGTACATGGATGAAGATATCAAACCACCGCTTAAACAGTGGCTGAACAAGTATCCTAACCTGGTAGTGACGCAGACTTTTTCAAAAGTTTATGCACTTGCCGGTTTGCGTATTGGTTATTCTATTTCCAGCCCGGAAATTGCCGATGTATTGAACCGGGTACGCCAGCCGTTTAATACTAACCTGCTGGCACAGGAAGCAGCGATCGCTTCACTGGATGATACAGACCATGTTTTAAAAAGTGTCGCTATGAACAGCGCAGGAAAAGTTCTGTTGCAAAATGCGTTCGCTGATATGAATTTAAATTATTTGCCAAGCATGGGTAATTTCATTGCGGTTAACGTGCAGCAGGATGGTATGGCTTTATATAATAAACTGCTGCAGCAGGGCGTTATCGTCAGGCCCGTTGCGAACTATGGCATGCCAGAATTTTTACGTATTACCATTGGTACCGGGGAACAGAACCAGCGTTTTGTTGAAACACTAAAGCAGTGTCTTTCATAATGCATAGCATCGATAACTTATGCGTTATTGGCACCGGTTTGATCGGCGGTTCGTTTTGCCTGGCACTGAAAGAAGCCGGTGTGGTTAAAAATATTACGGGCGCAGGGCGCAGTGAAGAAACCCTGAAAAAAGCACAGCAGCTAAATATTATCGATCATTATGAAACCGATATTGCCAGGGCAGTGGCTAATGCCGACGTGGTTTTTGTTTCTGTACCGCTGGGTGCAATGCAGAGCGTTTTCGAAAAAATTGCAGCCGGATTAAAACAGGCGGGCAATCAAAAAGCTATTATTACCGATGCCGGCAGTGCCAAGCAGCAGGTTCAGCAACTGGCGGAAAAAATATTTGCCGACGATGCCAGTCGTTTTGTTGCCGGGCATCCGATTGCCGGTACTGAAAACAGCGGCCCGGCAGCAGCCTTTGCCGAGCTCTACAAAAGCCGCCGCGTGATACTAACGCCAGTCGCAGAGACCGATGCTGATGCCATCAAGCTGGTTACCGAGCTATGGCAGGAAACCGGTGCGCTGGTCGAATCCATGGACGCAGCGCATCATGATAAGGTGCTGGCAGCAACCAGCCACCTGCCGCATATACTGGCCTTTGGCCTGGTGCATTGCCTGGAGAATATGGAAGACATTGAAAATGTATTCCGTTTTGCAGCCGGTGGTTTTCGTGACGTTACCCGTATTGCTTCCAGTGACCCAACCATGTGGCGCGATATCTGTTTAAACAATCGCGAGCTTATTCTCGAGATGATGCAGCGATATAAGGATGAGCTGGATATGATATATAATGCGCTGGAAGCGAGTGACGGTGAAAAACTGGCTGAAGTTTTTCAACATGCAAAAGATACCCGCGACAAGTTTACACATTAAGAACACCGTCATTAAGAGCACCGTCATTGCGAGCGAAGCGCGGCAATCTCTTTAAGCGGCGGGCATACTCTGCAGGAGATTGCCGCGCTTCGCTCGCAATGACGGTGCACATGCTAGACGTTGCACATACTAGACGTTGCACATGCTAACTGAATACAGACAACAACACTTCGCGGAAGCGTTTATTTAATTACTCATTCTTTAACTTATGAAATTCATCGTACAAGGCGGCCTGAAACAGGCAAAACTTCAAGGCTCAATTCGGGTTCCAGGTGATAAATCAATTTCACATCGCTCTATCATGTTTGCATCGCTGGCGGAAGGTAATAGCCAGATAAGCGGTTTTCTCGAAGGTGAAGACAGCCTGAATACACTGCGTGCATTTAAGGCAATGGGGGTCAATATCAGCGGCCCTGAAAATGGCAGTGTTTCGATCGAAGGTGTTGGCATGCATGGCCTGAAAGCGCCCGGTCATGCGCTGGACCTTGGTAACTCCGGTACTTCAATGCGCTTGCTTGCCGGTTTACTGGCAGGGCAGGATTTTGATGTTGAACTGAGCGGTGATGTTTCTTTATCAAAACGCCCGATGAAACGTGTCACCGATCCGCTGGCACAGATGGGGGCGAAAGTTGAAACTGCTGAAGGCGGTAAACCGCCATTAAAAATTAGCGGCAAACAAACACTAAAGGCATTCAATTACCAGATGCCAATGGCCAGTGCGCAGGTCAAATCCTGCTGTTTACTGGCGGGTATGTATGCCCACGGCAAAACCTGTGTCACCGAACCGGCTGTTACCCGGGACCATACCGAGCGCATGTTGAAAGCCTTCGGCTGTAAAGTCGAAGTCAATGACGGCACTGCCTGCATTACTGGCCCGGCTAAATTAATTGCTGCCGATATTGATGTGCCGGCAGATATTTCATCGGCCGCTTTTTTTATGGTTGGCGCAAGTATTGCCCCGGGTTCCGATATTGTGCTTGAGCACGTGGGCATTAACCCGACGCGTACCGGCGTTATCGAAATTTTAAAACGCATGGGTGCGAACATTAGCTTTTCGAATGAGAAAGAAGTCGGCGGTGAACCGGTTGCCGATATTCGTATACAAAGTGCCGAACTAAAAGGTATCCATATACCTGAATCACTGGTACCGCTGGCGATCGATGAATTCCCGGTATTATTTGTTGCTGCAGCATGCGCGGAAGGTGAGACCGTGGTCACCGGGGCGGAAGAATTGCGCGTTAAGGAAAGTGATCGAATCCAGGTGATGGCTGATGGTCTGCAGGCTCTCGGTGTTAATGCACAGGCAACCGATGACGGCATGATTATTCACGGTGGCGAGATTGGTTCCGGCACCGTGCACAGCCACGATGACCATCGTATCGCGATGGCTTTTGCCATGGCAGGTTTGCGGGCGAATGGTGAAATACATATAGAAGACTGTGACAATGTGAATACCTCGTTCCCGGGATTTGCCGAATTAGCGGTTTCCTGTGGCATGTCTATACAGGTGTTGAATGATTAAAAGCTTTTTCACCGCAGAGACGCGGAGACGCAGAGTTTTATATTGCTTATAAAAAAAATTTATACTCTGCGCCTCCGCGTCTCTGCGGTGCAATCTTATTACGGTAGTAATGAATGAATGATACAAACACACAGGTAATCTGCCTCGATGGTCCCAGTGGTGTCGGCAAGGGCACCATCTGCCTGGCCGTTGCCGAGCACCTGGGCTGGCACATTCTTGATAGCGGCTCGCTTTACCGTATTACCGCGCTGCAGGCTTCCCGGCAGTTTCCCGATGCGGATCTGTCTACGGTGGATGAATCGCAACTTGCTGATATTGCGAAGAATTTATCGGTTAGCTATGGCCAGGATAATAATGAACTGGTGATTTTGCTGGATGGGGAAGACATTACTCAGCAGATTCGTAACGAAGAAATCGGCGCAAAGGCTTCGCAGATTGCTGCCGTGACGGCCGTGCGAGAAGCCTTGCTGGAACGTCAGCGGGCGTTTTTGCAGGCACCCGGACTGGTGGCAGATGGACGCGATATGGGTACCGTGGTTTTCCCGCATGCGGAATTAAAAATTTATTTAACTGCCAGTGCAGAAGAAAGGGCAAAAAGGCGTTATAAGCAGTTGAAAGACAAAGGAATAGATGTTAACCTCTCCACCCTCGTTGAAGACTTGCGAATTCGTGATGAGCGCGATATGAATCGGCAGACAGCTCCGCTAAAGCCGGCGAGCGACGCAATCATCATTGATACAACCACACTCAGTATCGAGCAGGTGACCGAAGAGGTCATTAACTGGGTGGGGCAAAGGATAACGAGTTAGAGAGTTACTGTTTAAAAACAGTTACACTTGAATCTGCTTTTACTGGTGGTCTGTCACATGACAGGCTGTTTTATTAACTTAACCGTGTTTTCATTTATCTATTTCTGGCGTGCCGAACGCCAAACTGATCTAAGTCAAAGATAAATAAACACACACAATCTAGATTACTATTATGTCTGAAAGTTTTGCAGAATTATTTGAAGAAAGCCTGAGTCAAACCGATATGAGTGCCGGTAACGTTGTTATTGGTACTATTTCCGATATCGCTGATGGATACGTCATCGTATCTGCTGGTTTGAAGTCAGAAGGCGTTATCCCGGTTAGCCAGTTCACCAATTTATCAGGTGAGCTTGAAGTAAGCATTGGCGATGAAGTTGAAGTGGTATTAGAAGCGGTTGAAGACGGATACGGTGAAACCCGTCTGTCACGTGAAAAAGCCAAACGTGCTAAAGCCTGGGTTACATTAGAAAAATCATTTGAAGCTGAAGAAATCATTACCGGTGTTATCACTGGCAAGGTTAAAGGCGGCTTTACTGTTGAATTGGGTGATATCCGTGCATTCCTGCCGGGTTCATTAGTCGATGTTCGTCCAGTACGCGATACCGCTTACCTGGAAAACAAAGAGCTCGAATTCAAAATTATTAAACTGGACCAGAAGCGTAACAACGTTGTGGTATCTCGTCGTGCTGTTGTTGAAAACGAGTACAGCGAAGAGCGTGAAACGCTGCTTGAAAGCATTGAAGAAGGCAAGCCAATTAAAGGTGTGGTTAAAAATCTTACCGATTACGGCGCATTCCTTGATCTTGGTGGTATTGATGGTCTGTTACACATTACAGACATGGCATGGAAACGTGTTCGTCATCCTTCAGAAATTGTTGAAGTGGGCCAGGAAATCGAAGTTATGGTTCTTAAGTTCGACAAGGAGAAGACTCGCGTTTCTCTAGGTCTGAAACAACTTGGTGATGATCCATGGGCTGAAATTGCACGCCGTTACCCAGAAGGCTCACGTCTTTGGGGTAAGGTTAGCAACATTACCGATTACGGTTGTTTCGTTGAAATTGAAGATGGCGTTGAAGGTCTTGTTCACGTATCTGAAATGGACTGGACGAATAAAAACGTTAACCCTGCGTCTATTGTTACATTAGGCGAAGATAAAGAAGTGATGATTCTTGATATTGATGAAGAGCGTCGTCGTATTTCTTTAGGTATGAAGCAGTGTCAGGCTAATCCATGGGATGAGTTCTTTGCGACGCATAACAAGGGTGACAAAGTTAGCGGTGTTATCAAATCGATTACTGATTTCGGTATCTTCGTTGGCCTTAACGGTGAAATCGATGGCCTTATTCACATGTCTGACATCTCATGGGATGACACAGGTGAAGATGCTGTTCGTAATTTCAAGAAAGGCGATACCATTGAAGCGGTTGTACTGTCTATCGATGCTGAACGTGAGCGTATCTCACTGGGTATCAAGCAGATGGAACAGGATCCTGTTTCTACCTTCATTGCAGAAAACAAGAAGGGTTCTATCGTTAAAGGTACCGTTGTGTCTGTTGATGCAAAAGCAGCAGTCATCGATTTAGGTGAGGGCGTTGAAGGTACATTACGTGCTTCTGACCTGTCTCGTGATCGTGTTGAAGATGCAAGTACTGTGCTAAAAGTTGGTGACGAAGTTGAAGCTAAACTGATGGGTGTTGACCGTAAGAATCGCGGTATCGCATTATCAATAAAAGCGAAAGACTACGATGACGAATCTGAAGCGTTGAAAGACTTCTCAGATAGTCAGGATGCAGCAGCTGGTGCAGCGCCTACCTTAGGTGATTTAATGAAAGAGCAAATGAAATCTAACGATTAATTTTGCTGCCTGTTATTTCGAACCGAATGTCCGTGTCATTTCGAGCGGAGGTGAGAAATCTTAAGCAATAAAGCCTAAGATCTTTCACCAGGGTTCGAGATGACAGCATTATTAATAGTTAAACTATTTTAATTATTAATAATGCTGTTTTAGTAATAGTGTTTTGATTGTCAGTAGATTGTTGATTTAACAACAGAGGAAGATTATTGGTATGGCTGAAGAAATGCAAGCAAACGCAATGATGAAATCAGAGTTGATTGAACGTATTGCGCGTAAGCAAAGTCATCTGGCCTATAAGGATGTAGAGCTGGCAGTTAAAAGTATGCTAGAGCAAATGAGTAACTCATTATCGGGCGGCGAACGCATCGAGATACGCGGCTTTGGCAGCTTCTCGTTACATTATCGTCCACCACGTTCAGGTCGTAACCCTAAAACCGGCGGGTCTGTTTCGCTTCCGGGCAAACATGTGCCGCACTTTAAACCGGGCAAGGAACTGCGCGAACGCGTTAATGACTCAATGACAAAAGATGCCGGTTAATTTGCTTCGGTTAGTTAATAACTGCACAGTAAATCAACTGTTATTAGCATTCGTATAACTCAATTTATCAAACGTATTAAACGTTGGGCCTGATACCACAAGGTGTTTGATTTCTCACAATTGCCTGTCTGGTCTTTAGCGATAATCCCCATTGCTATCGGCTTTTTATGGTTGTTATTCCGGGCAAAACAAACACACAAACGTCAGCAGTCCACCTTATCTTCCGAATACTTTAAAGGCCTGGATTACCTGCTTAACGATGAGCAGGGTAAAGCTTTAGACGTGTTTGTTAAATTAGTGGAATCCAACTGGGATACCATTGATACCCATTTTACACTCGGTAAAATCTACCGAAAAAATGGCGAAATGGACAAGGCCATTAAAATTCACCAGGGTCTTATCGCAAGGCCTTCATTGCCAGAACAATACCGCAGTAAAATCTTACTGGAACTGGGTTATGACTACCTGGGTGCCGGCTGGTTTGATCGTGCAGAGGGGCTTTTTAAAGAAGTTCTGATACAGGACAAAAAATCAAAAGAAGCACGCCATAATTTAATTCTTATTTATCAGCAGGAAAAAGACTGGTTTAAAGCGATTGATATCGCCGTTGACCTGCTCTCTGAAGATAATACGATTGGCCCGATGATTGCCCATTATTATTGTGAACTCGCTGATCTGTCTCAAACCAAGGGCGATGTTACGCAGTTAGAAATCGATGCCAATAAAGCCCTGAAATACGATGCTGCCTGTGTGCGCGCTTCAATATTGCTGGCCGACCAGGTGAAGGCAAGGGGCGATTATAAAAAGGCTATCGAGCTTTACCAGGGCATAGAAAAACAGGATGCCGACTCAATGATACTGGTGATTGATTCGCTGCTTGAATGCTATGGCAAAAGTGCACCGCAGGACGAACTGTACAACTACCTGACCGCGTTGCAAAATCGCCACGAAAACCTGTTCCTGCAAAACGTGATTACTTCCGTACTGGAAGAGTCGAAAGGCAAACAGGCAGCAATCGATTACCTGTCAGATAAAATCAAACGCCAGCCCAGCCTTGCGGGTTTACAGAAACTTGTTGCCTACAAAGAACAGGATAGTGATTCCGACAAAGTCTTCAGCGACTTAATAACGGCAATCTCCGTAATGCAAAACGGCAGCGTTGAATACCGCTGTCAGAAATGCGGCTTCAGTACCAATACACATTACTGGCTATGTCCGAGCTGCAATAACTGGGGAACGGTCAAGCCGAGTGTTGTTCAGCTGGATGAATAAAGTTGTAGAGCAGGGCGTTGTCATCCTGAACAACAGTGAAGGATCTTAAGCTATCAGCACATGCCGTCACTGATTGCCTTCACTAATGGCACTGATACCAGTAATATACAAAACAACCCGTCGTAAACCTTGCATTACGAATCAACATTAAAAAATTAATATGAACCAAACATCACCAGTCATCGTCGCCCTGGACTACCCGAACGAACAACAAACCATGCAACTGGTCGATCAGCTGGAACCATCACTGTGCCGCTTAAAAGTCGGCAAAGAACTGTTCACCCGCTGCGGCCCATCGCTGGTAAAAAAACTGGTCGATAAAAACTTCGACGTCTTCCTCGATTTAAAATATCACGATATCCCTAACACGGTTGCACGCGCCTGTGCAGCCGCGGCCGATCTTGGTGTATGGATGTTAAACGTGCACGCACTCGGCGGCGAAAAAATGATGCAGGCGGCAAAGCAGGCACTAAGCGGTGACAATGCACCATTACTCATCGCAGTAACCTGGCTAACCAGCAGCGGCCAGGAAGAACTCGATGCACTTGGAATAAAAGCAACACCACAGGAAATGGTAATGCGCCTGGCCGGCATGACCAAAAATGCAGGACTCGACGGTGTCGTCTGCTCAGCGCAGGAAGCAATAATGCTGCGGCAGAACATGGGTGACGATTTTCTTTTAGTCACACCGGGTATCAGGCTGGCAGACCCGGAACTCGGCAATGTAAACCAGGACGACCAGTGCCGAATCGTTACGCCAAAGAAAGCCATGGACGACGGATCATCCTACCTGGTCATCGGCCGGCCAATCACACAGGCGGAAGATCCTTGTAAGGTTTTACTTACAATCAATAGCGAATTAATCTGATTTGTTCGAAAGCAAATCTGGAGTAATCTCTTTGCTCCAATCATAAAGTTATCCAGGGAGGATACCAATGAAATTACTTCATACTCTATTATTAGCCGCCGTATTATCTTTCTCATCTTCAGCCTTCGCTGAAAAAATAAACATCAACAACGCCAGCGCCGAACAAATCGCCACCACTATGACGTGGAATAGGCGAGAGCAAGGCAAAAGCTATTGTCGAATACCGTAAAAGCCACGGCAAGTTTAAATCGATTGAGGAACTTAGAAAACGTCGATGGGATTGGTGGTAAGACGGTTGAGCGGAATAAGGATAAAATCGCTATATAATAATTAGTGTCTAGACACATGTAGCAGCAGATCTTGTTTGATATTTAAATGAGGTCTGCTTTTCTATTTCATAAAGACTAAATCTAAAGTATCTAGATATATAAACTTTAGGCGTTATGTTTTTCAATAGCTTGCCATATAAAGAAACTTACAGTAGTCTGACAGCGATCTAATAGAGTAAGCTTTATTAATTTTTAATAAATGGATTTTTGGTGCAAACTGGATGTGCAAATCAACCCAACAGTTATCAAATACTTGCTATAGAAGCATTGATTCTTTCGTTTCTGTCTTATCTCTGATTTCAGTAAAATGAATGCCTTACTAAAGGTGTATCGTTTAATCTTCAGTAAGTTTTTCATCATACTAATAATTTCAGCGTTATCAATTAACGCAGTATCTGAAACTTATCAACTAGGTGATCTTGCACCACGAGGAACGCCGGATGGTCAGCTTACTGCGGCTGATTCATTAATTCTACAAAGAATGATTCTTGGTGAAATACTGCCGACAGAAGATGAGGTTATTATTGGAGATGTTGCACCATTTGGTGTTGGCGATGGAGTTTTAAATGCAGGTGATCTGGTTGTTCAGCAGCGTGCTATTTTAGGTCACATTAACCTCAGTACTATCGATATCTCACCTTTGCAGCCCCCAGTTCTAAATGCTGGTGCATCTCCCGCAAATATCAATCCTTACGAAATAACCGGTACGGCTACGCCCGACACATTAGTAGATATTTATGTCGAAGGTGTAAAACAGAAGCAGGTGTTAAGCAATGCTATAGATGGCACTTTTTCAATTGAATTGTATTTGTACGACGGTATTAACGCTATTTATGCTACAGAAACTGATGGTGTTGATATTAGCCAGAATTCTAATACAGTGCAGATTAACTATATTAATGAAATTGATCGAAATAATTTACCAGCGAGTATTACTGAGAATACAGTATGGACACCTGGAGTTACACCACAACCATATATTATTACATCATCACTAACTATAGCACCGGATGTTAGTCTTATTATTCAGCCAGGAACGGAGGTGAAGTTTGAATCTTATAAAGGGCTGATAGTTAATGGTAACCTCAAAGTTTCAGGTGCAGAGTTAGATCACGTGTTATTTACACCAAACCAGTTACTTTCCACTGAATATGTATGGACGATGATTGATGTCGTTGATGGAGGTGTAGTAGATATCAATTATGCTGATATTCAAGATGCACATAGAGCGCTATATTTTCACCCTGGAAGTAACGGTAGTGTGAACAATAGTCGTATTTATAATAATAAATACGGAATAATTTCTGAAGGTAATAGTGTCGATAAAAATAAAAACCCGGCGCCAGTTATCAACTTCAATAGTATTTACAACAACCTGATCAGTTACAGGGCATTTAATTATGCAGATAATAAAAATGTTGCTTTGGATGCAAATAATAACTGGTGGGGTACATTAGATGGTTATTCAATTGCAACTAAAATAGATGATTATAATTATTTATTAACTACTCAAAGTCAACCGCATATAGATTTTAGCGCAATTCTAGATGCTGAAAGCGGTGAAATATTTAGTCATAGAATGTTACATGGTTTATTACTGCAGCCAAATGTCATGTTAAAGGGATTGTACACATTAGCTGGTACTTTAGCAGTCGAGGCTGGGCAAACTTTGACGATTGATGCCGGTACGCTTGTAGAAAGCGGCCTGAATAGTGGCATCCATGTTGCTGGTATTTTAAACGTTACCGGTACATCACTGGAGCCTGCTGTATTTACAACAAATAAAGTATTAAAAAATGATAATGATTGGTCAGGTATCGGTGTGGCGGATGGTGGTGTAGTCAATATTAATTATGCAGATATCCAATATGCGGGTACTGCCATAACTTTCCAACCCGGTAGTAGTGGCAGTGTAAGAAATAGCCTGCTAACTAATAATTCTACTGGTATACATACTGAAGGTGCTGATTTTGGTGCCTCTGCTGAAAAAAACCCTATGCCAATAGTCACTAACAATAGCATTTATAATAATCAATTAAGTAACTATTACACGCGATGGTATGGTGGTAATGACACAGTAACCTTAATAGCTGAAAATAACTGGTGGGGAAGTCTAGATGTAAGTTATATTTTTAGTACGATCAATGACATTGAAGATAACCCAGAACATTCGCCTACAGTGGATATTAGTCCCATTCTTGCTTCTGAGAATGGCGTTGCCTATGAATTTGAAATTTTACGTGGCAGGTTAACACAAACAAATACGTCATTAAGCGGTAACTATGTCCTAGCAGGTTCCCTTCTCGTCGATGCAGGTCAAACATTAACAATTGAAGCAGGTAGTCTAATCGAAAGTGATGGTCTTGGTTCGATTAATGTCAAAGGTACGCTGAATATTGTAGGTGTGCCCGGTAATTACGTAAATCTTATATCTAACGCTACATCGCAAAGTTCTGGTGACTATTGGTCTGGTATTATCGTTGAAGATGGTGGTGTTGTTAATATCAGTTATGCTGATATTCAATATGCAGACATGGCTATAAATTTTCAGCCTGGAAGTAGCGGTAGCGTGAGTAACAGCAGGCTTATAAATAATAACAATGGTTTGTATGTAATAGGTAACATTACTGATGTAGAGAAAAATCCAGTACCAGTAGTCGTTAATAACAGTATTTATAATAACTTTAATTGGAATTATTTCGCAAGTGGGTTTGCAAATAATTTAAATGTAGTTTTGAATGCAACTGATAACTGGTGGGGTACAGTTGATGCTGGTTTAATAAGTACCAGAAATCGCGGTTATATTTATGATTCTGTGAGTTCTCCGACGATTGATATAAGCACCATACTCGATGCCGAATACGGCGTCACCTCAGAATCTGAAGTGTTAAATGGACGTTTGAAAAACAATAGTTCAGCACTTAGTGGAGCATATAACCTTGGAGTATTAATTGTTGATGAAGGACAAACGCTCACTATAGATGCTGGCACCGTAATTAAGGGAGGGAAAAACAGCAGAATAGATGTGAGAGGGACATTAATTGTCTCTGGAACATCACTTAATCCTGTTGTCTTTGATACCAGTCAAACATTACCGGAAATACTTTACTGGCAAGGCATTAATGTTGTGGCAGGCGGTTCCGTCATAATAGATTATGCTGATATTCAACATGCCAACATTGCGATTGAGTTTAATCCGGGTAGTAGCGGAAACGTAACTAACAGCATATTAATTAATAATAACTTCGGCATCTACACATCTGGTGATAATGCCAACTCGGAAAATAATCCGTTACCAATTATTAATAGCAGCAGTATCTATAATAACCTTATATATAACTACCGTGCATGGAATTATGCCAATAATGAAAATGTCGTATTAAATGCAACGTACAACTGGTGGGGTAGTGTTGATGCAAATGTGATATATGGACCTAAAGGTATATACGAGTATCAGGATAATCCGAGTACTAGTCCAATAGTTAATGTCGGCACAATTTTAGATGCTGAAGATGGAAATCCTTATAGTTATACGATATTGCATGGTATTTTGCCACAATCGAATATGATTCTAAATGGTAACTATTCGATGGTAGGTAGTATAACGGTTGGTACAGAGCAAACGTTAACAGTTGAAGCTGGCAGTCGAATAGAAAGCGACAGCGGAGAATCAATAAAAATCAATGGCACCTTCAATGTTGTAGGTTCAGCTCAAAATCGAGCGGTCTTTACTTCTGGCAGAGAGCCTCAAACACCATTTGACTGGGCAGGCATAATTGTAAATGATGGTGGTATTGTAAATATAGACTATGCCGAAATTCAGTATGCAACTAATGGCGTGACGTTTAATCCTGGCAGCGCAGGCGATGTGACAAATAGTTTGCTTTTAAATAATGTTAGCGGCGTGAGGGCAGTAGGCAGCACTACTAATTCACTCAAAAATCCGAAGCCGAATATTACAAATAACGATATATATGATAACTCAACAAATTATGTATCTATTAATTATGCAGATAATGAAAATGCAGTATTAAATGCTATTAATAACTGGTGGGGTGTGGCGGGCACAACTGCTATTGGTTCAACAATATATGACATTAATGATAATCCTTCTACTTCACCTGTCATTGATGTTTCAAGCTATTTATTAAACTCAATTGATGAATTTGGTGCTGGTAATTATGAGCTGCAAACTTGTCCAATAGTCTCCATTATTAATGATATTGATTTCCTGGATATATATCCCGCAAATGATATTGAATGGATAGGCAGTGGTTTTTCGGATATTGTAGAAATTGAAAAAGCATTCAATTATGCGCGCTCACTCGATAATTCTGTAATCCAGTATCTAAAATTACCAGATCAGGTTGTTTGGGACGCTATGCCTGTACTGGAGAAAGGGCTCTATCTCATTAACAGTGAAAGACAGGCTAGAGGTATAAAGCCATATGAAGGTGTTAGCCCGAATGTAAATACAGTAGCACAAAATTATGCTGATCATATTAGAGTTAACAATCAGTTGGTTGGGCATAGTAACGATGGTAAAGATCCACTTCAACGTTTGGAAGATGATTATGTAATACGTGACAATTCAGATATTTTAACTAAGCTAGAAAGTATTTATTTCGCCATTGACAGCGTAAATATACCGTCAGCTTCTGAATCAATAGTCGATGCAGTATATAGCTGGATTTATAAGGACTTTTCTGATGGTAATCTTTGGGGGCATAGGGATCACATCCTGCAGACTGGGCTATTTGAAAATAGTTCAGCTACTAATTCAGAAGGCTTACTAGGCATAGGTATATCAATTGGTAACTATGACCCTGAAATAACACCACCAGTTAATTTTGGTGCAGTTATTGTGCTAAATACTATAGACCCATCATCTACCTGGGATCACAGCGTTACACAAATGGTTAACATCGATGCAGCGCAAGCTTGCAATAGTCATGTAGTCTTAAATATTGATGAAACATCGATACCAGTTGCTCAAATTAAAAAACTAATAATTGAGCCATCGGATATTATCCTGGTTCCCGGTGCATCAGCTCAGATAAAGGTAATTGCAACGTACCTGGATGATACACAGCATGATATTACATCAGCATCTAGTTTTATTGCAGATAATGTTTCAGTAGTAAATATTGCCGCTGGTACTGTGACCGCACTAAGGAAGGGGTTTGTGTATGTTACTGCTAGTGCAAATGGCATTATCTCCAACAACATTCTAGTGACGGTTGATGAAGCTACTGATTTAGCAAATTTAAATGGTACGTTTGCAGAAGACTACCTTGATTTAATACCGGGTAACGTATCTATTGCTCAATTTGATCCAAAAGCTTTTGCTCTATTAACTGGAAAGGTAACAGATAAATTTGGTGTTTCACTAAGTGATGTTACTGTTTCTATTCATAGAGAGCCCAGGTACGGCAGTGTACGGACTGATATTGAGGGTAAATTTGTTTTTGCTGCTGAGGCTGGAATTAGAAAGCTGGTCTATAAAAAGCCCGGTTACCTGACGCTACACAGGGATATCGTTTCAGCTAGTCAGGCCTGGACGGTTGCAGATGATGTGATTATGTTAGCGGTTGACAATAAGCAGACAGCTATCGATCTCAATTTATCAACATCTCAGACTCATCAGTCAACAGTCGTCAATGATGCCTTCGGCTCAAGATCAACAACACTTGTGTTTAATGACATCACCTCAGCAACAGTATTGTCAACCGATGGTACGCAACGAACGCTAAGTGATTTCTTTGTTCGAGCAACAGAGTATGAACTACCTCAATCGATGCCTGCTGCATTACCCAAAGAATCTGCCTTTACCTATTGTGCTGATTTGCAGATACCAGGTGTTCGTGATGATGAAGTGGTTACTTTTGATAATGATGTTGTGATGTATGTCGACAATTTCCTGAACTTCGATGTAGGTGAAGTTGTGCCCATTGGTTACTATGACCGGAACATTGGTGAATGGGTTGCATCTGAAAATGGCGTGGTAGTTAAGTTACTTGATACAGACAATGATGGATATGTAGATGGCCTGGATATTTCAGGCGACAATATCGCAGATGATATTAATTTGAATAATGATACATCTGATGAAGTATCCGGCTTAGAAAACTATACACCTGAAAAAACATACTGGCGAGGTAGTTTCAATCACTTCACGCCATATGATTTAAACTGGCCGTTTGTACCACCCAATAGTGCTGAAGCCAGAGGTGATTTTAAAACTGAAACTAGTATAGAAAACAAAGACCAGAAAGAGCTTGAATGTACTGGTTCATACGTAAAGCCGGAGACACAATCCTTTCATGAGGATATTTCTATTGCTGGAACAGACCTTACATTACATTACAGCAGTCAAAGAACGCAAGGATATAAACATAAATTTAATGTGAAAGTAAGTGAGGGGACTATATCCCCCGACCTGCTTGAAATGATAGCCAGGTTAGAAATTGGTGGACAGGTATTTGAGGAAACTTTTCTACCGGAAACCAATAAAGAAGCTGAATTTATCTGGGATGGGAATGACCCGACGGGTAATCGTTTAAACGGTGCAATTTCTGGGCGTCTTAGAATAGGTTACAAATATGATGCAGCTTATGCTAGTGCCGGTACAGCAACTTCTGGACAAGATCTAGCGCAAATCCCAACTGTTTGGGCGACACTAAGTGCTAGTTCTGTAAATCTTGGAATTGCGCGTGACAAATTCTACTTCTGGAATGATGATGTTGTTAGTGTTCAGAATACTTATGCTAACCAGATTGCAAACGGCTGGTCTATCTCAAATAATCACATGTCCAGTCCGATTGGAAATATTTATAAGGGTGATGGAGAAGTAGAAAATACCGATAAATCTTCACTCGTGCTGAGAACAGGTATCACATCTAGTCGTTATCCTAAAGATGATGGGGATTATAAAAAAGGTGGCAGCGATTTAGATTATTTAATAAGTCCACTAGGTACATTAATTGATAAGGTCACAGGCTTGGAGTGGCAATATAATACCTCCCCCAAGCGTTTTACAACTAAATTGATGGCAGAGGAGTATTGCAGCACTGCATCATTTGTGCCTAATTATGCACCTGAAACCGCTAAAAATGGCTGGCGTTTACCGACTAATAAAGAAATTGTCTACACGATAGATAAATCGAGTGATTCTCGTTTCATTCCTGTTCATAAGTTTCAGGCGTTGCAGTACTGGCATAGTAACAGAATAAACC
Organism: uncultured Gammaproteobacteria bacterium; assembly: GCA_963711255.1. Taxonomy (GTDB): domain Bacteria; phylum Pseudomonadota; class Gammaproteobacteria; order SZUA-229; family SZUA-229. The sequence goes on along the minus strand of CAVQDO010000014.1, from coordinate 3,219 downwards.
TGTATCCAGACAATCAAGAGTTCCCCGTTTACTGTGTTAAAGGAACAATTATACTTGATGAGCTTTATGTTTCAGGTTTAATACGAGATGATGCATCAGAAGTGGTTATTGACCAGTCAAATGGATTAATGTGGCAGGATGATATTTCAGTAGAAACGATTACTAAAAAATGGACTGAAGCGATTGACTATTGCGAGTTAAGTGAACATGCAGGGCATACTGATTGGCGGTTGCCCAATATTAATGAGCTGGCTTACACCCTGCCAAATAACGTATTCATATATAAAACAACATTACCTCACGAATATATATGGACACCAACAGCCAGTTTTATAAACCCTTATTGGAGTTCTACACCAAACCCGTATCGTGATGGAAAATCTTGGGCCATGGAAAGTGATGGCTTCTCAAGTTATCTATTTAGTAATAACGATAGATATTATGTACGATGTGTAAGAGATAACATCCAGTCAGCCAGAAGTCCGTATCGTTTTGATGAGCGTGGTAAGCATATTAAAACAATAGATTTAGATACTGGTAATAATCTAATGTCCTTTACTTACTATGAAGATGGCCTGTTAGAAGCAATGACTGACAGGTTCGGAGATACTATTACCATCAATAGAAATCATGTGACCGATGAGATTTCTTCAATAACTACCCAGGATGGATATGTCACCACATTAACGATTGATGACAATAATGATTTAACAAGGGTAGACTATCCGGATAACTCTAATTTTCAGTTTGATTATTTTGGCACAACATCATTACTAACAAGAAAAACGGATCCAAACGGTAATATATATAACCATCAATTTGATCCTGATGATGGCCGTACGATACGAACTGATGACCTTGAAGGCGGCGAGTGGAACTTTTTCAGTACAAGGCCGGGTGATGGCACAACACTGTACGGTTATAACACTGCAGAAAGCAATACTTACCAGACATTACGAACAATACTCGAAAATGGTGACACAAATAAAGTAACTACTTTATTCGATAGTACCGAATTGACTGATCTCACACAGTCGGATGACCTGAAGCAAACCCTGCAAAGCTGTGGTGTCACCACGGTTATTGATAAAGTTATCGATAGTAAAACCAAAGAACCGATTCCATCTGTAATATCAATTAAGCAGCCCAGTACTCTGGAAAGCATTACACAATTAATAACAACTTATGGTGTGCCTGGTAATGAAGCTGATACAACCAAAAAAACCGTATCGATTGATCTAAATGGAAAAAACAGTACAGTATTTACTGATGCGAAGACTGGAGTAACGGTTACCACATCAGCTGAAAATCGCACGACTACTTTAAACTATGATCCAGTCACTATGCTTTTACAGAGCCGCCAAACCCCTGATCTATTTGATACTACCTATACCTATGACTCACGTGGAAGACAAAAGTCAATTATTACTGGTACAAGGGAAACGACATTTACCTATGACCCGATTAGCAAAGGTGATGTTACATATATTACAGCGGACGACGGGAAAGTAACTGAATTTGAATATGATGCACTAGGTCACGTTAAAACAATCATTTACCCAGATACACATCGTGTAGAAAACACCTATGATAATAATGGGAACCTGAAAACCAAAATAGTGCCGCGTCCGGCTACACATGAGTTCACATATACTGCAACCGATAACGTCAAAACACAAACACGACCAAAAGAGGGCGCTGCAACGGAAGTAACGCAGTACGATTATGATAAGGAAGGGAATCTACGCCAAATTACTTTACCATCAACAAAAGTTATTACCAATTTCTATACTAATGGCCAAATAGACTATACCGATACGCCTGAGGGTATTATTGATTATAGTTATGCCTGTAACTCAAAAATTGGGCGTATTACTGAAGGTGCTGAGACAATTACCTATGGGTATGATGGTAGCCTGTTGAAAGATATTACGTATACTGGTGAATTAAGTAAAACAATCAGCCAGACCTACAATACTGACTTTAATATCAATTCCCTAAGCTATGCAGGTCAAACAACCAGTATTGGTTACGATGATGACGGATTACTTACAAGTACCAATGGCTACACCATTACACGTGAACCACTTAATGGATTACCGAAAGTATTAAGTGATGCTAAGTTATTACAAAACCGTGGCTTTAACGGTTATGGCGAAGCCAATAGTGTTACCACAAAGGTAAATAACCTGCGTGCGTACGACTACACGCTCATTTACAACGATCTCGGTAAGATTTCAAATAAAACAGAAACGCTTGATACCGGCGCTGTCAATAACTACACATATACCTATGACGACAGACGCCGCCTGGACACCGTCACCAAAAACGGAACACTCATTGAGGATTATGGCTATGATGCAAATGGAAATCGTATCCTTCAAACCAATACTGCAAGAGGCATAACAGCGCAAAGTTCCACCTATAACCTGGGTGATCAATTGCAATCAGCAGGCACAACTACTTATGAATACGATGCCGATGGCTATCTCAAAAAGAAAACAGAAACTGCCGGCGTAACTACCTATAGTTACAGCAGTCAGGGTCGGTTACTCGAAGTCGTTACCCCCAGTAAAACCATTACTTATAAGCACAATGCTATAGGTAACAGAGTCGCTAAACTGGTTAATGGTATCGTCACTGAGAAGTACCTGTGGTTAGATAAAACCACCTTACTGGCCACTTATGATGCCACAGACACGCTTAAACAGCGTTACCAGTACACGGACAGTAATACACCTACAAGCTTTACACAGAGTGGGCTGACGTATTATATTGTGACTGACCATCTGGGTTCACCAAGAGTGATTACCAATAGTGCTGGGGGTGTCGTCAAAAAGCTGGAATATGATAGTTTTGGTAATGTGATTGGTGACAGTAATCCTGGGTTTGTTATTCCGTTTGGGTTTGCTGGTGGGTTGTTTGATGTTGATACTGGGCTGGTTCGGTTTGGGTTTAGGGATTATGATGCGGATGTTGGGAGGTGGACGGCTACGGGATCCGATTGGGTTTGGGGGTGGGGATACGAATCTGTATGGTTATACTTCAAATGATCCTGTTAACTTTATTGACCCTACTGGAAAATTTGGTATTGCGGGTGGCATAGCAGGCGCAGTAATTGGAGGTGTGGGTAATGCACTCATTACACATATGAATGGAGGTAGTCCTTCAGATGTTGGCGCAGCATTTGCTACAGGCGCAGCAGTTGGTGCCTTATTT
>CAVQDO010000013.1:0-10449 GCA_963711255.1 uncultured Gammaproteobacteria bacterium | reverse complement strand
CCTGCCGATTATGAGGCCCGGTTAGCGAGTCTTGTGCTCCAGGTAAACTGCGATGTGTAGGCATTTATCAGTGAGCCTATACCAGTTTCCTTACCACTAGTGCGTTCGTGAAGTGTTTTGACACGAGCTTATTTTGATGTCTCACTTCAATAGTTACTATCAGATTCTAATTCTTACCAGTTCTTTGTTTTAGCTGAATATAATTTTATGAGTGGCAGCCAATAAGAGGCATTCAACCTGATGGTTTTAGTCAGCACCATTAAGAGTACCGATAAATCTTTGAAACTCATGGTTGTTTAGTAATAATTCGCGACCTGCAGTGATCAAGTCATCTACCTGCTCTGCGGTTAAAGAAAAGCTTGATGGAATCTGGTTGAAAAAAAGCCTTCGATGTTTTTGTGGTATGCCATTAAAATCAACTTCTACAAAATATGATGTGACAGACTTTTTAGTGGTTGATAACTCTGCTGACCAACGCTTAACACTGTCTTTAAGTAGCCTCAGCGTAGCAGTGTTGTCGCGATGCAGCTGAACGTCAGATACCGAATTAATTACATTTTCCATTGTAGGCATTTCGTTAGTAGATTCTATACCGTATTGTGGTGACGTAGATGCATTCACTGATATCAGCAAAAAATACGGAGCGGGCTTGCCTCCATATATATCAAGAAACTGACTGATGCCACCTGCAACCTCAATCATTTCATAAAGTGCCAGCAAGCCCAGGTTGTCAGTAATGCCACCATCGACAAGGTGAATGTATTGACGTGTATCTTTCTGCGCATAACTGCGCAGGCCATCAGCTATATGAGACGGCTGTGACGTATTAGTCGTAAGATGTTTGATATCTTCCAACCAGCTAACTGCACGAGACTCGCAACCAGAATGATTTTTAACAACAACGGGGTTAAATAACACAGGCACGGCGGAAGATGCTGTAACTGCCCTCGCAATCGGGTATGTAGATAAATTTGAGCAAATAAGATCGAAATATTCTTGTAAGAATGAGAAACGTATACCACCTCCCAGGTCTGTCGCATTAATTACTATCAAAGGTCCGTCTTTTTTATAAAGGTCAGCAAAAGTTGCGCCTTTGAAGACGTTATCTTCATAAAAATTAACGGCCATTTCTGTTCGACCGCGACTTGAAAACCACAGTAATGGATTAAATAATCCGTGCATTAGTTCGCCAGTAACATTTCGGCGCAGAAATTTAGTTTCAAAGTCAGAAAAAATCTTATCACCATGTAAACCAAAATAAGCCGCTGTAAAACTGCCGCCAGATACTGAACTTATTACGTCCACTTCATCGAGTAACCGTTGATATTCACCATCCAGAGTAATACGGGTGTCGCGCAATGCTTCCAGAACACCATAAGCGAGTGCAGCAGCGCGTGTGCCGCCGCCTGAAAATGCTAACACTACTGTTACATCATTGGAGCGATGTGAAGTAATAGTTTTGTGTATAGAGTAATCAGTAGAAGGCGTTGTTTCGATTTTTTCGTTAATGATATTGCCGTATGAGGTGCAGGCAGATAGCAGTAGGAAGCATATAGGGAGTGATAATAATTTATAATTTTTATACATTATTTCTACTTAAAACTTATGCATACTGTTTAGTCAATGGTTGATGTGCCAGATACATGATTTTGTTTTCTGCGCAGCAGCAGATACCAGCCTATCAAACCATACACAATGGTATGGCACCACAACTGTTCATATAGAAATTGTATCTGAGGAAGTTCTGCACCCATTTGATTCAGGCGTAAAAATCCCTGGATGCCGGGAGTGCTGGGTATAAGTTGAGCCAGATAATAAACGGGTGCGGGCAACATACTGGACGGCCATACAAAACCTGCACTAAATATTAGTGGAAGAGAGCTGATCAATACCAGTGTAGTAGCAAGTTCTCGACGCGGTATGAGCTGCCCGATGATAATACCCAGGAATGTTGTTGCTAGTATGAAGGGCACAGCAAACACCGCGAGGTCCAGGGGGTTGGCCAGCCTTGATATATCGTAAAAGTCAAAACTAAAGCCAAAATAAAACAGCATCAAAAAGAAATAAATAAGCGTAAATAAAAACCCCCTGACAGCTATAAGCTGCAATGGATTAACACCCAACCAATAGCCGGGTTTTCCGGCACGGGTAAGTTCCGTCTGGCCAGCACCGAGCAAGCCCGTGCCAATCAACAAAGTCTGGTGCAGGATCAAAATAAACACCGCGGGCACCACATAATGAACATATCCTGTGGTCGTATTAAACACGGGTCGTAGATTAACTCTGAGCGGTGCGTACTGTTCTTCTGCAAGGACCATTGCCTGTCCATCAATCAGTAAACGAGAAATCCTGATGCCTGCGGCGAGCGTTCCCCCGGCCGAGGACATGCCCTCAACAATCGTGCTATAAATCAGAAAGTAGGAAGCATCACCGGCATACGACAGGGTGGCTGATTTACCTAACAGTAAATCTCGATAAAAATGCCTGGGGATAATTAACATTCCCGTTAAGCCATGCTCCTCGATATCACGCCTGGCCTGGTCAATACTATAAGCAAAATGACTGACATGAACTTGTGGTGTGGCATCCACCATTCGAATGAGTTTTCGGCTCGTATTGGTATTGTCGAAATCAACTACAACAACAGCCTGTTCTCTTGGTAATTGTTGTGCATAGGGTAGAGGGTAAAGAAAAGAATAAAACAACACGCCGCCAAATACTGTTAATAAGATGGCAGGATCGGTAAATATCGCCCTGAGCTCTAAGCCAAATAATTCTTTCAGGCTCATAGTTATATCTGCGCTGTCATGCTGCTGGTTTTTATTATTCGTTTTGCAAGCACCAGAGCAACCACGAATGCAACACTGAACAACAGCAAACTAAACATTTGCGGCAATACGGAGAATACCGATGCACCATGACTCGCCTGGGCAATCTGTATCTCAATATAGTGACTTACCGGTAATAGCTCGCGCCATATTCTGGCCGGTAATGTCATATCCGTAGCAGGGAATGTAACGCCCATAAAGGCAAAACTGGGCGCGGTATAAGCAGCCGCTAAACTTAACGTTCTGGCACTCTCTCTGGCCAACATGAACAACAGCAAAGCCATGGCCTGGCTACCGATGACCATGAATAGTTGAGCTATTATTAATACCAGCCAGTTACCATTCATCTGCCATCCTAAAACTAAATACATTCCGCTTAGAAATAACACCCCGTGTAACCAGAAAATAAAAGTGTAGGGCAGTAGTTTTGCTAACATTGCGGTCGACGGATAATGCCCCAGCCACGCAGTAATTCCCTGCAGGCGCAGTTCTCTGGCCAAAGCCAGAATGGTGGCAACGACAATAAGTATCTGCCATAAAGCCGGAATAATTGCGGAGACCAGGAATTGAGCGTAATTACTGTTGATGTTAAACAAGGCTGTAATCTGGCTGGATACAGGTACTGCAGCGCCCACCGCCTGTACGCCTATATCTCCCTGAGAAAACGCCTGCAAAATACTGAGCTTCGCATTAAAAGTACTTTGTGACTGCAGCACAGCAGATGCTATCAGCTTGCCAGTGAGTAGAAACTGCGCATTGTAAAACACAGTAATCTGAGGAGGGCGTCCTATGCGCGTATCGGATTCCATTTTGTCTGGTAATACCACAAGGGCATTAATCTCGGCAGACTTTAACGCTCTTTGTCCTGAATGAATGGAATCATACTGCTGTGTCACCTGCAGCATTGGGCTGGCATCATAGTGTCTGATAACACTGCGAGACATTTGACTGTGATCAAGATCAACGACAGCAATGGCAAGGTCACGAGGCAATCCAGCAGAAAAAATATACCAGAGAAAAATAAACATGATGACCGGCACCCAGCTCACTAAACTCAATAACCAGGGGTCTTTTTTCAAATACCGCCATTCACGCCGCAGCTGCCTGTGAAGTTCAGCGTTCATTTATTCTGTGTGAATCAGTGCGCTCATTCCCACGCGTAAATTCTCAATATCCTGAAGTGGCCTGGCTTCTACTTCAAAGGTGCGCATGTCGAAACCCTGAGTCGCATCGGTGGCGCGCCAGGTGGCAAAATCGCCCATGACCGATACATGGCTCACCTTAAAACGATAAATCTGCTGACCCAGTGCCGGTATAACCACGGCTAACTCTGATCCTTTCTGATAATCCTTGAGTCGATCTTCTGTTACATGAAAAATTGCCCAGGCGTCTTGCATATCAATGATGCTAACCACCGGGAAACCCTGGGGCGCAATCTCACCACCTTGCAACAGTACCTGCGACACTTCACCATCATGCCAGCTCTCTACTTTAGTTTCTGCGGTATAGACTTCTACCTCGGTAATCTTTTGCTTTGCAACACGAGCTTTCGCTTCGACAGCCTTCTTCGTTTCTTCACGCGTGCCTTCTTTTGTCATCTGGTACATCTGGTAGGCCGATGATTCAGTGAATTTGGCGGCCTGTAATTGAGTAAAAGCTTCATCCCGTTTCTGTTCTGCAATAACCTCATCTTTGAACAGATTCTCCATTCGCTGGAAGGTTTTCTCTGCCAGTTTTACCGCTGCACTTGCCTTTAGCCAGCTATCTTTTGCAGCTTCAACCTGCTGGTCACGTGCGCCTTTATTTGCTTCTGATACCAGAGCATCTTCGGCTTCACTTGCGGCCTTTGCCTGTTCCAGTTTGGCGTCAAGCTCCGGGCTAAGTAGAGTGTAGATTAACTGTCCGCGTTTAATCTGGTCGCCCTCGCGTACCAGCATTTTATCGATGCGACCGGAAATTTTGGATGAAATATTATATTGCCGAGCTTCGATCTGCCCCTGCAGGCGAACGGGCTGCGGCTGGTATGCCCGCCAGAATGAAATCAGCAGAAATCCTGTGATTAAAATTATGCTTAACACAGCTAATAATGGTTTTTTATTACTCATCGTTAATCTCGTTTTCACTCATTGCCTGATAGTCTGCAAAAGCCGTTATGTTATTGCTCAAAGCAAGTAACTGTGCCAGAGAAACAACATAATTATATGAAGCGACAGAACGTCGGTTCTTTACGCTGGTTAGAAATAATTCAGCGTCAACAACTTCCAGTGAAGTAGAAAGCCCCTGGGCAAATGCTTTCTCCCTCAGTCGCACATTTTCTTTAGCCAACGCCAGGCTGGATTGCAGTCCTGTATATTCTTCTTGCGCCATGTGTGCGCCACGCCAGGTTTTCTCTACTAATAAGCTGAGGTCCTGTACAGCCTGTGACCTAAGCTGGCTCACTTGCATCAATGTACTTCTGGCGGCTTTGAATTTCCCCGATCTGCCGCTGCGATCTAACAGAGCAACCTTAAGGCCGACACCAACCAGCCAGTCAGGTTCTAACTCACCGGCCAGGGTGTCCTCTTCATACAGCCGATAGTTACCAAATAGAAAAACTTCAGGATAATATTTTCCTTTTTCGGCAGTGATCAGGCCGGAAGCCTGAGCCTCTTTAGCATCCAGTACGCCCAGCCCCGGATAAGATGTAAGCGTGGCCTGAATGAAAGTATCCATTGCGGGTAAACGTGCATTGGTGAACAGTTTGTCATCCGGCTGAGGCGTCTGATCCAGCTTTAACATTCGTCTCAACGCAGCTTGTGTTATTTCCAGATCACGTTTGGCTTTTTGCGTTTCTACCGTTGCTGTATCGTGGCTGGCCTCAGCCTTCAGTCTCTCAACTCTGGCGATTTGTCCCTGCTCCTCAAGCTTAACGGCATGGTTCAGGTGTTTCTCGAGATCTTTTTCTGCATCTTCTCGGGTTTGTAATACCTGTTGTGCCAGCACTACGCCAAAATAAACTTTTGCCAGTTTCTCAAATTGGGATTGTTGCTCCAGAGCCAGCAAAAATCTTGCTTCAAGAGCTTGCGCTGAGGTTATTTCCTGTGCAGCTGTAATACGGCCACCGGTATACACCGGCCATACCGCGATCAAGGAACTGCTGATCACATCTTCGTCGGTAATCCGTGAAGTAAAGGCCGTATCAACCTGGTCCGCTGGAATACCCAGACCGCTTCCAACACTTGCCAGTAAGCCCTGTAGTTCATTTCCAGATGGCATGCTTTCGAGTAGAGTGGAGGGTGACAGGGCAACCGCTTCATTCAGTCGTGTATAAGCGGCAGAAATATCCAGCGATGGTAGATATAAATCGCGTGCAGCCTGTTGCAAAAACTCAGTCTTTTCCAGGTTAGAACGACTTGCAGCCAGAGCATCATTTTTAACCATAAGCTGCTCGAATGCCTGGGGGAAACTGAGCTCGACTGCCAGTGATTCATTGGCTTGAGTTAGCCCTGAAACCAGTAGCAGGCAGACATAGACTGGTAATAATTTCCGGGTTAAATTTTCTGATTCGATAGTAAAAGTCATTGTGAATAACGAATTAATTTGTAGACCTTATTTTTTGTTGTCTGATTTTAAGAATATCATTATATGACCATATCTGAACGTATACTTTGGTCGTTAGCAGACGCTCATTATTAATAGTAAACCTACACGACTTTCGTTACGAGGGTGGAGCCCCCATAAACAGTGGCTCTCAAATTCCGTTTATAATCAACAAATGAAATTATGATCAAAGCTATCAAGCCAGGACAAGGTGAATCAACTGTTACAGGTTAACAAGCAGCGGCTGAACCCCGCATGATAAGTGGCCTTCCATCATCATGAGGAGAATATTGATCTGGAATCGGCAGTGCCGAGAAGGGGTAAAAATGGTGGGCCCGGAGTGACTCGAACACTCGACCTGCCGATTATGAGTAACACGAACTGACTGAATTCACACCGGAAAGCCGAAGAAACCCAAGCGCTTTTCGGACCGGCCCTGCGCCGAACCACCGAAACCGAACGGTGCTTCCGAACTCAATTTGACTAAATCGAAGAAACGTAAGGACCCGGGTTACCGAAACCGAGCTCGAACCGAACGCCGCCGAACCGAATTACCGAAACTGACATTCTCGGTTCATCGTTGTCCGGTATGTGATGAAATGGTGGTCCCGCAACCCTGAATGTCCGAGAACGGCTGCGAACTCAACCGGTCGTTCAACAGAGGTCATTCTCTAAACAACATATATATCGTAGAAAAAGTACAACGTAATGCTGGCACCAGCAAGAGCCACAAAATTTCTTACGAATACCTGAGATACTTGACGGGAAATTCGAGCAGCAATATAGCCACCCGTTAATGTTCCAAGAAGCACAATACTCCCTTCGAACCACGCGATTTCACCATTGTAAATAAACAATGCAATAGCCGCCAATGACACACAAGTAGAGGTCAGTAGTTTGAGTCCATTCATGGAGTTGATGTTTGTGTATCCGGCTAACGCCAAATAGCTCAGCATTATGATGCCAAGTCCGGCATTAAAGAATCCGCCGTAAATGCACACCCCAACCAGCATCAACAGCAACAGTAAGCTCCCTATTGATGACGCATGCCGATGAAGGGAAGCAAGCCGTCGAAATATTTCATTCAGTCGTGACCCGAAGATAAAAAGGATGGTTGCGAACAAGAGCAGCCATGGAATTGCCTCACGAAATAATGACTCTGGTGTTTGCAGTAAGAGCCACGCACCCGCAATGCCGCCAAGCAGACTGATCAGAATATATTTAGGTAGCTCGCTTATGTGGGCGTGCAATTCCTTTCGGAAAGCGTAAGCACCGCTTATATAGCCTGAACAGGAAGCAAAGGTATTGGTTGCATTAGCACTGATAGGCGGCACACCGGCAAACAGTAACGCGGGAAAAGTGATAAAAGTGCCACCACCAGCTATTGAATTAAGCATTCCTCCGAATAATCCGGCGATGAAAAGTAGCGGCAATTCAAACAGCATCTCAAATCCGATATAACTTTCAATCGGATCAAAATAACAATTTCTGGGTTCCAGTTCAGTTTTTTCTGAGATTTCTGAATGTCCGAGAAGGGTCGGAACTCGCCGTTTACCTGAAAATCCAGTCACATGCTCCAGGAAGGTCTTAATCCGGCCAAAAGGAGACCTTTATATTTTCTTTAAAAGCATGGGGACCCTCTGAACCCTCGATTACGTTTGCCCCATTGTTGCCGTATACGCAAAATAAAACGGCGACCCGAAGGCCGCCGTCATTAACATAGACCTTGTCAACCGCGTACTCTTTAGCAGGACATTTCCTCGTATGAAGCATCATCTTTCACTACTTGGCCGTTAATATAGCGGAAGGTGAACGTCGATATCGTTTGCGAACCGTAGAAGCAAGAATCATCAATATATGTCTCCATAAAAATGTGCTCCTCGCCTGCTTTAAATAACTGCCTATAGTTATCGACGGTGCTAGATGTGCTGAAAGGCTCGGTATCTCCTAGGGCACGAGTAGTAGTACGTATCCCTTTGAAATCAAATATGGTGTTTCCCGAAGGCGTGACCACTTTGTGAAGAGTACTGTCTCGAGTATGGCATGTTGTGACACCATTAGTGCTGGAAGTGCGTGGAATAGCATTTGAGTGAAGAGATCGAGTCACTCAGACGGGAGCGGTTAAACGTCTTACTTGGGTCGGTTCCAGGCCTTTAGCAGCGGCTTATATTTGAGTTTTCTAAACGGCAGCCAAACTCGGACATTCAGCAACATTAGTATTCTTCTTCAGGCGCCGCCCGTTCGGCGGAGACATAGGGGATCTTGCGATAGTGGCTGGCCGGCCGACCGCAGATGGGGCAGCGTTCGGCGGGACGTTCAACCAAAGTGGAGCCGCAGATCTGGCAAACGTGATAGTCAACGAAGTCCCCTTCGATATGGGCGATCAGAAACCTGAACCATTTTTTCGCGGCATCCTGCATGCGGCCCAACAGTTCTCGATGCTGCTTCTCCGCCTCCCAGGCCCAGGTCAGGTTATCGATGGCCGACTGATGATTTTCCGCCTTAATGCGTGCCAGGATAGCCGGGTACTCGTGGTCAATCTCGTCGGTCTCGACTCCCGTGGCATGCATGATGTTGGATTTGGTGCTTTCCACCGGTCTGGGCTGTGGCTGTTCCGGAGGTACCCCGACACCGAGTGCGTCGAGGATTTGTTTGAAGTTACGTGCGTGAATGCCCTCGGAGGCAGCCAGGGATTTGAACAGGTAGGCGCTGTTGGGATAATCGTCCACCAGAGCCTTGTCGGAAAATGCGCCGTAGGAAATATGCGCCTCTACTTCGTCGTGGTAACGTTCCTGCAATGCCTGAACGGTCTCAGCGTAGTCGGCCGCAACGCAAACAGTAACTCCCGGGGCCAACAATAGTGTCCCGAGCAGCAAAACTTTCAGGATATCCCGAAACCAGTCTGTATTTGCCATGGATGCCATCTCCAAACAAGTTCCGGAGATCATACAACAACGCCTGATTAAGCGCCCTCACTGTTCGCAGTCAACGGGGATGGAGGACCGATCAGCCAGGCTGTCCGGGTGGTCAATATAAACGGGCTAGATTTATTTATTGTTGTGTCGACCAGTTGAACTGGCAGTCGTTTCCGGACACTCGCCTGAATAGCAACGACTTGGAAAACTGCAGCTATACTTATATTAGGAGGGTGAAATGAAGAGAGGGCAAGCCAGGGGTTTGCCAGAGCCGTAAGGGCAACGATATTCACCCTACAGACGCCTCGGCAAGGCGACACTCGCTAGAGCAGTAAGGTGGCGCAACACCACCAGCGAGACACCGCCCACTACCGGGGCGTATCTATATATCAATCCAGAGATGCCAACCGAGGCAAGTACTGGGAATTGTCCGGGAAGGGTACGACTATGAACTATTTCTTGCCCTCGGACTCTGGGGTAGTGATTCTGTCTTTGTATAGCTCTGCCAAGGGAACCCAGACTTCCTGGAACAGCAATTCATCTTTCTCCTGATCTGTATCCGTCGACTCAATGATATTGATCGCACGCCGGTACAAGTACTCTTCCTGTTCTAGTTTCGTCGCCATCTGAATTATCCTCTTTAAGTCGTTTTCTTCCTGGCCACCCCGGTCTACTCTATCAAACAAAGCACGTCACTAATGCTTTTGTATTAGTGGCAACTAAACAACCGTAATGGGTCGGAACAGGACGTCCGGAAAATTGTTTGATGCCCTCTGAATTCATCCATAATCGATGCACCAAGGGATTCCGGCCCCTTGGTCTGAATATACATAAGGTCATGATTTTATAGTAAGTGGTGGGCCCGCCAGGACTCGAACCTGGGACCAAGGGATTCACTGTCTCTTTCCTTGTACGGGCGAGGTGGTCAAACAAGGCAAATACAGTTGTCGGGATCTGGGGTCAGGATGAAAGCAACTGGGCCCCGTCTTGCTTCGTTCGTGGCGCACTGGTGGCGCACTTGCTGGCAAATAATGGCCAAAAACTGCAATAATCAGCAACAAAGAGAATGAGCTAAATTGTTGTATTTATTGTGGTAGTTTGTTGTGGCTTGTTGGATCAGTTGGACT
>CAVQDO010000012.1:0-6987 GCA_963711255.1 uncultured Gammaproteobacteria bacterium | reverse complement strand
GGAATGGGCGCGGTTTATCACCAGCCTGGAGTTTGCGCCTTGAGCATGAGTGAATTACTACTTTTTTTTGTACCGGGATTTCCGCTTCTGTTGGCGATACCGCTGTTGCACAGGTCGCTTCCACGGGCTGAATATCTGGCTATATTACCTGCTGCGGTGCTGCTCATACTGCCTGAAATCATTTTCGTTGAAACGCCATGGCTGCTGTTTGGTGCAGGTCTTGGCAGTAATGCCGAAACCCGGCTGTTATTGATGATGTCAGTCGTGTTATGGGGTTTTGCGGCTTTTATGCAAAATGCTCACGCTAGTCGCAACAGCAACAGTGAGACAGATAATTACCACAGCACTTATTTTTTTCTTACCTTGAGCGGTCACCTGGGAACGATTATGGCAAATGGCCTGGTGGGCTTTTTCGCCTTTTCTACATTGACAGGTTACGGCTTTTACGGACTGTTGGTTGCAACAGGTAATGATACAGCGAAGCAAGCAGGGCGCATCTATATATGTTTCATCATCGTTGCTGATCTGCTGTTATTTGAAGCAGCATTATTGGCGGCGACGGTGACTGAGGATATGGGATTTGATGCAGTACGAGCCGCCATGGTAGATTCATCAGTAACGGGTTTATATATGACGATGGTACTCATCAGTTTCGCTCTTAAAGCCGGTTTCTGGCCAGTGCATCACTGGTTGTTTTTAACTTTTCGTTGCGCGCGCCCGTTCGCCGCTATGTTGCTGGCCGGTGTTCCGGTTGCTATGGCTTTACTCGGCACATGGCGCTGGCTGCCGCTTGGTGAAATTTCTGTGCCGCGCCTTGGCCTGTTAATTCAGGGTATGGGCGGTGTTGCGATAATGTACACGGTACTGGCCATCCTGATGCGACGTCAACATAATCATCCAGCTGCATATGTAACGCTCACTGCCACCGGATTGTTCGTTATTGCTCTGGGTGCAATTTTTATTGAACCTGCACTATGGGATCTATACGCCAGCCCTATGTTATACGCTATCGTTTTACTGGGTATCGGTGTCGCCCTGTTAACTATCGCCATCCGTTGGCTTGAGGCCGAAGAGCCGAATGAGAAATCGTTAGCTACTGTCCTGCTGTTCGGCCGCTGGCCTGAAATAGTTATCTGCTGGGGGCGTCATATGGGATTCGAGGTTTTGCCACGATTGCGTAAGGCGTTTCTTGCTTACGTCCAGTCGCTCTGGCAGGTTCACTTCTGGCAAAAGAATTTGCAGACTGGAGAGCATTATCTACAACGCTGGTCTCTGGCAGTTACTATTCTTCTACTAATAGGAATTACTGTGATGATATTGCTTATAATCGAATGACATTTCGTTTGCTATGTCTTCTTTTTAAAGCATGACGGAGCTACGACAAGTGATAATATTCAATAGTTATATTCATCGAGTAGCATATTAAAAACAGTTAAGATAATTCAAATTAATGTTAGTGAGGCATTATGAAAAGATTTAAGAATATTATTCTTGTTTTCGATCCAAAGACTACAACAAAGACAACGATCGTCCGTGCCGAGTCTTTAGCTAAAAGCAATGCTGCTCGTTTAATGATATTTGCAGTGACCAGGGAGATTCCTCAAGGTATAAGCAAGTCTTTCACCATTGTATCGCCAAAGGAACTTCATGATTTAGTGGTAAAAGATTATCAGCAGAAGATGGATGTTTTGGTCTCTGCTATGGTTAAAAAAGGCATTAAGGCTAAAGCGAAAGTAGTAAGCGGTACTCCTTTTCTGGAGATTATCCGACAGGTACTACGTGCAAAACATGATCTGGTCATTATTGCAGCAGAAGGCAGGGGGCGTCTTACAGAAAGATTATTTGGCAGTACCTCAATGCATTTGATGCGCAAGTGCCCATGTCCGGTCTGGGTTGTTAAATCATCTAAAAGTAAAAGATATATGCGTGTACTGGCTGCAGTTGATACCACGGATGTTTTCCCAGATCCAGAACAAGAGTCGCTTAATCCACTAATTTTACAGCTGGCCAGTTCAATGGCGAATATAGATGAAAGTGAACTGCATGTGGTTCAGGCATGGTCTGTGTATGGTGAAGGTTATATGTCGGTACGTGGTGGCATAAGTGAGGATACTATCAATGAAATGCGGAGATTCACCAGGCGACAATATTCTAGCCAGATTGATAACCTGTTAGCTGATATCAGGCTTGACAGTATTTCAGTGTATAAACATTTACCGAGATCAGAAGATGTATCCAATGCCATTGTGTCACTGGCAAAGAGTAAAAAAATTGACCTGCTGGTTATGGGTACCGTCTGCCGCACCGGGGTAGCAGGACTTATCATTGGTAATACCGCTGAAAAAGTACTGAACAAAGTCGACTGCTCTGTACTGACGGTTAAGCCGGAAGGTTTTGTAACACCGGTAACATTGGAAGATAGATGATATCTGCTGCGGTTACTCTGCTTCAGCTAGTGGAAATGACTGTGGCGCTATTAGTTATCACTGAATGATATTTTGTATGCTATGTCTTTTTTTAAAGCATGTTTGAGATATGTCAAGTAAGATGCTGTTAAATAGTGTATATATTTTGATCAGGTGAGAATGTAAATTAGAGGGAGCATTTTCAATCTCCTTTAAGATTAATTTAACTCAATGATAGTGAGGCGTTATGAAAAGGTTCAATAATATTCTCCTGATTTTTGACCCAAAGTCTAAAACACAGGCTGCAGTAGATCATGCTATATCACTGGCTAAAGCGAATGCTGCTCAAATAACAATATTATCAGTGTTAAAAGATCTGCCTTCAGATCTGAGTATGGCAATTTCTGTTATGCCCGCACAGGAGCTTCTTGCTCTGGCGATAAAGAAGCGACAGACCCAGCTGGATGAGATTATCGCTGTTTTCAGTGAGCAAGGCATTGAAGTTACTTCAAAAGTGGTAAGAGGTACACCATTTCTGGAAATTATCCGTCAGGTGCTGCGTGGAAAACATGATCTGGTTATTATTGCGGCGGAAGGTAGGGGCGGTCTTAAGGACAGGCTGTTTGGTAGTACTTCCATGCATCTGATACGCAAGTGTCCCTGTCCAGTTTGGGTGGTGAAACCGACACGGCGAAGAAAATACAAACGAATACTGGCAGCTGTTGATATCATCAGTGATTACCCAGACCCAAAACAGGATTCACTCAATCCTCTCATTGTGCAGCTTGCCAGTTCAATGGCACAAATGAATAAAGCTGAGCTGCATGTGGTCCAGGTCTGGTCGGTGTTTGGCGAAGGTTATATGTCAGTAGGTGTTGGACTGCCAAAAAAACCTGTCAATAAATTGCGCAAAATAGCAAGACGGCTGTATACCAGTGAGCTTGACAAGCTGATGGGGTCTGTCGGAATTGAAGGCGTAAAAATTCATCGACATTTACCGCGGTCTCAGAAGGTATCTAAATCTATTGTATCACTGGCAAAGCGTCATAAAGTAAACCTGCTGGTTATGGGCACTGTCTGTCGCACCGGAGTGGCAGGACTTATCATTGGTAATACCGCTGAAAAAGTGCTGAATAAAGTCGACTGTTCTGTACTGACGGTTAAGCCGGAAGGTTTTGTAACACCGGTATCTTTGAAAGATACATGACATCTCAATGCTGCTGAATCATGGTTAATGGAGTCGCTTGCATATAAGCTGGCGACTTGATTTATTATGAAGCAAGAATCACAGAGCAATCAGGCCGCAGGCGGTAAGTTTCGCCTTGTTTTGTTATGCCCTGTTGTTGCGGCGTTTTTGTTGGCGGGACTGGTGTACTGGTTCGTTCTGCCACAGGGAGAGAGTATTGCTGGATGAACTGGTTTAACACGGCATGGCTGTTTCTGGATATTGCTATCATCGTCATGCTGATTCCTGTTGTAATTTTACAACGACGCGAATCAGGTACCACACTGGCATGGATACTCGCAATTGTTTTTTTGCCGTTTATCGGTCTGCTCGCTTTCTGGTTTTTCGGCGCTAAAAAACTGCATTTGAGAAGACGCCAGCGACGTAAGATCGAGAAACAACTTAGCAAAGAGCTGCATAAATTGCAGAGCTTGTCTCTGGACAATGTGCTTCCTATTGATCTGCCGATGTCACCATCATTATTGCAGCTGACAGAAAAACTTGATGATATCGGACCACAGCCTGGCAATGAAGTGATGATGTTACGGCAGGGGCCAGCAGCTTTTGATGCGCTTGAAACTGCCTTTGATCAAGCACGCCACCATATCCATTTGATCTATTATATCTGGGAGCCCGATAGCACCGGTATGCGCCTGCGTAATGCGCTGATCAGGGCGTGTCAGCGCGGTGTGATGGTTAGATTGCTGCTCGATGACGTGGGTTCACGAAGTGTCGGTCAGCGTTTTTTTAAATCATTACTAAAAGCCGGTGGCCATGTCGAACGTTTTCTACCAGTTAACCCGCTGGGTCGTCAATTGATGTTAAATAACCGTAACCACCGTAAGATTGTGGTGGTTGATGGTGTCATCGGATTTACCGGCAGTATGAATGTCGGTGATGTTTACGCAGGTCTGGGTGAGCCCTGGCGCGATCTGCATTCACGTTTATCTGGGCCTATCGTGCATTCGTTGCAGGAAGTGTTTTGTCAGGACTGGTTTCATGCCACGACTGAAGACCTGGTAAGCGCGGCTTATTTTCCACAGTCAGCAACCACTGGGGAAGTGTGGGCGCAGTTACTGGCAAGTGGGCCAGCAGACGAACGTTGGCGGGCAATACACACGCTGCTGTTTTCCGCCATCAATCAGGCACGTCAGCGGGTATGGATCGAAACACCATATTTCGTACCTGATCGACCAATTGTCATGGCGCTACAGACGGCGGCACTGAGCGGGGTCGATGTTCGACTGTTGTTGCCGGGTCATTCTGACCATCCAATGGTGCTGCATGCCGGCCGTTCGTTTTATCATGAGTTGTTAGACGCCGGTGTCAGAATATTTGAAGTGCAGGACGCTATGCCGCATGCAAAAACAGTTACTATCGACAGTGTTTTTTCAACCCTGGGTTCTGCCAATATGGACCAGCGCAGCTTTCGCCTTAACTTCGAGGCGAACGCATTTTTCTTTAGTACACAAGTTGCCAGTGAGTTGGAGCGGGATTTTCTAGATCTGTGTAATACGGCAAAAGAGGTGACAAAAGCAAGCAGGCAGGATGTTTCATGGTCACTGCGTTTCATTGAAAGTATTTGCAGGGTGCTGGCACCGCTGTTGTAAGCAATAAGAAGGCTTGATAATAGAGCTTGCCATGAAGTGTTATTAAAGTGATTATTACGGATGAATTAATAGATGATGAGATTAGGAGGCAATAAATAGCATGCAGAGATTTAAAAACATTCTTTGTGTTATTGGTACTGACCTGCATGGTGACAGTGCACTGGCACGCGCCCATACACTTGCGGTGAATAACCAGGCACGTCTCAGTGTGGTTCAGGTTATCGATGAAATACCGCCTAATACAACGCTGATGGATCGTGTCATGTCACCGGTAAATCTGCAGGAAAAAATGGTTGAAGCACATCGCAACGGGCTGCGTGAGCTGGTTGAAAATTTAAACAGTCAACTCGAAATACATACCGAGGTATTAACCGGCATCGCCTTTCTGGAAATTATCCGTTATGTATTGCGCAACAGCCAGGACCTTGTGATCAAAATGAGCGAACAGAGCAGTGTGATGGACCATGTATTTGGTAGTGATGACATGCATCTGTTGCGCAAGTGCCCCTGTCCGGTTTGGCTGGTCAAACCCGGATCGCCAGAGTCGTACGACAGGATAATGGCCGCGGTTGATGTAAATGATGACTATCAATCTCAGGAGCTGGAGACAAGGCACTTGCTAAACCAGCAGATACTTGAAATGGCGAGCGCATTAGCACTGTCAGAATTCGCCGAACTGCATATCGTGCATGCGTGGCATGCGGTGCTTGAGAGAACCATGCGAGTGGCTTTCATCAACCGGCCGGAAGCTGAGGTTGTTGCCTATGTCGAAGCGGTGAGGCAGCATCATAAGGAAAACTTGAACGTATTGATGGATGAGACGATCGGTAGTCTGGGACAAAATACACTTGAGCATATCAAACCTGAAACTCATCTGCTTAAAGGATTGCCTCAAAATGAGATTTCCGAGTTCGCCAGAGAGCTTAAGGTTGAGCTTGTCGTTATGGGCACGGTCGCTCGAACCGGCCTGTCCGGATTTTTTATGGGCAATACAGCTGAATCCATTCTTAACAAGCTGGATTGCTCAGTGCTTGCGATCAAGCCGCCAGGATTTGAAACGCCTGTTACTGTGGAAGATTAAAAACGGTTTCAGTAGATGAATTCCCTGGTAGCTATTTGAAGAACAGGATGCAATCACAATATTTAAAATTGTTCAGGACGATTTTGTCAAACCATTTTTTAAAGCAGACAGAAACATTTCGATATGACATCTGATGTTAATCAAGTAAATTTGAATCAGGCCTGTCATGTCTATGGTGTGTACCTATCTTGAAGAGACATTTGTCTGAATTGTATGTGATGGTTTGTTTAATTACGGATAAAGATTGTAGTTGTCGATTAAAAACGTTTTCTGGTGAGGCTGGCAATATGGATAATAATTTCTGTGGTATTGTTATTCACTTTGTTTCCTGGTGTTTATAATTATGAAATTTTCTCAGTTATTTAACCTGTTCGGACAATCGCAGGTTTCGGCGGTATCGGTGCCAGGCACAGAAACCTGGCATGCTAAAAGTGTAGACGCCGTCTTTGAAAAGCTGCAAACCTCAGCAGCGGGTCTTTCCAAAGAAGAGATCGATAGCCGCTTAATCAGGTGTCCTGGATAGTGAACAGTGCGCGTGATCTTTCCATAAATCTCGCGCTGCTACATGGCCTGCAAGCCGCAGGGTTATAATAGCCAGATGGCGGTAACTACGCATGATGCACAAAAGTAAACAGTTAATGGATGCAGGTGCTGATGAGGTGCTGA
>CAVQDO010000011.1:0-211195 GCA_963711255.1 uncultured Gammaproteobacteria bacterium | reverse complement strand
CAAGGACATGTGTGATGTATTCAAAAAGCGTCACGATTTTGTCCACCAGCAGCTAAATGCTATGGATGGTGTGGAATGCCCGCCCAGTGACGGTACTTTCTACAGTTTCCCTTCTTTTCACGCTGTCATCGAGCGCATGGACGGCATTGAAGACGATGTACAGCTGGCACAGCTGATTCTTGAAAAAGGCGAAGTGGCACTGGTGCCCGGCTCGGCATTTGGCTTATCCGGTCATTTAAGACTGTCATATGCTACTGATATGGACAGCCTGGAAAAAGCATTAAGCCGAATTAAAAAAACTATCGAATAATCACACTTTATTAGCCTGTTAAACGCTTTTTAGTGTTGACCGATGCAGTACAAGTAGGTAGCATACCGCCTTCCATTTTGAACGGTAGTTCTGGAACAATTCCTCGATAGCTCAGTTGGTAGAGCAACGGACTGTTAATCCGTTTGTCGCTGGTTCGAGCCCAGCTCGAGGAGCCATATACATAAAAAAGCAGTACATTTGTACTGCTTTTTTTTCGCCTGGAAATAATTATTTCGGCTGCATCAGCAAATTAACTGACTCACTCAACACCGGCAAAATGCATGATCACCTTTACCAGGCCGACCAGCAGCAATACGAATAAAATGGCAAACACGATACCACCGATAACGAAATGATGAAATTGCCCGTGCTCAAAGTCACGCTCCCTGTTTTTGCTGGTTTGCACCCCAAAACTGGCAGAGATAACACTGCCCATTAGTGAGAATAGTGATAATTTTTTCGGTTTTTCGTTTTCGTTCGTCATTGTCTTTAATACCAGGAATAGAATCAGTCAATATTAAATTGCTCTATGCTGTTATTCAATCTCTAAATTTTCCAGGTATTGCTTGAACGTGTCCGCAAGCTCAGGGTGCTGTAGCGCGATTTCCACGTTAGCCTGCAGGTAACCAAATTTACTGCCACAATCATAACGCTTGCCTTCAAAACTGTAGGCATAGATTTCTTCTGTTTTTCTGAGCGCTGCGATTGCATCGGTGAGTTGAATCTCATTACCCGCACCGCGTTCAGTGGTTTTAAGCACGTTCATTATCTCAGGTGTCAGAATATAGCGCCCGACTACCGCCTGGTCAGACGGCGCTTCAGCCGGCACAGGTTTTTCTACTATTTCATCAACACGCGACAGACGGTCTTCCAGCTGCGGACCTGCCACCATACCGTATTTTTCACTTTCTGTTACCGGAACAGTTTGCGTGCCAATAACACTGCCACCATGGCTGTTATAAACATCAACCATCTGCTGAATACAGCTTGGCCCGCCCTTATTGTAAATAAGATCATCAGGAAGAATAACGGCAAAGGGTTCATCGCCCACAGCGGGCTCAGCACAAAGCACCGCATGCCCCAGGCCCAGCGCTTCCGACTGGCGTATAAAAACACAATGAATATGTGGCGGCACGACTTCGCGAACCACGCTTAACAATGCCGATTTATTTCGTATGCTTAACTCGGTCTCAAGCTCATAAGCTTTATCATAATGGTCAATAATGGCATTTTTCGTACGGCCAACGATAAATACCAGGGTGTCCATGCCGGCTGCTACGGCTTCTTCCGATGCATATTGGATCAGTGGTTTATCAACCACGGCCAGCATTTCTTTAGCAATGGCTTTCGTTGCCGGTAAAAATCGTGTTCCAAAGCCAGCTACTGGAAACACAGCAGTACGTATTACACTCATGAATAAATCCCAAAATGTTTTAAATAAAACCCCATTTTAGACTATCTTGACGCGCATGTTTTGATGACTATGGTAAAATTTGCCATATTTCCTAATTAATACAATATCAGACCAATTTCTTATGACCTATGTAGTTGTTGAAGATTGCATCAAATGCAAGCACACAGACTGTGTCGATGTCTGCCCGGTAGACTGTTTCCATGAAGGCCCCAATTTCCTGGTAATTGATCCGGAAGAATGCATCGACTGCACATTATGCGAACCTGAGTGCCCGATTGGCGCTATTTTTGCGGAAGATGACATCCCTGAAGGCCAGGAAAACTTTCTTGCGCTCAATGAAGAATTAAGCCAGGTATGGCCGGTAATCAACGTCAGCAAAGAATCACCGCCAGATGCCACCGAATGGGAAGGCAAACCGGACAAGCTTAAGTTACTGGAAAGGTAGTAGAATCAGCTTTACTGCCATAAAAAATATTAGAAAATACTATCCAGGATAATTATCCTCTGGGCAGACATAACAAAGGAAAACCTGCGCTGTGAACCTGACAAAGTGAGCCAAATAAAGTGAGCCGGGCAAATGTAATTGAAATTCCTGCCGGACAGAACATACTTCAATACACGGTCGATTTCATTTTCAAAAAGTACGGGCAGCAATCGACCGAGCCGAATACCGCTATTCATGCTCCTGATTTCTCAAATCTGTTCATATTACTACCTCATGCCCAGGTGGCTCAGCAGTTTAATGAGACACTGTGCCATTCACTGGATACAGACAATAGCGTTATTATCCCGCCCTGGTCAGGCACATTAAGAACCTGGTGCAAACAGTTTAGCCACAACCATCACCCCGAATACCAGCTCATTGGCGAGCATGCCCGCCAGCTTCTTTTTGTTGAAGCATTGCAGCAGCATCCCGACCTGTTTAAAGAAGAGAACCAGTGGCAGATCACGCAAACATTACTAAAGCTGTTTGATGAACTTAACCTTAACCAGGCTTCTCTGCTCGGCACTGCCGAAGATTTACAGCAACAGCTTATGCAGGCCTATGGTGCAGAAGACGAGTTTCAGCACCTGCTTTATGAAAGCAAACTGGTCTATACCTTATGGCATGCCTGGCAACAGCAGCTGGATGCAAGCAGCTTATATGATGAAACCGGTGATTATCTAAGCCGGCTGATAAACGCAGCAGAACATATTAACGAGCACAATCATTTTATCTGCACCGGCATTTCACAATACACCAAATCAGAACAGGCGTTTATTCATGGCTTAATTCAGACGGGTCAGTGTGAGCTAATAGAACTTGCCAGTACTTTATCGGCTAGTACTTTATCGACCAGCTCTTTATCAACCAGTACAGAAACCTCGACTAATGATACCTACAGCAGTTTCATCAGTGAGGCCTTTCGCCAGGACTCGACTTCAATCAGGCAACGTGCAGATTTATTTGTAGAAGAGTACTCTGCTGAATCCCGCCGCGATATAGCATTTAGCACCTATCTGGCCAGTAACGAAGAAGAACAGGTACGCGCCATTGATTATCATATCCGGCTAAATATACTTGACGGCAAAAACAGTATCGCGGTAATCAGTGAAGATCGTAAACTGTCGCGCCGCTTACGCGCATTACTGGAGCGGGCCAATATACCACTACTGGATAAAGCCGGCTGGACACTATCAACCACTCAGGCCGCCAGCATTATTGAACGTTGGCTGGAATGTATTGAAGAAGACTTTAGCGCCTACCCACTGCTTGATTGCCTGAAGTCCCCTTACATCAATATCATTAACAGCAATGGACAGACGCCTGAACAGTTAACCGAAGCCAGGGAAAAATACCGGAAAAATATTTATCGCTTTGAGCACGATTTAATTTTCCACGAAAACGTCAGTAATAATATTGCGCAGTATAAAGACAAATTAAAACAGCGCTTAAAGCGCTTAACTCACTGGCCAGTTACCGCTTATGATGAGCTCATTGAAACACTGGATTATATCAACCAGACAGCGCAGCCTTTATTAGCACTGTATCAGTCAGATAAAAAGGTACGCCTGTCAGATTTTATTGACGCCGTGCTCGACAACCTGCAACAACTGGGGGTAATGCAAAAATACCAGGACGACGAAGCCGGCCTGGTGATAGTAAATACCCTTGAAACATTAAAACAGAGCTTCCAATTTTCTGATCCCGAATTAAGCTGGACTGATTGTCGAACCTGGCTGGGAATGGCACTTGAGTCTCAGCATTTCACACCGTTAACAAGTAACCGCCAGGTGCAGTTAATCACCCTTGAGCAATCTTGCCAGCAATACTTTGACTGTATCATTATAGCTGCTGCAGAATCGCAGCATTTCCCCGGCAGTGCCAGCAACTCTCCCCTGTTTAACCAGGCGGTGCGTGCCTCACTGGGACTGCCAACATGGGAACAGCAACGGCTGCTACGCCACGAACTATTCAATCGCGCTTTAATGTCTGCACCAGAGGTTCTAATTACAGCCTGTAACCAGGAAAAAGGCGAGCAAAAACCGGTTTCTCCCTGGCTGGAATTACTCATCAACTTTTACCATTTATGCTACCAGAAGTTGCCACTAAATAAACAACTGCAGCAGTTGGTTCAATCACAAAGTGAAGTCTTTAACTGTGATGAGAGAGCACTGCCTGATGAAGCCGCTGTTCCCGCACCGGCAATACCGCATGATCTGATACCTGAAAGAGTTTCAGCCAGTTCATACCAGCGATTAATCAACTGCCCCTACCAGTACTTCAGTGCGGATGGCCTGCAGCTAAAACCATTAGAAGAGTTAAGTGACGAATTAAAAAAAGCCGGTTATGGCGAACGCATTCATTTGATCCTGCAGGTTTTCCATGACGGACATAAGAAACATGGCAAGGCGTTTCAACAGAGCATAACCAGTGACAACCGTAAGCAGGCCGAGCAATACCTCACCGATATATCAGAAAAAATATTCATTACTGATCTGGAAAATAATGTATTGCATAGAAGCTGGTTATACCGCTGGAAAAAACATATACCTTCCTATATAAACTGGCAAATCATGCAACAGGCAGACTGGCAGACGTTCCTCTGTGAAGAGAATCTTGAAGTCTCACTGAATGATGAGCAGAATAATGCTCAGGATGATTATCAGAACAGCAGTTTAAAAATTTATGGCCGGCTGGATCGTATTGACAAAAACCGGCAGGATGGTTCTCACGCTATCATCGATTACAAAACTGGAAGAACTGCCAGCCAGGAAGATATCGATAATGGTGAGAATGTTCAGCTTTCGGTTTATGCCCTGCTGGATAATGAAGCCAGTGAAGTCAGTTATTTGTCGGTTGACTCCTCGAATCAGAAAGTAGAAACCCGCTCGACTCTTGCCGAAGAAAATTTACAGCTTAACCGTAGTAACAACAAACAGCGTTTAAGTGAGGTTTTCAAACAAATAAAGAATCAGCAGCCGCTTCATGCATGGGGAGATGATACAGTTTGCTGCTACTGCAATTTTTCCGGTTTATGCAGAAAAGCAGAATGGACTGAGTAAAAAATATTTCGTAAATAATAACAAGTGATCAATAAAAAAAGCCATGCTGGAGGTTTCCAGCATGGCTTTTTTTATTTAGTATGAGTGATAGTTTATTTTACTTAACGGCAAATAGAGAGCCATTTACACTGTTAAAGTAAACATGATCATTATTGATTGCTGCAGCAGAATAAATGTTTCCATCAACACGATACTTCCAGCGCAACCTGCCTTCGCTCGCATCCAGCGCGTATAAATTACCATCAGTACTACCGACATAAACCGTGTGTGATGCTATTACGATTGGCGCAAATACTGAACCTTCAGTCCTGTATTCCCACTCACGGGTTCCATCGTCAGCATCGTAGGCATAGATGTAGCCGTCTTTACTGCCGATATACACACGATCGTTATAAATTGCCGGTGAGGATAAAACAGGGCCGGCAGTTTTCTTATTCCAGGCCAGCTGGCCGGTGTGTATATTGACCGCGTAAACATATTTGTCATCGCTGCCAAAGTAAACATTATTAGAATCTACCGCTGGTGAAGAATGTATTTTTCCGTTTGCTTTAAAACGCCAGTATTCCTGCCCGGTATTTTTATTGACAGCAAACATCTCCCCTTTTAATGAACCGAAAAATACATAGTTACCAAAAATGGCCGGTGAACTGTAAATCGGCGCACCAGCATCAAAACTCCACTTTCTGAAACCGGTCTTGGCGTCAGCCGCATATAGATTTCCATCCTCACTGGCAAAATAGATTATTCCATTGGAAACCAGCGGCGATGAGGATATGGGACCCTGTGTTTTCTGTTTCCAGACTACAGCCCGGGTAGCTTCGGTTATCGCATATAAGTTTTTATCCCAGCTGCCTATGTAGACAATCCCATCTGAAACAGCCGGTGTCGCTTCGATATTTCCACCCGTCTTAAAGCTCCATTTCTTCTGTCCGGTTTTCTGGTCAACGGCATACAGGTGTTTGTCATTGCTACCCAGGTAAATGGTGCCATCAACAACAACAGGTGAAGAATAGGTTTTATCAGGTGCAGAATATTTCCATTCCAGTGTATCCAGGCTTGTTGGGCCAGCTTCACTGTATACCGCGGTATTACTTTCACCGCCTCTGAACATGCTTGTCTTTCCTGAACCGCAAGCGGTTAATGACAGGCTTAGCGCTACCGTTAAGGCGGTGAAACCAGTCAATGAAAGTTTATTTGCGAAAGTTTTATTTTTTATCATGATAATGCCCCGACAACTCCCCTTATCTTGCTGTCTTTACTATTTTTATTTTTACTGCAAATGTTCTGCTTAATGTCCGGAAGAATATCACCAGATATTCAACAAAGAATAGACTAGTTTTCAGGGAAAATCTCGCTGAAGCCTCAGCTGTAACTAAAAAAAGCTGCGCCTGCATTGCATAACAATTCGTAACCGATGCTATCGCAGTGATGGGCGACTTCATCGACACTCAGCTCACTGCCCCAGAGCACAGCCCGATCACCAATTTCAGCCTGCAAGCCCGATTCCAGTAAAGCCGTTAAATTAATACACAGGCTATCCATGGATACCCGGCCAAGTAACTCACAGCTGTACTGATTGAGCCATACAGGCGTACCATTCCTTGCATGGCGCGGGTAACCATCACCATAACCGGCGGCAACAATTCCAACGGTTAAATTTTCTTTAGCGGTATAGGTGGCACCATAGCCAATAGAATCACCGGCATTAACTGTTTTAATATCAATTAAAGGTGCTTCAAATTGCATCGCTGCCTGCAGACCTAAATCGGTCGCAGAAATATCCGCAAACGGTGACGAGCCGTAGAGCATA
This sequence comes from uncultured Gammaproteobacteria bacterium, assembly GCA_963711255.1. Lineage (GTDB taxonomy): Bacteria > Pseudomonadota > Gammaproteobacteria > SZUA-229 > SZUA-229. The sequence goes on along the minus strand of CAVQDO010000011.1, from coordinate 204,115 downwards.
ATTCCCGGCCGCACAATGTCAAAATGACTTTCTGGCATACGCATAATCGCTGCTGAATTAGCCATACTGCGATCAATTTCTATGTTATTTATTACTTTAAGAAATCTTGATAACTGATTGTTATTCATAATGTTACCAATAAGATCTGCATTCGAAAAATGACTCATCACAGAAATTCTGTCAACATTAGAGCAGTTACTCAGCTGAGCAAAGTAAACATCCAGTTCCTCAGCCGGTATACCTAAACGGTTCATTCCGGTATCCACTTTTATCCAGACATTAACCGGCGTTAACAATGCATGTTGCAGCAACAATTCCAGTTGCGCCTGCTGATGAATTACCGTTGAAATATTCTCTCGGGAAAACTGTTCGAGCTCATCAAGATTACTAAAACCATGCAACACAACGACAGGTTTTGTACAACCCGCCGCCCTCAGGGCATAGGCCTCGCCGGGCATGGCCACGGCAAAAATATCAGCATCATCAAGCTGTTCAGCGGCGGTTAACATACCATGTCCGTATGCATTGGCTTTTATTACTGCCATGACCTGGCAGTCCGGCGCAAACGCGCGAACCCTTTCAAGGTTACTCGCTAGTGCGTTCTGGTTGAGCTTTATGCTGGCTCGACGCCAGTCTGCCTGGCTGGACTCACTCATTCAAATCCGTCATCGCCATACATTTCAGGAATGTAGTTTTCAAACTTGGTGTATTTGCCGAGGAAGGTCAGCATGGATTTACCGATAGGACCATTACGCTGTTTGGCAATAATAATTTCTGCAACGCCCTTCTGTGGACTATCGGCGTTATAAACTTCATCACGGTAAATAAACACAATTAAATCCGCGTCCTGCTCGATCGCACCTGACTCGCGAAGGTCTGACATCACCGGGCGTTTGTCCGGGCGCTGCTCAAGACTTCGGTTAAGCTGTGACAATGCGATCACCGGCACCTTCAGCTCTTTGGCCATGGCTTTCAAACTGCGTGAAATCTCGGAAATTTCGGTCGCTCGGTTTTCGCTGCCGCCGTGTACCTGCATTAACTGCAAATAATCGATAACGATTAAACCCAGACCATGCTGGCGTTTTAAACGCCGTGCACGCGCCCTCACTTCGTTAGGTGATAAGGCAGGTGTGTCATCGATGAATATTTTTGCTTCCGACAAAATATGAATGGCCGATGTAATGCGGGCCCAGTCTTCATCGGTGAGATTACCGGTACGAATATGGTGCTGGTCGACACGTCCCAGTGATGAAATCATGCGCATTGCCAGTGAGTCGCCGGGCATCTCCATACTAAAAACGGCGACGGGTACTTTATCACCGATAGCAGCGTTTTCAGCGATATTCATGGCAAAGGTGGTTTTGCCCATCGAAGGACGTCCGGCAACAATAACCAGGTCGGCCTCCTGCAGACCGGTGGTCATTTCATCGAATTTGTCAAAACCGGTTGATACCCCGGTAATGCCGCCATCGCTGTTAAACAGGTGGTCAATTTTATCGACCGTTTTAGACAGCAGGGTTTTCATTTCCTGAAAACCGCCTTCTCCACGAGCACCCGACTCTGCTATTTTAAAGACTTTTTTCTCTGCATCATCCAGCAACTCCTTGCTGTCACGGCCGTCTGGCACATAGCCACTGCCGCTGATATCGGTTCCGACAGCAATCAGCTGACGCAATACGGATTTTTCACGAACGATGTTGGCATAGGCCACAATATTCGCTGCGCTAGGCGTATCTTTGGCCAGGCGGCCCAGGTACAGCAGTCCACCAGCCTGGTCGAGCTGTCCATTTTGCTCCAGCTTTTGAGACAGGGTAACCGCATCAAAAGGCTCATTTCTTGCTTCCAGGTCACGAATAGCATTAAACAATAGACGATGATCAAAACGATAAAAATCTTCTTCCATGAGTTTATCGGCAATATTTTCCCAGGCACGGTTATCCAGCAGCAAACCACCAATCACAGCCTGCTCGGCCTCAACAGAGTGCGGCGGAACACGTAAACCACTTGTTTTCTCATCGGGGTATTGATCAGGCATTTGATCAGCACCAGGGAATGTTACTGCTTCAGACATAAAAAATTCCTTAATAAAGTGGCTTTGATTATAAAGACAGCTGGCTGCTAGCGGAAGTTTTTTCTTTTTTTTACAAACGATTTTTACCACAGAGGCACGGAGGCACGGAGGAAAACCGACATTTTAGTCTAGCGCCGCAGGCGCTACAAAGCTTGACCTCTTTGCCTCCGTGTCTCTGTGGTTAATAACAATACCACAGCGCCCTCCCTGCCCCTTGTGGCATACCGTACATCCTGTCATGCGCCGCTCCTTGCCATCCATGGCACCGCGGCATACCGTACATCCTGTACATGCGCCGCTCCTTGCCATCCATGGCACCGCGGCATACCGTACATCCTGTACATAAAAAAGGCCTGCAAAGCAGGCCTTTCGATATCACTTGTGAAAAAGCTTAAAATTAAGCGTCTTCATCACCAATAACAGTTACCTTTGCAGTAGCGTTTACATCTGAGTGAAGGTGAATAACAACTTCGTATTCACCCGCCTGACGGATTGGACCTTCAGGAAGACGAACTTCTCGCTTCTCAACGTCAACACCTGCTTCAGTCAATGCCGCAGCGATGTCTACATTGCCGATAGAACCGAATAGCTTACCTTCTGCGCCAGATTTTGCTGTGATGCTAATTGCCAGTGCTTCGATTTGCTCAAGGCGCTTCTCAGCGGCTACGAGTGCATCAGCAGCCATTTGTTCAAACTCCGCACGGCGAGACTCAATCTCTGCTTTATTTGCATCTGTCGCTACCTTGGCTTTACCTTGAGGTAACAGATAGTTACGAGCAAAACCGGATTTCACATTGACCAGATCACCAATACTGCCAAGACGATCAATTTTTTCAAATAAGATGACTTCCATCTTTCTAACCTCAATTTATAAATTCAATATTAATTAACGTAATAAAACTGTTTAACACCCATGTCACTAAAACCTGGCTATGTCGCCGGACGAACACGCTGGCGTATATCAAGCCAGGGGTCCGCAATACTCAGCAGTATCAGCAGCAAAACCAGGTGCGGTATAAATAACATCACCATGTAGGCAAAAAATATCCAGACGGTATTGAGCTTGCGTACTTTTGCCACTGAATGCATGATCGACATTGCCTGTATGCTATAAAGCACAAAGGCAACCGATACCATTGCGATAGCAAACACGCTGCCTGTTACCATAGCCATCAGCATTATTGCTATCGCAATTATTGCCGAAAGTTTTCCTAAGTTTAAGCTTCGGAACTCTTCGCCAAATCCACCTGGATTATAAAATACCGCCTGCCACCAGCGCCCGAGAAACAGGCTAATCAGGGTACCAAACAGAATACTGCTGGCAAACAGGCCCGGCATAAAATCAATAACCCAGTCCTGCGTCTGCTTCAAATCGGACAAATTCAATTCATCGGATTGTTCGGCCAGTTGAGCCACCATTACATCCAGCGGTTCACGCCAGAATTCACCGAAGCTCGGGTACACCGCATATATCATTGCCACCGCAGCCAGGCAGATTGCTGTCAGCACCTGCAGGCTATAAGCCATTGATACGGTTTGCCGTAATATGCTTGCGACAATCCAGGCTGGTAACCAGACCAGAAAAACAACAAACAAAGCCAGTTGCGGCACTGCAAAAATCAAATAAGCAAATACCGCTGCGCCGATCAATGCAAGAGCCGTAGTAATCAAACCACGCTGCGGACCATTAACTAGTGTAACCAGTACAATGGCCGCCGCACTAATCCATGCGGCCGGCGGTACTATCAGCCCCAAAATCGCCATTGTTGCGGCAACCAGGGCTGCCTGGCTTTGGCCTTTTAGTATAAAACTCGCCAGAAATAACACTCAATGCACCTCTGAAAAGTATTCAATCTGTACTAACCGATTCAAAATAAAACAGTCAATACGCTTACCGTGAAGCCTTTACTTGTGGCTATCAGTGTAAGGAATAAGCGCTAGATAACGGGCAACCTTAACGGCCTTGGTTAATTTACGCTGGTATTTTGCTTTAGTACCGGTAATTCGTGCAGGTACAATCTTTCCACTTTCTGAGACAAAAGATTTAAGCAGTTCAAGATCTTTATAATCTACGTCTGTAATACCTTCTGCAGTAAAACGACAGTAACGTTTACGTCTAAAATTAGCAGCCATTGTTATCTCCTACTCTGCAGGCGCTTTATCAGCGTCTGAACTATCATCTTTTACAGGAGCCGGAGCAGCAGCTGCTGCTGCAGCCTGTGCACGTGCAGCGGCAGCTTTTTCAGCGGCCATTTTCTTTTCAGCCGCATCAGATTCATCTTTTGCTTTAGCCAGTGCAGAAACATCAGTAACTGCTTCGTCGCGCTTAAGAATTAAGCTGCGAATAACCGCGTCGTTAAATTTAAACGCTGTTTCGATTTCATCACGTGCAGTTTCATCACACTCGACGTTTAATAATACGTAATGTGCTTTGTGAATTTTGTTTATTGGATAAGCCAGTTGACGACGGCCCCAGTCTTCTAAACGGTGGATTTTTCCGCCATTAGTTTCGACAGTTGCTTTATAGCGGTCAATCATCGCTGACACTTGTTCGCTCTGGTCAGGATGAACCAGAAATACGATTTCGTAGTGACGCATAGTTTTCCTCTCGGTTAAAGCCCCCCGTCCTTATTGACAGTGGAGCAAGGGATAATCAAATTGTAGGGCGCGGATAATACAGGAAAAGCAGTGAAAAAAGAATAGTGAAAGGTGAAAAATCTTTAAAAACAAAGCTATACAGCAGAAATAAACTGAATTAACTGCTTTTACGCATAATATCTGGCATATTTCATAATTTTGAAGACCAAATCGGGCGGCGCACTCGACAGATCTTTTTCACTTTTCATTACGCTCTACGAGCGCCGCCACACCGTCTGACCATCCTTATCTTCAAGCACGATGCCCATGGCATCTAGCTCATCGCGAATCCTGTCAGCTTCAGCCCAGTCCTTATTTTTTCGGGCAGTGTTTCTAGCTACAATCAAGGCATCAATATCAGCGCCGCCATCATCCGCGCCCGCCCCGGTTTGTAAGAACTGATCAGCATCCTGTTCAAGAAGGCCCAGTACATTGGCCAGTTTCTTAAGTACCGCTGCTTTCTGTATTGCCGCATTTACATCTTCATCGCGAAGACGATTGACCTGGTTTGCCAGATCAAACAGAACAGCTAAAGCCTCGGGCGTATTAAAATCGTCATCCATTGCCTGTTTGAAGCTGGCTATCGACGGGTCATTTTCATCGCAATCTGCGGGCACATCGAGCCCGCGCAAGGTATTGTAAAGCCGTGATAATGCCGTACGTGCAGTATCCAGCAGCTGGTCGGAATAATTCAGTGGACTGCGGTACTGACTGGCCAGTACAAAATAACGTATCTCCTCACCTTTATATAACTTTAGAATTTCACGCACAGTGAAGAAGTTATCCAATGACTTGGACATCTTTTCATCGTTGATACGAACAAAACCGTTATGCATCCAGAGATTGACAAAGGTTTCACCGGTGGCGCCTTCCGATTGAGCGATCTCATTTTCATGATGCGGGAACTGCAGGTCCTGGCCGCCGCCGTGTATATCAAAATGATTTCCCAGGCAGCAGGTGGACATGGCGGAACACTCAATGTGCCAGCCCGGACGACCTTTACCCCAGGGCGAATCCCACGATGGCTCTCCCGGTTTCGCCGCTTTCCATAGTACAAAATCCAGCGGATCGTCTTTGTTTTCATCGACCGCAACACGTTCACCGGCACGTAAATCTTCCAGCTTTTTACCGGACAACTTACCGTAACCTTCAAAGGTGCTGACATCGTAGTAGACATCGCCATGGCCGCTTTCAGTTTGCGCTGCATAAGCGTGGCCGTTATCAATAAGGGTTTTTATCATATTGATAATTTCTGGCATGGAAGCCGTAGCGCATGGCTCCTCATCCGGCGGCAAGACACCTAAGGCGGCCGCATCTTCGTGCATTGCGGCAATGAACCTTTGCGTCAGCGTCGAGAAGTCTTCACCATTTTCGTTGGCACGGGCAATAATCTTGTCGTCGATATCAGTAATATTTCGTACGTAGGTAACATCGTAACCACTGTAACGCAGATAGCGTGTCACTGTGTCAAACACCACCAGCACGCGTGCATGCCCCAGGTGGCACAGGTCATAAACCGTCATGCCGCAAACATACATTTTTACCTTGCCCGGCTCAATCGGTGTAAATATTTCTTTTTTCCTGGTCTGACTGTTATGTATCTTTAACATGAAATTTTTCTAATGATTACGAAGATGCAGAATATTAACGGATAAGCCCGTTAAGTGCTAACTGAAGTGTTAACGGAAAGTTGCAATCTCGGGGTAAACTACGATATTTTCAGAACAGGCAGTTTTAGAGTAACAAGATGATAAAAGTATTATTTGTATGCATGGGCAATATATGCCGCTCCCCCACCGCCGAAGGTGTATTTAGACATAAAGTTGAGACTGCAGGACTGCAGCAGAAAATTTTCATCGATTCTGCCGGTACGCATGCTTACCATGTCGGCAATCCGCCTGATGAGCGGGCACAAAGTGCCGCCTTAAAACGTAGTATTGACTTGAGTAGCCAGAGAGCGAGACAGGTAAGAAGCGATGATTTTTCAGCCTTCGACTATGTTATCGCTATGGACAAAAGCAACATGAGCGACCTGTTATCAATTTGCCCTGCCGGTTACGAAGATCGCGTCCACCTGTTTCTGAACTTTGCTAACAGCAATGAAGCCGAAGTCCCAGATCCCTATTACGGACAGGGCCAGGGTTTTGAAACGGTATTGAATCTTGTGGAAGATGCCAGCGAAGGCCTGCTGTCACGAATAAATCAGAAATAAGGCACTTCGCATCATCCTGACAATCGAGGCTGATGCGAAGAGCTTATGCTAATAAACAGAACGACTTCTTATCGATCAACCGGTGTATCAACCGGGCGATTTTCATTAGAGGCCGGCTGTTTTTCCTGTTTAGCCGGTGCTGCATTATCCGTTCTGGCTTCTGCAGGCGTATTTGCCTGAACCTTACTGGCTGCAGCCTGCTTCGGCTTTGCTTCAGCCGCCGGTCTGCTTTCAGCAGGCCTGTCTGCCTGGCCTGTTGCTGACTGACCTGGAGCGGCCTGACTCGGAGCCGCCTGTTTCGCAGCAGGCTGGCTTTGTGGTTTATTTTCCGGCCTGCTTTCCTGTGCCCTGCTGGTTTCAGCTTTTTCAGGTTTAGCCTGCTGCCCGGATTTTTCTGTCACTGCGGGTTTTTCTGCAGCAGCCGGTTTTGAATCCACTGCTTTAGCATCTGCCTTAACCTCTTTTGCTGCAGCTTTAGGTGCGGACTGCTGAGCGTCTTTTGAAGCAACATTGCCAGCAGACTTATCGGCTAATGCCTTCTGCGGTGCGCCTTCAGCTACGCTTGTATCATTTGCTTTTGAACGATTACTGCGGCGGCGGCGATTGCGATTTCCCTGCTTGCTCTTCTGGCCACCTTCCTGCTGACCAGCATTCTGCGCAGAATCATTCGCTTTATCTGATGCGCTGCCCTGTTGCTTATTTGGCTGCTGTTTATTTGGCTGCTGCTTTTTAGCCTGCTGCTTATTTGCCTGCGGCTTATTAGCCGGCTGTTTCTTAGCATCTGGCTTTGCATCTGACTTATTACCCTGGCTTCGACCACGGTTTCGGCTGTTGCGATTTCGGCTGCGATTTTGACTGCTGCGCTGGTTACCGCGCTGGTTAGCGGTGCGCGGGGCGCGTTTAGCAGCAGACTCTTCTTCTTTCTCTTCCTCAGCGGCTTTGCTCCTGTCACCACTAAAAATAGACACAATTTTGCCAAGTAAACCGGGCGAACGCGGCTTCTCTTCAATGACAGGTGCTTTTACTGTTGGACGTCGACCGGGCTTGATTGAGGATACCGCTGCCTGTTCCGGCTGTATCGGTTTCTCCGTGGTGACATCAACACTATACTGCGTCTCTTTTTCTACACGCTGATAACTTGTTGTCTCGTCATTTTCATCGTGATCACTTTTACGTATGCGTTCAACTTTATACTGCGGCGTTTCCAGTGTCGGATTAGCAACGATAATAACGTGTACACCACTCTGCTTTTCTACATCATAAATAGCCTGGCGCTTTTCGTTGAGCATATAAGTTGCAACATCGATAGGCACCTGAATATCAACGCGCGCAGTACCGGCTTTTAATGCTTCTTCTTCAATGATACGAACCAGTGACAGAGACAGGGATTCAACCGTACGAATGGTACCCTGGCCCGTACAGCGTGGACAGACAATCTGAGTTGACTCACCCAGTGAAGGCTTCAAACGCTGACGTGACATCTCCAGCAGACCGAAGCGAGATATGCGGCCAGTCTGGACGCGTGCGCGATCCTTCTGCACAGCTTCGTTAAGCCGGTTTTCAACCGCTCGCTGATTGCGATTATTCATCATATCAATGAAATCGATCACCACCAGGCCACCGAGGTCACGCAGTCGTAACTGGCGGGCTATTTCATCCGCCGCTTCCAGATTGGTATTGGTTGCGGTTTCTTCAATGTCTCCGCCCTTGGTTGCACGTGCCGAGTTAATATCAATTGAAATCAGCGCCTCGGTGTGATCGATAACAATGGCACCACCGGAAGGCAGCTGCACTTCACGTCGATACGCGGATTCAATCTGGTTCTCCACCTGAAAGCGGTTAAACAATGGCACGGTGTCATCGTAATACTTAATCTTCTGCACACTGTTTGGCATGACCTGCTGCACAAAGTCCAATGCAGATTCATAAACTTCTTTGGAGTCAATCAATACTTCTGCAATATCACTGCGGAAATAATCCCGCAGCGCACGCGTAGTGACATCGCTTTCCTGGTAGATCAAAAATGGTGATGGTCTTTCTGCTGCCGCTATTTCAAAAGCTGACCAGAGTTGAAGCAGGTAATCCAGGTCCCACTGTAGCTCCTCAGAATTACGGCCCACACCTGCAGTACGAACAATCAGCCCCATGCCATCAGGCACCTCCAGATTGCTCAGTGCTTCACGAATCAGATTGCGGTCTTCGCCTTCAATACGACGGGAAACACCACCTGCTCTCGGATTGTTCGGCATCAGCACCAGGTAGCGTCCAGCAAGGCTGATAAAAGTGGTTAATGCTGCCCCTTTATTACCGCGCTCTTCTTTTTCCACCTGAATGACAATTTCCTGTCCTTCTTTAATGGCTGTACGGATATCGGGACGACCGGATGCTTTTTGCGCTTCTTCAGTGAAGTACATGCGGGCAATTTCTTTGAATGGTAAAAAGCCGTGACGCTCTGCACCATAATCGACAAAACAAGCCTCAAGGCTTGGTTCTACGCGGGTAATTTTACCCTTGTAAACATTGGATTTTTTCTGTTCCCGGGATGGGACTTCCACGTCCAGATCGTAAAGTTGCTGACCATCTACCATGGCCACTCGAACTTCTTCCTTCTGGACTGCATTGATTAGAATTCTCTTCATTTGCAGTTAAACCTGTTATTGATTCCGCACTTAAACCATCGCTAACGACTCGCAACAGGTCCTGTTGTCCGCCTGTATATAACAGGCGACGACGACCCACGTACTGCAATGCACAAAGAGTAAACAACATCAGTATCGCAAGGTATGCGAACTCATAGGATGCTGACTCTGGCAGAGTAACGGCGTTATTAGTGATTAGTATCGGAAGTATCATTAGTTAAAATATTTGTTACTAGTTAATTTATATTTGCTTTAGAAACCCTGCAAAAAAATTGAGGGAAATAATTAATGAAGCAAACACATAAAAATTTAGTCTGTTGCTCGAATCACCAGTCGTTAAATATATGCTTTTAAGTAAAAGCGTCGATGTGGTATGTATCTTCGGCGTATTCGCAGCTTTGTCGCTGCCTTGATGACCATTCATCAAGTTCGTAATCCATTATCTGTGCCTGTTTTTTTTAGTTTCTGGCAAATTCCTTACAGATGTGGCAGCTAATATTGCTGGCATCTGACCTGACAAGTCTGTCAAAATGTACAGCTTTGGTCAACTATTATCCTTAAATGTTCAATCTTACGATCATTTAAAGTGTAAACTGCTGATTTTTCTAGCTTAACAAAGATCATGATTTACATGACCAAAGTACTCCCAGCCTTATAATCACACTTAACGACCAGCAAAGACCGTACACTTAAGCGATATCATTTTTTAGTAATGCAAACAGACAAAGACAAAGTCAGCCAGGTAACCATCAAAGAGTCACAGGCCGGACAGCGTATTGATAATTTCCTCTGCAAACACCTTAAGGGTGTACCTAAAAGCCATATCTACCGTTTGTTGCGCAGTGGGCAGATCAGGGTTAACAGTGGCCGTAAGAAACCGCATTACAAATTACAGGCTGATGACATCCTTCGCCTGCCGCCAATACGTGTCAATGAAAATCAGGATGAACAGGTACCTGATTCAATCACGAAGGCACTCAGCAGCTCCATCATATATCAGGATAATAACCTCATTGCCATAAACAAACCCTCTGGAATCGCAGTTCATAAAGGCAGCGGCCTGCGATTTGGTGTTATCGAAGCCTTCCGCCAGATAATGCCAGATCAGACACTGGAACTGGTTCACCGGCTCGACCGGGAAACCAGCGGCTGTTTACTGCTGGCAAAAAACAGGCAAATGCTGGCACAACTGCATGAACTTCTGCGCCACGAAAAAACCGTTCATATTGAAAAAACCTACCTGGCACTGCTGGACTGGCATCTGGCATGGCGGCGCCAGGACCGTTGACATCGGCATCAGTAAAATCAAGCGCGGCGGTGAACATATCATGCAGGCCGATGAATCCGGTGATAGAGCAGTCAGTCATTTTGAGCCCGTAGAAATATTCACAGCAAACGACAACGATGAAGACCATCCAGGCTCCTGCAGCTTAATGAAAATCAACATTGAAACCGGCCGCACACACCAGATCCGTGTGCATGCACAACATTGCGGCCATGCCATTGTTGGCGACAGTAAATACGGCAACAAAATAACCAATAAAAAATTTCGCAACTTCGGATTAAAACGGCTTTTTCTTCATGCCCAGCACTTGTATCTGCCCCTCTCCGACCCTATTGATATAGAAGCGGAACTCAGCGACGACTTAAGCTTAATTTTAAACAATCTACGGCAGAAACAATGAAACAGTATCCCCTGCTGGTCTTTGACTGGGACGGAACCCTGGTAGACTCTATTGAGCGCATCGTAACCAGTTTGCAATTCGCCAGCAAAAAAGCACTCAATATAGAAGTAACAGCACAACAGGCAAAAAATGTCATCGGCCTTGGCCTGGCGGAAGCTGTTGAAATGCTGCATCCGGAATTAAACCGCGACCAGGACAAAAAGCAGCTAATCAAAATTGCCGATGCTTATCGTCAGCATTACCTGTTTGACAATAAAGTACCGGCACCGCTGTTTGATGGCGTTAATATTTTGCTGGACGAATTACGTGCTCAGGGGTACACGCTGGCAATATCAACCGGAAAAAGCCGGCGCGGGCTGGAACAGTCTATTGCCGAGCACAATGTCGCTGAGTATTTTGTGGCCACACGCTGTGCCGATGAAAGCAAATCCAAGCCACAGCCTGATATGCTGCATGAAATTCTTAAACAACTGAACTTCTCAGCGGCGCAGGCACTCATGATAGGTGACAGTGAACATGATCTGAAAATGGCAAATAATGCTGACATGTCGTGCATAGGTGTAACCCACGGGGTACACGATGAAGCCACATTAAAACAGTTTAATCCGTTAACCTGTTTAAACGATATCACTGATTTATCCGACTATTTAAACCATAATTAACCCATTATTATAATTGTAACTGCAGGAAAATATTATGTCTGACAATAACACTTCATGGGAAAGAGAAGTTGTTACCCAACTTGCTGAAGCCAGCTTAAAAGAACAGCGCCGCTCACGCCGCTGGGGGATTATTTTTAAACTGCTAACCTTTGCTTATATTGGTGCCATTATTTACCTGTATGGCAATGTAAGCCTCACCCAGGCTGAGCTTAATGACAAACACACAGCACTAATTGATTTAACCGGCGTTATTGCTGATACAGAAAAAGCCAATGCAGATAATATTGTTACCGCGTTACGCGCTGCCTTTGATAACGAGAACAGTGCCGGCATCATTTTAAGGATTAACAGTCCCGGTGGCTCACCGGTACAGTCCGGTTACATCTATGACGAAATTCTACGTTTGCGAAAAGAAAATCCAGAAACCCCGTTATATGCAGTAATTACAGACATCTGTGCCTCTGGCGGTTATTACATCGCTGCTGCTGCCGATAAAATTTATGCCGATAAAGCCAGCATCGTCGGCTCTATCGGTGTCCGTATGGACAATTTTGGTTTTGTTGATGCCATGGAAAAACTCGGCGTAGAGCGACGCACTTTAACCGCTGGTGAAAACAAGGCACTGCTTGATCCATTTTTACCGGAAAACGAACAAACCAAAGCCCATATGCAAAGCATGCTGACGGAAATTCACCAGCAGTTTATTAAGGCGGTAAAAGAAGGCCGTGGTGACCGTCTCAATACAGACGTTGAAGGCATTTTTTCCGGTTTAATCTGGACCGGTGAAGCCGCTGTAAACATAGGCATGGTCGACGAACTTGCAAGTTCCAGCCATGTAGCACGGGAAGTCATTGGTGCAGAGACCATTGTTGACTACACGGTACAGGACGATATCCTGGAACGATTTGCTGAACGCCTTGGCACTACAGTGGCGCAGGTTATCAGCACACAACTTTTCAGCACAACCCCCAGATAATTCCTCTGGATTCTTTGCCCGGCAAAACTTTTGCCGGGCGGGAACCTCGCATGGCAAAAGTGTTAGTTTAGGAAACGCTAACATGACTACCTGTACCCGAAATACTATATCGCCCTCAACTCACTAAAAGTAGTTGTTTTTGTTATTATTTTTACTAGTATAAAGAAGCAGGGTTATTTTTACGTCTAAAATAATCTTAACTGCACATATAAAACTAATAAATAAATATAAAAAAAGCATTGAACAGGACGTTTTCAAGCTTAAACCAATATAATAATAAAAATCCGAAGGGGCTAATCAATGAAAAATGGAGTTTTTAAAAGCGACTGGTTTACCGGTCTGGTTATTACTTTTATTTTCCTGATCTTTGCCGGCTCCGACTTCATCGCCAGTTTGGAGCGCAGTGCTTATGACTTTGGCGTTAAATCATCATCACGTATAGCCAGCGATAAAATAGCCATTATCGCTATAGACGACCAGAGTATCGATAATATCGGCCGCTGGCCATGGCCGCGCGATATACACGCACAAATGCACGATATTCTTGCCGGTGGCGGCGCCAAAGCTGTTGGCCAGACCGTATTCTTTTCAGAACCACAGCTGGACCCCGGCTTACAGTTTATTCGCGAACTCAAACAGGCCTTTGAAGAAAGCAGCATCTCTTCCGTGCCCGCGCTGGTCGAGGAATTATCTGTTGCTATCGAAGACAGCCGTGAACTGGTAAAAAGCAAACGCGATAAAAAAGGACAGGCCGCGGTACAGACTATTGCCGATGCACTTGAATCGTCTCCGCTTCGATACCAGGTAGCTGAGGAACTAAATGCCTACTTAGAGTACATCAACTCTGCTGAAGTTATGCTGGATACCGATAACGCGCTGGCGCAAAGTATACAAACTGCAGGCAATGTCATCTTTTATATGCCTGTTGTACAGGGCCAGCCATTCGGGCAGCCTGATGAAGAACTACCAGCCTATGTTGCGAGAAATAAACTGTCTGAAAACAATATTATCGACGGCCCGGCAACAAACCCCGAGGGTTTTTACCCGCTGCCCGTTGTTGACGCTTACCCGCCAATAGAAATCCTTGGCAAATATACTGACGCCATTGGCGCCTCTGTGCCATTACCTGATGAGGTCGATGGCAGTATCCGCACAGAACCGCTGGTTATCGATTTTTATGGTGACTTCTACCCTTCTATGGCGCTGATGCTGGCAGCAAAAAGTTTAAACCTTGGCGTTGACGATATCAAAATCACCGTTGGTTCCAGCGTACAACTTGGCCGACTAAACATTAAAACCGATGGTTACTCACTGATGAACACCTTTTTCTACCACGAAGAAGATGGACAGAATGCTTTTACCGTCGACTCATTCTTTGATGTCCTGCAGGGAAAAATTCCTGCCGATAAATACAAAGATAAAATTGTCCTTATCGGTGCCACCGCTCTGGGCGTCGGCGATACATTTGTAACCCCCATCAACCCAACAATGTCGCCCGTAGAAACGCTGGCGCACTCTGTTTCCAGTATCCTTAACGAAGACTTTTTTATCCAGCCAGAATGGGGCTTTTATGCCCGGCTTGCCGCCTTTATCCTGGTGGCACTGTATATTATGTTTCTGCTGCCAAGACTGAGCGCCGTCATCGGCTTTGTTATTACCGCTATCCTGCTAATGGCATTATTCATCACGCACTATGTAATGATGACGACCCAGGGAATGTGGCTACAATTAATGATGCCGGGTTTACTGCTCGCCAGCGCACATATTCTGCTAACAACCAAACGTTTCTTCCTGTCTGAAAAAGGCAAGGCACGGCTTGATATCGAATCCGCAGAAAGCAACCGCATGCTAGGCCTTTCACTTCAGGGCCAGGGACAGCTGGACATGGCATTCGAAAAATTCCGCAAATTACCGCTGGATAAATCAGCGCTCGAACTGCTCTATAACCTGGCCCTGGACTATGAGCGTAAACGCCAGTTCAACAAGGCCAAATCAGTTTACGATTACATGTCAGATTTTGATAGCAAGTTCCGTGATATTAAGCAGCGTTCTAACCGCGCACAGTCACTGGAAGAAACCGTTATTCTTGGCGGTGGCGGCAACTCTTCTCCCGGCGGTACCCTGGCGCTCGATGGCAGCGGAGTCGAAAAACCCATGCTTGGCCGCTATGAAGTAGATCGCGAACTGGGCAAAGGAGCTATGGGCGCAGTCTATCTTGGTAAAGATCCAAAAATTTCTCGTACCGTGGCAATCAAAACCATGGCACTGTCACAGGAGTTTGAAGACGACGAACTGGTTGAAGTTAAGGAGCGTTTCTTCCGTGAAGCTGAAACGGCAGGTCGTCTGACACATCCAAACATCGTCACCATTTTTGATGCCGGTGAAGAACATGACCTCGCTTACATCGCGATGGAATTTCTTAAAGGCAGCGATCTAAGCAAATACATAAAGCCCGATACACTGCTGCCAATTGGCAAAGTATTATCGATTATCTCTCGCGCAGCAGATGGCATCGACTATGCCCACCAGTACAACGTGGTACACCGCGACATCAAACCGGCTAACATTATGTGGGATCCGGAAACCGATTCCTGCAAAATCACAGACTTTGGCATTGCCCGCATCACCGATTCGAGCAAGACAAAAACCGGTATGGTACTGGGCACACCCTCTTACATGTCACCAGAACAGCTGGCCGGTAAAAAGGTTACCGGGCAATCTGATATTTTCTCACTGGGCGTGATGCTGTTCCAGATGGTAACCGGGCAGTTGCCCTTCACCGGGGACTCCATGGCCACATTGATGTACAAAATTGCCAATGAGGAGCACGTTAACCCTGATTCCATTAATCCTGCAGTGCCACGCTGTGTCACCGTGATCGTAAACAGGGCTATGGCAAAAGACATAGAAAAACGATACAAACGCGGCCAAGAAATGGTCGAAGACATCAAAAAATGTCTACGTATCATGGCAGCTGAAGGCAAAGCAAAATGAGCTTAAAAGGGAAAATTCTGCTCTATGGTCAAACCGATGTCGGCTCACTGCGTGACCATAATGAAGATGCAATTGGCTGTGATGAAAATTTAGCGCTGGCAGTACTGGCCGATGGTATGGGCGGTCACCGCGGCGGGGAAATGGCCAGCGCAATAACAGTCAGTACCATTCTGGAGCACATCCAGGAACAGCTCAGAAGAATAAATACCGGCGAAACAGATGAAGATACGGGCTACAGTGCTGAAAGTCTGATTGTCCATGATGCGGTAACTCTTGCCAATAAAAACGTACATGACTCATCTGAAGCCAATTCACAATATAGAGGCATGGGCACAACCGTTGTTGTCACCCTTTTTTACGACAATCGCTTCACCGTGGCACACGTTGGAGATTCTCGGTTATACCGTCTGCGTGATGGCGAACTGGAGCAAATCACTCGTGACCACAGCCTGATGCAGGAACTTATTGATCGCGGCTTTTACACCCCTGAGCAGGCCCGTAACTCATTGAATAAAAATCTTGTTACCCGTGCTGTTGGCATAGACAGTAATGTACAGATTGATATTCAGGAAGACATCGCCATGGTTGATGATCTTTATCTGCTGTGCTCAGACGGTGTCACCGATATGATTGAAGACCACCTGATTCAGACTGCAATGATAGAAAACAGTGACAACCTGGAAAAAGCCGCAGCAGAAATAATACAGCTGGCTAATGAATACGGTGGTAAAGATAATATTTCTGCACTGCTGATTAAGCCGGTGAAATCATTTCCAGCTAAAAATGGCCTGTTTTCTCGCTTTTTTAACTTATTCTCTTAAAATAAGAGACATACTAATAAAAATACATAATAAAAATGTATTGTAAGGACTCACAATGGCTAAACTAGTACTCAGCTTTAACGGCGACGTTGTCAGAGAATACGAGCTCGATAAAGAAATATCTAACTATCGGCCGTAAGCCCGAGAATGACATCCATATCGACAACCTGGCGGTCAGTGGCACTCACGCGAAAATACTCACCATCCTGAATGATTCGTTCATTGAGGACCTGGGCAGCACCAACGGAACTTTTATTGGTGACAATAAAATCAGTAAACACGCTTTACAGAATGGCGAATGTATCATAATTGGCAAGCATGAACTCAGGTACATCAATGCCAGTGCTGAAGACGGTGAAAACGAATTCGAAAAAACCATGATAATTCGCCCGGATGCTGAAGGCATGCCGGAAACCGAGGAAGAAGATAAAAACCTTGAAAAATCCATCGGCAAAATTGCAGCCGATCTGGCATCGGCCGGTTCCACGACATCTGGCCCGGGCTCTGCCAAACTACAGCTTACTTCTGGCGCAAACGCCGGTAAAGAATTAAAACTGACAAAGATTTTAACGACGCTGGGCAAACCTGGTGTTCAGGTAGCAGCCATTACACGCAGACCGGCTGGTTACTACCTCATTATTGTTGACGCCGGCAAAGACAACAAAATGCCGTTGGTAAATGATGTACCGATAAACAAACAGCAACCACTTTCTGATGATGACGTCATAGAAGTCGCTGGTGTACAGATGCGCTTTAATATTGGCTAGAATACTGGCTAGAATATTGGCCAAAAAAAGTTAGCTATTATTTCTCGAATACTGCAATCGACTCGACATGGCCGGTATGCGGAAACATATTCATAATTCCTGCCCGACTTAATTTATAACCCAGTTCATCAACAAGAACAGCGGCATCACGTGCCAGTGTTGACGGATGACAGGACACATAAACAATGATACTTGCCTGCATTTTTTTCAATGCGGGTAATATTGCAGCAGCTCCCGAACGCGGCGGATCAAGCAGGATCTTATCGTATTTCTGTTTTAACCACGGCGCAGTCAAAACCTCATCGCTGTATAAATCAGCATAAATAAACTCAGCGTTTTCAATTGAATTTAGCGCCGCGTTTTCACGCGCTTTTTTCACCATCGCCAGCGAGCCTTCAACAGCAGTTACATGATCACACCGCACCGCCATCGCCAGTGAGAAATTACCCAGACCACTAAATAGATCCAGCACCCTGTCGTTTTTATTCAGGCCAAGATAATCAATCGCATTGGCAACCATACGCTTATTTATTTCCGGGTTAACCTGGGTAAAGTCGGATGCTTGAAATTCTATTCTTATCGCATCTACTGCATCGTCCGTTACCGGTAGCCCAGCTACAGGTAACCCAGTAACAGGCAACCCAGTCACAGGCAACATATAGTAAAGCGGCTCAACCTGCTGCGGATATAATAATTCCAGGTCATCTGGTTTTCCGGCCTGCAGGTAAGCCACGTATGAATGCGTCTTGCATAACTCGCTGAGCAACTGGCGATCGGATTCTGGCAGCGGCTCAAGATGACGAAATACCAGAACCGTCTGATTATCACCAACCGCAACTTCAATTTGCGGTATGCTGCGCTTTTCTTGCAGCTGATTGATGCAGTCTGCAATCTCCTGCAGATGTTCACCAACAGATGGGTGCAACACCTCACAGCGTGAAGTGTCAGTTAAAAACCCCGAGTTACGCTCACGAAATCCGACCAGCACTTTTTCTTTTTTGTGCACATAGCGCACACCCAGGCGCGCTTTATGGCGATAACCGTATTCAGGGCCCAGCAATGGCTCAATTATCTCGGCCGCTGTCACGCCAAGATGATCCAGCTGATTAAACAGCATAGCCTGTTTCAATTCAATCTGTGTTGCCGATGACATATGCTGCAAACTGCAACCACCGCACATTTTAAAAGCTTCACATTTCGGCTCAACGCGTAAATCCGATGCAGTTAAAACTTCAACGGCACTGCCTTCAGCTATGTTTTTAGTTAAGCGTGTGTATTTAAATAGTACCCGCTCACCCGGCAGCGCCTGATCAACAAAGACAATACGGTCATCAATGTGCGCAATACCCCTGCCTTCATTAGACATCCCGGTAATTTCAACTTCAACACATTCTTCCGGCAGGCGTTTCTTGCGTCGTCTTGTTCTTTTAGCAGACATAGGTATTTATCCAGATTTCTTTTTGATATAGCTCACGTTGATGTACGCAACTGGCTGTTTCCTGTAATAGGATTAATCTATTAACAAAAGTGTCTGTTGCCGTTCGAGCCTGATGATTATATTGTTAGATTATATTGATTTCACGCAAAGGACATTATAAAAAGCATTTATCAGGTGCTATATTTCAACTGGTTTAACCGGGAAAAATACCGGTCGATAAATAGCGGTCGCCACGATCACAAACAATAGAAACGATAATGGCGTCTTCGAGTCCTTGACTCAATTTAAGAGATGCCGCAAGCGCACCACCAGAGGAAACACCACAGAAAATACCTTCCTGTTGAGCCAGCTGGCGCGTGGTCTCCTCGGCTTCCTGCTGACTGACATCCAGTGTACAGTCAACTCTTGCGGCATCAAAAATCCCGGGGAGATATTCTTCAGGCCAACGGCGTATCCCAGGAATACGTGATCCCTCTTCCGGCTGCACGCCAACTATCTGCACATCAGCATTTTGCTCTTTTAAATAACGTGAAGTACCCATAATTGTGCCCGTGGTCCCCATGGCACTGACAAAGTGGGTAATTGAACCCGCAGTTTGCTGCCAGATTTCGGGACCGGTGGTTAAATAATGCGCGTTTGAATTATCAGGATTATTAAACTGATCCAGCACTATTCCCTTACCCTCGTCCTGCATTTTTAAGGCCAGGTCACGCGCCCCTTCCATACTTTCCTGCTGGGTAACGGATATCAGCTCAGCACCATAGGCTTTCATAGCAGCGCGACGTTCTTCACTCATATTATCGGGCATAATTAAAACCATACGATAACCCATTACTGCTGCAGCCATTGCCAGTGCAATACCGGTATTACCGCTAGTCGCTTCTATCAGGGTATCGCCCGGTTTTATCTCACCGCGTTTTTGCGCCTGTGTAATCATGTTGAGTGCAGGACGGTCTTTTACTGAACCTGCAGGATTATTACCTTCCAGCTTAAGCAGTATCGTATTGGAATTTCCCTGCGCCATTCGTTGCAGACGGATTAAGGGCGTATTGCCTACCGTATCTGCCAGGGTTAAAAACTTGTTCTTATTCATTTGCATTCATTATCCAGGTGTAAAATTCTGCCATATGTCAGACTATAATACTGTAAAGTAATGCTCATATTTTACATTAATTTCTGTTAACCACTTCATATAATTAATAATATTGTGAATTTTAAAATACTCATTCGTAACAAATTATTCAGCCACCTGCTTCTAACCGTTTTACTATCTAATCCAGCAGCGATATATGCGACTGAAGATGAACTGTTTTTTGATATGCCCATTGTTCTGTCAGCCAATCGACTTGAGCAATCAGTATCAGACGCGGCAGTCAGCATCTCGATAATTGATCGTGAAACAATTGAGGCATCAGGCGCCAGAACCATTCCTGAAGTATTGCGTCTTATCCCTGGCATGCAGGTTGGATATAGCGGCAACGAGTTTGGTGATGAGCCAAAATACGTAATCGCCTATCATGGTCATAGCGATCAGTTTTCCAAACAGATGCAGGTACTTGTTGATGGCCGATCAATCTACGAACCTTTATTTGGCGGCATCAACTGGAAATCAATACCCGTTAATATTAATGACATTGAACGTATAGAAGTCTCACGCGGCCCCAACCTTGCCACCTACGGTTCCAACAGCTTTCAGGCCGCAATTAACATCATTACCCGCACCGCCATAGAAGATCAGGGGTCATTCTTACAGTCCAATATTGGCAACAATGACATTGCCGACCTGACATACCGTTATGGTGGCAACAAGGACAAGCTGGATTATCGTGTAACTCTATCTACATTTAACGATGCAGGCCTTGATAGCAGCAATCAATTCGATTATCCCGATGATGCCAATAGTAATAATGTTGACTATCGTCTTGACTACCAGGCCGATAATAGCAATACCGTTTCCTACCAGGGTGGCATCGGCAGAAACAGGCAGCAAACTGACCGGAATTACAGTAATCTATTTCCACTGGCACGTACCGTCGAAAACACAACTTTTTTCCAGTTTATAAAATGGGAAAATGCAATCGATCAAAAAAATAGCATACTCGTTCAATACTACTACAACCTGTCAGACAAAATTGACAAATCATTATCCGACCCTTTTAGCCTGCCACCATTTGACCCGTTTATCCTTGATGTAAATGGCAACATAAGAACAGAAAGACATAACCTGGAATTTACCCATTTTATTTCTCCCAGTGATACTCTTAAATTCAGCTGGGGACTAAGTGGACAGACCGATATCGCACGCGCACCTCTTTATTTAGGCACTGAAGATGATGTCAAACATAAGCAGTTTCGCAGCTTTGCAAACGTCGAGTGGCATCTGAACCAGCGCAACATAATTAATTTTGGCGCACTGGCAGAAAAGAATGATGTAACCGACTCTGAGTTGTCACCAAGACTATCATTCACCCATTCTATAAATAAACAGCATAGATTTCGCATAGGCATTAGCCAGGCCATTCGAAGCCCATTCATATACGAAGCAAAAGGCGACCTGACTTTTTCTACTGAGCTAGCGGTTTCTGGCGTACCTGTCGGAACGACACTGCTGGACCAGTACATTCTTGGTAATGCCAACCTTGAAAACGAAAAAATCATTAGCCGGGAAATTGTATATTTTGGTAATTTTCTGAATTCCGCACTGTTATTTAACGCCCGTTTATTCCATGATGATGTTTCAGACTTCATTGATACTAAACGCGCAGATGTTGACCCCGCTATTGGCGATAACGTACCTGATGATATTTCTCAGATAGGTGACCCAACAGCACAAAATACCGTATTATTTTTTCAAAACCCGATTAATAGCGAAACAACCGGCCTTGAACTGGAACTCGACTACCATATAGACCCGAGCTTAAGGCTGATAGCCAGTGGCGCCATTATCAACATACAAAGCAACTCCGAATCAATAACCATGTCAGCTCCACAACATAGTTTTTCGTTAATGGCTACAAAGAAACTTAACGACATCTATAGCGGCAGCATGTCTTATTATTATGTTGAGTCTTTCAAGTGGACAGATTCACGCGGTGGATCAAACGATTACGACACGCTTGATATACGTCTATCAAGAAGCCTGCGCTTCAATGAAACAAAAGGCAGTGTTTCGTTAGTTCTTAAGAACCTTCTTGGCGACTATAGTGACTACCTGGTTGAACCAGACAGTAGTGCGGCGCCAGCAGCAGTGCATAGCAGATTGGCATACCTGGATCTCAGATTAAGCTTTTAACAGCAAAATAAAGATAGATGACTAAGGCAGGACAAGGATTTCTTCTACAAAGCAGGCTTAAAAGCCTGTATGGCAGCTTGCTTTTGCCTGTAATTTTTATAGCAAACTGCAACCACGTATGCGCAGATAATCAGACTGCCGGCAAGCATATTAGTAATGCTGATATCAAACACCAAATCCACATTATATACGAGCCAGATAACGCCCTGGTCTCAACTATTACCCAGAACATATCAGAATCATTTCTGGATAAACGCACAGACATCATTATCACAACCAGTACTACTGAAGATAGAATACCAGAAAGCATAGAACCAGATCTTGTAATCGCTGCTGGAACTACCAGTATTGAATATGCAAGAACCAGTTTCCCGGAAACAGGCGTTATGCATATCACTACAACACCGGATAAATTTAAACTGGACAAAAAAAATACAGACAAAAATTCCGTCCTGTATATGACACAACCCTATTGCCGGCAGCTGACATTCATTAAAGCCATCAACCCGGACTGGAACAGCATAAGCATACTAACCAGGGAAAATAAATCTTATACCAGAGAGGCCATACTAGCCTGCAAAAATACTAAAGGAATCACAGTATACGAAACTAAAACAACAGACAGAAATAAACTGACTGACAATGTCAAAGATGCTTTAACCCACTCGGATCTATTGCTGGCACTGCCAAATAAAGATATCTATAACAGTAATACCGTAAAAAACATTCTGCTGACCAGCTATCGATATAGAAAGCCCGTCATTGCATTTTCAAAAAGCTTCACCAGGTCTGGCGCGCTGGCCTCCATTTACAGTAACAGCAAACAACTATCCAGCAGTGCCGTTTCACTTATAGAATATTATATAGACCATGGCTACCGCTTTGAACACACCATTAATTACCCTGCAGATTATGACATCAGCTTTAACTCGCAGGTATTTAAGGCTCTTGATATCACTATTCCTGATATAAAAGAAATCAAACACGCGATTGATAACTCGACCAAGACCAACGAGAAAGACCGTTAAAATGAAACTAAACATTAGTCATCGAATTATTATAATTTCAGTACTGCCGGCACTTATTACCGCCGCAATACTTACCGCATACTTTATGCTGAACCAGTTCAGCTATATCACTGACTCATTAAACAAACACGGTAATTTAATAGCAAAACAACTATCGCCTTCTGCTGAATATGCCGTTTATTCAGGCAACACAGATTTAATTAAGCCTTTAATAGAAACAATCATACAAAATGAGGCTGTCATTCGAATCCAGATACAGGACAAATATAACAACAACATTCTTGACATAAAGGAAGCACAGAATACAACAAATAGGGAAATTCAATTTTTTGACAAACTATTCAATGACGAAAAACAACTAACATTTAGCTCACCCATTCTTTCCGAAGAAGTGCCCGTAGACGATGATACCAATGCAACACCTGCCAACAGCTTCAGCAGCAACAAAATTGGCAATGTAGTAGTAACATTAACAACGTATCATGCTATCAGAGAAAAAGTAACACATATTAAAAGTGGTGCGGCAATAACGCTGATTATTCTTTTAATCGCTATTGCCTTCATTATTAAAAGTAGTTACTCGATAACAAAACCAATTAAATCACTTACAAATACCGTGAGAAACATAGCTGCCGGTAACCTTGATACTGTGATGGAAAAAGATGGAACTGGTGAAATAGGAATCTTGCAATCTTGCATTGTTCACATGACTGAAGAACTAAAGCATTCACAATCAGACATGGAAAACCAGCTGAGTGAGTACACCCATGAACTACAGCAAACCATGGAAGAGCTGGAAATAAGAAATGCTGAACTTGATATAACACGGTCAAAAGCCATCTATGCCAGCAATGCTAAATCCGAGTTTCTGGCGAATATGAGCCATGAAATAAGGACACCATTGAGCGGTATTATTGGTTTTACAGAATTATTGCGAAGCACCAGTCTCACCGAGCAACAGGAAGACTACGCCAGCACAATACAAAAGTCATCAAAAAATCTGCTGGAAATCATTAATGACATTCTCGATTTATCAAAAATTGAATCAGGAAAAACTGAAATTTCCACCAGTGAGTTCAACCTGATAAATATTATTGAAGATATTATAAACTTATTAAGTCCTACTGCTCTTGAGAAGAATATTGAGCTTTTTTACAGAATTGACAAAACAATTCCAGCTTCAATTAAATCCGATCCATTTCGTATACACCAGATACTGACAAACCTGATTGGTAACGCAATAAAGTTCACCGATGAAGGCTATGTCTATCTCCAGGTTACTCTGGGAGAAATTGATAATAACGAGACCAGTTTGAAATTCAGTGTCTCGGATACAGGAATTGGCATGAGCAGCAGCGACAAAAAGAAACTGTTCAAAGCTTTCACCCAGGCTGATACCAGCATAACCCGGCGCTTTGGCGGAACAGGACTGGGACTGGTTATTTCAAGAAAACTGACACTGCTAATGAACGGTGAAATAGGTTTTGACAGCACCGAAAGTGAAGGCTCAACTTTCTGGTTCAGCATCCCTGTAATACCTGTACCGGAAGCCCACACGCAATCCGATCTGGCAAATAAAAAAGTCGCCTTGATCAGCAATCACTTTATAGCAACCCAGACATTCAAGACACACCTTGATAATGCACAATGCCTGGTCAATGACTACACATTTGAGGAACTAACGAACCTGGCTGAAATTGAAAGACATAATGACATTATTGTGCTTTTTCTAAGTCGAAAAGATATCATTAGTAAAAACATAGCTGATTTCCTCAGCAAGCTGAGTTTCTCTATCCCCTCTTTATTGATCGCCAGTACACCTTCACATAAAAAGCTTAGAGATTTACAACAAAATAATTTTGATAGCTCAGTGTTTACCTCCGAAAAAATCGAACGCGTAAAGCAGAAAATCTTTAATACCATTAATCGCAACGCCAGCGAGCAGGACATGGGCATAGATAAACAGGCAGAGCTTGATATAAATGACTGGTCAAAAATCAATATTCTGGTGGTCGATGATAACGAAGTAAACTTACGATTGGCAGAAATAATTCTGCACAAAAACAATGCGCGCGTCACCACCGCCATGTCTGGTGCACAGGCAATTGATTATGCCTGCATGAACTCATTCGATATTATCTTTATGGATCTTCATATGCCAGGTATCGATGGTTATGAAACCACTAAAAAAATTCGTGAAATCACACCGGGAAAACAGCCCGTCATCATTGCATTGACTGCTAACGCCCTGACTCATGAGAAAGAAAATGTTATCAAATCCGGTATGAACGGCATATTAATAAAGCCCGTCAGTGATGCTATTTTACAAAAAGTAATCAACCAGTGGATATTAAAAGAACCTATAAATATTTCGCAGATAAGTGAACACAATGAACTCGAAGCTGTTTCCGATAGTAAGGAAGCAACTACAAACAACAAGTCGGTATTTTCAATTGAACGCGCGAAAGAATTTACCGGTAATAATGAAGAGCTTGCCTACGAGCTCTTCACCATGTTACGTGCAGAGCTGAATAGCTACAGTGAGGCAATAGCATTTGCAATGAACAACAATGACCTGGCCGAGCTCTATAACCAGGCACATAAATTACATGGCGCAAGCCGCTGTTGTGGAACTGAAGAACTGCAGAAAATCAGTAGCCATATTGAAAACCTGATCAATCAAAATATAAAATTTGATATTGTGAAAGAATCCCGGTTATTACTGAAAGCAATTAGCGAGGTTGAAAGCTTTAAATTATAAAATGGTGTTCAACCATTAAACTCTGGCTTCGCGCATCAACTTCCGGTATTCCCTTACCGCATTATCAAGTCCCATAAAAAGACTGTCTGCAATTATCGCGTGGCCTATATTTAACTCTCTCAATGGCGGCAGACAGGCAATATCATGCAGGTTCTGCCGATTTAAACCATGGCCTGCATTTACCTGCAAACCAATACTTTCTGCATGCTCGCTGGCCACAATTATTTCGTTAAGTAGCTGCTGTCGTACTGCCTGGTTCTCTGCATCTGCATAATGCCCTGTATGAATTTCAATAACCGGGGCGCCAGTTCGCCTGGCAGCATCTATTTGCCTGATATCTGCATCAATAAACAGCGACACTTTAATCCCGGCTTCAGCCAGCCTGGCGCAGGCATCGGTTATCGATGCCTCGAATCGCACGACATCAAGACCGCCCTCAGTTGTCAGCTCTTCACGTTTTTCAGGTACCAGGCAACAGTCCTCAGGTTTAACCTCGCAGGCAATTGCCAGCATTTCATCAGTAACCGCCATCTCAAGATTCATCCGGGTGAGCATACGCTCTTTCAGAAGGTAAACATCGCGGTCCTGTATATGGCGTCGATCCTCACGTAAATGCAGGGTAATACTGTCAGCACCAGCCTGCTCTACCTGTAACGCAGCATAAACCGGATCAGGGTAGCGCGTACCCCTCGCCTGACGTAATGTAGCGACATGATCAATATTTACACCTAACAATAACTCATTCAATTTCACTTGTTTGTTGCTCCAGTCTCTGCGCTAAGGATTAAATTCTCAGCATTTCTTTAATTAGCAGCAATAATTGTACATAAAACTCCTTACATAATCTGTATTCGTAGCTTTACTGTATGTTTTTTGCTATTTTCCAAGTACTATAAGTAAAAATAATAAAAAGGGAAAAGACGTGGATATTCAACGCATTATTCGATATGCATTAAGTTTGGGCCTTACCCTGATTTTTTTACTCCACGTTGGCGGAGTTGCACATTTTCCGTTATTAACCAGCCTTGAAAATCAGGCGTATGATGCGCGATTGAAAATGACTTTACCAGACAATGTCGAGAAAAACGTTGTCATTGTCGATATCGATGAAAAAAGTCTGGAAGAAATTGGCCAGTGGCCATGGAACCGCAACATACTGGCTCGTATAAACGACATCCTGTTTGATTACTACGAAATCACTGCCATTGGTTACGATATTGTCTTCGCCGAAGCCGATATTGACGAAGGCGCTAAATTGCTCAACAACATGGCTAACGGCGCTCTGCGTGATGATGAAAAATTTATCGAGGAATATCATCGTGTCATTTCATCACTGCAGCACGACCAGCGCTTTGCCGAGTCCTTAAAAAACCGAAAGACCGTAATGGGCTTTGTCATGGACACCGACACCATCAAGGGCAGCCTGCCAGCAGCGATTACAAAACTGGATAAAAACACACTTAAAAGCCTGTCGCTTAATAAACCCGAAGGCTTCACTGCTAATCTGAAAATTCTTCAGGACAGCGCCTTCAGCGGTGGTTTCTTCGACAACGTTTTGCTCGATGATGACGGCGTTTTCCGTCGCGTGCCGTTATTGCAGACTTTCGGCGATGAACTCCACGAATCACTCGCCCTGGCATTAACCCGTGCGGCATTAGGCTCACCACCGATACAGATGGTGGTTGCACCCAATTCAGACGGACAGGATATTTTTCTTGAATGGGTAGCCATTGGTGACAGGGCTATTCCCGTTGACCAGCGATCCGGCGTCCTGGTGCCTTACATCGGCAGACAAAAAAGCTTTGATTACATTTCGGCAACTGATGTCCTGAATAAAAAAATCGACAAAAACAAGCTTAAAGGAAAACTTGCCCTGTTCGGTACATCCGCGCCTGGCCTGCTCGATTTACGAACCACACCTCTGGAACCTGCCTACCCCGGGGTAGAAGTACACGCCAACATTATTCAGGGCATACTTGATAACCGTATAATGCATTCACCGGGTTACACCCAGGGTTTTGAATTTATATTAATCTGTTTTCTCGGCATAGCACTAACCTTTGCCCTGCCTGTGTTATCCGCGCTTTACTCTACCCTGGTCATTACTGGTAGCGTAGTGCTACTGGTGGCAACTAACTTCTATGCCTGGTCAGTCTCACTGCTGGTACTACCGATTGCAGCCCCGGTTTTACTGGTCATACTGTTATTTGCCCTGCAAATGACGTATGGATTTTTTGTTGAATCACGCGGCAAGCGCCAACTCGCCCACCTGTTTGGACAATACGTGCCACCAGAACTTGTCGACGAAATGAGCAAGAAGATGGACGAAATAAACCTGGACGGCGAAATGCGAGAAATGTCCGTATTGTTTTCTGATGTCCGCGGTTTCACATCCATTTCTGAAAGCCTGGAACCAAAAGAACTCACCGGTTATATCAATGCCTTTCTGACACCGATTACCCGCGTCATTCACGAAAATCGAGGCACCATCGATAAATACATGGGTGATGCCGTGATGGCATTCTGGGGTGCACCGCTGGAAGATAAACAACATGCACTGCACGCCTTGAATGCGGCCACAGCAATCATTGAACAAATGAAGCAGCTTCGTAAAGAGTTTAGTGAAAAACAGTGGCCTGATATCTATGTAGGCGTTGGTGTAAATACCGGTATTATGAATGTCGGCAATAAAGGCTCAGAGTTCCGTGTTGACTATACCATCCTGGGTGACTCAGTGAATCTCGGTTCACGACTTGAAGGTCTGACAAAAGTCTATGGTGTCGATATCATAACCAGCGAATTCACCCGGCATGAAGTACCTGAATACGAATATCGTGAACTTGATCGTGTGCGTGTTAAAGGTAAGGACAGACCTGTCACCATATATGAACCGCTGGGACTGTTAGAAACGGTCAGCAAGGACGAGCGAAAACTTTTACGCCAGTTTCATATCGGCATAAAGCAGTATCGCGCGCAAAACTGGGATGCAGCCGAGCGAGAAATCTTTGCTTTAAGCCAGCTCGATCCTGATCGCATGATATACAAAATTTACCTTGATCGAATCATGCATTTCCGCGCCAACCCACCAGCCAAAGACTGGGACGGCAGCTTTACCCACACCTCCAAGTAAGTGCACATCTGGATGCATTTGACTTAAGCGCTGCGTTTCTCCTGAGATCCAGCCTGCCGCTGGAAGCTAGCTTGCTATACACCTGATTTTATTAAATAAAACCGTTATTTTCTAATATAAGAAAATACTCATTAGTTATCGAATGAGGCGTCAAAAAAGCACGCCTATATTTATTTGAACCAGTTCACATAAAACATCAACAACTATAGGCAAAGCGCGTAATTTGGACTATAAGTAGAATATTCCCAACCAGTCTTCAATACCTGTATGAAAGATAGAAGATCAGACTATGACATTACGGATGGTGTCCAGTTAACTTACGCAGACAAAGTCTGCACCGCGGTGTGCGACATATTTCGCAGCGCCTACGGGCATTTTAACGAAAACGCTCTTAAACAGGCATTTGACGACTGCGAACGCTTATTCGAAGGTGATTACCCAACCTATTTAGCCTGCGATACGCTTTACCACGATAAACAGCATTCAATGGACATGACACTGGCACTGGCGCGGCTGATTAATGGCCACGAACGCAGTGTCGCTAAACATGAACGCCTCGGCGCTGAGCGCGCTGTCATCGGCATTATTACTGCCCTGTACCACGATTCCGGCTACATTCGACACGAACATGATCATCATCATTTTAATGGTGCCGAATACACACCCATTCACGTCTCGCGGAGTGCCGATTTCCTGAAACGCTATTTGCATAAAATTAATCTTGGCGAGCATGCACAGCTCGCTGCCAATATGGTGCACTACACCGGTTATGAAGTTTCACCCAAGCAGATACGTTTACCAGATGAAAAATGGCACTTAATCGGCCATATGCTGGGCACAGCTGATTTAATTGCTCAGATGTCCGATCGTTGTTACCTGGAAAAATGCCGTGACCGGCTATACCCGGAATTTGTCCTTGGCGGACTGTCTGTCACAACGGATGAACAGGGAAACGAAGTTGTACTTTATGAGTCTGGCGAAGACCTGCTCAGTAAAACCCCTGCGTTTTACGAAAACGAAGTTGAAAACCGCCTGAATAAACTTTTCAATAAAGCTTATAACTACGAAATCGCCCATTTTGATGGCGAACGTCATTACATTAACGGCCTGGGCAAAAACCAGTCGTTCCTGAAGAAGGTGTTGAAAGCCGGTGACTTCAGCATGCTGCAACGCATACCACCAGAAAATCACGGATCAAAAAAATTTCCTGGACTGGAAGTCTTTTTAAACCAGCACCCCCTGAAAAAACTGAAGCGCTGCTAGACGGTATCATTGTTATCCAGGAAGCATCGCTAACATTCCAGCTTCATCAATTACCCGAACCTCCAGCTTCTCCGCTTTGCTTAATTTCGAGCCTGCCTTATCACCCGCCAGCAGAAAATCTGTTTTAGCAGAAACACTGCCTGTGACTTTTGCCCCTGCTGCCAGTAACTTTTGTTTGGCTTCGTCCCTGGAAAGCGTTGGCAAGGTGCCGGTGATAACTATCGTCTTGCCAAAAAACGCATTGTCTTTCTGCAGTTCCGGGTCAGGCTGGGCAACCTCCTGCACACGTATTCCTGCATCAATTAATTGATCGATAACCTCAAGGTTATGTGATTGCTGAAAGTAATTAACAATATGCTGAGCCACAATAGGACCAATATCCTGTACTTCGATAAGTTGCTCATAATCAGCACTTTTAATTGCTGCTAATGTTTTAAACTCATTCGCCAGGTTCATTGCCGTGGTTTCACCCACTTCCCTGATACCTAATGCATAAACAAATCGTGACAGTTCTACCTGCTTGCTTTTCTCCAGCGCATTAATCAGGTTAGCGGCAGACTTATCACCCATCCGTTCCAGTGAAGCCAGAGTTTCCAAGGATAGCTGGTAAAGGTCAGCTGGCGTATTAATTAATGACTGCTCAACCAGCTGTTCGACAATCTTGTCACCCAGACCATCAATATCCATCGCTTTGCGTGAAGCAAAATGCTTGATTGCTTCAGCACGTTGCGCACTGCAGTACAAACCAGCGGTACAACGAGCAACCGCTTCACCTTCAATTTGTTCAATATCTGACTGACATACCGGACATTTTTTTAACATCTGGATTTCAGCAAGATCCTGCTTTCTCGAACCAGGAACAACACGCACCACTTCAGGTATTACATCACCCGCACGCCTTACCACTACCTGGTCACCAACACGAATATCTTTGCGTCGAATTTCATCCATATTATGCAAGGTTGCATTACTAACCATGACACCGCCGACAAAAACAGGTTCAAGCCTGGCTACCGGTGTTACCGCCCCGGTACGCCCTACCTGAAAATCCACTTCGAGAATTTTACTTAGCTCTTCCTGTGCGGGAAACTTATGTGCAATTGCCCAGCGCGGCGCGCGCGCGACAAAACCCAGTCGTTGCTGCAGTTTGATAGCGTTAACCTTATAAACGATACCGTCTATATCATAGGGCAACTGCTCCCGGCGCTTTAAGATATCGGAGAAATACTGCAGGCAAGCTGTAACGCCATTGACTCGTTTTATTTCATTACAGACCGGAAAACCGAACTCTTTTAGCTGCTGTAGAATCTCATAATGTGTCGTGCCTACCTCGCCACCCTCAACAATACCCACAGAATAACAGTACATGCTGAGTGGCCGTGTTGCCGTTATTGCCGGGTCAAGCTGGCGCAAACTGCCAGCCGCAGCATTGCGTGGATTGGCAAATTCTTTATCGCCTTTTTCTCTTGCGCGCTGGTTAAGTTTTTCAAAACCAGACTTTGGCATAAAAACTTCACCACGAACTTCCAGAACCAGCGGATAATGCTTGCCTAACAGCTTTAATGGCACACACTGCATGGTACGAATATTCTGCGTAACATTTTCCCCGGTTGAGCCGTCGCCGCGTGTTGCCGCATACACCAGCTGACCGTCTTCGTAACGTATGCTGATCGCCAGGCCATCAAGTTTCGGCTCAGCGGTATACTCAATATCATCGGTTATTTTCAGGCGGTCCTGTATTCGTTGATTAAACGCCAGCAAGGATTCTTCATCAAAGACATTATCCAGTGACAGCATCGGCATCTGATGCCTGATCTGTTCAAATGCGCTTAAGGGTTTAGCGCCAACTCGCTGCGTAGGCGAATCCGTGGTAATTAATTCGGGGTGTTTTTTCTCGAGTTCAACTAGCTGTAAATAAAGACGGTCGTATTCCGCATCGGGAACATCTGAATCATCTAACACATAGTATTGATGAGAGTAGTGGCGAAGTTTCTCACGTAAACTTTCGATTTGCTTTTTAGGCTGTACAGACATGTATTATTGATTGTAAAACAGAAACGATAATTTTATGGACTAGGTTTCACTGGAAAGCTCTGGCTTTTTGTCCTGAATAAAATCACGTACCTGGCCACGATAATTTTCAGCATCCTGTTCGGTTAATGGCTGACGTTTATGATTACACAAACGTGCATCGAGCAAACCGGCCAGCTGATAACTGCGTTGCAGCATTTCAGTTAAATCATCCAGGGGGTCACCTTGCGCTAACTGCATAAAAACAGTCAGACCCGAGGTTTTAACATCATGAATAGTGTCCGCATCAAAAGAGCCGGGCTCCAGCATGTTGGCCAGGCTGAAGATATTTCTGCCAGCAGGACTGTAGTGAAAAATATTCATATCACCAAAGGTTAAACCCATCGCCTGTGCCGAGCTGTTAATTTGCGAACCCTGAAGTAACTTATCCGGTTTCGGCAGAATGAACAGGACAATAATATCTGACGGTGTCCGGGGGCTGTCTGCGGCATCAGTTTCCATGGCACCTTCTATGCCATCATTTCCTGTGCTATCACTGACCGAGCCATTTTCTAACGGTTCAGCATCGTCACCATCTTTTGCTGATACCTTGAACCCTGAAAAATCATCTTCGATAGCATTAGGCCCTGCACCGGTAATTACTTTTACTGCACCAACACCTTCATCTATATTATCAAGGTTACCCGCAGAAAATTCTGGCAGTTCATTCTGTAGTGCATCAGGATCGTCTTCCAGTGCATCAACCATTGAATGTTTGCGCCGACGACGACTTCTACCCAGTAAATAAATCACCAGCACGAATGCAATGCCCGCAGCCAGCAAAATCCATCTCAATGGTTCCACAGGGCTAAGCTCCTACACCTGCCATGGTCGCTGCCTCAGCAACGTCAACAGAAACCAGTCGAGATACACCTGACTCGCGCATAGTTACACCGCTGAGATGTTCTGAAATTTCCATGGTGGTCTTGTTATGGGTAATAAAAATAAACTGCACACGTGATGACATTTCTTTAACCAGCTGACAGAAACGGCCAACGTTAGCTTCATCCAGTGGCGCGTCAACCTCATCCAGCATACAGAAGGGAGCCGGGTTCAACTCAAAGATTGCGAACACCAGCGCTACTGCAGTTAAGGCTTTCTCACCACCTGACATCAGGTGAATATTGGAAATTCGTTTACCCGGCGGCCTTGCCATGATGGCAACACCGGTATTTAACAGATCATCACCCGTCATTTCAAGGTATGCGGTACCGCCACCAAACAGGCGCGGGAACATGTCCTTAATACGCGAGTTAACATGATCAAAAGTATCCTTGAACCGGGTCCGGGTTTCCTTGTCGATCTTGGCAATCGCCTGCTCCAGAATCTCCAGCGCAGCCGTCACATCTCTGTCCTGCTCGTCAAGGTACTCCTTACGTTGCAGCTGTTCCTTGTATTCGTCGATGGCAGCCAGGTTGATTGGACCAAGGCGTGAAATTTTGTTCGCCACATCGGCAAGTTTGCTTTCCCACTGTTTACTGCTCGCCGCCTGCCCTTCTGCCTCCTGCTGTTGCAGATCATCAAGTACTGCCTGCAGTTCAAAGCCGGTTTGCTCAAGCTGCTCGAGTGTGGTTTTACTGCGCACCCGGGTTTCCTGGCTATCAAGTCGTAATTTTTCGAGGCTGGACCGTATGCTCTGAGAACGTTGTTCAAACTCACCGCGCTTCTGTTCCAGCGACCTTAACATTTGCGTAATGTTTTCAACCGTGCGTCGTGCTTCCGCCAATGCTTCCTCTGAAATCAACCGGCTTTCCAGCAGTGCCTTAAGTTCAATTTCCAGCTGCTCGGTTGGCTCCGTTGATTGCGACAGTAATATTTCAAGTTCCTGCTTGCGTTGCTGCTGTGCGGTCTGCGCCTGCTCCATACGCTGAATATTATGCTGCAGGCCGCTTAATCGTGTGCTCAGGCCTTCGACGCGAATTGCCAGTTGATGTGCCTGCTCACGATGCTGCTGCAGGCCGGCGCGATGCTGCTGTAGCTGCTGCTGTAATTCATCACGTTGACCCTGCAGCACTTTTCTATCAGCTTCCATTGTTTCCGCATTTGCCAGCGCTTCATTACGATTTCTGGTTGCTGCTTCAACATCTGATTCAATATTACTGATCAGGTTTTGCGTTTCCTGCAGTTCTGCATCAAGGTCTTTACCGCGATTGGTAACATGCTCATGACGGGATTCACGCGCCGTTATCTGTGCTTTAATTTCATTCAATCGTGAATGAATAGTATTGAGCGATACCTGGATTTCTTCACGTTGCTGCTCGTTGCTTTGCAGCGTTTCGCGCAATACCGTAAGTTCCATGTTGATCTGTTCAGCACGGGCCTCCGACTCGGCGACCAGCTGCTGTAATTCGCGAATACTGTTTTCACGCGCCAGCACACCGATATTAGTGTCCGTTTCACGGCTGATACGCAGCCAGTTTGAACCCAGCCAGATGCCATCCCGGGTAATAATACTTTCATCCTGGGATAGTGAATGACGCATTTTCATCGCTTCATCCAGGCTTTCTGCACAACGAATACCATGCAGGAAGTGGCCAAGCTCAACACGTAGAACTAACTTTTGCAAGTAAGCGGTCGGCTTCAGCAGTCGACGCAGTCGACGACTGGCCTGTTTCGATTAGAGACAGGTTACTGTTTTCCAGGGAGTCGAAAGCCGTTGAGAACTGTGCGATATCATCAACACAGATTGCTTCAAGGGTATCGCCAAGCACGGTTTCTACCGCCAGTTCCCAGCCTTCCTGCACCTCAAGCTTTTCGGCAAAACGCGCATTATCCTTGATACCGCCTTTTTCCAGCCATTGTTGCGCCGCTTTATCCGTTTTACCCAGCGCCGCTTCCTGCAGAGCTTCCATCGACGACAGGCTGCCCTGGTTCTGATGAATACTGCGACGGACATCGGCAGACTGCTGCTCAACGCTAACAATCTTTTCACGCGCATCTCTGATGGTGGCAATTGCAGCGCTTAACTGCTGCTCCTGCTCTTCTTTCTCATCGCTGGATTTGCTTAGCAGCATTTTCAAATCTGTGATTTGCTCTTCGAGGTTTTCACCACGCAGCGCCTGTTTTTCTATATCGATTTTTTGCAGACGCTGTTTCTGCTGTTCAACCTGGCGCTCCAGCTGCTCCATACGAGAACGTTCGACCTGTGCTTTCTGGCTCTCTGCAGAATAACGCTGGTTAATTTCATCCCAGGTTTGCTGCCAGTTTTGCATCGCCTGCTCTGCCTGCTGGAACTGTTCAGCACTTTGCTGCTCCTGCGCTTTTAATTCTTCCAGCCTGGGTTCTTCATTCTGAAGACTCTGTTTATATTCTTCAATATCCTGTTTATCAGACTGAATCGCCTGGCTGGCATCGGCCAGTGCAGTCTGAACCTGTTCCAGATCGGTTTGCTGGCGCTGCAACAAATCCTGCTGATGTTTAATATTCTGCTCTTTGGCGGAAATCTCAGCACCTATACGGTAGTATTCAGCCTGTACATTATTAAGCACTTCATTGGAGTCACTGCTTTCCTGGCGCTGCGCTTCAATTTTTGACTCTGTCGAACGCTGCTCCGCAATCACCTGCTCCATTGATGTCTCGGTACTTTGAATCTCTTTGTCGCGACTATCCAGTTCAGCTTTCAACTCACGCCAGTGCAGTGTTAAATGCTCGGCTTTAAACTGGCGCTCTTCCTGTTTTAATTCTTTATAACGCTCGGCACTGCGACTTTGTCGCTGCAACCTTGACAGCTGTTTATCAATCTCTTCACGCAAGTCAGAAAGCCGTTCCAGGTTTTCCCGGGTATGGCGAATGCGTGTTTCAGTTTCACGGCGACGCTCTTTATATTTGGAAATACCGGCCGCTTCTTCAAGAAAAGTTCGCAGTTCTTCCGGTTTCGCTTCAATCAGGCGCGAAATCATGCCCTGCTCAATAATCGCGTAACTGCGCGGCCCAAGACCGGTACCTAGGAACAGGTCGGCAACATCACGGCGCCGGCAGCGGGTGCCATTCAGGCTGTATTTCGAAGTACCATCACGCGTAACCTGGCGTTTAACCGAAATCTCGGCATAATTGGCATACTGGCCGCCCAGCTTGCCTTCGCTGTTATCAAAAATCAGTTCAACCGATGCCATATCTATCGGCTTTCTGGCAGACGAACCGTTAAAAATAACGTCATCCATAGACTGGCCACGCAGATGCTTGGCTGAAGACTCACCCATTACCCAGCGCACGGCATCAATAGTATTGGATTTACCACAGCCATTCGGGCCGACAATACCGGTCAGGTTACTTGGGAAATTAATTGAAGTCGGGTCAACGAAAGGACTTAAAACCAGCGAGCTTTATCTTGCTTAAACGCATTTTTATTATTCAGTTATAGGTGATTTATATTTGTATGCGGCGTAGTTTACATGAGTGCGCGATCAATTTAAGCGTGTTTTCAGCATCTTTTTCAGGTTTATTTTTTTAGCATCATAAGCAGTTTAAATAGTTACTGTAAGACGCTGAAAACATTAGCACTTAGAACCATTCAATACATTAACCGGCAATAATATTAGTCATCAATAATATAAAATTTCCGCCGACTTCTGTATAATGCCGCCTCTAGTTAACTGATGATTATCGCGAGAAAAAACATGGCAACCAAGCCTTCCAAAGAGCTGGAAACATTTGACAACCCGACACCTGAACGCGATTACACCATACGCATCACCCTGCCCGAATTTACCTGTTTATGCCCCAAAACCGGACAGCCGGATTTTGCCACGCTGGAACTGGAATACGTGCCGGAAAAAAGCTGCATTGAACTGAAAGCACTGAAAATGTATATCTGGTCTTTTCGCGAAGAAGGCGCTTTTCATGAAGCAGTGACCAATGCAATCCTGTCAGACCTGGTTGCTGCCTGTGACCCGCGCTTTATGCGCCTGACTGCTGAATTCAACGTGCGCGGCGGTGTTTACACGACGGTCGTTGCGGAACACAAAGCCGAAGACTGGACTGCCCCTGCTATCGTTGCGCTGCCTTAAGATAGCGTCGCGACGAATGGCCATAGTAAGGTGACCTTAAAAGCCTACCTTGGTATTGATATTGGCACCTCGGGTATTCGTGGCAGCTGCATCGACCAGCATTCAAATGAAATTGTAACGTCGGCTATTGCGTTTACCGGCCTGGCTGCACATGATACAAAAAATGAACAGATCCCGCACGAATGGCTCAAGCATTTACATATATTAATCAATGATTTATCAGTATAAACTTAAAGCTGATAATAGAAACTATTTGATACACTCTATCGCCATTGATGGCACTTCGAGTACACTGCTTGCCTGTAAAAAAGACGGAACCGCACTGTCGCCCGCTCTCATGTATAACGATCAGCAGGCCAGTGCCCAGGCGCAGATGATCAGCGCCATCGCCCCCGCTGAAAGTGCCGTGCATGGCGCCAGCTCTTCACTGGCAAAAGCCCTGTTACTATTGCAACGCTACCCGGCAACCGAATTATTCTGCCACCAGGCTGACTGGCTGGCGTCTTCACTTACCGGCAACTATGGCATCAGTGACGAAAACAACTGCCTGAAAATGGGCTACGACAGCAGCAGTCAGCAATGGCCTGAATGGTTAATCAACGGCAATAGCAAGATCAGCCTTGCAGACTCTTTACTACCAAAAGTGGTTGCTGCCGGTACCGCTATCGGCAAAGTGAAGAGTTCGTTAATCAATAAGTATAAGCTGGCCGAAGACTGTATCGTTGTCGCCGGCACTACCGACAGCAACGCAGCGGTACTGGCAACAGGCGCCGCTGAAATTGGCGATGCAGTGACCGCACTGGGCAGCACACTGGTTATCAAGCTGTTTACCGACAGGCCACTGTTTCACCCGGCATTTGGCATTTACAGTCACCGCCTGAATAATCACTGGCTGGTTGGCGGCGCATCCAACACGGGTGGCAGAGTTCTAATGCAGTACTTCACCCAGGATCAACTGGAAACAATGACACCGCAGTTAAACCCCGAGCAGCCAACCGGTCTGGATTATTACCCGCTGCCCGCAACAGGTGAACGCTTCCCAGTTAATGACGCCGGCAAGCAAAACCAGACAGAACCAAGACCCGATTCAGATATAGAGTTTTTCCAGGCATTACTGGAAGGCATAGCCGAGGTAGAGGCACAGGGATACCAGAAACTCATTGAACTTGGTGCCGCAATACCCAGAAAAATATTTACCACGGGCGGCGGTAATAAAAATGATGCCTGGAGTAAAATACGTGAACGTAAAACAGGTCTGTCGGTTTTATCGGCAACACATACCGAAGCCTGTTATGGTAGCGCCCTGCTGGCTAAACAGGGATTTATGAATAGAAACTTATAACCAGAAATTTAAAACATTTTTCAATGTCATTGCGAGGTACGAAGCAATCCCGGGTAGAGATATTGCGATCCTGAGATTGCTTCGTTCCTCGCAATGACAAACATAAATAACAAGCGACAAATATTACTATGATCTCATTTATTAAAGGTTTTTTAGATTGCTTTACCGGATTCGGATTATTATTCAGATCCGGCGTCAAACGCTATGTAGTGGTGCCGTTCATTATCAATCTTGGCCTGTTTTCACTAGCTACAAAACTGTTAAGCGATCAGCTCGATAGCTGGCTTGAACAATTATTACCCGGCTGGTTGAACTGGCTTGAGTGGCTAATCTGGCCATTGTTCGCCATTGCCATGTTTCTTATTGTGTTTTATACATTCACTGTCATTGCCAACCTGATCGCCGCGCCTTTCAACAGCCTGCTGTCAGCAAGAGTTGAAGCCAACCTTACCGGTAAAACACCGCAGGACATAAACTCCGACAAGTTTATAAAGCTGATGGCACGAACACTGAAATCAGAAATCCAGAAAATCCTGTATGCCATTAAATGGTTTATACCGCTGCTCATTATTACCCTAATACCAGTTGTGAATGTTGCCGCACCTTTCCTTTGGATACTGTTCGCTGCCTGGTTCTTTGCGCTGGAATATACCGACTACCCGCTAGCCAATCGCGGTCAGTTTTTTGATGATGTAAAAAGCTATAATCGAAGCAACAGAATGCGTACGCTTGGTTTAGGCACGGCCGTGTTTATTATGACCAGCATTCCTGTGGTTAACTTTTTTGCCATGCCCATTGCAATTGCAGGAGCCACCAAAATGACAACCCGGATTGATAACAAAACTAAACAGACAGAAACAGCGGCATAACCATGGAAAACAGAATCACCGAATTAGAAATTCGCTTAACACATTTTGAAGATACCATTGAAGTGTTAAATCAAACTATCATCAAACAAAATGATGAAATAGGCACATTACAGTTACAGGTTTCGATTCTGGAGAAAAAAATTAAAGCGTCACAATCATCGCCGGTTGCGCTAGAAAGCGAAGAAACACCACCGCCGCATTATTAATAAATAAGAATTAGAATCCCCAGATGGCAAAAAATCATAAAAACCTTAAGTATGTCGCGCGCCAGATGATGGGCGGCGTCGTGCAGATTCATATTGAAGGTTACCTGGAAGAAGATTTCCAGTCGGTAATGAATCCGGCGGTAAGGAAGTCAGGATCCTGGTTGGGATCCGGTTTTTTTATTAAATATGAAGACCTGGAAGGATATATCGTTACCAATGCACATGTCGTGATGAATGCGGTAAGAATTCAGGTCAGTTCCATGCTGACCAGTGAAGAACGATTTGAAACCGAAGTCGTTGGCCTGGTCAAGCAGTTAGAACCAGACGTAGCATTAATCAAACTATCCGATAAAGAACTAATGCGCTTTAAATCGCTCGCTAACAGGGACATTGAATACCTGGAACTTGGCGATGGATCAAGTCTGTCACGCGGTGAAGAGATCAAAGCCATCGGATACCCTATGGGTATGGTAGAGCCAAATATATCAGGTGGAGAAATCACAAATTTCATTTCGGGGTCAGAGTATTCTACGGAAAGGTATGTAACGGATGCGGCAATTAATCCGGGGAACTCGGGCGGACCCAGTGTCAGTATAGATGGCAAAGTAGTCGGATTAAATACCGCTGTTATGGTCGACGCAGACAATATTGGTTTTATTACGCCGGCAAGTTTTGTGAAAATCATAATAGAAAATCTTTTACAGCAAAATGAGCCGCTGTTTGCAAGCATTGGAGGCAAGCTACAAAAAAATGCAAGCAACTTTAATTTGCTTTTAAAACAGTCGGAGCCCAAAGGGGTAATAGTAGCCATGGTCATACCGGGCGGCTTTCTTCAGGCTGCAGGCATTCAGCAACGTGATGTAATCCATTCTATTAACGACATCAAATTTGACCGGCATGGCATTGTCATTGGTAAAGAAGGCCACTTTCGGCATAAAAACATATTTGATGTAATGCGATTAATTCCTATTGGCGATGAAGTTAAAATCAGCTACCTTCGCAACGGTGAAATTGGTACCACAAGTGCAAATGCGATGCGGAATCAGGAAAAAGGCGTTGTTTCACACCCTGTAATTGAAGAAAGAAAATATATTGAAGTGTTTGGCATGATAATTCAGGAGCTGAGTTTTGAAATCATAGAGGCAATGCGTGATATCGATGCCAATGCTCGAATTGATATGCTACAAACTATCGATAACGAAAAACCGCTGCTCACGGTTACGCATGTCCACCAGGGTACACAGGCAGATGAAATAGAATGGCCTGTGGGGGAATTAATCGTCAAAGCGAATGGGCAGGAAGTTCATACTCTAAATGAATTAAAAAAAATATTAGCTCAAAACACAAATGGCAATATTCTTCTGGAATGCCGAAATGGAAGGATTGGCTATTTCAAAACATGATAAATAATAGTACTTTATTTTCATGTAAAATCACGGCGTCAGGTTTGGCCGGTTGAGAGTAATGATTTTTAACAGGTAAGGTGTTTCACATTAACCGCTGTTCGCGGAATAAATTATTCAGCATATCCCTATGCTTCACCACTTCGTGGCTTACGTGAAAAGTTGTTCCAAACAATTTTTTCCGCTCCTACGGGTGACATCTCCACTGGTAGGAGCGCTTTTCAAAGCGCGATTATCTATCAGGTTTAACCCTCACCATGCAGGTAGATTCCTTAAACCCTATTAAACAGAAATGTCTTACGCATTACTTTCGTTTGCTACAACACAAAGCTTACCCTCACAGGCATTCACTTCGATTGTGGTATGAGATAATTTATGAAAGCCAGTCAATAAGCCTTTGTAATATTGCGTAGACTTCGGATGCTGCGTTACTAATGAAATAATTGCTGCATAATGATTGGCACCGATTTTCCATATATGGATATCAGTAACACGATTATCTGAATTCTTCTCTATAGCCTGCTTGATAGCGGATTGATACTCTTCTTCAATACTTCCATCTAATAAAATTGGACCTGTTTGCTTTAGCAAACCATACGACCAGCGTGTAATAATAATTGCTCCAACGATACCCATTACCGGGTCGAGCCAGTCCCAGCCAAAATATTTTCCTGATAGTAATGCAATGATAGCAAGCAGTGATGTTAATGCATCCGCTAACACGTGCAAATATGCAGCTCGTAAATTATGGTCCTGGTGATGATGGTGGTGATGCTCATGTCATGCTCATGACCATGTTCGTGATGATGATGGTCATCCTTTAACAGAAATGCGCTTATAATATTTATAAACAAACCAAGACAGGCAACAGCAATTGCTTCATTAAAATGAATGATGTGAGGGTCTATAATTCTTTGCATTGATTCGATTAGCATAACCAGTGCCACAACAGCTAGCGCAACAGCGCTGGCAAAGCCTCCCAGTACACTAACCTTGCCTGTACCAAAGGCGTATGCGGGATTATCTGAATGTTTACGAGCATAACGATAGGCAAAGATAGTGATCATAAACGCAGCTACATGTGTGCCCATATGCCAACCATCTGCTAGCAAGGCCATTGAGCCGTAGATGCTTCCTGCAATAATTTCCACAATCATTGTTACCGCAGTGAGGATTAGAACATATTTAGTCCGACGCTCACCTTTTTCATTTTTGACTGAAAAGTCATGGCTATGCTGCCAATTCTCTAGTTTATGTGTATGCATTCTTTTTCCAGCAATTAGTACGGTGTCGAAACGACTATCATAATCATGGGGGGATTATAAATTATCAGTCATGGAATTATCCATGTAACATATACTGATTCCTGATAAGGGGTGGACTATTGAATATCACCATCTAACAAACAATCCTGAGAATATTTATAATTCACCCATGTTTACACTTGATTCACTATCTATTTCACTGTCCACATTTACCCTTATCTCGCTGGCTGAAATCGGTGACAAGAGTCAGCTGGTGTGTATGACACTGGCAGCACGCCACCGCCACTGGCCTGTGATACTTGGTGCTACAGCGGCATTCGTCGTACTTAACGCCCTTGCCGTATTGTTTGGCACTGCTGTAGCCGCATGGATACCAGAGCAGATAGTCGCTGTACTGGTAGCGATATTATTCGGGGCGTTCGGCCTTCATGCTATACGCACCGAAGTTGATGAGCATTCTGAAGTAACGATTGACCGATCGGGGCATAGTATCTTCTTCACTACCCTGCTTTTAATATTTGTGGCCGAATTTGGTGATAAGACACAGATTGCTGTGGCTGGGTTATCTAGCAGCCTGGCTCCCCTGCCGGTATGGCTGGGTGCGACAATAGCACTCATTCTGGTTTCGGCGCTCGGAGTCTGGATAGGACGTACTGTTTTACAGCGCTTACCACTTCACTGGCTGCACCGTCTAAGTGGCGGAATCTTTATTCTCTTTGCTTTGATAGCCGCCTGGCATGCTCTTTCCTTATAGGGTTAGTGTCCGCATGAGGCTTTTATAAATAACTCAGTAGCATCGTGTTCGCCTTGATTTCAAACTTAAAGGGATCATTAAATAACGGGTGCAGGCTAAACTTACAAACCATCACCCGACTGTTCTGACTGAGAAGCTTTATCTGTCTTCCTGGTTTTTCTTAATTCGGGTTCGTGCAACCAGCTCAATACCGCAAGATCACTTATCTTCAGGCAGTTACACTGACCTATAAAAATAATAGCTGCCAGGGTAAGTGCATGTAATTCTGGATAAGACACTAACCAGTGGCTCCAGTCTGCCTGTAATAAAACCAGCAGTGACAGAAATGCTGAAACTACTGTCCAAAACAGACGAATCATTGCTGTACGCAGACCACGTTGATCTGCAATCGAATAGATACGATCAACCAGCATGGTTAAAATAACGACAGGCAGTAATACAACGACACCATCCATAGCCGGGTCAAAGTGCATAAAACCAGACACAACAAAGGTCATGCTTATTGCCACCAGGGTAAACACGATGCCTAGCAATGGTGTTCGCCGCAGACTCAGATTCTTTAGTTGCGACCTGATAGAAATACCAATGACGGTGACCAGCAAAAATATAATCACTGCCGTCATTCTATCGACATGTATAATTGCCAGCGCCAATAATGTAGGCGTGAATGTACCATAAGTTCGAACACCCATCAGCTGACGCAACATTTCCGTAACCAGTACGCCTAATGGTAACAATAAAAGCACGCCAAGATTTTCACGACTGGCTGGTGACAGTCTGTTTAGATTCAGAATATCCGTGAATTTCCCTGATTCAGAATTCAGCGAAGCCGGTGCCCTCGTAGTATCTATTTTCCACACCGTTGATGTAATAGTTGCATTGTTAGTTTCAGTTAACTCGCTA
The DNA here is from genome assembly GCA_963711255.1 of uncultured Gammaproteobacteria bacterium. GTDB lineage: Bacteria > Pseudomonadota > Gammaproteobacteria > SZUA-229 > SZUA-229. The sequence continues at coordinate 159,921 of CAVQDO010000011.1, read as the reverse complement.
CCTCCTTTACGCAGCGGAATATAGAAAGCCGGGAGCTGTTTCCTGTGCCCGTGCACAGGATCAAGAGGAACCCACCTTTCAGCGTCGTAAACTTCAGTCCAGTAATAGGGTTGTTGTGCAGCAGAAACCTGCAAATTAACACCTGTAACAATGCGTGCAGGCAAATGCGCCGTACGCAACAAAGCAACCAGCGCACGATTAGAACCTAATGCAGTTGCACGCCTTGTTGATAATACCGTCTCTGAATTATTGTTTGTGCGTCGCTTAATACGAACATTATTACTGACATAATCAAACAGTTTATCGATGAGCGCCTCTGAAGAATCTGCCGTCTTTGATATCCCTTCAACTATTTCAGTCGCGGTATAACTGTTGATTTGTATACCATGTGATTCTGACAGCCACTGAGATCGATTATCTTCAGACAAAGTAGATTTTTTCGGTTTACTGCGGGCAAGTGATGAAACATGAACACTAAATATGGCTTCAGCTGTGTAGTTACCAACCTTAGGTGCGATAAGTAAAATATTGCGTTTATCAGCATCCTTCTTAATACGCTTCTGCCTCAATCCGGTGTGCGATAATGATTGAGCGTACATACGCGAAAAACTCGTATCCCAGGGCGGCGAAATAGATACACTTGCACCTTTATCCAGTGCTGTAATCTGGTGAGAAATGCTAATTGTCCAGGCAGTATCACCCGTTGGCAATTCATCTATATTCTGAATCCAGTTTCGAGCAGAAATAGAAAGAACTGCAAATGCGATCAGTACAACTATGATGCTATAGGCTGATTTGGATTTGGATGCAGTTGTAGTTGTATCGCCGGATTTCATAATATGTAATTGTCTATATCCGTCTAATAATCAACTGTTATTTTTCAAAGTCATCACAATGAGGCTCTACCAAGAACTGCTGAGAAGGATCGATGATAAATTTATCTTTTAAATATTTCCGACCAATCAACATATCATACTTAAACCCACTACGATCGACCAGGCTGACATTTCTTTCTTCATACTGACCACCGAGACATAACCCTAAACGCACTACATCACGCACCTGCACATCACCAAAATGACGTTTGATTTTAATAGAACGCTCTATTTTCTTTTCCAGGGAAACTTGTTTTCCAGAGGTGTCAGTAAGCGTGAACCTTACCCATTGCTCACCATTATGCATGAATTTTTCAATACAATCACAATGCAGAGAAGAAGAATCTGCACCGGTATCAATTTTTGCTGTAATTAATACGTTACCCGGTGTAATTTGCACATTTTCAACCCAGCCAATCACCTCTTTAGCAAGCGCATCTGTCGAGATCATTACTAAAAAAATTGAGCTAACTAAGAATTTAGAAAAAACACTCATCCCATCTCTATTAGATAACATCATTTGCCTTACACCTAGATAATAATTCGAAAAATATAAAATAAAACCTGACCCTAATCAGCTTAGAAAAGATAAGAAAGACCAATACCACCCCAGAAAAAATCGCCTAACAGTTCATCGCCAGCATACTTTACTGCATCCCGATTAATTGCCAGGCTGTAGCCAGTATAAGCGTATAATTCTACATTATCATCAGGATAGTAAGAAGCATTGGCACGTAACTGAAAATGATTAAGTCCGTTGTGGCCATCAGGCACATATTCAGCATTTACGCCGAGCACCCCTTGAATACCGTAATGTATCATATTGTTTATCTTATTATTATATCTTACCGATGTTTCCATGAAAGAACCTTCAGCATCAAATGAATGGTAAATACTGGCAAGAAAATTAACGTGTTTAAACCATTTATAGGCAAGATCAAAACTGATTTCATTATCATTTTCACTGTCACCCAAAAACCGCGAATGCAAAAAGTTGTAACCTGTATATAGAACAAGGTTTTCAGTCAAGCGACTGCCATAAACAATATTTAAATTAAATTCCGAGTAGTCAATACCAATACCATCGGCAACCCAGGGAACAACACTAAATTCATCAACATTAAATTCTGTTGATGCGGACAATAAACCTTTTCCTGACAGATTATCACGACCCTCTGTTACATAACGACTTTCCCAGAGCAGATGCGCATGCCATTCATACTGGCTTTCTATTTTAGTGCGATATTTCCTTTCCAGTTTGACATTACCCCCTGATCCCACTTCAACATCTCTAACAGGAATATCTACTTTATCTTGATGAATTAATTTTACTTCATCTGTAGCAGTGTCACTCTGCGTCTGTTCAGACTGCGCGAACACGTCCTGTGAAGAAATAACAGCTACAGAAAATAACAGGCACAGCATAGCTGTTCTGCAGGCAGCAATATAATTCGCAATACATATATATGTGGCTTTGCTTGTCATGAAACAATCTCTTTAACAATTATATAGTCACGCCGCTCTAGCATTATCCAACTAGCTTCTAGAAGCGATATGACTTTTTTTCAGAATAATCAACCATGTCATTCATTGTCATACCATTAAGCCGGTTGGTATAAAACTCGCCTTTATATGAAAATGACAATTCTTTACCGCGGTTTTTCAGTTTCACTGTACCGCTAATATCGTACGGAATTTTATTTTCAGTCATAAGTTGAGGCAATATCGTCAGCGCATTGGCGAGATCAATATTAACAGGAATCCGAATTTTCTGTTTCTGATGTGATAATAACACCGCTATATTTGTCCAACGCTCACTTGTCATTAAATAATTATTCACATGAAGCGTCATATCAATATAAGAAATATCAATATCAAAATCATTAGGATTACTCACCAATAACGAAAACATCACTTTTGTTTCAGGGAAACGAATGCCCGATAACTCAACATTCGTTATTTCAACATCAGGTGGCACGGGTTGCAACATCGACCCGGCACAACCAGAAATCAAGATAAAACAGGCTGTAAAATAAATTTTAACTTGTGAAAATTTCATCAGAATCACTATCAATACTCAAGAAGTTAAATAAACATAATCGTTAGACACAATTCGTCAGCTCAAAGTCACATTTGCAATTCCATGTCAGTTTTATATCAACTTCTTCTTGCCCTGAAGGCATAACAGGCAGTAATCTACACACCATGATTAAATCTAGATTTTTTGCTTTTATACCGGCTGGCTCATGTAAGCACCTGACGATACTTGGCTTGCTGATTGCCTGCGCATTTGCTTCAGTCCATACCCAGGCCTCCCAGGCACAGGAACCGGGAATCACATCAGAAACAAAACAGCAAAACACTGTTGAAAACCTGGTCAATATACAGAAATCCATCAAGTTCAAGCAGGACCAGGTTGCGGTACTTAGAGAAAAACTGAAAAAGCAGGAAGATATCTCTGAAAAACAGGAGATCGAGCAAAGTATTGCGCGTATTAAATTTGATATCAAGGGCCTTCAGGTCTCATTCGAGCATATTGCTCTTGGCGGCATTAATCGCTCAATTCTAAATGAGTTGCCTGAACAGCCAATAAACTGGCAGGACGAAATTGAACAGATTAGCCGGCCACTGCTTTCCACGCTTAAGGAACTGACGGCCAAACCGCGACAGATTGATAGTTTGAATCGCGATATTGATCAACTGGAAGAACAGCTCAAGGTCATCGATAAGGCCCTTGACTCTATCCGTGCCTTCAAGGATCAGTCATTGCCGTCCATTGCAGCCGACCCGGTCAAGCAGTTATTGACAGACTGGGAACAACGCAAAGAAGACACTCAACGAAAACTTGAGATATCACAACTCAAACTGGACAACCTGCTAAGCGAAAGTGAAACCTGGCAAATATCTGCCTCGTCAGTGTTCAGCCACTTTTTTCACGGACGTGGCCTGACTTTATTCCTGGCGATTAGCATCAGCCTGATGACCTGGCTGCTGACTAAGGGCTTACTCAACCTCTACTGGCGATTGAAATATCATGGTAAACACAATGAGGCTATTACTCGCGCACCCCTGCTATATTATAGTTACCGCCTGGTAACAGTGAGCATAATTGTTTTAGCTATACTCATGGTGTTTTATGTTCGCGGTGATGTTCTACTTCTTACCCTGGCGATAATAGTACTGGTCGGCGCGGCTCTCACTCTGCGACAAACTCTGCCGCGTTATGCGGCAGAGATACGTCTATTGCTTGGTGTCGGTCCGGTACGCGAAGCTGAAAGACTGGTACTCGATGGCGTTCCCTTCAAGGTTGATTCCTTAAGTGTCTTTACCGTATTACGTAATCCCTCACTCGAAGGATTTGTGCGTTTACCACTGCATGAGATGAACGAACACACCTCACGGCCTGCGCGCAAGGAAACCTGGTTCCCTTGTCAACCTGGGGAATTCGTACTGCTTGCCAGCGGCAGCCTGGCACGGGTAATACGCCAGACCATCGAGTTTGTTGAGGTTGCTGTTATGGATACCCTGATGCAGATTCGAACAAAGGATTTTATCGAACAGAACGTGCGTAATTTGTCGCGTGAAGGTTTTGGTGTTTCCTGTAGTTTCGGTGTTGACTACCAGCATCAGGCTATCTGTCTGGACCAGATTCCCGAAAAGTTTCAAGCCGCAATCATAAGGCGTTTCGAAGAGGTCAATTTAAAAGATGCTATCAAGGAAATACTGGTGGAATTCAATACTGCAGGCAGCAGCTCGCTAGACTACCGTATATACATGATTCTCAATGGCCAGGCTGCGAAAGCATATTACCGTGCACAACGCCTGGTACAGCAGGCCTGTGTAGACACCTGCAATCGTGAAGGCTGGGTTATTCCTTTCACCCAGGTTACCATACACACCGTCAGTGACGAAAAAAAACCTGAGGAATCTGTACCCGTTACTGCACAAGCATCCTGATATTAATACAGCAATTACGCCTGTATTATTTTGACTACTCACCTGGCAATATAATAACGCTAGAGTGGTTAGCTGGAACTTTGATGATTATGAGATAACCTGATAACTACAGCAGCGAGCTAGAAATCTTTGTCGTCATCTATAAGTTTCAGTCGAAACTCAAATTCGGTTTTTTTCTTCAAGTGCAATCGTAAGCCATAGTTACCATTTTCATCATCCTTTATCCATTCAGCATCTTTAGTTTGAGTTATTGGCTGTAGAGACCTTCTTCCGATGACTTCAACTCTTTCAAAGTCGTCAGGGTTTTCTATCGGTAAAGAAACCTCTAACACGGTGGAATCTTTATCGGGCATTATCTCCACATCAACCACTTTAGCACCAAGTGTATTTCCATGACTTCCAACAGCGGAACTAAGCCAGTCGGTTTCCAGTATCAGCGGCTGTTTATCCGCATACAGGTATGTTGAGAAAACTAGAATACTCGCGATAACTAATAGATGGGAAAGATAATAATACGACATTAACCTGTTCATAATATATCAAGTCTGTTTAAGCTTGCTGGCATAATAACAACCAAGACCTATTCTAATGATACCCAGGACGAACAGTAACGCACTGAGCGCGTAAATATCATCTGATTCCAGCTTTTGCTCGTACAGGCCGATCATAACATCACGAAGTACAAACACGATGCCTGCATCAAGAATAATAGGCAACCTGATGGTTTGATCCATAAAATACTGGAACAGCGATCGAGATAACTCAAGCAATATCACGAGGGTCAGCACATCGGAGAAAATATACATGTAATTCCCGGTGACACCTGATTTTTCGACCAGCTCAAATAGACTATAGAACAGTCGGAAAGAACCGACCAGCAGCGCCATGGTGGTAAATAATAATATGATACCGAATATCAGAGAAGTGACTTTAGTAAACAGCCATTCGGGACTTTTCCAGTTATTTTCTTGTTGTGACATAATTATTCTTCTTTAATTATCGTTGTGGCTTTCTTTATTTGATGTAACACAACAGGGGCTATTAACATGGTAAACAGACTCATCAGGATGATAGCAACAAAACCGGGGCGTTTATTATTTTCTGTTACAACGCAACAGGATAAACAGCATATCAAGCTTAAAAGTACTTATAGCAGCCAGAACGCGCGGTAAAACAAAGAGTATCGCACCGAACAGGCCTATCAGATAATCAGCACCTGCTTTAAAACGACTGCTGTGTTTCAGGTCCACTCCTATCCAGAGATGCGCCAGCAATAAAGGCTCCAACGATCACAGACAAGCCGATAATTGCAGCAACTATAGCGTAACCAAAAGCCAGCAGCATGGCAACAACAAATATAAATTCCGGATACTTTACAAAGTATTACAGGCAGGCACCGTGGTAACACCAAAAGCCGCACTACCGATCCAGTAGTCCAGACCCTTATTTAAAAATTCAGTAACGGAAATACTGTGCGATCCATCACAGGAAAATGTTAACCCCACTTTGCCATTATAGATATTCAATGTGCCGATGCGAAGGTAGACATTCTCGTCGGCAAAGCGAAGATCGCGAAATACTTCCAGCACCTTACGGATCGATTCCGTCGGTACCCTGGCAGTCTCAGGATAAGGCGTCTTTGGAAACATCAGGCAGACATCAGGATCAACCAGTTCGTCTATGGTCAATATGCGATAACTGTGCGGATCGGTGTGACTCCAGATAGTGGCTCGATTGCTTGAAAAATAGACTTCGCAATGAAATATACCGTAAGAGATTATCAGCTCTTCCAGTACAGATATTATTGAATCGACATGTTGATCGAGCACACTTTCGACACGCTGCTGCGCGAATAGTCCACCGCGGATAGAAGGATCACCTTTCATCTGCAACCAGTCTTGCGACTCTTCATAGAGTGGCGCCGTTAACGGCAGTTTGCTCAAGTCAAAATGTGCACTGACGAAACCAACGGGTTTATCATTAACCTTAACAAGCTGAACCGCGGTTATACTTGGTCGCTTACTTCGCAGACTTATGTAGGATTCAGATAGCACAAAATCCGTCATCGGCACAACTGACTTCATATAAGGCAGCTGTGAGCGATCCATTCCCAGTAACGATCGATCATCCCCTTCAAGGCTAACCTGCGCACTGATCTGGATGCCATCCAGATTGGTCGCGATCAGATGACTGCAGTATGGCAGACTCGCCAATCCGATGCGCAGCGCGTCATCTAGTTGATCAATGTCGCTCCAGACCTCAGCGCAGGAAACAGCAACCCTGGCAATCGGTTCAGAAAGAAAGATCCCCAGAGCATCCCGTTGCCGAGCAATACACTGCTGTGCAGAAGTAATCATAATGCCCCCTGAAGTAACATTGTTTTAAAAACTACAGGTCAGGATTATTACATAACCGTAAGGTGGTTTTATATAGCAATAAGCCGCCAGAAAAAATAATTTCGATAACAATACTGCTAGTTTCTACTGGTCTGCAAGCATCATTACTATAATCTGACACAAAATAATTGACACACTGAACAATGAAAACCAGATCGACGTTTTCAGCCAGGCCAAATGCGAAATTTATCGATCTTATTTATCGCTTGCCTGCTTTGCACCAGAGTAATAGACTGATAAATAAAAGATTCAGCCAGAATCAGGGTTTTCTATGATGAGTTACACTCTCGAAGATTTATTTGACCAGCTCGGCCTGAAAGAAGACCACGATTCTATCGAGCAGTTTATTCAAACTCATAGCACAATCTCAGAACACATACCTTTACATAAAGCCGAGTTCTGGACAGCATCACAGGCAGCTTTTTTAGAAGAAGCAATAGCGGATGATTCCGCATGGGCGATGGTCGTCGATCAACTAAACGCTTTATTGCGAGGCTAGAACTGGAATGACGAGCAGGCATATTCCCACCCCTTATGTAATTAGTGAGCGGGCTCTTGAGATAACGGCACTTAAGATAACATAGTAGTCTGACTGCAATTGACTGATAAAAATCACCGCAATGTGACTTACATCGGTTTGCTAAAGTCAAACAGGTTAATATCTATATTTAATTATTTGATTATATAATTATGAATAAGAATAAAAGCGAGACAAATCGATGACTTTACTGGACGACATAAACAGCGCAATAGATAGCTTACTTAAACTGGGCGAAACTGCATTTTATAACCTGCAGGATGTATCGATCGCCATTCAGATATTCATAATAGTTGCCATTTTTATCCTGGTTAAACTTCTGATACAGCCCCGGCTACAAAAGCTGTTATCAAACATAGCAAAAAACGCTTTACTCCCCTACTCCATTAAGAAACCGATATATGCCGTGCGCACAATGAGCGGTGATATCGTCTGGCTGATGTTACAGTGGGTTGCTATTTCTATTTCTCAGAGTTATGACCAACCTGTCGCTGTACTGAATGTTGTCACCAGCCTGCTAACCGCCTGGATAATTATTCGCATAGCCACCCTGCTGGTTCAAAATCGCACCTTATCCCTCAGTATCAGTATATTTGCCTGGTCCATTGCGGCACTGAATATATTTGGTCTGCTTGATGGCACGATTAAACTGCTTGATAGCTGGTTTATTATGGTCGGCGAAGTCCGCGTTTCTCCATTATTTGCAATGAAAATCGTTATCTTCACCTGGCTGTTTTTCTGGGCAGCCAACAGCATGTCGGGCGTTATCGAAAAGTTACTCAGTCGCTCGACATCGCTAACACCAAGTATTCGTGTTCTCACGGTAAAACTGGCAACTTTTACTCTTTACACCATCGCATTTCTAACTGTGATATCGGCAACGGGTATTGATTTAACCGCACTTGCTGTTTTCACTGGTGCATTAGGTGTCGGCCTTGGTTTTGGCTTACAAAAGATTTTCTCCAACCTGGTCAGCGGTATTTTACTGTTACTGGATAAGGCGATTAAGCCGGGTGATGTCATTTCTGTAGGTACAGACTCGTTTGGCTGGGTGAATTATCTTGGCGCCAGGTATGTATCCGTCATTACCCGTGATGGCATCGAGCATTTAATTCCGAACGAAGAGTTAATCGTACAGCGTGTTGAGAACTGGTCATACAGCGATGATAAAGTTCGGCTCAGAATTGCCATCGGTATTTCTTATGATTCCGATGTAAGAAAAGCCATACAGTTATGTGTTGAAAGTGCTGGAACGGTTGAACGTGTGTTGAAAGATCCAGAACCCCGCTGCCAGCTTAGAGGCTTCGGAGACAGTTCTGTTGATCTTGAGCTGCGCATATGGATCCAGGACCCTGAAAATGGCAGGGCCAACGTTATCAGCGAAGTTCTGCTTAATGTCTGGGACAAGTTTCATGAACACGATATTAAAATACCATTCCCGCAACAGGACGTACATATCAATACCCTGTTAGGCAAGACCAATATTGCAGACGTCATCAGCCAGTTACAACCAACAACCGGTAAAGAAACATGAAACGATTTTTATTAATCACTGATAGCGGTATTCAACAGGGCGGTGAAGAACTTCTAACTGAATGGCAGAACAACAAATCAGGCTGGATATGGCTGGATCTATTCGAGGAAGAAGCTAAATCAGAAGAAGAGTTCCTGAAAAAAACCTTTGCCTTTGATGAATTCGATATTATCGAGGCGCAAAGAGAACGCCATCCACCGAGCATTTCATTTCATGATCACTATACCTATTTGCTGACCAAACCACTGGATTCAGATTCTCACGACCTGGATTTTTCAACTTTACAGCTGGCACTGTTTGTTGGTGAAAATTTTATGGTGACCCGCCGAGGAAAACATTCACATTATCTTGACCTGTTATGGAATAAAACTACTCAAAACAGCGCCTCAACAACTCCGATCGAAATACTATCTGCCTTACTTCGGAGAATCACTACGCGATATGCCAATATTTTAATGAACCTTGAGTCACGACTGGACGTCATCGAAGACGAAATCTTTGAATCTACCAGCGAAGCACTGGTAAGAGAATTATCCAGTTATAATACTTCGCTCAGGAAAATGCGCAGAATTATCGCCTATCACAATAATATATTTAACGAGCTGGCGAGGAAAATTGACAAAACGCTTAATACCAGCTGGCATGATGAGCTTGAGGACATAGCTGCCTTAATGCAGAGGAATAACTCACTGGCAGATCTATACCAGAGCGTGATCACCGACCTTATTGATGCTTATATCAGTCTCAACGGCCATCACCTGAATCAAATCATGAAAGTTCTGACAGTTGTCACGGTTATTTTTGTACCGATAACATTTCTTGCCGGAATCTACGGCATGAACTTTGAAAACATACCTGAGCTAAAAAGCAGTGACGGTTATTTCATATTGCTGTCTGTCATGTTTGCAATTGTCGCCGTTTTACTGACAATATTCAGGAAAAAACGCTGGCTTTAAGCTATAGACCTGCCTGAAAAAAGTCGCTTTTTTTGATTTTTGCCAGTCTGCTTCTGGTTTTCGCTTAGCCGATAACCAGAGACAGGCAGGTATTTCTGTGACTTAAAATACCAGGCACAGTCTGATACTTCATATAACAACATAAATAACCGGAAATATTAATGGATACTTTACCCAGCATTTTAGCCATCGTCCTGTTGCTTGTCGCCAACGGCTTCTACGTGGCTGCCGAATTTGCCCTGGTCAAAGCACGAGGATTTCGCATCGAATCACTCGCTGCCGAAGGCAGTGCTACGGCAAAACTTACCGTACGCATTCAGGCAAACCTTGAATCATATCTCGCTGCCTGCCAGCTTGGTATTACCATGGCGTCACTAGGGCTTGGCTGGGTCGGCGAACCGGCCGTTGCCGCCCTGCTCGAACCCATGTTTACTGAAATGGGCATGTCCGAACCGATGGTTCACACTACTTCCTTTATTATTGGCTTTCTGATTTTTTCTGCATTGCATATCGTTGTTGGCGAACAGGTACCAAAAACCTTTGCTATTCGCAAAGCAGAACCGGTATCGCTCTGGGTCGCTTACCCCTTACATGCTTCATATATTATTGCTTATCCGCTGAACTGGTTACTCAATCGCGCCACCAGCGCCATTCTTTCTCTGTTTAATGTCGCAGAAGCATCGCACGCTGAAGTTTTTAGCAGTGCTGAAATCAAGGGCCTGGTAACAACTTCACAAGAACACGGTGAAATCCACGAACGCCAGGCAAACATGCTGCACAACCTGTTTGAATTTGATCAACGCCAGGTCGGTCGCATCATGATTCCTATCAATTCGGTACAAAGCCTCGATATTGCGGCACCGACAGAGGACAATTTAAATATAATTCGGGATACAGAACATTCACGTTTTCCATTAATCGATAGCAGTAATGATGACACACTGGTTGGTATTATCCTTACCAAAGATATCCATCGCGCTATTCTGCAAGGTGAAAGTGAGCCCTGGACAGACTTGAACCGTTTCCGACGTGACTCCATGATCGTTCCCGAATCACAGCGCATAGCCAAATTGTTTGATCTGATGCGTATACGTCGTGCACACATGGCCTGCGTAGTTGATGAATACGGCGCCTTCATCGGCGTTATTACACTGGAAGATTTGATTGAAGAAATCGTTGGCGATATTCAGGATGAAACAGATGCAGAAGAACCAAGTACCGCAGTCACGGTTATTGATGATACCCACTGGGAAGCTGATGGCCTGATTTCGCTTACTGATCTGGAACGCTCGGTTGGCCTGAAAATTGACGATCATCTTGATGCCAACACCTTAAGTGGTCTATTCATGCAACGCCTGACACGCATGCCGGAAACTGGCGATGAAATTATTGAAAACAACTACCATTTACGCGTGGTGGATATTGATGATCACCGTGTAGGAAAAGTACATATCCGATACGAGGTTATTCTCTCCGATGAGGATGACAAAGTAGAACCTGCAGATGATGCCACTGCTGAGCCGGTTGTTGAAGATAAGGCGGAAAACAATTCGGACGTAAGCAAAAAATAAACATGTCTACAGAATCGCATAAAGCTACACCCCATGATGAGAACAGTCAGCAGGATTTGCTTGAACAGATTGTAGCTGATCTGGATGCGGGTAACCTTGATACGATTACCACGACGCTGGAAGAAACCCATCCGTCTATCGTTGCCAACCTTATTGAATCTCTGCCACAAACACAGCGCAAAGATTTATGGCAGGCTGTGCCGGATCACCAGGAATCGGAAGTTCTTACCTACCTGCATGATGATGCACGAGACAGTGTTATCGGTATCATGGAGGGCGATGCGCTGCTTGCCGCTGCGGAAGCAATGGCACCAGAAGACCTTGCAGAGATTATCGATGACCTGCCTCAGGTACGAAGCGATGCACTGCTTGAAGCCCTGGACAGCGACCACCGAAAACGCCTTGAATTTGTCCTTAACTTCGAGGAAGACAGTGCCGGGCGCTTAATGAGTAGCGACATTATCAGCGTAAGACAAAACGTCACCATCGCAGTTGTACTTCGCTGGTTGCGTCGCCACAATACATTGCCGCCGCATACCGACAGCCTCATGGTCATCGATGAGACTGATCGCTATCAGGGCATAATTCAACTGACCGACATCCTAACCAGCGACCCTGAAGAACTGGTAGCCACATTAATGCATGTCGATACGCTTGCAGTGAATGCAAACATGAGCGAGCATGAAGTCGCCGTTCTCTTTGAACAACAGGATCTGATCTCTGTTGCAGTGGTCAATGACGAAGGCTTGCTGCTCGGACGCATTACCATCGATGACGTGATTGATGTCATCCGCGAAGAATCTGAACGTGCCCTGCTTAACAGCGCCGGCCTCTCGGAAGACGCCGACATGTTTGCGCCGGTGATTGCCAGCGCTAAAAGTCGTGGCGTCTGGTTAGGCATAAACCTGATTACTGTATTCGCTGCCGCCTGGGTCATCGGACGCTTTGAAGATGCGCTGGAACAGATTGTTGCACTGGCAGTGCTCATGCCCGTCGTTGCCAGTATGGGCGGAATCGCCGGCAGCCAGACGCTAACCTTAACCATTCGTGGCCTCGCACTTGGGCAAATTGCACCGGCTAACGCACGCTGGCTGACGACCAAAGAGTTTCTCGTCGGTGCAACCAATGGTGTCATCTGGTCACTAGTGGTCGCTGTCGTAGCCTACTTATGGTTTAGTAATTTAGGGCTTGCGATTATCATCGGTGTTGCCATGATATTGAATCTACTGGCCGCCGCGCTTTCGGGCGTCGCCATTCCATTGCTATTACATCGCTGGGGAATAGACCCTGCTCTGTCTGGCGCAGTCATTCTTACTACGGTCACCGATATTATTGGATTCCTCAGTTTTCTCGGTCTGGCAACGATTTTTTTGCTCTAGCAATGATAAGCCGGCTACTCAAGTTGAAAATACGTCAATACCTTTTCGATCAATTCCTTACGCCCGCTTCGCACCGGGTAAACGGCATGCACACGATGCTCTATCAGTGGTGCGTCTTCAACGAGAAACAGTTTTTTATCTTTTACCGCCGAGGCAATCATTACCTCAGGCAGGTAGGCCGAACCGCCCAGCGACTCTATATAGGACATTGCCATGGAGCCGCTGGCAAGCCGGGTCAGCGGTTCCGGTGCATCGGGAAACAGCCTGCGATGCTGCAATGCGTGCGTCAGGCCCCAGTCCACCATCAGGTAGTTTTCAGCAAGGGCATTTTCCAGGCTCAATCCCTGTTTGTCGGCGACAAGGCGTAAAGGTAAACCGCCAATGTCCCATATTTGCAAAACTTCAAGCTGTGGCGGTTCCAGCATAAACGCCAGGTCAAGCACACCGTCGAGCAGTTTGCGGGTGAGTAGCACAGGTGTATGCGATTCTGCTATCAGCGCAACTTCCGGCAAACCGGTTCGCATACGTATTAACCATTCCTGTAACAGCACGTCCCACAAACGCAGACTGCCTCCCACGGATAGTTGCAACTTTAGCGCCACCCGCGCTGACCTCCTGCCTGATCTTGCGCCACTCTGAAATCAGAAAATCTGCCCGACTCACCAGACGATTACCTTCAGGCGTTAACTGGATATCGCGTTTAACACGATCAAACAGTTTCACCCCAAGCATTTGCTCCAGCATTTTTATGCGAGAGCTCACCGCCGCCTGGGTAAGAAACATCGCCTCCGCCGCCTGACCAAAATGCCGGGTGCGGCTCACTTCCATAAAAGTACGCAACAACTCAATATCCATAGAAACCCCATTAATAAAAATAATTTATCAAATCGATAGAAATTTATAGTTATTTTTATCATAACACATCCCCTAAAGTACACCTCGAATTAAATCAGGAGATGTACCGTGAGTCAGAAAAACTATAAAACTCTCGAAGACCAGACCTTAGTAAATAAAATTATCGAGCAGCAAACAGGTTGGCGCGACATGCTTTCTACCCTGCTGCAGCGCCATCACAGTGCGCTATTGACACGGTGTTACTTCTATTTGAAAAACCGTGAGGACGCTGAAGATGCTGCTCAGGATACTGAGTTACGTGTTTTCCGCGCGATTAAAAACTTCCGCGGTGAGTCAAGTTTTCGCACCTGGCTATTCGCAATTGGTGATCGCCAGTGCTATGACCTGGTACAAAAAAGAAAACGACAGATGATCGACGACCATTTGCGTGCGCTTATTGAAATCCATGAAAACCAGGTAAACAATATTACTGCATCAACTGAGCACCAGCCTGCTGTCAAACAGGTTCTGTCACAGTTACAAGAGCAGGACCGTGATGTGATTATGCTACGTTTTTATATGGACCTTTCACTGCACGAGGTTTCTTCAACACTGGGCATAGGTCTTAGTGCAACAAAGATGCGTCTGTATAGAGCGTTAGATAAGTTCACTGTTTTATTACATATCGAACACGATATTGTGTGTGCCTAATAGCCTGCCGTAGATTATTACGCCGTTTTTTGAAAAATAATTGTGACTCTCTCTCGCTTTAAGAAGTCAAAGCAAGTGTAGTCACAAAGAATAAAGTTTATAAAACACAATAAAGAGAAAAAAATGTATAAAAAGATACTTCTATTAGCTGCACTTGTAATTGTTACTGCCTGTAGTGAAAACACCAAAAATGATGATTTAGCAATGGCCGCAGAGGACAGTTACAACGAAGCCAGTACACTGGTCAGTGAAGCTAAATCTTATGGTTTGAAAATTCCAGAGGCTGAAAGCGAACTGGCACAGGCAGCTAAGCTGATGACTGAAGAAAAATACGTTGATTCAATCACCTCGTCAGAAAACGCCGGCAAACTTGCATCAGATGCGATAAACAAATATCAGCAGAAACAGGATGAATTAGCACAGCAAAGAATTAAAGCGGCAAACTTAGCGAAAGCTGAAGCAGAACGCCTGGCTGCTGAAGAAAAATTGAGTAGTGCATCAATAAAGCAATACCTTGTTAAAAATGGCGATAGCTTATGGGCTATTGCAGCAGCAAGTAAGCAGCTGGATTACGATCCACTACTATGGCCTTTGATCTTTAAAGATAATCAGTCAGTAATCACTGACCCTGACTTGATTACACCGGGCATGGTGCTACAAATTAAAAGTAGCACCAATAGCCAACAACTGAAAAAAGCAAAACTGCATGCTCAGACTCGTGGCAACTGGCGAGTCGGCGTAGTGGAAGCATCTGATCAGAATTATCTACGCTAGATAACAGGAACGCCAGACACTATAAAAATAAATACGATGCGTAAAAGAGAATAGTTATGTTTGCCCTTTTAGCCTCTCGTAAGAGAGGTTTTTTTATTGCAGGCCAGCATTCTTTAACTTATAAGTGCGCAACTAACAGTTACAGTGTTATATTCCATGTATAACTGGATAAACAACCATAGAAAATATAATCATTAATCCCGCAAATTATTTTTGCTCAGTAAATTAGCTAGAACAACAACGAAAAAGGAACAATAAAATGAAAATCGCAATTTTGTCACGTAACAAGAAACTCTATTCAACAAGGCGCCTGATCGAGGCCTGTGAGCAGCGCGGACATGAACCGATGGTTCTGGATGCCTTGCGCTGTTATATGGAAGTTGTTCAGAGTGTACCAACGGTACATTTCAAAGGAGAGATCTTACCCAAATTTGATGCCGTTATACCGCGCATCGGTGCCTCTGTCACCTTTTATGGTACTGCCGTATTAAGACAGTTTGAAATGATGGGCGCCTACCCACTTGCTGAGTCAGTCGCTATCTCTCGATCACGCGATAAACTGCGTTCTTTACAGCTGCTTTCACGCAAAGGTCTCGGTCTGCCAATCACCGGTTTTGCCCATGATCCGGATGATGTCCAGGATCTGATAAAGATGGTCGGAGGCGCACCACTGGTGATCAAATTGCTCGAAGGCACCCAGGGAATCGGCGTAGTATTAGCAGAGACGAAAAAAGCGGCAGAAAGCGTCATCGAAGCTTTCATGGGGCTAAAAGCCAATATTATGGTTCAGGAATTTATTAAAGAATCTGCCGGTTCAGATATACGTTGCCTGGTGGTAGGAGACAAGGTGGTTGCCGCAATGAAGCGTCAGGGACTACCTGGTGAGTTTCGTTCCAACCTGCACCGTGGCGGCAATGCCACCCTGGTGAAGATCACACCCACCGAGCGTGCGACCGCAGTCAAGGCTGCCCAGGTTATGGGACTAGGTGTCGCCGGGGTTGATATCCTGCGGTCAGAGCGCGGGCCATTAATTATGGAAGTCAACTCTTCTCCCGGACTGGAAGGTATTGAAAATGCCACCGGTAAAGACATAGCGGGCCTGATTGTTGAACACATCGAAAAAAATGCCAAACCGCATAAAACAAAAACCCGCGGTAAAGGTTAATTCATGATCAAAAAGCCTTTAACGATCAACGGCATCACTTTCGCTGCAGGTACAAGTACAACTGTAGAGCTGCCCGTTGGTCGACTCTATACGCATGCACCAATGACCATGCCAGTTCATGTCATCAAAGGTAAAAAGTCAGGCCCTCGCCTGTTTGTCAGCGCCGCTATACACGGTGATGAAATCAATGGCGTTGAAATTATTCGTCGACTGCTGAAATCATCCGCACTTAAACGGTTAAAAGGCACCATCATAGCGGTGCCTATTGTCAACGTTCATGGTTTAATAAACCACTCACGTTACCTGCCTGACAGGCGCGACCTGAACCGGTCATTCCCGGGCACTGAAAAAGGCTCTATTGCCGCACAACTTGCCTACCTGTTCATGAAAGAGATTGTGAGTCAGAGCACACATGGAATTGACTTGCATACTGGCGCAATTCATCGCAGTAACCTGCCGCAAATACGCGCGAATCTCGATGACGAAGAAACGGATAAATTAGCCAGGGCATTCAATGTCCCGGTCATCATTTCTTCTAATTTACGAGATGGTTCACTGAGAGAAGCGGCGGCAGAACACGGCATTCCCATGTTGCTGTATGAAGCAGGCGAAGCATTACGTTTTGATGAAATATCGATTCGTGCTGGTGTTAAAGGAATTATCAATGTAATGCGTACGCTCGATATGCTGCCGCCATCGCGAAGCAAATCAAAAAAACGAATCGAGCCCATGGTGGCCCGTTCCAGTTCCTGGGTACGCGCACCCGATAGCGGAATGTTACGGGCAATGGTAGTACTTGGCAGCAGGGTAAAAAAAGGCACATTATTAGGTGTAGTGTCTGACCCGTTTGGTGAAGAAGAGACGAATGTCACTTCTTTATACAATGGCATCGTCATCGGGCGGACCAACCTGCCGCTGGTCAATGAAGGTGACGCCTTATTCCATATCGCACGTTTTGAACGAGTGGTTGAAGCAGCAAATAAAGTTGATGCCTTCAACGAAGAGCATTCGCCTGAACTAATACCTTCACCGCATTCGGAAAGCCCTATCATGTAGCCTGGTAAATTTTTATATGCTTGAATCTTTACTGACATCCTATGGTTACCCGATCCTGATCGTCGGCACTTTCTTTGAAGGTGAAACAGTAATGATACTGGCCGGCGTCGCAGCACATATAGGCTATCTGTCGCTGGAATGGGTAATTCTCTGCGGGTTTTGCGGCACCTTCTTCGGTGATCAGCTGTACTTTATTTTGGGACGCCGCCATGGAAAAAGCATGCTGGCCAAACATCCCGCGTGGCAGGCACCTGCAAATAAAGTAATGGAAAAACTTGAGCGGCATAAAAATCTTCTCATCCTGAGCTTTCGCTTTTTGTATGGAATTCGTACCGTAACACCTTTTGTTATCGGCATGAGCGGTGTATCCTACCTGCGTTATACCTCACTCAGTTTAATTGGGGCCGGTATCTGGGCAACCAGTATCGGGGCTGCCGGTTACTACTTCGGGCAGGCAGTGGAAGCAGTACTGGGTGATATTAAACACTATGAACTAGAACTGATTGCGGCTATTACCGTTATTGCTGCGCTAATCTGGTTAACGCATTTCTTCCGGCGTAAAATAAAACAGTCTGCTTAAACAGGAAATAACATGGAACTTCTGCGCCAGTTTGAATATGGTCTAAGCCCGGCGGCATTGCTGCTGCTGGTGCTGTACCATGTTCATCTCTACCACAAAATGCGCAACGCCCCCCTGAGCACCTCACTCGGGCTTTCACGCCGCACACGAGCATTGTGGGTGCATTCAATTATCGATGGGCAGGGTGAAAAAGACATACTGGCCATTCAAACACTGCGCAACTGGACCATGGCAGCAACTTTCCTGGCATCTGCTGCTATCCTCATCGGTCTGGGTATTTTCAATCTTGCACTAACCGCGGACAAACAGGGTGAACTGTCATTAATGATGGGACCGTTAGCCAGTGCGCATCCCGGTTTGTGGACGGGTAAACTTATCCTGCTAGGCATTGATTTTCTGTTTGCCTTTTTCAGCTTCACCCTTGCGGTACGTTACTTTAATCACACAGGGTTCATGATTAACCTGCCATGCAATGACGACACAGAAATTAGTGTTAAAGACGTTATTGAAATTCTCGAGCGCGGCGGCACACACTATACCCTCGGTATGCGTGCTTACTATATGACTATCCCGCTGGCATTATGGCTGTTTGGCCCGCTGTGGTTAATAACCGGAACACTGTTGATGATTGCCATTCTTTATCGGCTTGATCGTGGCGTATAGCGGAGATTCACAACTATGTCTTTAACTACTTTTTCAATTGATAATCTTGCAATGGGCGAACGTATCGTGCTGGTTCTTGCGATAGCGACTGCTGCTCACATCTGTGTTCTCAGCATTCGTCGCCTGGCCACACATTTATTGTCGGCCGACGCCATGCTGCACTGGACCAAGCTTCGCACACTGCTTGGTTTGCTAACCAGCGCCCTCGTGTTCACCCTGTATTTTACAGCGATCGGCCTGGTATTACACGAATTCGGCGTGTCGCTTACCGCCTACCTGGCCAGTGCATCCGTACTTGGACTGGCGATAGGTTTTGGTTCACAGGGCGTGGTACAGGATGTTGTGACCGGGCTGACAGTTATCCTGACCGATTTATTTCAGGTTGGCGACCTGGTAGAAATTTCAGGCCAGACCGGGCTTGTACAGAGTATTACCATGCGATTTACCATTCTGCTTAACCCGCTGGGAGCGCAGGTATATATTCCTAATCGGACACTGGCCAATGTCATTGTTTATCCACGCGGCTATGTACGCTGTTTTGCCGATATCACTCTTTCAGCACAACAGGATACCGCACAGCAAATGCAAAAAAAAGTTGAAGCTATTACTCGAGGGTTTATTCAACAATTCCCCGGCATCCTGCGCCAAAAACCTGAAATTAGCGCGCCCGATACTATGCCGTCCGGACGCGTCTACATGCGCGTCAAGTTTCGCATATGGCCGGGGCGCAGCCAGCCCATTGAGAACGCCTACCGGCAGGAAATCGTGCAAACACTAAAAACGCTGGATCCCGATTATGCCGAATGGATGGTGAGTATTAACAATGAAGTCAGCGAAAAACCTGTTTCGATTAGACCCTACCGGTCAACACGCCAGCCTAAAAATTTATCACAGGCATCTGGTTTACAGGAATAAACAAAAAAGACAGGTCACCTGCAGTAGAAGCTGCGATGGTCCAGCACCGGGCCTGGAACATTCGTCGAATTTTTTCGCCAGGTACATTTATAGAAGTTTGATCATGAGGAATTCCATATGTATCAAATCAGCCTGAACACCGCCTCAATTTTACTCGCCGCCCACGCAATACTTGCGATAACAAGTGCCGGCCATGCGCTGTTATATAAAAAAGATCCAAGAGCAGCACTGGGCTGGATCGCCGTTTGCCTGGCATATCCTTTAGTCGGCCCGCTGATGTACTACCTGTTTGGAATAAACAGACTTCGCACCCGTGCACATCTTCTCAAAGGTGAGCCGGCAAAGCGACTGAAGCTTGGTTATGAAAGATCTGACAATATCCTTTCCATTACTAAACAGGCACTGCCAGCAGTCTTCGCCAGCGAAACAGAACTCGCCGCGCTTGCACGCTCATCAGAGGCAGTGACACACCGCCCGTTGCTGGAAAATAACACGCTACTGCCTTTTTTTGATGGCGAAAGTGCTTATGCCGCAATGCTGGAAGCCATTGCACAGGCCAGGCATTCAGTCTGTTTCGCCAGTTATATTTTTGAAACCAACCATAGCGGCCAGGCATTTATTAAGGCCCTCGTTGCGGCTCATGCACGCGGTGTTGAAGTACGCGTTTTGCTTGATGGCCTTGGCGAACACTACAGTTTTCCGCGTGCCGGTAAGCTGTTAAAAAAACAGGGCATCAGGGTAGCGAGATTTATTCCACCCAGTATTCTGCCGCCTTCGGTCCATATCAATTTACGTAACCATCGCAAACTGCTGGTGGTAGATGGCGTTTTGGGTTTTACCGGCGGCATGAACATTGGTGACAGACACTTACGCAACCAGCAGGATAGCAGCAAGGGAACCTCAGACATTCATTTTCAATTGACCGGGCCCATCACCAGCCAGCTGTTGCAGGTATTTGATGAAGACTGGCGTTTTACCACCGGTGAAGAAAGTCCGCAACGTGCAGAAAACACCTCCGGCAATGGTAACGCTGTCTGCCGGGTTATAACCGATGGGCCCAACGAAGATATCGGAAAATTGAGCATGATTATCACCAGCGCAGTTGCTCTTGCACGCAAACGTGTGATCATTATGACGCCCTATTTCCTGCCGCCGCCTACCCTGATCAACGCATTGCAGGCAGCAGCCTTACGCGGTGTAGAGGTAACAATTATACTGCCTGAAAAATCCAATCAGCCACTGGCACACTGGGCAACACGCAACATGTTATGGGAACTGCTGCAGTTTGGCGTACACATTTACTATCAGCCACCGCCTTTTGCGCATAGCAAGTTACTGTTGATTGATAATGATTATTCGCATATAGGTTCAGCCAATATTGATCCGCGAAGCCTGAGGTTGAATTTTGAACTCATAGTCGAAATTTTCGACAATGAATTCGTCACCATGATGGTTAAACACATCGAAGAAATTAAACATAAATCAAGGCAGGAAACACTGGTCGGCGTCGATGCGCGCAGCTTGCCAGCTCGCGTCCGTGATGCGCATTGCCTGGCTGTTTTCGCCTTACCTTTGAAAGTATTCATCGCTGTAGCCGGTGAAATTTTACAACTACCGGGAACAACTCTCGTAACAGCATGCAGTTGATCTAAGCCAGTCTGCTATTTTCGCTATGATTACTCAAATCCAGCAGGCTGAGGCATGATAAGAAAATAGTACCTCTATACACAATAAGTTGTGACTTTCGCCAATGCTCTAACGTCCAAATAATACATGCTTATGCTTTGGCAGCTAAACCTAAAACAATAACACTAAATTTCGAATATCACAGAGTGATAAAAATGCACAACATAAAACGTCTATTCATTATTGCCATCACAATGAACATGCTCTTCATTAGCAATGCCATCGCTAGCGAACCAGTCAAAAATTCAATCTTTTCCTATTATTGGCAGGACGGTGCTGGCGACATAGTACGAACCGGTTCCGGTGGTTGCCTGCACACGCGCTTATGGAAAACAGGAATGTCTGACTGTCCGGCAGCTGCTGTACCGGTAGTCCTGCAGAAGCTACCCACTGATTATAAAAGTTGTCATCGAAAAAACTGACTTTTTCGATTTTAATAAATCAACATTAAAACAGGACGCCATTGAAAAATTAAACATGCTTGCCGAGCACGTTGATAACAACAGCCAGATAACAGGCATACGGATACTTGGTTATACAGATAGAATTGGCACAGACGAATACAATATGATTCTTTCCAAAAAGAGAGCTGACGCCGTAAGAAATCAGATAACAAACAGATTGAACATAAGCGAGGATAAAATTGAAGTTGTTGCAATGGGTAAGAAAAACCCGCGAGTAACCTGTGAAGGCGTACATGGCAAGAAACTACTGATTGACTGCCTGGGCCACAATCGTCGAGTAGAAGTATTCCTCACGCTGGATAAAGTTCTAGCAGACAATTAACCAGCTTGCTACATTCAATGATAACTTGTGGAGTTCGTCGATAGAATCGGCAGCAGGTTAACAGGCTCTTACAGGATAAGCGCCGCCAGTGTATACAATAGGGCATTGCGCGGCGCATCGAGCAATATAACTCAGCGGCAGCTTATCCAGCCGCTGAACCAGGCAGCACGCGCTGCTGCACATCAACATTGAATGCACTGAAATAATTGTAATCTCTTTAGTGATACAGGTTTTGTATATTCACCAGCATCGTTTGGCGTCATTTCAATCCTGAAGTATCACATATCAAACGTTCAGTTACATTTCACTGCAATGACCAAAGCGTTTATTTGGCTATTATATAAATCGACATATTTGCACAGAAAAACTAGCAGTACGTCTTATTAGTACGCCCTATCTATATAACAGACTGACTTGCACTAACAGTTGCGCTAATCTGGTAAAAATGAATAGTACCCAATTCTGCGTAAGACCAGTACGAACATCATCACATCCACTTTTTGACCTTGAACAGCCAGACCTGCAGAACAACGATCAACACCAGGATAATACAGAAAATTGCAAATGCACCTTTAAAATCAGTCCCCGGTATACCGCCAACATTCACACCTAACAGGCCGGTCAGAAAACCCAGCGGCAGGAAGATCGCGGCAACGATCGACAGCACATACATGGTGCGATCCATTCTTTCGGACAGACGGCTAATCAGTTCTTCCTGCACCACCACTGCCCGCTCTCTGGCGAGATCCAGGTCTTCGACAAACCGGGTGGTACGGTCCGCACTTTCTCTAAGGCGTGATCGGTCCATATCAGTCAGCCACTCAAGCTTCTCACCGAACAGCCGCGCCACTGCTTCACGTTGCGGTGCAAGGTAACGGCGCAGACCGATGGCATTGCGCCTTAATTCTGCAATCTTTGGTCGTAATTCATAGGACTCCATGGTCAACACCGCTTCTTCCAGCTCATCCACCTGGTCGCTTATTGCCGTCAACGACATCGGCCATGCGTTCCACCATCCTGTCGGTGAGTGACTCCACAAACTCGCCGGCACTACGGGGTCCGGTGCCTTTTTCAATGGTCTGGCTCAGTTCGGTCGCCGCCTGCAGGCGCCGCCGCCGTGTAGTAATTATGCGTGTGCCATCGCTCCACATACGCATCGCAACCATGTCTTCGGGATCCGCTTCAGGGTTTGAATTGATACCGCGTAACGTCAGTAGCAGTCCATTAGAACTCAGCATGCTGCGGGGCCGCGTCTCCTCCGCCAGCAAGGCCTCGGCAGTCACCTCGTCCAGACCACTGTCCTGAAGCACCCACTGCTGCACAACCGGGTTGCTGTACTCCAGATGCACCCACAATACGCCCTGTTCAGGCGACCATTGATTCACCTGCTCCCAGCCCAGGCTTTCACCACCACCCTGGCCGTTCAGTACCCAGGCAAAAAGTAATCCAGTGTCATTCTTCATCATTGTTCCAGTCTCGTTATTCAATATTTGGCTTAGCTTATCGCAAGGCATAACATAAATCAGTTAGGTTCACGCATGTGCACATCGCGTTGCGGGTAAGGAATTGTGATCCCCGCATCCTTGAGCGTATCCCAGATTGCGAACAGTATCTGGGAGCGAACGTCCGCGCGGCCAATGGGCCCACGTATTTGCGTGTGGAACTGCACACGCAGCATCAGCGCCGAGTCGCCATAATCCCATAGCAGCACCTTGGCTCCGGGATCTGTGAGCACCGAAGGGTGTGCCTTTACCTGTTTCAGTATCAGCGCCACCGCCTGGTGCGGATCGTCGTCATAACTAATACCGACCATCAATATCGTGCGCATGATGTCGTCGCTACGTGTCCAGTTGGTGAAGGGCTTGGTAATCACCTCGGAGTTGGGAAGGATAACTTCCTGGTTGTCGAAGGTTTTCACTGTCAGCGAACGTATGCCGATGCGGGTCACCTCGCCTTCGTATTTGTCGACGCTGACAATATCCGTGGTCGCCAGCGGCCGCTCCACCAATAGCAGAATACCGCTGATGAAATTCACCACGATCTGCTGCATGCCAAAACCGATGCCGACACCGAGAGCACCAGCGAATACCGTGAGGGCGGTTAGATCCAGGCCGAGTATCTTCATCACCAGCACAAGACCGAGCAACACCACAATGTACTGGGTAAAAGTTGAAAGACTACTGCGAATACCCTGGTCCTGTACGCCGGTATAAAGCCAGCGATAGCTGACCTGTTTACTCCAGCCGCCGCCCCAGATCGCAACAAACAGTGCCAGCAGCGCCAGCCCGAGGGTATTGAACTTGACCGCGGTTTCACCGACAGTGAACAGGGTGGTATCAAGCATCAGTGGGATCACTCGAACCACCGGTGTTTCCGCATTCCAGTTATAGAGGTAGAACAGAAGCTGCGCGGCTGCAAGCACCATCAGCAACAGGATCAAGCGGTAGGATGGCCCGAGAATGTACTGTTCCCAATAAGGCGCCGATTCAGGATTGCGACGATTGAACCACTCTGCCGCAGTTTTCAGCAGGCCGCGTAAAAGGTTGCGTACCAGCGCCAGGCCCATGACAACCAGGATCAGCCAGCCCAGCCTGACAGCGATAGCCCAGGCAAGATTGACGTAACCAAATATGCCTATCAGTGAACATAGCACCAGCATCAGCGGCACGATCATTGTAAAGACTCGCAGAAGTTTCGATTCAACGTCACCACGGACGCCTTCCAGCAACAGCTTGCGTAAGTGAATCATCGGCAATGCGATCAGCAGAAGGCACAGCATCGACAGCCGTTCAATCGCGTCGATGACCAACGGAGACAGGGCCACGGTGTGCGCGGTGACCAGCACCGCAGCCAGCACCGCAGCGAAAATTACCACCCAGCGGGTTTCCAGCAACAACAGTCGAGTTCGACTTTCATCCAGCTCAGGCGTGTATTCATCCAGCAGGTTGTTGATAAAATCCAGCGCAAAGCGTACCGCCGGCCAGATCAACAACGGCGCCAGTAACAACACGATATCTCCGCGGCGAACATTCAGTATCAGGCCCGTGCCAACAACAAACAGTGGTGGTAGCACAATGAGTAGGTTTCGTTGCATGATCGCCAGCGGAACCGAGATGGCGGATTCACTGGCAGCGACACTTTCCCTCAACGCAGCTAGTCGTTGCGACAGCAGGCGCCGGCCCTGCCAGCCGGTAAGCAGCAATATCAGCAATAACAGTACGCTAAACCCGCGGGTTGCAGCATCACTTTGCATGAAGGCCGTGCCGAAATTCAGCACCGACGTTTTCATGGACACAGCAACACGTAGCGGCAGCATCGCCATATTACTTGCCAGTTGCTGCCAGGACTCCGCATCCGCAGGTAAATCGCCCTTTAGCGTCAACTCAGCCCCTGCGTTCTTCACCACGGCCTTGTCATAATTCTGCTGCAGCGTTTTTATGCGCTCACCAAGGTTAGCAATCGCCTTAATCTGTTCGTCTGCGGTGGCTGTCAATTCGTCGATTAGCGCTAGTCGTGCTGGCAGCGTATTCCCTCCCCCGGTCAGGATGGCACCCTGCTGTTTAATGATCTGGCGCTGCTCCTGGAACTGGGCGCGCACCTGCGTAGCGACGTCATGTTGTTGCTGTACTTCCTGCTGCATCCTGTCAAGGTTGCCCAGCACGGTTTTCAGTATGCGCACCGGTGTTGACAGCGACCCGCTGAATCCAGACAGGGACTGTAGCACTCGCTCCATCTGCAGCCGCGCGATGCTGAGCTGAAGAAATTCGGCATGCGCCTCAGCCACCAGCGCCTGCAACTCAAGCAGTCGCCGTTGCGCCTTGTCCCTGGGCATGGCTCTGGCTCAGCGTCACCGCCTGGCGTCTGGCCGTAGAAGCTTTTGCCAGTTGCTCGGTTACCTGTTGCTGTAATTCTGAAGCGACACGGCCCGGCGACTGTCGCGCCGTATCCAGATCCGGCAACTCGAAACGGGCCTGGAGCAGATTAAAATACTGACGTGCGAGCGCGCTACGGATTTCATAGCGTTTATGCAGACGCTCAATTTTGTCGATCAGACTTTCAAGCACGCCCCGAGCCTGCTGCAAGTCCTGCAACTCCTGCTGCCAGCGTTTGAGTTCAGCAGCATCGTCTGAGCCACGCTGAATCCCGATTTCGATATCGTCAATCTGTGTAGATAATTGCACCAGCGCAGCACGACGAGCCTTCAACCGGGTCTCTAGTCCGCTATTCCTCGATTGCAGCGTCGCCAGCTCGAGGCGTGCATCTTCGAGTTTGGACGGGGTAATGGTGGAAGCTCGCAGGTCCAGCTCCGCGCGCTGCAATCTTTCGCGATCATTCTGGATATCACCCTCGACCTGCTGCAATTCCTGGTCCACATCCGTTTCGGTTTGCTGCAACTGCAGCAGGACTCCTGTCTTCCAGCGCCTGACAAGGTAGTGCAGCAAACACCAGCAAACAGATCAATCCGTACGACAGTCTTTTTTTCATCGTCATCATCTCGTCAATTAACCCCAAGGTATCTATCGAGGGTTTCCTGCCACTCGCTATCGCTGGTATCCGTCAGCAAGGTTCGATTCAGGTCTTTTCTCTGTGCAAAGTTAAGCTTAAGGCCGAACGCATAGTATTGTCGCTCAATCGACTGAGGCAGAATCTCGATCCCGGGTGCAGAATCTTTCAGCAGGTAACGCAGCACCGGTTCGTCGTAGACCAGTGCATCCGCAGCACCTTCTCTGAGTAACGCCAGTCCCTCTTCGGGCGTCGTGACCGACTTCGTGCGAACCCCCCGCTTATGCAGATACTCTTCGCCGGTAGAACCGGTGACGGCAACGCAGCGAACATTGTCCAGGTCCTGTACGCCACGCACCACGGTACTGAGTTGTTGCAGGGTGATCGATGATGCGATGGTGGCAGTAAAACTCGAAATCGTAATCACGCTGAAGAACATCCAGATGGTCGCAAGCACACGACCGGTGGCTGTGATCGGGGCTTTGTCACCATACCCCACCGTGGTCATGGTCACGGCTGACCACCAGAAACCATTACCGATGCCTTTTGCAAGAGAGCCGCCGAACTGACCGGGGTTGCGTTTATGTTCAACCAGCCATAGCAGAGCACCTGCCGCCAGCAGCAGCAGAACCAGGACACCGACCGCGCTGAGAAAAGCAGGTGACAGCAGTTGCTTCGCCACTCCGACCCAGCCGCTGCGTTGCGTTGTGGTGGCGATGGCGAGGTCGGTGGAATAGAAGGGGTGACTGAAATCCATGACTGCTTCGCGCTCCGGCGTCATCGACAAAGCTCCTACCGCAACGTCGATGGTACCCGATGCCAGACCTTTGACCTGGTCGCCAGCACTATCCATAGCTACCCATTTTGTCTGCCAGCCCAGCTGGGCGGCAACACGTTGCCACAGCTCAACCGAAATACCTGTCCAGCCACCCTGTCCGTCCGACATGGCAAAGGGCGGCACCGGTTTGATACCAACCCGCAGGGTTTCCGCTGTCGACAAGCTAGTCCACAGCATCAATAGGAGTACTAGAAAAATGCGTTTGCTCATGAATATTTTCCCGATGGGTTTATCTGTTTTATCAATAGTAACATCGCCTTTACCAATTGCCGTGTCAGCCCAATCAACGGTGTTGCATCAACAGGCTGCCCTGTCGCTGAGCTACCCGTTGCTCACTCCGACGTAGGCTATCTCGATGAGCCTTATTTGTCAGCAGCAGAGTTTTTTTCTGATTGCTCCCATGAGTCATGGAAAGCTTTATACGCCGATGTAAAACCGTTCTTCGCCCGGCCCCATGCATCGGCAGAACTACTTTTCAGACTGCCATACCATTCGGCCACTTCAGTCCGCTGCTTGCGTAACGCTTTCAAACTGGCACGCGCTTTTTCGCGAGCGGCCTTATCCATCTTACCCCAGTTAGCATCAACATCCTGTTCCAGCACATCAATGCGCTTATCCATCTTGTCCAGAGCTGCTTTGGCTTTCTCTATCGCTTCATCACGCCGTTCGGCGCTGTAGCTTTCAAGCGTCTCAATAAGATCTTGTGATGCCTGCTTGATTTCGTTTATCGATGTTTTTTCATTCGATGTCTCAGCATAACAAGCTGGTGCAATGCCGAGTCCAACAATCAACATAAGGATAAATGTATACCGGTCAGTTTTATCTTTCATAATATTTTTCATTTTTTATCTCCCTCGAGGAGTAATCAAGCGAATGTTTAAAGCTATCAAGTGCCAGCACTATTTCCACCAGCTTTATGAACTGGGCAGTGCTGCCGACAATAGCACTTTTTGTTATCGATATGTCATTGGGTGTTAAGCGTGTTCCACCCTGTTTACCTGCACAACTGGATACAACAACCCTGACGCGCTGACCCACATCGGATCATTCAAACAGAATGTCTTACAAATCCGGCAGCCATCGCGTAGAGCGCGGGAAAGATCATTTTATGAGCGAGGTCACCGGTTACGCCAAAGATCACCGGTGCATCCGCCGGTGTTGAACGACTATCCGAAATACCCATTTAACTACCCCTCTTTCTTAAAGTCATGCGTACCCTGGAGACTGAACTGCCGCCACATAGTCAATCTATAAAAACATACAATCCCATGGTCGCACGTTGATGTGCATCGGTGCGTGCACCCGATAGCGGAGTTTTACGCGCAATAAAAAAAGGCAGTGATAATGCGGTTGACTGCATTACACACTGCCCTTTTGCTTTACCTTAGCTTACTCAATCATCACCATCAGCTTCCATCATAATAATGGAAAGTATAGTGGGAATCATATTATTGATTGATGATTCTTATTTCAACACGACGGTTTTCAGCACGACCTGCTGCCGTTTTATTAGTAGCTAGCGGACGACTTTCACCATAACCTACCGATGTGATGCGTTTCACCGATATATCACCCACTTCTGATAAAAATTTACCAACCTTCTCAGCACGTGCCTGTGAAAGTGATTTGTTAATATTATCAGCACCTGTTGAATCGGTGTGTCCAGATACTTCTATACGTGCATTCGGAAATATCCTGATTGCTCGAATAATCTTGTTCATCAATGGGAAATTATCCGTCTGGATTTCACTGACGCCGGATGGAAACTGGAAGCCATGCGCAGAAATCAAAACATCCTGTCGCTGTAGATAAACGTTAGCTTCCTGTTTTGTAAACATCGCCTGCACGGTTTCAAATTGCTGTTTAACAGCTCGATCCTTTGCCTGTGCAGGCCAGACGTTCTTTTTCTGTTGTTGCCAGTTGTTTGCTATATTTTACTTCAGCATTTTTAAGATTTTCTATTGACGCCACTAAACTAAGAACTGCAGCATCACCTGATTCATTAAACGGCAGTTGTCCACCTATAGGCTCATTCACCGTGCTAAGTTGTGCTTGATGCCAGAGCACAACATCTTCCATGGTGTAGTCACGGCGATCAAAATCTTTCACTGTTTCACTGATAACAGCACTCTTTTCTGCCAACCACTTTGCTTTATTTGCCTGCACATCAGCCTTCGCTGTTTGTGTGCGGTCAGCATCCAGAATTTTTACTGCCAGCAGCATCTCTGCTTCCGCCTGTGCAATAGTTTTAGGTGCATACTTTTCTGCACCCTGCTTTTTAGCCGTAGCAATAGCTGACTTGGCCCGATCGGCCGTACCCTGCTTCAAAACAACTAACTCTAGCTGAGAATAACCTGCAATCAGTTCCGGGCGACGTTGTTTTGCTTTCTCAATATTGCCATCTTCTATCAGAGTACTGGTTTTTTTCATATCTTTGTCCAGTTCTGCAAGTTTCTCTGCCTGCAAGGTAACAACACCAGCTTTTATTGCACGCGTGCGTGCGTCCAGTACTTCACTCAGTAAGCGTCGACTGGTTGCGGTATCTTTTGTCATTTTGCCGATAACCTTTGAGCCATCAGCCGCAGCTTCAGCCGCAGCGTCTTTTTTATTGTTATGAGCCGCATTCATTGCCTCTATTAGAGACTTATTTGCTGTCGCATAACTCTCGGGCGCCAGCAGCTCGGCCCCCTCTTTCCTGGCATTTTGTAAATCTGAACTCAGGCTATTAACCTGCGGGTACTGTTCTAAAACCTGTTCTTTTGTCAGTTTCGGTTGAGACGACGCACAACCAGTAATAACTATCAGTAGCGCGACTAAACTCAGGCTCGATAGACTTCTAATTATATTCATTTATTTTCCTTGTATAGATTCATTAAATAGTTGTTAATAAAAGACGACTTCACTCTTCACCGCAAGCGTAGCTCTAGCCCTATAATGGATATAGACTGCAATGCCCTGATAAAAGTCACATCCAGTAATTATGGTAGCAAGTTTGTTACCAGGGTATACGTGGTTTAATGCTGCCTGTCTAAATTTTGTTCTCTGGACTCATGCCGGGTCTTTGACACGCGTCCCTTTAAAAAATTCAAAAGAAAAAACATCAACCTGCAATGATGTACGCACTTCAAATAACCCATAAGTATGCTGCCATTACATCACCATTTTCAGCTTTATCTGAAATATGATTTACATCAATACACCAGTGTAATAAATTCAATGATAATAAGCCAGAGTGAAATCCAGTGTGACTGAAGCCGGAATAATTCAGTCTAAGTAATGAATTACCTTAAATAGCAACCTCAGCCAACGACTTTGAGCCATAGTTTAACTGAAATTTCAAACAGGCGATTGCTTAGAGTGATTCACCTGTAAAATGGCCCAATAAATACGATAATCCAGTACATTTTTTAAGAGTTAATATATGCACCTCGACCCCATTATGCCCTACCTGGTCGGCTCGGTTCTGGCTGTACTGATACTCGGCCTGGTATTACGTTCCATTCGCCAGCCCTATGTCATCGGTTACCTGATTGCCGGTATCGTCCTCGGGCCGCATGGCGTAGCACTGATTACAGACGAAGACATGCTCAGTCACCTGGGCGCTGTCGGTGTGGTTTTATTGCTGTTTTTTATAGGCATGGAAGTAGCCCCGAAAAAACTGGTCGATAACTGGAAAGTCGCCGTGCTCGGTACCCTTCTGCAAATATTTATCAGCGTCGGCTGTGTCTGGCCACTCGGCCTTTTCCTCGACTGGCCTATTTCACGAATTGTATTAATCGGTTTCGTTATCAGTTTGAGCAGCACGGCTGTGGTCTTAAAATTGCTGCAGGACTGGAAAGAATTCGACTCGAAAGTAGGCCAGAATGTACTGGTGATTCTACTGGCCCAGGACCTGGCCGTCATCCCGATGCTGATAATACTATCAATGTTAGGCGGCGTACACAGTGAAGCCAGCGATATCTGGTTGCAGCTTATTGGTGCCGCTGCAATGGCAGCAATCATCGCTTACATAGCTGTGAAAGAAACTATCCATCTTCCCCTGGGCAAATACCTGGGTAATGATCATGAGATACAGGTATTTGCCGCTCTTTGCATCTGTCTTGGCTTATCCCTGTTAACCGGCCTCGCGCAATTATCAACAGCACTCGGCGCCTTTGTCGGCGGCATGGTAATTGGCGCAGCGAAAGAGACACAATGGGTGCACCATAGCCTGGAATCGTTTCGTATCGTATTTGTTGCACTGTTTTTTGTTTCTATTGGCATGCTGGTCGATCTAAGCTTTATACAAAACCACTGGTTACAGGTCGGCGCACTGGTTATACTTGTCATCATCACTAATACGTTTATCAACGGCGCGATTTTACGTATGCTGGGAGATAACTGGCGGGACAGCCTGTATGCTGGCACCTTGTTATCACAGATTGGTGAGTTCAGTTTCGTGCTGGCAGCTGTTGGCATCCAGTCAAGTATTATTACTAACTATGGTTACCAGATGACAATTGCGGTGATATCTATCACCCTGCTGGTCAGTCCGCCCTGGATCATGCTGGTAAAACTACTTTTAAAAAATAAACCACTCGAAACCAGATAATCAACACATTAACGGCACTGTATATCCTATGGCATATTTCGAAAAAACCTATCATCCGCCCGGCACTTCGCCCGGCACGCTTGTCAGTCATGAAGGCGCAGATCTGGAAGCAGTTAATATTCGCTTAATCGATTACACCGATAGTAACTTCATTGAAAAAGAACTGGCTAGCGCCGATGAATGTCAGCCCTTCTTAAGCAAGGAAAGCGTTACCTGGATACACATGCAGGGGCCGATGCAGGCTGATACCATCAGAAACATTGGCAACATATTCAAACTCCATCCGCTTACGCTGGAAGATATCATGAACAAGGGGCAGCGCCCCAAAGTGGATGAATACGATGACCTGCTGTTTATCATCCTGTCAATGCCAACTGTCGTTGATAATGTAATCAATATTGAACAGGTTTCCATCTACATGGGTGAGAATTACATCATCAGTTTTCATGCTGGAAATACCGATCCGTTTGATCCATTACGTAATCGTCTGCGCAAGAAAAGCGGACGCATACGCAACCTGAAACAGGACTACCTGCTCTATGGCATCATGGATCTGATTATCGACCAGGGTTACCCCATACTGGAAAAGCTTGGTGAAACTATCGAAAATATCGAAGAAGAGCTGCTAAGCTCATCGACCAAAAAATCCACACTTGGTGAGATACATCTAGATCAGGCGAGAACTCATATTACTCAGGCGCAATCTATGGCCACAACGTGAAGCCGTCAACAATTTATTGCGCGCTGAAAACAGGCTTATTAAAGAAAACACTACGCTCTACCTGCGCGACTGTTATGACCATACCATTCAAATACTTGACCTGATAGAAAACTATCGAGAGATGGCTGCCAGTTTGATTGATATTTATATTTCCTCTACCAGTTACCGGCTTAATGAAATCATGCGGGTACTCACAATCATTGCCACCATTTTTATTCCTCTTACTTTTGTCGTCGGGGTCTATGGCATGAACTTCAACCACCCGGACAGCCCATGGGCAATGCCTGAACTACACTGGTATTATGGTTATCCTATGGTGTGGGGAACTATGATTGCTATCGTGACAGGCATGGTCATTTACTTTAAACGTAAAGACTGGTTTTAGATTTAGCATGAAATTACCGGTAGATCACATTCTTGGCAACTAGGAAACTCTGATGTATAAAACGCAGCAAATGCTGCTTATTCTATTGGCCTTTTTTGCTAGCACATCTCTCTTTGCGCAGATAAACGTCAATGTTGCAATCAATGGTATTGACAAACCAATGGAAACTAACGCTCGTCTGTTTCTGAGCATCGAACAACAAAAAAATCATGCGATGTTAAGCGAAGGCCGCCTGCGCCGCCTTCATAAAAAAGCAGCCAACGAAATCAGCAGTGCCCTGCAGCCGTTTGGATACTACCGACCGGTCATCGAGAGCAAATTAACACAATCCAGTCCTGACAACTGGCAGGCAACTTATAGCGTTGAACCCGGCCCGCCTTTAACCATTGCAGAGTTTAATTTCACTATCAGTGAAGAAATGGCCAGGGATGAAACGTTCCAGCAGCTTACGCAGAAACACTTGCTAAAAAAAGGTGACGCATTCAGCCATATCAAATATGAAGAGCTTAAATCCAGCCTGGCAAAACTGGCATCAGAACGCGGTTATTTTAACGCACGTTTTGCTGAACACCGTGTAGAGATTAATCTCGATACTTATGACGTTCGAATTAATCTCATTTATGAAGGCGGTGCGCGATATAATTTTGGCGACGTAAGCTTAAAGCAGGATATTCTGCATGATTCACTTTTACGGCGTTATATACCTTTCGAAAAAGGCACACCCTATACCCTCAACCAGCTGATCGATTTACAGCAGGCATTAAACGACAGTTATTACTTTCAGACAGTCGAAGTCTCACCCGGTGTACCACAACTGGATACGAATGAAATTCCCGTCTCGATAAAACTGACTCCGCGAAAAATGCACCGTTATACTTTTGGACTCGGATATGGAACCGATACCGGCGCCCGCGCCAAACTCGGATGGGATATGCCACGCTTTAACAAAAGTGGCCATCGAGTTGACGCCGAAGCCAATATTTCTCAAATCGGCTACAGCGTTATTGCAAATTACCGTGTGCCGATATTTAACCCCCGCACAGACCAGTTGATCTACACTACCGGCATCATCAATGAAACAATAGATGACAGGGAAAGTACCTTGCGTACTCTTGGCGTCACCCTTAAACATAGCCGTAATGAATGGCGCGAATCAATCTCGCTTAACTATCAGCAGGAAGATTACGTGGTTGCCGATGACAGCGGTGTTTCTATTCTGTTAATTCCCGGCATCAACTGGAGCCGCACCTGGGGCAATAACTTCATCGACGCGCTGGCAGGTCTGCGTTTCGATATAGACTTGCGAGGCGCCACTGAAGAACTGGTTTCTGACACCAGCTTCTCACAACTAAGTGGCAACCTGAAATTTATTACTTCAATAAACCGACGCAACCGCATTATTACCCGCGGCACATTGGGCAGTACCTGGACCGATGATTTTAACGAACTGCCGACCTCTGTACGATTTTTTGCCGGCGGCTCACAAAGTGTACGTGGCTACAGTTATCGCTCTCTCGGCCCTCTCGATGATGATGGCGACGTTGTCGGCGGAAAATACCTGGTGGTTGGCAGCATCGAATTTGAACACACTTTCAAAAACGACTGGGGCATGGCTGTATTTTATGATGCCGGAAATGCCATTGATGACCTTAACGACGACCTGGCAAAAGGCGCCGGTTTTGGCTTCCGCTGGAAATCACCGGTAGGTCCTATACGCCTTGACCTGGCAAGTGCACTTTCACTTGATGGTAACCCGTGGCGTATCCACGTCAATATCGGGCCGGATTTATGAAACGTCTGCGCCTGGCTATTCTTCTGTTACTACTGGTTCCGATTTTATTTCTTGGCTGGCTTACCTTCACCGAGAACGGTCTGAACTGGGCCTATCAGCAGGCCGAACTTTACCTGCCTGCCGAATTGAATGTCGATAAACTGGAAGGCAGATTAATCGGCCCGGTTACGATTAAAGGTTTTGAATACCAGCAGGAAGGCACCGCCATTAGTGCCGATAAAATAACGGCCGACTGGCTGCCGACGGCCCTGCTGGCAGCCAATATCAACATTAGCCAGCTTCATATACAGTCACTAAAAATCGTTTTACCCAAAACCAGTGAAGCTGAACAGGCTGCTGCTGCAAAAACAAAACAGGAAATAAAACTGCCGGAAATCAGCCTGCCCTGGCGGTTACTGTTAAAAGATGCTGTGGTCAATGGCTTAAGCGTGAGCCAGAACGAGCAGGTTTACAAACTGAATAAAGTGACATTGAACGCAACCACGCTGTTCAGCAAAATCAATATAAAACAACTCAGCATCACTGCCGATACTTTCGCTATTGATATCAAAGGAAAGCTGCAGCCAGTAAGCGATTATCGTCATGACCTGAACCTTAACTGGCAATTAACACTGCCCTCCAGCGAAATTCTTAAGGGTGAAGGCAAGCTGGCTGGCAGCATACAAAAAACCCGCGTACAGCAGACTTTAACTGGACCGCTACAGCTGACACTCGATGCACAATTAACTGACCTGCTGAAGCAGCTGAACTGGACAGCGAAAACAACTATCAGGCAGTTTGATATTTCGAAACTTAATACAAACTGGCCAGCCCTTAGCGGTGCAGCTAATTTAAATGCCGAAGGTAATCTTTCTGTAGCAACACTGACAGCTAGCATGCAAGGACTATATCCTGAACTCGGCGAGCTGAGTGCTGACATCAATGTACAGCGACTGGCGAATAATACTATCCAGATAAACCATTTACAGCTGCTGGCGCCCGAGAATAATACACAGCTCAATGCTGATGGTGTATGGATTCCGGGTAATGATGCCACCAAAAAAGATGACGGCACTGACAGCAATTTAAAACTGGCACTGAGCTGGAAAAACCTGCGCTGGCCGGGTAATGATACCCCCTGGTTTAACAGCGCTAATGGCAGCGGCACTATCGAGGGAAGCATCAATCGCTACCAGGTAACGCTGGATACCGACAGTCCATGGCCCCAGGCAGCACCTTCAAGCTGGCATGCCAGCGGAACAGGAAACCTGGAAGGCATGGAAATACAGTCTTTACGCATAAAGGCGTTAAAGGGTGAAGCCAATCTAAAAGGACAGATCAACTGGTCTCCGCAAGTCAACTGGCAGGCTACAGGTAATATCAACAATATTGATCCGGCCGGGCTTTTGCCGCAATGGCCCGGTCAGCTTAAAGGCAAACTGAAAAGTAACGGCAGCATGGAAAACGGTAAATTAATCATTCATGCCGATATTGATAAAGTCACCGGTACGCTGCGCGGTCATAGCGTTTCGCTGCAAAGCAAGCTGGCATGGCGCGATGATCACCTGGATATAAGCCAGTTAAACTATTATTCCGGCAAATCACAGCTACAGCTAGACGGCCTGATTGGCGAGTTACTGGATCTTAACTGGACTGTTAACTCGAATGACCTGGCAGAACTTTATCCCCTGGCTAAAGGA
Source organism: uncultured Gammaproteobacteria bacterium (assembly GCA_963711255.1). Lineage (GTDB taxonomy): Bacteria > Pseudomonadota > Gammaproteobacteria > SZUA-229 > SZUA-229. Next base: position 123,036 of record CAVQDO010000011.1, on the reverse strand, counting down.
CAGTTGCAGGCGAATGGGCAGCTTAAAGGGCCGTTTAAAACCCCGCTTATTAAAGCCTCAATGAATGGTAAATCGCTAAGCTACCAGAGCTATGCGATGAGCAGTATCGAAGGTGACATGGCTGTTGATCTTTTACACTGGAAACAAATTGATATTCAGCTTGCGGCGCAGGGACTGAAGATAAATGACAGCAAACTCTTATCAGTAAAAATCAATACCGACAAACAGGCACTAACCATGCAGGCAGTTTCCGGTAAAGCCACAGCAAATGTCGAACTCCGCAGGCACGACGATGGCAAGGCTGATTACAAAGGCTGGCGCGGCCGTATCGAAAAAGTCGACATCCAGAGCGAGTATTACGATAACTGGCAGCTCGATTCATCCGTGGCATTATCCATTGATGAAACTTCACTGCTGCTGAATAATCTATGCATGCACAGCAGCCAGCAGGCCAGCGCCTGTGTTTCATTGAAACGGGAAAACACAAACTGGCTTTCCAGCGTTAATGTAAATAACTTTCCGCTAAAACTGTTTGAGCGCTGGATGCCGCCGGATTTAAAACTTGAAAGTGTGGCCAATGGAAATGCCGAGATTAAAATTCAGTCACTGGACACACTGCTGGCAAAAGTTGATATCACACTGCCGCCCGGCTCCCTAAGTTATCCCATGTTGAGTGGAGAAAAAGACCGGCGAGAATATAACGCCGGTAAAATGCAACTGAACCTGGATGAGAAAGGCCTGAGCGCTACCTCTGTGTTTACCATGAATAATGGCGACCACCTGACTGGTCAGCTTAGCCTGCCCGGACTGAAACCACTGGCTGGTATTGATACAGAACAGCCGATGAAAGCCAGTGCCGAGTTAAATGCACGTGACCTGAGAATAATTGAAGCCCTGGTACCGGAAATAAGTAATCTGCAGGGTGAGCTTAAATTCAGGATAGCGGCTGCCGGCACCGTCAACCAGCCAGTACTCAGCGGCAATGCCAGCCTGGTAAATGGCAGCATGAAAATTCCCGGACTGGGACTTAATATTGAGCAGGTAACCTTTAACAGCCAGAGTAATGCTTCAAAAACATTCAACTTCCTGCTCAATGCCCAATCGGGTGATGGCAAACTTGTTGTTTCGGGACAAACCCGGCTTGATCGCAGCGCTGGCTGGCCAACAGAAATCAACATCAGTGGCAAAGATTTTGAAGCTTCACGTATTCCAGAAGCACGTTTAACCGTGTCGCCCGACTTACAGCTCAAACTTGAACATCGTAAGATAGATATCAAAGGCAAAGTTCACATCCCTTACGCCAAACTCCAGCCAAAAGATATTACCCGGGCGGAACACGTTTCCAGTGATACCATTATTATTGGCGGCAAACAGCAGGTTGAAGAAAAATGGCTGATCAATACGTCAGTGCGTCTGACACTGGGTGAGCGGGTACACTTTTATGGTTTCGGTTTTGAAGGCAGGCTTGGCGGCAGCCTGCTGCTGGAAGATGAACCCGGACAACTGACCAGGGCCACCGGCGAAATCACTATCCCGGAAGGTAACTACCGGGCCTATGGGCAGCGGCTTGAAGTTGAAAATGGACGCATACTCTACACCGGCGGACCGTTAACTAACCCCGGGCTGAATATACGTGCGGTACGTAAAGTCGACGATGTCACTGCCGGGATACTTGTCAAAGGCACGCTTAACCAGCCACAGCTGGAAATCTTCTCATCCCCGACCATGGGTCAGACTGATGCGCTGGCTTACCTGTTGCTGGGCGGACCAATAGAAAACGCATCAAATGAAGATGGCGAGATGATGGCAAAAGCAGCGCTTGCACTCGGGCTAAGCGGTGGTGACAGCATTGCACGTTCACTCGGTGACCGCTTCGGTCTTGATGATATGCGCGTTGAAAGCAGCAACAAAGGTGACCAGGCTTCGCTGGTCGTTGGCCGCTACCTGTCGCCCAGAATTTATGTCAGTTACGGTGTTGGCTTAATAGAAAGAGTGGACACTCTGACGCTGCGTTACAAGATTGCGAAAAAATGGCAGCTAAAAGTTGAAAGCGGCGCCTACCAGGGAGCGGATATTTTATATACCATCGAACGCTAAGGCAGAATCTGTACAAGTTGCCTGGTTAAGCGTCCAGTAATTCTCGTATACGCTGTAATACAGTAGCCATATCATAAGGTTTGTTTAGCAAGCTATCATGTAGCGTGTTATTGGTAAATTTAAGGTGACGATTATCACTGAAGCCGCTGGCTAGTTGTATTTTTACTGAAGGATAATTCTCCTGTACAAAGGCGGCCAGCTGGTAACCGTCTATCTCGGGCATAATGATGTCGGACAACATGAGGTGGACATGCTCGTTTTTCAAAATTGTCATGGCCTCATGAGCATTCGCTGCACAAAATGTCGTGTAACCATGTTTCCTGATAACCTCAGATGTTAATTCAAGCAGAGCTGTTTCATCATCGACCAGAAGGATGTTTTCATTACCATTAAAGCTATTAATGTTGTCGGTAATGGCCTCTTCTTTCGTTATTTCTGTTGCTGTATAGCGTGGGAAATAGAGGTTGAATTGTGTGCCCTCTCCTGGCGCTGAATCAACCGTAACAGTGCCACCACTTTGCTGGACATAACCGTATACCTGGCTAAGTCCTAAACCGGTACCAAACTCCCCTTTAGTAGTAAAGAAGGGGTCAAATATTTTTTCTTTAGTGATGTCATCCATACCGCAACCCGTGTCCGAGACACGCAGAAGAACATAATCGTTTTCTGTCAATAAAAGGCAAGTGTTTTCTAGATTGAGTTATCCACAGATATATTAGCAGTGTGTAATGTTAAAGTGCCATTACCGTTAATGGCATGCATCGCATTAATACTCAAGTTTAAGATGATGTCTTCCAGGGTATTACGATCAAGCCGCACTGACCATAAGGCTTCATCTAATTCCAGTTTTATAGTAATTTTAGGTGTTAAGGTTTTTTCCAGCAGTCCTTTAATGTCAGTGATGAGTTGATTAATGTTAAGAGCGCGAGCATCTTCAGCGCTAGTGCTGGAAAAAGATAATAATCGTTTAGTTAATTGTGAACCGCGTTCGGCTGCGTGAAGAATCCGATCGATATATTTTTTTTGTTTGGTGTCATCATCTTGCATGCTATCAAGCAAGTTGGCGTAACCAAGGATGACACCGAGCATATTGTTATAATCGTGAGCAACTCCTCCAACAAGTTTTCCTAAGGCATCCATTTTTTGACTGCGACGGATAATTTCATCCTGTTTCTTGCTTTTTGTGATATCAGTTGAGATACCGCAGATTGCGTAAACTGTCCCATCTTCACGCAGCAATGGATATTTTATTGAGTTATAGGTATGTGGACCGTCATCATGTGGCGCGGTATCTTCGCGTACAATGGTTTGCTTTAAAGCGATGACTTCTTTGTCATTCTTCTGAAACATATTGGCTATCTCATCAGGAAAAATATCGTAGTCCGTTTTATCAATGATATCGTCAGTATGCACGTGAAACAGAGTTTCAAATTTTTTATTGATGTATCGGTAGCGGCCTTTGACGTCTTTTATGTAGACAACGGCAGGTGTGTTATCCATAACAGCCTGCATATCGCGTTTTGATTCATTGACAGAGGCACGTAACCGGTATTGCTCTGTGACATCATTAAATACTAGCACCATACCCATTATTTCATTGTTGTTCACAATCGGCGCTGCTGAATCTGCAATCTGGTACTCAGTCCCATCTTTCGAGCGCAGTGTAGTGTGGTTGCTGAGATAGACAGTTTCACCTGTCTGTATTACTTTTTCTACTGGATTTTCGATAGGTTCTCGTGTACTGGCATTGAAGATAGGAAAGACTTTTTTGACTGTTTTTCCCTGTGCTTCGGTGCTTGTCCAGCCAGTTAATTGTTCGGCAACCGGATTCAGGTTGGTGACCAGTCCGCTTTTATTTGTGGTTATGACTGCATCACCGATAGACAATAATGTTGTATGTATAAGCTCTTTTTCCTGTCTGAGCGTTCTTTCTGTATGCTTTTGCTGATCGAGTATGTCCCTGATAGAGGTGAATGTTCGTCTGGTGATGACAAACATAAACAATGTAGCAATAGAAATCAGGGTAAACAAAGTCATGCTGCGTGTACGAGCATTTTTCGATTCTCGTTGTAGCATTTCCTGATTGGCAAACACATGAAGTCTGTCGATTTGATCCAGTATTAACAGGATTGTTTTTATTTTGTTGTTATGAAGCCGCTGGTGATGATCTACTATATTATTGTCAATTACTTCTATTACTGGATTTAAATGTGTTTTTAGCTGTGTAACGAGTGCATCAAAGTCCTTGTGCTGATACTTCTTATGGCTGGCATGAAATGATTCTGCATTTTGTTTAACAATATATAGAGATCCGGTGATATCGTGCAGTCCATCAGTATCGTCATCATGATCATGAGCAAGTTCGATGTACATGTTATCTGGTAATACTTTCAGGTTATATTTGATAGTGAGAATGGCATTTCTGATGGAACGGATATTCTGTGAAGAGGCGGTATGGTAGTTGCTGGTTATATCACTGATTTTTTCCGCTTCGTAGGTGTTCCATATAATCAGGGCTAGTGCGAAAAGTGCTGAGAAGAGTAATATGGCGACAAGCGCCTGAACTTGTTTGACAATCTGGTGCGTGTCTGAATTAAACATTATTTTTAATTATCAGTACTCGTTTGGAGCAAACCTGATTCTTTCACTATTTCAAGTAGAGGAGAAAATTCACTATTTGACGCAGGAAGAAAACCATTTGCACCAGCGCTTTGTAATATTGCGGCGTGTCTTTCATTTGTTGGTAATAAAGATAAAAAAGCGTTACGTAACTTGAATCTGCCAGATTGATTGATGCGCGCCGGGACGGCCCAGACATAGTTCGGATAGGGTGGGGTCTCGCTGATAATGCGAATATCATTGCGTGTTATTTTACCGTTTTTATACATGGTATCGAGGATATTGGCATTTACCGCACCAATAGCCGCGATATCATCTTTAACGTTTTTCACCGTTGCATCGTGTGATCCAGAATAAAGTATCTGACCGAAAAAAGTTTCTGGTTTACCGATTTTTTTTGTTAGAAAATGACGCGGCATCAGATGGCCGGATGTAGAAAGTTTGGAGCCAAAACTTAAGGTCTTACTTTTAAAATCGTTTAGATTTTCACCGGCATGTTTTTTATTTGTAATTAAGTAACTGGTGAACCGTGTGTCGATGTCGCGCATGACAATCGGGATGGCACCTGTCATCTGCTGAGCTTTGACAAAAGTAAGCCCACCAAAATATGCAAGATCGATTTCCCCCCTGGTAAACCGCTCCAGCAAGTCAGCATAACTTTCCGGGATTACAAATTTGTAAGTGAGCGAGAGTTCCTGAGACAGGTAATCAAATAGCGGGGTATGGCGTTCGCGTAAAGCCTGCTCACTGTCGTCAGGCAAAATACCAATTCTCAAGACATCGGGGAGTGGTTCACCAGTAGTCGACCGGTTATCACAGGCGACGAGCATGGCAACAAATAAGGCCAGCAACAGGGGGCGTACCAGTGAAAAATGTCCCTGGCTAGCATTGCGTATTAAATTCAATTCGCCCCCGTGTTAATACCTTTATAGAATTGTGTTATTTATAACATAAGCATCTTGCAATTTACATATTAAGTGTGAAATACTATTACAACGCACCGCGGCGCAGGTCACTTTCCAGTTCGTCTTCAGGCAATATGCGTTCCTGTCCAACACGCCATTGCCCATCGTCTTCTTTTTGAATAATGAACTCTACACCGCTGGTATTACTGCTGCCATCACTGCCTTCAATGGTTTCTATTGACTTGAACATAATGCGCTCGGGGGTTTCTGCAAGCACGCTCAAGCCTTGATAACTGACTTTCTTCAGCAGTTTATTTTCAAACTCATGCTTGCACTGTCTGAACCAGTCGTCATAGGTGATAACTTCAAAATCAGGCACACCATAGACACTGACATCTTTTGAAATCAGGTTCATGTGCGCGTCAAAATCAAGATCGTTAGCTGTTTCCGCCATTTCGGCTAAAAATTCCAGTGGTTTCATGGTTTTTAAGATTGTTGATCAATAAGTTTCTGGCGGTATTCGATAACAACCGGATTATCCTTACCCAGCATAATAAACAGGCCGCGCATACATAAACTGGCTATGCCATTTCGCCATGTATAATCGAGTTTAATAATCTTTAACAAAATATCCATTGCTGCAGAGAAGTTGCTTTGCATCATCTCGTGACTGCTTAACTGAAACAGTATACCCAGGTCAAATGATATAGTTGCTCAACGACACTCCCCTATTGAGCTGGCTCGGCATCGTTTGTAGTCTGACCAGGTGGTGTCACTCAAAATAGCTCCCGTAAAAACAGATTGTTCAATTTCTGCCTGACGAAATGAAGCCTTGGTTAAATTGGCTTCCGTGAAATCGGCATTTCTGCAATCCGACTCGTCAAGCTTAGCTTTCGTCATATCGGCCTTGTTAAAATTTGTTCTATGCAAACGCGCTTCCGTAAAGTTAGCGTGCTGCAGTTTTGCCTGCTCAAAGCTGGCAGCAGTCAGGCGGCTGCGTTCAAAATCCGCTTTCATGAGCCGGGTCTCAATAAATAAGGCCGATTCCAGCCTGGCATCATAAAAATTAGAATTATTAGCTTTGGCCCCATTAAAATTACTGTTATTAAGAATGGCACGGCTAAAGCGGGCGTGTTCCAGCTCTGCATTTTTAAAGCTTGCACCTTTTGCTTTTACTGCAAGAAAACGTGAATTGGCCATTCTGGCACCATCAAAGCGCGCATTCTCGAGAGTGGAAAAGTTAAATTCCACATTTTCCAGAATTGCCCCCGAAAAGTCCGCATTGCTAAAATTTCCTCTGCTCAATATCGCACCAGTTAAGTCTTTGTTTTTAAAGTCTTTACCGGAAAGATCACAACCTGCCCAGTTTACTTCCGGATTTGCCGCATCCTCACAGGCTGCAAATACTGGACAAATTCCAGAAGTCACTAAAAACACAAAAAATAGCGTGTTCACTAGTGTCTTTATCATGTTTTTTTCCCATATATTGACTAGAATTCAAGGTGTTATTTTTTACATCCACTAACTGGGATTTTACAGCGATTCATAGAAGAATGTTATCCATTAAAGCCACATATACCCTATTCCTGAGTTTTTTCTTTGTTACAGTATCAGCAACATTATCAGCTGAGGTTGAACAGGAAGATAATCACGAATATATACGCCAGGAGGCTATATACCCATTACCGTTAACTATCGAAGTAAATACAGACCGGGCTAAGCTGGGTGAAAGCCTGTTTAAGGACACTCGTTTGTCTGAAAACAATACACTTTCATGTGCACATTGTCACCAGCTTGAAAATGGCGGTGATGACAACGTTGCTATGGGATTATCCATATCATCGGAAAAAAACATAATCAACACACCCGGTATTTTTAACGCAGCATTTAACTTCCGGCAAAACTGGGACGGCTCTGCAAGATCACTCTATGAGCAGATAGATTCATTGATGACAGACCAGCACCAGTTTAACAGCAGCTGGCAGCAAGCAGTGACAGAATTAAAGAAAGACGCGGCATTAAGAGACCGCTTTACGGCACTGTACCTGGACGGCCTGACAAAGCAAAATATAATTGATGCGCTTGTCGAATACGAGAAAACACTGATTACACCAAATTCTCGCTTTGACCGCTATCTTCGTTATGAAAAGGATGTGTTGTCGAACGAAGAAATTAAAGGTTACACTCTATTTAAAGAACTCGGATGCATATCATGCCACCAGGGGATAAACATTGGTGGTAATCTATACCAGAAATTTGGTGTATTTTATGATTACCTGGCAGAACAGGGAGAGTTAACGAAAGCTGACCTTGGTAGAATAAATGTCAGCCGACGAGCAATGGACGAACACGTATTTAAAGTACCATCTTTACGAAACATTGCAGTCACTTCCCCCTACTTTCATGATGGCAGCGCCGAAACAATCGAACAGGCAATTGCAGTCATGGGCAAAACACAGTTAAGCCGGGAATTAAAAGTTGAAGAGATCATTCTAATAAAGGCCTTTCTCATGACATTGACCGGTGAATACAAAGGCAAAATGCTGGACGCACAACACTATGATTAAAGGACGTATCAATTACTGGATTGGCTTTATACTTCTGATCTCTGTGATCAGTTTCTTTTTTTATAAAACTATATTCAGAGATCTGCCGCTTAATGAAACACTCGCAAACTTTGACGAACTGCAGGATCTACAGGTTCAGCTTCATCGCGACCTGCTACGTTTCAGAAGCAACCAGATCCAGCAGTACGACTCGTTAAACAAAACGCTGCAATCACTTGATGAAAACATTACATCACTCAGCAGTAGTCAGATCGTTCAGCAAGAAATTGGTGACGATGCCATCAATCGCCTTAAGAACCTGATCAAACATGAATCTATCCTGGTAGAAGACTTTAAAACACATCACTCTATACTGCGTAATTCCCTGATATATATTTACAAAGTTGGCACTGATTTATACTCAATAAAACCAAAATCACAATCTAAAAAGCAATTACGTATTACCGCTGAGCTTCTTACCCTGTTACTCGAATATAACGAAAGCCCGGAAAATAATATTGCCAACAGAATATATCCGCTGGTAGACACATTAAACCAGAATCCTGACATCGATACAAAAGCGCTTATCAATCACAGCTTAATGATAGTCGAGCGCCTGCCGGAAATTGATGAAATATTATCGCACTTCAATTCTTTGAATATCGAGAACCAGATAATCCTGTTAAAAGAAGAAGTCACCGCTTTACGCGAGAATCAGAATAGCAATGCGCAGATCTTTAATATCCTGTTATTCCTGTGCACTATTTACCTGATATTTTACATTCTATATATTTTCCTTTCGTTGCGAAAAAATGAAGACGAACTTAAAACCAGCAACGCCAGGCTGAATGATGAAGTATTGCTAAGAAAGAAAACCGAGAAAGCCCTCTACCAGCTGGTAGACATTGATAAAAATGGCAACAGAAGCAACAATGAAGACCGCATCCTTTACCTGTTAAACGCCTTATGTAATGCGCTGGAGGTTGAATATGCCTATATCAGCAAAATTAACCCATCGGGACGCAGCGCCCAGATACTGGGCATGCTCGATCACGGCATATTCAGCAGCAATATAAAGTACCAGCTGGCAAACACCCCTTGTGAAGAAGTAATAAAAAACGGGCGACTGGTACACAATAGTGACCTGTCCTACTACTTCCCTAATGATAATGAAAAGTTGTTTGCTGAGGCGGTGAGTTATATTGGAATTAGCCTGATTGATAAAAAGGAAAACGTCCTTGGTTTAATAGCCATAGCCAGCAAATCACCTGTCGCAGACACAAACCTGGCGGAAAACATTCTGACCATTGCCACATCACGTGCCATCATCGAGCTGGAATACCAGATAGAAATTAATAACAACGAACGCTACAAACAAGGTTTACTGCTCATTGATAACTGGATAGCCCGCTTAATCACCGAGGGATACAACAAGGATGCTTTCTTTAAAAATATCTGTCGTGCAGCGCAGGAGATCACAAAAACCGAGCTTGCCGCCTTTCCTGTCATTAATGAAAACCAGCGCACTTACAGTTTTTTATCAGCAAGCGGGAACAAGAGTGAAAAACTGGAACACCTGACTCTTGATGTCGAAGATGGCGGCCCCTGCATCCGAACGATCAACAATAATAAAACATTATTAATTAACGACGTTTTATCAGACTCACGCGCGAAAAAATCATTACCGATTAACCTTGATATCAAGTCAACATTAATTACGCCGGTAACATTGAACGACAAACCCTACGGCGCTATCGCGGTTTTCAGAGCACAAAATGATTTCGACAGTATTGATGAACAACTGTTAACCCAGTTCAGCCAAAGTGTACAAATGGCTATCATCAATATGCAACTGGTTAATGTTATCAAGTCGGAACGTGAACGTGCCGAAGTAACACTGCATTCAATTGGTGACGCTGTAATCACCACTAATACTAATGGTGAAATTGAGTACATGAACCATGTCGCAGAATCATTAACTGCTTGGCCACTGAATAAAGCCAAGAACAAGCCTGTGCAGGATGTATTTAGAATTGAAGACCTTGATACCGGAGAACCGATTCATGATGTCGTTAAGTCCTGCCTTGATGACAGCATTACTATCAATAAAAGTATTTTGAGCCTGGTCAGTAAAAACGGCAACAAAAAAGATATTGAAAGCTCTATTTCTCCAATACTCAACACTTCGGGCTATGCCGAAGGCGTAGTTATCGTGTTTCATGATGAAACCCAGCGTCGCCATCTTGAAAAAACCATTATTCATCAGGCTGCACATGACCCATTAACAGACCTGTTAAACCGTGACGCTTTCAACATGGAAGTATCGGATCACATTTACGATGCCAGCAACAGCAATCGTAGCCATATACTATTCTATATGGACCTTGACCGCTTCAAACTAATCAATGATACCGCAGGCCACAGCGCAGGCGACCAGTGCCTGATTGAAGTCACCGCCCTGATAAAAAAATGTATCCGCGGCGACGATGTTTTAAGCCGCCTTAGTGGTGATGAATTTGGCCTGATACTGAAAAACTGCTCACAGGAAGTAGCCATTAAAATCGCCAACAAGATCATTGATACAATTTCAAACATGAAATTTCGCTGGGAAAAATGCGACTACAAACTTGGCATCAGCATAGGCATAAACCCACTTAACAAAAGTTCACAGGACACTGCAAATGCTATCAGGAAAGCCGACCTCGCCTGTTACACGGCAAAAGATCAGGGTCGCAACCGGGTATATGTCTACGAAGAGCAGGATAGTGAACTAATTCGACGCCAGGAAGAATCCTATTGGGCAACAAGAATACGTGATGCCATTGAAACCAATCGATTATGCCTGTATGCACAACCAATCGTGCCTTTAAACAACCTGAAGCATTTAAACGGACACGTTGAGATACTGGTACGACTGCTTGACGAAGATAACCAGTTAATCACACCAGACGCCTTTATTCCTGCTGCTGAACGATATAATCTGATGCATTTACTGGACAGGAAAATCATTAAGGAAACATTTGCATTTATCCGAAAGTACTCGGAAAACGATGGAGATAATACACACTTTTCCATTAACCTGTCTGGCAACACGTTAACAGATAAAACGATTGTTGATGATATTAAATCGATGGCTAACCGGTATGAAATTGATACTAAAACCATATGTTTTGAGATAACAGAAACAGCTGCCATCAAAAACCTGCAACAGGCTAAAAAACTTATAAAGGATTTAAAAGCCGTTGGCTTTAAATTTGCACTCGATGATTTTGGAAGCGGCCTGTCATCCTTCCAGTACCTGAAGAACCTGTCTGTTGACTACCTGAAAATAGACGGCAGCTTTGTCGCTGACATGGTTAACAATAATATAGACCAGGCAATGGTTGCGGCTATTAATGAAGTCGGCCATAACATGGGCATAGCAACGATTGCTGAGTATGTTGAAAATGATCAGATCATTAAAAAACTGCGGGACATAAAAGTTGACTTCGCACAGGGTTACGGCATAGAACAGCCCAAACCATTAGAAAAAGTACTTACCTTCAATAAAGATGAAAGCTCAGCTTCGCTTAAGGTCGTTCACAATAAACCGTGATGGACTCAGATAATCGGCGACCTTTTTACTAACCGGTAATGGCTCTCCTCTAATCTGTGCAGCGATAATTTCTGCCGATAAAAAACAGCTGCTAAAACCGCGTGAACCATGTGCAGCAGAAACATAAAGCCCATCCAGGTACTGCGCGGGTTGATAAACTTTATTATTATTGCCGTGGCAAATATCCCGGTACTCCCGCTTATAAAAAGTTATATCCGGAACAGGACCTACTACTGGAACACGATCCTTTGACATCGAACGTATACCCACCCAGGCAGTTGAATAACTATTTGCAGAAAATTCTCCCGGGAAAGTTTTTTCTGCTGCAGCTAACAATTCCACCTTATCCGCATCTAAGGCGAGCAAAGAACTATCCCCACGGTGGTAAGTTGCACCGATATAATGCTTACCCGCTATAGACGGTGTTATGTACTTGCCCGCATTAACTGTTTTAGCAATAACTTTCGTTGGCCCGGTTTCATTTAAAACAGCAACCTGCCCTCTGACTTTTTCTAACGGAAACTCAAGGTCCAGGCCAAGTGAGTTAACGTCTACGCCATTGGCAATAACAAGAAGCGCAGAGACATCAACCAGGTCATTGCCAGAATAACAATGCCACTTGCCTTCAGTGTTTTTAATGGCATCCACCGATGCCTGTTTTATCGTCAGATGATCAGCACACTCACGCTTCAACACTTCACATAATACTGGCGGCAGCACAACACCTGCTTTTTTAAAATCAAGAAAAACGTTAGCGTCGACAAGTTTTTCATGCGGCATAAAATCATCAGCAGTAAAAGCTATTAAGCTGCGAAACAAAATCATCATTAAAGGTATATTTATCGAGAATCTGTCCGGCCCTTTTCCTGTCCATCAGCTGTAACAGGCCGTCATCAAACCAGAATTTATCCGGCTGTTTTTTCTGTAATGCCGCCAGCTGATACAGGCTATAACAGTAAGCCGCGGTGTAAAATTCAGTATCAACATCATTATCAACCGATAAACGAGGATAAACGATGGCACACGGGTTTGCTGATGTCTGCTTAGCCACCTCGCTGTTACGATCTATCACAGTTACTGAGCAGCCTCTTTTCGCCATTGCATAAGCCACGCTGAGGCCGGCAATACCGGCGCCGATAATAGTAACCTGCGGTGATGCCTGCTGTTGTTTCAATGGTAGAGCAGTACCAGGGCTTATCCGCAAAACGATAATCCGCCACAGGCTCCTGATCCAGTTCTGCAGTCAGCATTTCACGCTTGTTACCATGCCCGGTCACTTTTTTCACGCTAAACCCGCTTTGCTGCAGATTTCGTTTTACAAAACCTGCCGAGGTATAAGTGCTGCAGGTGGTTCCCTTATGACTGTTCTGAGCAACTTTCTGAAACAGCTCAGCCGACCACATATCAGAATTCTTTGCCGGTGAAAAACCATCGAGATACCATGCATCAACATTCAGCTGTTCATCTTTTAATGCATCAAACGCATCCATAAACTTAAAATGAATATGCACTCGACCATTAAACAGTAGACGGCTGTGTGAACCTTCTACAGCAGGAGGATAATTATCGACAAGCTCCTTGCAGTAGCCCTGCAGCATTGAATAACGTGACAGAAGTTCGACAATTGCCTGCGGCGACAACGGGTACTTTTCTACAGCGATGTAATGCAGGCATTTATCATGCTGACTTTCTTCAAGGTGAGCCAGCCACTGCTGTATTGTTAACAGGCAGTTTAAGGTACTGCCCAGGCCAAGTTCGGCAATAACAAAGTCACGATTTTCCTGCCAGCGATGCGGCAGTCCGTTATTTTTAAAAAAAACATGCAGAAACTCACCTTCGCCGGAAACACTCTCGTCGGCATTTGACGAATAATAGATATCATCGAAGGTTTCACTGAATGGCTGTGCATCACGCCAGGTAAAATTTGAATACTGCATAGTAGCTCAGGAATGGGTAAAATAGCGGTTTTGATAACCCCGTATCTTATGCTTACAGACAGATTATGCAATTAACAGATAAAACAATTTTAATCACAGGTGCCAGTGATGGTATTGGTAAAGCCACTGCCATCGAATGTGCTAAACGGGGTGCAACCGTTATTATCCATGGTAAACAGACGCCAAAGCTTGAAGTGCTATATGACGAAATTGTCGATGCTGGCTATACCGAACCGGTTATTTACCCGCTGGATTTTGAAAAAATGACACCGCAAGACTGTGAAACCTTAAACGACGTCATCACAAAAGAATTTGGCAAACTCGATGCCCTGTTTAATAACGCCGGCTGGCATGGCGCCTCCTCACCCATACAGCAATACGACCAGCAGCTATGGCACCGTGTCATGCAAATTAACCTCAATGCAACGTTTATGCTGACACAGGCGTGCATTCCACTGCTCAAGCATGACAGCAATAGCAGCATTGTCTTTAACCTGGACAATAAAAATACGGCTTACTGGGGAGCTTATGGTGTTTCCAAGGCTGGCCTGAGCAGCTTCATGCAGATACTCGCCGATGAACTGGAGAACAGCTCAATCAATGTCACCGGGCTGTTGCCAGGCGATGTCCACACGGCCTTCAGAACACGCGCATTTCCCGGTGAAAATCCGGAAACGCTCACCAGGCCGGATACCGTTGCCAAAGCTGCGGCCTTTTTATTGAGCGAAGAAAGCATCACGATTAATAATGCCGCATCACACGGTAGAATCTTCGAACTGGACGAACTCTCTTCTCAGGCAGGCTAACTCTTTGAAATACTAGTCGTCTATTACAACGCTGCTTCCGTCTTTGTAAAATGCGGTTTTACCAGCACCAGGAATATTGCGGTAGCGATACCGGCTGAACCAAAAATCATGCACATCACCATTATCTGGTACCTGGCAGCAATTAATGGTGAAACGCCTGATAGTATCTGCCCTGTCATCATGCCAGGCAAAGAAACCAGGCCAACGGCAAAAAGAGAATTGATTACTGGTATAAGTGAAGACTGCAAGGCAATTTTACGTGCAGCCAGGTAGGATACATTCCGATCCATCTCCGCACTTAATCGTTCAGCCGCCAGGCTGACGCTGTTCATGGAATTGGCAAAAATCATACCGGCAATCGGTATCATGGTCTGCGGTGAATACCAGGGATCCACTTCCAGCACAAGCTGGGTAATTAATAGCAGTGTTATGCCACCACCAAGTACGATTGCTGCCAGTGCATTTTTGTACAGCTGAATTCGCATACTTGCAACCGTACCCAGTGCAATCCAGCTTGAAGCAAGCACCATTATCAGCAGGATAATCAAAATAATTCCTGGATCATGACTTTCAAATATGAATGTCAGAAAGTAACCAATCAGCAATAACTGCACCAGCATTCGCAATACAGCATAACTGGCATGGCCCGCTTTTAATGACCAGTTATAAAGAATAGCTAAGGTTACCAGCACAGGTATAAATGCAAGTAACAGGTTCAATAAAGGAATGGTCGCAATGGTATTATTCACGTATAACGCCTGGTTTTATTGCCTGAAAGTGACAACGATCAATTCTTACATATATAACTATGGTTCGGTTCAGGTTTATTTTGCCTTGTGTTCATGGCAAGACGAAAAAGCATTCAGTACATTAAAAACCCGCTGCTCGAGATGACAGTAATATTGACGGGCTATTCCATCAGGTTGACTTCTATTCCCTGCTCGCGAAGATGATCGGCACGCGCATCAACGAAACGCTGGAAGTTAGCCTGAGTCCTGTAGGCCCCGTTCGCTACATAATCCATCGCTGTCTGTGTATGAAAAGCTTTTAAATAGGCATCAGCGCGAAACACTTCTTCACCGGCCCCGTCAAAAAACAACAGGCTGGGTGCATATTTAACGTTGAGTTTTTTTGCCCAGTCGCGAATTTTTAATTTATCGCCAGCAGGCGTAGTGATAACCTGATCAGACCACATATCCAGAACCACAACATCAAATTCAGATAATAGCTCGATACTCTCCTTGCGTTTTAAAATATCCAGGTGCAACTCATCACAGCTGCTGCATTTTTTTTGCTCGAACATAACCAGCAACGGTTTATCCTGCGTATTAGTATTGCGAGATAAATCAGCTGCAGATTTCACGCTATTAATATCATCGTGCAAACGTCCGCTAGCAGGTTGTGGATCGAGCTTTTCCATGTAAGCCTGGTAACTGATTTTGTTTTCCTGCTTTTCACCAATATAGTCCAGCAGCGCACTAAACTTTTCCGGCGGGTAATAACCATTAGCACGGAATACGACTTTTTTATCTTCGGAAAAGAACAACAGGGTTGGCGTGTACTGAACTTTTAATGCTTCGGCAAAATCTTTTTCTTTATAGACTTTATCGCCGACCGTTACTTCCTGGTCACCCCAGAGATTGATCGCCACCACATCAAAATATTTTTGCGTTTTATCGGCTATTTCGAGTTGACTGAAATTATCCTGCAGCAGTATCTTGCAGTAAGGACAGCCGTCCTGGTAGAAATAAACCATGACACGTTTATTATTTTCAGCGGCTTCTTCGATGTCTTCAAACAAATCAAGAAAGGAAACTTTAAACCATGAGGGTTTCTCTTCATAACCCGGGTTAACCATGACCTGCAGAAAGTTGACCTTCTGACCTGGCAAAAGCATCAGGCGTAATGATTACGCACATCGAAATAACAATAAACAGAAGTTTTAAACGCATTATCAGTTTCATGTAAATGGCCCTCGCTAAAAACATAGGCTAGAACTAATGCCGGTTACTGCCTTTCTTTGCGTTAGTTCTTTTTGACTGTGTGGAGCGAGTGTCTTTTCTCGCGCCAGCCCTGTGTGTTTGACCTGAATTCGAGTGAGAAGTTTTGCCACTTTTTGCCTGTGATTTATCACCAAAACGCTGCTGTTTTATCGACTGGCTTCTGGCTTTATCGCTTCGCTGCTTCGTCATCTCGTCACGTGACTCAGGCCATTCGAGTTTCACATCGGCAAACAGCTGCTTTATTTCTTCCAGTGACAGCTCGACTTTTTTACCGACCTTTAAATCTCGCGGTAATACCAGGTTGCCATAACGAACCCGGGTTAAGCGGCTTACCCGCATATCCTGTGATTGCCAAAGCCTGCGCACTTCGCGATTTTTGCCTTCTTTTAAGATGACGTGATACCAGTGGTTGGCACCCTGCCCGCCGGCATCAACAATCTTATCAAATTTCAGCAGGCCGTCTTCCAGCTCAACACCTTTCAGTAAATTCTTGATGATGTCACTGGTCACTTCACCGTTCACCCGGACTGCATACTCACGTTCAATTTCACTGGAGGGATGCATTAAATGGTTTGCCAGTTCGCCGTAATTGGTAAACAGTAACAGGCCACTGGAGTTTATATCGAGCCGGCCGACGCTGATCCAGCGACCATCTCTTAGCGTACCGATACTATCGAAAACCGTTTTACGGCCTTCTTCATCTTTGCGGGTGCAAATTTCGCCTTCGGGCTTGTTATAAAGCAGTACACGAATGCGATTCACATCACCGCTGATAACGGCCCGGCGGTTGCCGATGTTAACCTTATCACCCACTATTACGTGGTCACCGATTTTTGCCAGCTGGCCATTAAGACGTATTTTTTCTTCGCCGATCAGGCGCTCAATTTCACGACGCGAACCAAAACCCATTCGTGCCAGTGCTTTCTGAATACGCTCACCCTGAGCGGGCACCTGTGTCATGATTTAATACTCAATATTGAGATAGCAGATTTTGCTGCGTAAGGGTTTAATACCTTAAGCATTAAAAACCTGTTTTTCGGATTTTTCTGAATCAGCTGAGGCATCATCTTCATCAGATATTACGCCTTCCATCCCGGCATCTTCAGCCGTGGTTTCAGCCAGCTCATCTTCGATTTCAGTGTCATGCTCTTTGGCTGCCGTTTCTTCAGCAACTATTTCTTCAGTAACTGCGTCTTCAGCAACCTTTTCTTCAGCCACGATTTCAGAATCAGATTCTGTTTCCGCATCATCCTGTTCAGCTGCAGCTAACACGTCTTCGATTTCATCATCGGGCCGCGCGGAATCATTCAGCAACATCTGCATTTTTCTGATCTTCAGCATCAAGATTTTCATCCAGTGCAAGTTCAGGGTGAATACTGTCCAGGTCTTTTATCTCGGCCAGTGTTGGCAGCTGGTCCAGTGTTTTCAGGTTAAAGTAATCGAGGAACTCTTTGGTGGTTCCATACAGTGTTGGTTTTCCAGGCACGTCTTTATGGCCCAGCACTTTAATCCAGTCACGTTCAAGCAGGGTTTTAATAATATTTGAACTAACGCTGACGCCGCGCACTTCTTCGATTTCACCACGTGTAATTGGCTGGCGGTAAGCAATCAGTGCCATGGTTTCCAGTAGCGCACGGGTATAACGCGCCGGCTTTTCTTCCCATAAACGACCTACCCAGATAGCGTATTCCTGCCTTACCTGTAAACGAAATCCACTGGCAACCTGCTTTAGTTCATAACCGCGATTCTCATAATCGTCTGCCATTTCATGCAGTGCTTTGCGAATTTCATCACGTGTCGGACGTTCCTCATCAAGCTCGAATAATACTTCCAGCTGGTTGGCCGTTAAAATACGATCGCTGGCAAGCAAAATTGCCTCGAGAATTTTTTTAAGTTTTTCTGTATCCATAATTTGCTCTTTACTTGCTTATTGCGGCCTACCTGTCGTCGTTGCCAGCATCATTATTAGAATTATTAGTAGAGTCATACTCATCATTTGCACTGCTTCGGATTATGCGATCCGGCGCTACAATACCATCAGAACCTGCTGCCTTTAGATGAATAGGTGCAAAGGTACCTGACTGCACTAAATCGATCAGCTGCTCTTTCACCAGCTCAAGAATAGCCAGCAGGGTAACAACAACACCGCGGCGGCCTTCTTCGATAGTAAACAGGCTGGTGTAGCTGGTAAAACCGTCGGTCTTCAGCAAACTCAGCACACTCGACATACGTTCACGAACCGATAACGCTTCGCGCTGGATATGATGGTGCGTATACATATCTGCACGTGCCATGGCATCTTTAAAGGCAAACAGAATGTCGCGAAGGTCCACTTCGGGTACCGGCCTTTCCTGTTGAATTTCCGGTGGTTCGATATCGGTTAAATAGAAATCACGGCCCTGTCGTGGAATCTCATCAATATTCTGCGCCGCCGTTTTAAAGCGTTCATATTCCTGCAGTCGACGTATCAGTTCAGCACGCGGATCATCTTCTTCTTCACTTTCCGCCGGCCTTGGCAATAACATGCGAGATTTTATTTCCGCCAGCATGGCAGCCATCAGTAAATATTCCGAGGCCAGTTCAATTTTCAGGTTTTGCATCAAATCGATGTAATGCATGTACTGGCGGGTAGTTTCTTCCAGAGGGATGTCCAGAATATCAATATTCTGCCGCTTGATCAGGTACAGCAGCAAGTCCAGCGGGCCTTCAAATGCTTCCAGGATGACTTCCAGTGCATCGGGTGGAATGTACAGATCCTGCGGAACGATGGTTAACGGTTCGCCCTGAATTAAGGCAAATGGCATTTCACTTTGTGCGGAAGCCTGGTTAGGGTCGTGCTCAGCAGCCGGCTTTTTAGCAGCCGCCAGCTTATCTTCGTTCGGCTCTTTTTCCTGTTGCTGCAGGTCTTCGTGCAGCTGGGTTTCCTGTATGTCGGGGTTTGCCATAATATTTGAATATCCGGTTATAAGTAAGCGATGCCCATCGCTTTTCGAACGTCTTCCAGTGTATCACGAGCGACCTCTCTTGCGGCCTCATTTCCCTCTTCGATGATGGCTTTCACCGCGCCCACATCCTCTTCGTAATCTTTCGCCCTTTCCTGCATCGGTGCCAGTTCAGCCAGTACGGAATCAATGATTGGCTGTTTGCATTCGACACAGCCTATTGATGCACTCTTACAGCCTTGCTGCACCCATTCACAGGTATCTTCATTTGAATAAACTTCGTGGAACTGCCAGACCGGGCATTTCGCCGGATCACCCGGATCAGTACGCCTGACGCGCGCCGGATCCGTCGGCATGGTACGCAGCTTTTTCGCCACGGTATCCGTGTCATCGCGCAGTGCAATGGTGTTGTTATAGGACTTGGACATTTTCTGCCCATCCAGCCCGGGCATTTTTGACGCCGGTGTCAGCAGTGCCTGCGGTTCTGGCAGGATGATCTTGCCGGAGCCTTCCAGGTAACCAAACAGGCGCTCTTTGTCGCCGATAGAAATATTCTGCTGCGAGTCGAGTAAAGCGTGGGCTACATTTAATGCCTCGGTATCGCCCTTTTCCTGGTATTCCTTTCGATACTGGAAGAACATGCGGGCATTTTTCTTGCCCATTTTTGCCGCCGCCTGCTCGGCCTTTTCCTCAAAACCCGGCTCGCGGCCATACAGATGATTAAAGCGCCGCGCCACTTCACGGGTTAACTCGACATGTGCCACCTGGTCTTCACCCACGGGCACCATGCCGGCCTTGTAAACCAGGATATCGGCACTCTGTAACAACGGGTAGCCAAGAAAACCATAAGTCGCCAGGTCTTTCTCTTTTAGCTGTTCCTGCTGATCTTTATAGGTCGGCACACGTTCCAGCCAGCTCAACGGCGTAATCATCGACAGTAGCGTATACAGCTCGGCGTGCTCAGGCACTTTAGACTGCATAAATAACTTGGCCGAACCCGGACTGATACCCGCAGCCAGCCAGTCCACCACCATTTCCCAGGCACTTTGCTCGATAATCGAAGGATCTTCGTAATGCGTGGTTAACGCGTGCCAGTCGGCAACAAAGAAGAAACACTCGTACTCATGCTGTAACTGCACCCAGTTTTTTAACACGCCGTGGTAATGCCCCAGATGCAAACGCCCTGTCGGACGCATGCCGGATAAAACTCGCTGATGTTGCGTTGCTACTGTATTCAAGCCTTTGTTACCTTTTGTTAATGCAGATTGTTACTGTTGGTTGTAATTATTTGATTGTCATGGTGTGTTGGGGTTAACCATTCAGTCCGAACATCATGCCAATAATTTTGACAAAATGCAGTACCGTGGGCCATAAAATTTTACCGAGTATACCGCTGACCATTAATACGATAATTATCACCATACCGAACCGTTCCAGCTTCATAAACTGGGTAGCTAATGAAGGCGGCAGCACACCAGCCACCACGCGGCCACCATCAAGTGGCGGTATTGGCAGTAAATTAATAACCAGTAAAACAATATTGATCAGGATGCCCTTACTGCCCATATCAACCAGAAAAGACTGGGTGCTGGATGGGTCGAGCAGAGCACCGGCAAAGACAATCATTGTCGCCCAGAAGCAGGCCATAAAAAAGTTAGCGATGGGCCCGGCTGCAGCTACCAGCGCCATATCCACCATTGGCGATTTAAAATAGCGCGGTTCGACCGGCACCGGTTTCGCCCAGCCAAAACCATATCCGGTCATAAATATCGTCAGAAACGGCACCACGACAGTGCCCACAGGATCAACATGAGTCAGCGGGTTAACCGACAGTCGGCCGCGGCTTTTAGCAGTATTATCCCCTAGCAGGCTCGCCACCCAGCCATGAGAAACTTCATGCAATGTTATGGCAAATATCCCGGGGATTCCCCAAACCAGCAGAGAGTATAAAAAATCAGGAAGTGACGACATTTAAGAGAGGCAAAAGTAATTAGTATTTGTCGGCAGTTTACACGAATTACCATCATGCATGGAGGCTATGCTAAACATCATCCTGAATGATTAATGCGCACTTTAAACTGGCTTTTCAGAGACCCTGTTCTCAGAGTCCATGATCCGTGCCTTTGCCCTGGCGGCGAACCTCCGGCGCGCCACCGGTCATGCGGATAACCGTTGTCGGCTCAATACCGCAATGGCCGCCGTCAATAATCAAATCCACCTGTTTTTCCAGCTGAGAACGAATATCTTCAGCATCCGTCACCGGTAACTCTTCACCCGGCATCACCAGGGTACACGTGATCAAGGGCTGGCCAAGCTCTTCCAGCAGTTCGTTAACCACCGGATGATCCATCACTCGCAATCCAATGTGACGGCGTTTGGGGTGCATCAGCCGGCGCGGCACTTCACTGGTAGCAGGAAGAATAAAAGTATAGGGCCCGGGCGTTAAAGATTTAAGCAAACGATAATCAGAATTTTCTATTTTTGCGTAGGTGGAGATTTCAGACAGATCCCGGCAAACCAGCGTTAAGTTATGCTTGTCATCAATCTGCCGAATCCGGCGCAACTTTGTCACCGCATTTTTATCACCAAGATGGCAGCCCAGCGCATAACTGGAATCCGTCGGATACACAATTACCCCGCCATTATGTATGATTTCAACCGCCTGCTTAATCAGGCGCTTCTGCGGATTGTCGGGATGGATTTCGAAGTACTGGCTCATCTTGAAAGCAATGATTAGTTAAAAGTGAAAAACGTAAAATATGCAGAAACCTTCCGTGCCAGTACCTAAAGTACAAAATACAAATGGTGCTACTATCAATAGTCGAATTTTACACTGTCACACGATTAAAAGCCTCACCTTTAATCAGTGACTGTCTAATCCATCATTTTGATCAAACACTATCCTGTCATCTCGAACGGGTGTGAGATATCTTGTGTTGTGTTTTATTGATTTCTCACACCCGTTCGAAATGACAACAACATGTAAGATGAAACCTAAATCTTAAAACTCACTCAAAAAAAGTCCTGTATAATGCCCTCCTCACGGCATAACCAAACCCAAACAATAACAACAAACCACTTTAAGAACATGAAGTTACTATTTGATTTCTTTCCAATTATTCTCTTTTTCGTCAGCTACTATCAGGCCAGTTTTCTAACCGAGAACACCTTTGTCGGCCAGCTGATAAACCCGGACAAACCGGACTTTATTAATGCCACTATTATCGCTACCGCGGTTGCCATCATCGCGAGTTTTATCCAGGTTGCCTACCACTGGTACAACACGCGTAAATTTGAACGCATGCATATTTTCTCGCTGGTGCTCATTACCGTACTCGGCAGCATCACCATCTTTCTCGGCAACCCGGCATTTATTCAGTGGAAACCAACGGTATTAAACTGGCTGTTTGCCCTCGTCTTTCTCGGCAGTATGTTCATCGGTGAAAAACCCATTATCCAGCGCATGATGAAAGACCAGATCTCATTACCAGAAAATGTCTGGAAAACCCTTAACCTGTCCTGGGTCACCTTCTTTTTTATCAGCGGCGCGGCAAACCTGTATGTTGCCTTCTACTACGACCTGAGCGCAGCAGAAGATGTACGCATGGACACCTGGGTAAACTTCAAGCTATTCGGCCTTATGGGCCTGACCATCGGTTTTGTTATTCTGCAGGCACTCTACCTGTCACAGCACATTACTGAAGACGATGTAAAAGATAAAAATGCCGATCAAAATGGAGACAATGCCTGATGTTATACGCCATCATTGCACAAGACGTAGCAAACAGCCTGCAGGACCGCCTTGCCGCCAGGCCTGAACATTTAGAACGCCTGAGCGCATTACAGGAAGCAGGCCGCCTGATACTGGCTGGCCCCCACCCTGCTGTCGACAGTGAAGATCCCGGCGAAAACGGTTTCAGCGGCAGCCTGGTTGTGGCAGAGTTCGAAAGCCTGGAAGCTGCAAAAAGCTGGGCAGATACCGACCCGTATGTAGCGGCCGGCGTTTACGCCAATGTAACCGTTAAACCGTTTAAAAAAGTCTTTCCAAATTAGTCACAACGACTATTAACAAAGCGCTATTTCCGATACAATGCGCGCTGCATGATATGCCGGGGTGGCGGAACTGGTAGACGCGCCGGATTCAAAATCCGGTTTCCTCACGGAAGTGCCGGTTCGATTCCGGCCCTCGGTACCATATTTATCTATTAGCTTATTCACTCGTGTTAAAGCTTCAGGCTTAACATGAGCCCGAACCGGTTCCCGGTAAGATTATGAATTACTTCCCTGTAATTCACCCCGTTGGGGTTAGCTCACTTTGTTCGCTATGCAAATTTGTTCCAGACAAATTTGTCCGGCCCTCGGTACCATATTTATCTATTAGCTTATTCACTCGTGTTAAAGCTTCAGGCTTAACATGAGCCCGAACCGGTTCCCGGTAAGATTATGAATTACTTCCCTGTAATTCACCCCGTTGGGGTAGCTCACTTTGTTCGCTATGCAAATTTGTTCCAGACAAATTTGTCCGGCCCTCGGTACCATACATTTCAATAAGTTAAACCAGTCTTAGAAAGTCGACTCAAATCTACACATTCTTGTATAGACACTTAAATATTCAACCTGCCAGGATAAATCGTGGTCTGTCCCCGATTGTTCACGATTGTTCGTTTGTTTCAATCTTTGCTCTACGCATTAAACGAGGATTTTATTCTCAATCTTGTTTGTGTTCGACTTGCCATCACAGTCAACATCAGAACAAACCAATACCAGATACTGATTGAACCGCCACTGTCGACAGAGCTTGCTGTTGTTTGTGTAGTATCCGAATCAGTTGAATCAGTTGAATCAGTTGGATCAATTGGACTCCCCGGTCCACCGGGATCAATAATGCTACCATTTTCTATTAGATCATCATCTCCAGTGCCACCGTCTTTAATCGTCAGTGTAACGGTGTTGCCGCTAAAGACAGCACCATCAAAGACGTACCAATGTGGTTCGTTATTTTCGGCAGTGGGGCCGTATTTCCACCAGACCATGCCAGTATCAAGCGGCTCAGGATAGGTAATGATGAATGTCGCTTCCGTCCCCACAAAAGCAGAGATAAGTGTCATATCAACCAGTCCTCGCGTCAGTTCACTGCCAGCCGGCGGTGGCTCAGAGATGCTGCCAATAGGAACAAATACTGCCTTTTTAGGCGTCCAGCCATTGCTGTTATCAAAGTTTATAGATCGGGTGTTGTCAGGGTCGAAAGGGTAGGCATCGGCATCATCAATAACACCATCATTATCTAAATCCCGGGGGAAATCGTAGCCTATTACAGGTAAACCGTCAGAGAGTAATACCGGGACCCACGGAGCTAAAAGACTGAGACTGTCGATTACACCATTGGCTATACCATCATCATCGCCGATTTCACCGTCCTGAAAAATAACGGTGATTTTGTTACCATCGATAATAACACTGCTATTAGTAATATAAAACGAGTCCTCTGGGGCTATGCCATTAGCAACGCAATTGAGTTCCGAGCAAAGAATCTTGAACATGACCACTTCGGCATCAAGTGGGTTTTCGTAGGTAAAAGTTACTTTAGCAGTGGAGCCACTAACACCCCCCGTCAAAGTGAAGTACACTGGTGAATCCTGCTTGACTACTTCAACTGGAGTCGGGGAGCTAAACGGTTCCGAGAATCCAGCATAATCTATTACCCAGCCATTGCGATTATCGACCTCAATATGCCTGAGGTTATCTGAGTCATAAGGGAATGGGTCGGCATTATCACCGACACCATCCGCATCCCTGTCTCTGGTCTCTGTTGGATCTAATGGGAAACGGTCACTGTTATTACCAACACCATCGCCATCGGCATCTGCGCTTTCATTTAAATTATCGGGGAAGGCATCTTCATTATCGCAAACGCCATCACCGTCAGAATCAATCGTATCTAGTGGATCATTTGGGCAGGCATCAGCGTTATTAGGCACGCCATCGCCATCGGAGTCAGCATTTTCACCGGGGTTAAAAGGGAATGCATCTGCATTGTCGCCAACTCCATCACCATCAGAATCCCTGGTCTCCGTTGGATCATTTGGGAAGGCATCATCAATATCGACCACAAGGTCGCCATCGGTATCATAATCCTTTTGTTTTACACCAATCGACCATTTGGCGAAGAAACTATTTGGATCCGGCGTATTAAAACTACCGGAATATCCGTAACCAAGCTTATAGTCGTCTCGACATCCCAAACAAACATCAAGGTAGAGCCCGATATCATCTGATTTTAACGTATAGATGAAATCACCTTCAGGCGTTGGGCTCTCTTCTATTGTAAATTGAGCAAGCGGTGTATCCGGATCGACTACATGTACAAAGGCATCATAATAACCGTTGTCGGTGCAATTCAAGCATCGAGCAAGATATTTACCATTACTGCCCTGCAAAGCATATTTTGAACCTATTTTTTTAACTGTCCATTGTGCGTCGACACGGTCTCGATCCATAAAATACGCACCGGCATTTTGCAGATTCAAAATGGCAGGATTGCAATCATTACAAACACCTAGATACTGACCATTATTTTTAGAGTTACTAAGATACTTAGAAAATGTGCGCGGCTCACAGGTATCCGTTAAATTATCACAAAAATCTGGATTTACAACTTCACTGACCTGATGACCTGTTCTGCCCCTGAGTACAATGACATCACCATCATTAAGCGCGCTAACACCACCTAAATCCTTAAGCCTTGTGAACGGGCGACCACAATTGGGGGTATGTAACTCACAAACCCGATACCAGGGACCGGTACCTGCGTAGGACGCCTCGCCTAAATAGGTTTCACCCGCATCGGTATAACCATCAGGACACGCTTTAAGGTCTGAGCCAGATGGATATCCATCCAGGTAGACGTCATTAGGGAAGGCTTCACGGGCGTCCTGACATTCGTCTGTGTTGCAGAACAATCTCTCTGGAACGTCATCAAGTGTTCCCGCCCCGGGGATTATCTTAAACTTCACTCGGTAATGACTATCGTCTTCAGCAGACGAAAAAAGTTCAACATCTTCTTCATTCAAAGGCGGCAGCTGGTCCGTTAACATGTTCTGATCGCGACCGTAAATAGTACCCAGATCATCATTAGCACTGAAGCCGTCATATTCAATCAACTGGAGATTAAACGAACCAACGAAAGATCCAACGCTCGCCTGCTGAGTAAAGCTCTTAGTATCAATAGGAACAAATGGCTCCACAAAGGCAGGCATCTCAAAGATATATTCGCCGCCGCTGAAAACTCGCTGGCCACCAATTCGTACGATGAGATCATCCGGCGTTCTAAAAATGTCGTCGAGCTCACCGATTAGATAGCCAACCGGGTCAGCCCAGTCTTCGAGAGCGGTATCCTCTACAGCATTAGCAACTGCTTGACCGAGCGCTTTATTCAAAACTTCATTCGATCTAAGTTTTTTGCTGAGTACGAAGGCTTTTGAGTTAGCAACCTTGACTCCGGCCGCAGTGCCTTTTAACCCAGCACTCGCAATTTTTCCAGCACCAAAGGTTACCAGGGTGGTAATTACCTCTGATACCACTGCTGTGCCCGCATCATCCAAACCTTTGGCTGGCTGTCTAACCTCAACTTCTTGAAGTTCGAAATAATCCACCTTGCATGTTGCCGCATGCACTTGCGCAGAAAACATAAAAGCTATCAAGACTATATAGAGAGATATTTTTTTCATTTTTAGCCGCCTAATCAATACTGATGGTTACTAATACGCAGAGAACAATTTGCTGTACTCACCAAACTAGATTTTCGGTGAAAACGAATGAGAGGAGATAAACCAATAAGAACATACCACACATCACATGCAAATCCCTCTTTTTTGCTCATTGTACTCATGCTCACATCCTCTTTACTTTATTTAACAGATATTACGCAAGATCGTATTCAGAACAAACCAGCGAAATATTCCTGACAAATTCAGTATATAGGAAGTACCACGTGCTGATTTATTCAATATGTGACGCAGTTCTAAGTTACATAAAACATTTGGGAAAAACAGGAGTCAGAGAGCAATTGTTATTAATGTTAGAATTAAAAAATTAAAGGGGTCGGTGACAAATAAGAAGTGTTTAGCTTTGTGATTGATTATCATTTGTCACCGACCCCTTTAATTTATTCAGGCTATATAAGGAGATATAAAATGTTACGCAATATATTTAATAGCAAGCTGTATGTCATTACATGCTTGTTGGGTACCCTGCCATGCTCGGTTAATGCAACGTTGATAGGCGATAACGTTGAGGCAGTGCTAGGGGGGGCATCCCCATTCAACATCAGTAATAACTTCGGATCAGGTGCAATCGGTAATGGCATAGATTTTCAGGCTACGGCGACAGATCCTGCCGGGCAGATCTGGGATTTTTCCATAGATATTTTCGATAATGGCTTCACGATTGGTTTTACTGAACAAACCAGGCCACAGTTTGCGAATATCTCTGGCCCAAGCGATATGATTCGGATCAGTCTGAATGATCTTGACTGGCTTGGCAGTCCTCAAGAAATTGTCAACGTAACATTAGATAGCTACGAATGTCTGGGCACAGGCAATTGTACGTTCAAAGTAAATCCCAGTGTCACTGCCATTGAATGGACTACTGACTCGATGTATGTAGATTTTCATATCTTGCTTAGCGAAGAACTGTACACATTCTCTATAGAAACGGTGGCAACTGTACCGATCCCACCTACGGCCTGGTTATTTTTATCGGGTTTAACGCTTCTTTTTTGCAAGCGAAAGAGTAATCAAAAATAGGTATCAGAGAGCAATTGTTTCTAATATTAGCGTTTATTGCTCTCTGACCCCGTTAAATTTAAACAGTGATGTGGGATAAGCAGTCAATGCATGACGAAAAACACGGGTCATAGAGCACCCCAAGAGTATTTCCTCGTATTGTTAATTAAACAATACTGACGGCACAATAGTTTCTAATATACTATATGTAACTTATATGAGTTTCATGCCTCAATCAACTGTAACGTCACCGTCGGCATCAACACTGAGATTGATAACGTCACCAGCTGTTGCCTGAAGCTTTGCGCTGTATTTATCAGTGCTCGATTTATACGAGAGAACCTTGTAGCGCAAGTTATAACGCTTTAGCAAGGTACCAAAGTCTTTTTCACTAGGGTACTTACCTTCCATCATGTACTCCATTTTCATATATTGATGCACAGTATAAGCATTGCTTCTGCTCTGCGCAGACATCGCCGCAGACATTGCGCTGCTGGTGGTCATGTGTTGATCAAGCGCAGCTTGAATCGCGCGAGTACGTTGGAAGTTTTGCTGATTATTCTTTAAAGCGGTTTTGTATATCGTAGTAATTCTATTCAGCATAGCAGTATGCTTGCCTTTTTTAGAATATGACTGGAAATTACCGCCTAAATCAATCGCCAGACTCTGCGCTTCGAACATTGGTAAGGCATAATTTAATTCATCTAATATTAAACTACTGAGACCAGATGAAACTTGCAAAGGCAAAGCCTGTTGAAGCGCAGCTTCCGCTTTTCTATACTCTTTATTTTGTTTAAATTCTTGTGCCTGATCATAAAGACGCCTGGCCTTTCCTTCATCACGACCAGACTTGCCTGATTTTGCAAATTGATTTTGTCCTGTTAAAACGTTCTCAATAACATAATTCTGTTTCACATTAATTTGAGCTACAGGCTTGTTGTCAATTTTAGTATTTAACTGACCGACTTCATCCAGGACTTTATCAAGCTTGATATTTTGCTTATGAATGTCTTCTTTTTTGGCTAAGTTCTCGTAGTTACTATTAATAGACTTAAGCTCGCTTAAAATATACTCCAGCTTCGCCTCATTCCTTACGGAATCATTACCTGATTGTTGAATTATTTTGTTATTGATACTGATTATTTGATTTTCCAGGTAATTAATACGTTTCTGATCAGCGCCTGGAATATTTTTATTTGATGGTTCAATTTTTCGTGATTCTAATATTGTGGCAATCTTTTTACCTGCCGTTGAACCGGCAAGCTGAAACCTTTTATAAATTCCATCATAGAGCTGAGATTTTAACGACTCTGAGTGCGTACTTGATACGGAGATGCCATTAGCCTGTTGTAAAAAAATACTGACAGTAGCTGTTTCCGCCTCCTCAACAAGATGTACGGTAATTTGCAGACTGCCAGTTTCTATTCCAGGTTGCTTAGCGGTGAAAAACGCAAACATTTTTGTTTTGGAAATTTCAGCTAATGCAGAATCAACTGCTGCCGATTTAATCTTGTCTTCGGGCAAGGGACGCCAATCGCCCATCTTATAAACACTTTGTATAACTACTGGAGATATGTCCGCCTGAGCATTACACACAATCAGCGCCATCAAACCTAATATATATAACCTTGCTCTGATCTTAACCATTACTTACCCGGGTTACGTTTGATTATCGTCATATGATTATAGTTATTAATTGACGGAAAACATGGGCCAGAGAGCCGAAAATATGGATCAGAGAGCACCCCAAGAGTATTTCCTCGTATTGTTTAGTCAACAATACTCACGGTACAATTGTTTCTAATATTCTAATATACAACATACATCCCGCCCTCTTCTCCTATCATAGGTCTGCCTGGTATTCCCATATGGGCAAAACGCAAGACCCGACCCCGTTTTTGCTACGTTTGCTACAGCTACTTCCCCTACTATTCTGCAGATAAATTTCAAATAAAAACATAGCTTTACATAAAACACCTTAAGAACATGAAGGACTTACCGATACAGAGCATATAAATTCACGTGAATTTATTTTACTGAAGCAGCATTTTCATAGGCAAATACAATATGTCTGAACGTCATTTTAGAATAATCATGGGGTTATGGCTGGTTACCGGTCTTTACCTTAATTCCATAGAGATAATTTACGCACTAGTAGGCTTACTTATTTTGGAAGGTGTTACAAATTTTCGCGTCCCGCTCATCGTCTGTAAGATTCGTTTTGGTTCAAAGCATCCGGGTCTCGAAATAAAATCAAAAACAAGCAAGTTATCTTTTGAAGCAGAACGTGCCTTACGTTTTATCGTTGCTCTGTTTATCTCATTGCCGTTTATTCATGGCCTTGAATTTCTGTGGTGGCTTCCATGGTTTACTGGTTTTGCTTTGATAGGTGCTGGCTTTAGTGGTATCTGCCCTATGGTTCTCGCACTTCGATATGGCGGCCTGAGATAAATAGTCAATGGATACAAAAGTTATCGAAACAGAATCCAGCTCAAGCTTATCGACTAAAATAACTGTCATTGTTTTCTGGGGCCTCGTTATTATAGGCCTGAGTTTCAGCGGTATATTATTACACCACATAAAGCAGGACACCCTCGAAAGCCGGCAGACAACTGCTGACAGTATTGCATATAAAATAGATAACATTATAAATGGCGTTAATACAACTACGCAGCTTTCAGAACACACTGTTTCTGAAAAACTCAATCAAATAATCAGTACAGACGAAAATATAAAAATAGAATTATGGCAAAACAGTAAACTAATCAATTATGCCGATAACAAATTTCAGTCTATCCAGACAAATGAAATTATTAGAGAAATAGACCGCAGTGAATTCAAACAAAGCAATATAAAATTACACGTCATCTTCCCCAGCTTTGAAGAAATAATTCATGTTGAGCGAAAACAATTACTCGTTGGGCTAGGAGCACTACTATTGGGCTTCGGTGTAATTCTGAAAATTTTATTAGAGCGTATTTTGAACTTACCCATGTCAAATATGGTGAATACTGCTCAATCTATTTCCACAGGAAAGCATGAAGAATTTAACGAAGAAAGAAATGATGAGTTTGGTTACCTGGCAAGGTTTATTAATAAAGCCATGGAACAGATGCGCATATCAGAGAACGAATCCATACGTGCGAAAGAGTTTGCCGAGGTCACTTTACAGTCTATTGGTGATGGGGTCATTACAACAGATGCTACAGGCAAAATTATATTTATAAATCCAATTGCTGCAACATTAACCGGATACACAATGGAATCTGCGCAATTCAATTTAATCTCTGAAATCACACCTCTTGCTGAAGAAGAAAATGAAAATAAAATAACTCACCCCATTAACGCTTGCCTGGCAAAAAACAAGACCATAGACATTGACAATAATTGCGCTTTGGTCAGAAAAGACAATATAAAAATTCCTGTTGCTATTTCTGTAGCTCCGATTACAGACAATGAAGAAAATCTGCTTGGTGCCGTGATGGTACTTCACGATGCAAGTGAAGCACGATCTCTTCAAAGAGAGTTATCTTATCAGGCCAGCCATGATCACCTTACCGGCCTATACAACAGAAGAGAATTTGATCGGGAATTAAAAAAGGCGCTGGCGCACGCAAAACGAGACAATCTAATTCATTCATTGTGTTATCTCGATCTTGATCAATTTAAAGTTGTAAATGATACCTGCGGACATGCCGCTGGTGATCAGCTACTCAAAGAGTTATCTGATGAAATAAGACAGACATTAAGAAAATCAGATATATTTGCACGGCTTGGAGGTGATGAATTTGCAGTACTGCTATTACACTGCTCAATAGACCAGGCAACAACTGTAGCCGAAAACATCAGAAAATTAATCAATGATTTTTGTTTTAACTGGGAAGGAAAATCATTTCATATTGGCGCCAGCATTGGGCTTGCAAAAATATCACATAATGAAAATAACGCGGATGAGGTTTTAGCGTCAGCAGATATGGCCTGTTATGCAGCAAAAGAAGATGGCCGTAACCGTGTACATGTTTACCAGGACAATGATGAATTACTGCTGAGGCGCCGTGATGAAATGAGCATGGTGTCCGCCGTAAGAAGAGCCCTCTCGGAAGACCGTTTTGAATTATTTGCACAATCAATAGTATCAACAACTGACAAGGATGATTGTACACATTATGAGGTCCTTGTTCGTATGAAAGACGAGGAAGGACAGTATGTCCTTCCCTATCGATTTATACCTGCAGCAGAACGCTATCAGCTAATGTCATCTATTGATCGCTGGGTTGTTCATTCATCGATAATGTATCTGCTTAATAAAAAAGATAACAAGAATTTCTCGCTTGCGATAAATCTTTCAGGTCAGTCTATAAATGAAGACGAATTCCTGCAATTTGTCATAGATGAAATTAATAAATACGGAGTAGATGCTTCAAGAATATGCTTCGAAGTGACTGAAACAGCAGCCGTTAATAATTTAAGCCATGCTGTTACCTTTATAGAAACGCTGAAAAACTATAAATGCCGATTTTCACTTGATGACTTTGGTACTGGCGTTAGCTCATTTGAATATTTAAAACGTCTACCGGTAGATTACTTAAAAATTGATGGTGCCTTCGTTAAACAAATGCATGAAAACAAAATTGACCGGGCCATGGTTAAAGCTATTAATGAAGTCGCTGAAGTTATGGGCATGCATACCATTGCTGAATTTGTCGAAAACGAAGCTATCTATAATATTTTACGCGATATCGGTGTCAATTATGCGCAGGGTTACTGGGTTTCAAAACCTCAGCCCATAGAAAACATTATTCCTGACGATAAATCAAAAGGCTCGATGACACGGTTAACGGGATAAGGTTAAGTTCGCAGAACAGGGGCCAAAAAGTGAGGCTAGTTAAACACGCGCTCATTTATCAGGTGTTATAAGCTGACAGCTATGTTAATAAATTAAAAACGGTATAAATAGTTCAGGTTATAAATAAGTCCCGAGTAATCAATATTGATATTACCTAGCGAAACCTGATCATAATAATCTGATTCCGATTTGTAATAGAGAAGCGAAATGTCGATCGACTGATGCGATCCGATACTGAAATTATCACCCAACCTTAGCGTCGTGGTCTCGGCTGCCAGCTTATAGGCAAACCTCGGCGGCGCAAGATCAAGAAAAGCATCATCGCGAACGATGGCGCTGGATGCCCGTATAATTTCCTCTGTTGGCACCGTGGTTGATACGATATCACCGTCGGCATATCCGATGGTCAGGTAGAGAAGATTTCTTGCCGAAAGTTTATAATCGATATCAAAGTAGAAGCGGCTGTTGTCTGCATCGAAAACGGCCGAATCAGCACTGATATCCTGTTTAATAAAACCAAGACGCATTGCCAGTAAATCTGTCAACCGCTTACCGAGACCGAGTTCGACCTCAATGGCAGAACCGTCACGCTGATCACTTTTATACAGTCGCTCTTCATAAGACAACCTGGCAAAGTAGCGCATCGCGGTATAACCTGAAGATGGCCGTATAAAATAACTGCCACTAATACCCAGCCGGGTGTTGCTTAACTTGTCGAAGTCCAGGTACTGGTTAACTTCAAGAGCTGCCACTTAGAGAGAAGTAGCTCATATCGTTGAGTGGAAGCCTGTAAGCCGCCGAAGCATCAAGATTAAGGATGCTATCGGTTTCTATATCCCGGTCCAGTTCGGCACGGGTGATATTATCATCATAGGTATAACCGGCAGACACATCCGTTTTTATCGGCGTTGCCGCGAGCGTTGCCGAACTAATAGAAAACAACAATACGCTGAAATATTTTTTCATCTCAGTATCCCTACAATTAATTGATTTGTGTTAACTTAAGCGTATTCTGTGACAAACGATTAAGACTAGCAACCGCTAAATCATCATATCAATCGTCAAATTAGAGGCCAGGCATGGACGAATTCGATAAACAACGTCGTAATTTTCTGATACAGGCACTGAGCAGCGGGCTTTTTGCCAGCGGCACTTTTGGTTTTAGCCTGCCCGCACTGGGCATGGGACAGATACCGCGTGAGCTGCCGCCCGGCAAGTCTATCTACCGGCTCAGCGGTGAAGTCAAAGTCGACAAAACACTGGCAACACTCGACACTAAATTAACACCCCGCTCAGTGATCGAAACGGGTAAAAATGGCCGTGTCGTCTTTGTCATTGGTAAAGATGCTTTCATCATGCGTAACAACAGCAAGGTAGAGATGCAGGGCAATGATCTTATTCTTACCGGCCTGAGACTGGTTACCGGAAAACTTCTCTCTGTCTTCGGCAAACGAAAAAAACAGGAAAGACTCGGCGTATCGACAGCTGTCGCAACCATCGGCATACGCGGCACTGGCATGTACCTTGAATCCGACCCTGAAAAAAGTTATATCTGCACCTGTTACGGCACGGCCGACCTGGCAGCCAGTAACGACGTACAGAGCAAGGAAACCGTGATAACCGAATATCATGATGCCCCGCGCTACATCCTCGCCAAAGCAGATACCGGCAAAAGCATAATACCTGCACCCGTGATCAATCATACTGACGAAGAACTTGAACTTATCGAAAGCCTGGTAGGCCGCTCCGTACCATTCAGTTTCAGCGGTGATTATGACTCACAGAGAAAACCAAAATACTAATGAATAAGTGGGGGTGAACAAGCAGGGCCAGATAAAACCTGGTGGTAAATAAATTTAGAGGGCATACGCCCCCTGTTTTCATTATCAATCATCACTGGCCTTATCATCAATCATATCATCCAGCGCACGTAATAAATCGACCGCAGATAGCATACCGACAACATCAGAAGTTTTATCCAGCACAGGCGCTGCGCCTATATTTTGTTCCAGCAGAAGTTTGACTGCTTTGCGTAGCGTGTCATAAGTATGCAAAACCAGTACATTGCGTATCATTACATCACTAACGGCCATATTGTCATCCAGGTAATAAATATGAGCGATATCATGCGCCTCATCAACCCAGTTTGGACGCCTTAGCTCT
This sequence comes from uncultured Gammaproteobacteria bacterium, assembly GCA_963711255.1. Taxonomy (GTDB): domain Bacteria; phylum Pseudomonadota; class Gammaproteobacteria; order SZUA-229; family SZUA-229. The sequence continues at coordinate 87,794 of CAVQDO010000011.1, read as the reverse complement.
CGATCACTGATGATGCCAACCAGTTGCTTGTCTTGCATTACCGGTAAATGACGGATTGAATTTTCTTTCATGATAAAAAATGCCTCTCGTACTCCTGTATCGGGCGCTACCGTTACGATTTTTGCGGTCATGTACTCTGAAACTTTTGTCGGCATATTGATTTCCTGTTCGTCATTATAATATTGGTTAATGTAGCGCATGTGCCATATAAAGGGCAGCTAATAATTGCTTTAGATTAATATTATTTATTTATGAATATAAATAATTAAAAATGTCGGGGGCGAATCCAGAACCAACTGGCAATAACGATAGCAGCGAATGCCATGTAGCAAACAACAAACACCCATGGTGCCAGTTGATAGTACAAAATATTTTCCAGCCAGTGAGATATGAAAGTGCCTGCATAAACATGATCACCAGCTCGCGAACGCAACGCCATTTCAATTGTAGTGAGCGGACATATAAGGCCAAACCATGACTGAACCACAACGACTGCAATAGCCGCAAGATGTATTAGCCGAAACCATGGGTTTCTGATCCAGGACCATTCTCGAACTTTACCGATAAATATAAGCAGCAGACCAATGACAACAAAAGCGACAAACAGTACATGTAGTAACAGAATGACATCGGCAGCTAACAGGAGAGTTGTTTGTGAATCCATATCAGTTTCTTGAGCAATTAAGAGTCAATAGACAAAAGCAAACAGCCCCATTCAGCCAAATACCTGCTTTTGGTCAACATTTGTAGCAGTCATATAAAAATAAAATAGTGCTATTCTTTTGATTGTTTTAGTTATGTAGAAATAATCATACCCTTATTAGTTTCAACTTTCGCACTTCGCATTAATCCGAGTGTTTCAGTCCCAACCTTAATTTGGTTCGACCTGCCAGTAGTGTCAACATCAGAACAAGCCAATACTAAGGTGTAGACTGAGCTGCTATCACCAGCAGAACATACTGCTATTTGAGTATTAATAAGGCCGGTGTAATCTACACGGAATATTATCAATGGTTCGAAAAATCATCAATAAAATCATAAGCCTGAGAGGAACAAGTCGGGTACAGATGAAACATTTTATAGGGGAATTGATTACAAAAATGTATAAAAACTCAATGATTCGTAAAGAAAACAGGCATCTTATCGACAAATTTATTTGCTTCAGCATGTATATGCTTTCGTCATAAAGGGTTATAGTGGTCATGCCTTGATATTAAATGAGGCATTAAAGAATAAACACAGGCCATACTTTTCTTTAATATGATCAGGGTACGTTGGCCGTCATCATTTCTCATTCAAAAGTGTCAGACCGGGACATTTTCTCTAAATGCTAAATGCAGTCGAAATGGAGTTCCCCACAAAATTCACACTTTATTTTTTTAAAAGTTCAATGAACAGGTATTTATAGCATGCACGATGACTCAATCAACAGTAAGTACCATGTACTAAAAGTTGAAAAAACAATGGCACCCGAAGGCATGCCGGGGGAGAACTGGTTTCTCTACGTTATTCAAAAAGGCAGCTTAAAGCATGCCATCATGACCTGTAAAAAAACGGGAACGCTCAAGTCTGTCACCGAGCACGCGGAAGAAATGGCGACAACCATTAATTCACGCAACGTAAAAGGCAGTCGCAAGTAAATTAACAAGTGAATGTTCAGGTCAGAGTAAAAACCAGTAAAGCTCCTACACTATTTTTACCCTGACCCGATTATGTTAGTCGTAAAGAAACTTAACTTGCTTTTCTACGTACCATCACACCCCATCCCAGCAAACCCGAAAACATTAAAGATAAACCAGCCAGGAGCGCCAGAGTTTCTTTGTTTGATTTTTCATATCCACAAATCCATATGAAATGCTGGCAATTGGCTGAGATTTTATGGTGACAGACTGCTTATTTCAAAATCAAAGCACTGTTTCGGCGACTGCCGAATTAAGCTGTCGAATTCATTTGTATTCAATAATAAGCTTCAGCCAGGAAACACCCTATTGATATGCATCAACTTCAAAACTTTTATCAGTGTTAATATTTTTCAGGTGTCCAGTATAACGAGACACAAGTTTCCGCTGTTGTTACAAAGGAGTTGTCAGTGAAAAGTTTACTAGTCTTCTGGGCGTTTGGTGTCACGCTGCTGGCGTTTCCCCTGTCCGGTTACACATTTGATAACGGGCCAGCCTGGTTCGGCTTCAACTATACCCTGAACACATCGGGGGCCCGTACTATTGGCATGGGCAGTGCAGCAGTTGCGTCGGTTAACGATGCCAGCGCCACCATGGCTAATCCGGCTGCACTGGCGAGTCTGTCAAAATCAGAGTTTCGTTTTGACAGCAGCTTCCGGCATATCGAGGCAGCTTCCCACCCGGGGGCAGATAATCTTGCTACCGGTGAATCCATCAGTATGGGTCTGCACGTTGACGCAACAAATCAGATTGATCCCGTACTGCTGGCGCTGGCGACCCCGCTGGGTGACGGCAAAACGGTTGTAGCGCTGTTTATCCATGAGTTTTTGCCGTACGACCGCGCGGTTAGCGTTTACGATCCAGTCAGCGGCGGGCTAAGCGAGACACATAACGTGATGTTTGACCTCGACGAATACGGATTATCTATCGCACACTCACTATTTGATGACCAACTCGCCATCGGGCTGTCGGCGAGCCTGGTAACTGCAAACATGCTAATCACATCAAAGCAGGACAGAACACCGCAACCAGGAAGTTTCGATGGGGTCCAGTTCAGCCAGTACGGCAGCCAGACCGAACAGGAACCGATATGGCGTTTCGGGCTGCTCTACCGGCCCAGTAAAACCATGGCCTTTGGCCTCAACTACACGCTGACGCAAAATGTTGAATACACCATGACCACGGCGAACTCCCCTGTAACCATTGACAGCGCCCCGCTAAATGGCTGTTTTGGCGACGCCAATATCGGCACACTTGCTGATGGCACGCCAAGCGGAAACTGGATCTGCGAAAGCTCACTGACTCTGCCCGAAAGTGTGTCTATCGGATTTGCTTACACACCGAACAAAGCCTGGACCTTTGCCATCGATGCAACTCGCATCAACTATAGCCGCATTGAAGAATTTCAGGCAGCCTATGCCTACCCCGGCGGCGATGTCACTGTCATCCAGACGAATAATGAGTTCAAAGCGCAAGACGTAATCGAGTTTCACCTCGGGATCGAGTACCTCACCCGGTTCAAACAGCATCCTCTGGCGTTTCGTGCCGGGTACTTTTTCGATCCAGCACACGACATCAGGTATAGCGGCTCTGATTCCACTTCAAAGCTAATCTATCCTGGCGGCAGGGATGTACAGCACTTCAGTGCAGGTGTCGGAATATTATTCATCGATAAACTGAATTTTGATCTGGCACTCGATGCAGCTGATGACGATAGTTATCGGGTTGCGCTTTCGTTCGCGTTCCGTTATTGACAATACTATCGTGTAAAAATAAATTGAGTCATAGCGCTATGATAAAACCGACTCAAGTATAATCAGGCAATGGATAATTCTGAACAACTTATTAAACACGAGATAATAAAGATCGCCACCCTGCTACATCATAAAAACATGCTGGCGGCATGTGATGGCAATATTAGTTACCGCTGCAATGATGGCAGAATACTCATCACGCCTTCCGGTAAGCCCAAATTTCTTTTAGCAGCGGATGATATTGCGGTTATCGATATTAATGGCAAGGTGCTTAAGGGGAACCCCAGCAGTGAAATGATAATGCACCTTGAGGTTTACAGGATGCGCCCGGACGCTAAAACCGTGATTCATGCCCACCCGCCTACGGCAATTGCCTACAGCATTGCTCACCCTGACGCAGCAGAAATACCCGGGACAAGTTTTTCTGAACTGATCCTGGCTGTTGGTAAACTTCCCATTGTTCCTTTCCAGCTACCGGGTAGCCATGAAATGGGGACGGCACTGCACCCCTATATTAAAACCTCTAAAGTCATGGTTCTGGCACGTCATGGTGCAATTAGTTTTGGCGAGGACCTTATCGAAGCTTATAACGGCATGGAAAGGCTGGAACATGCCTGTGAGATTTTACTTAAAGCAAAAAGTTTTGGCGCAGTGACAGAACTTGATGATGAGACTATCGATCTGCTTTATACAATGAGAAAAAAGATTGGAGATAAAACCCTATGAGAGATTTAGACTCTTTGGGTATTCGTTTTAAAGACGGTGAGCTTTATATACTCGACCAGCAGCTTTTACCCCATAGTGAAGAACTCATACTGGTTAAAGATATCGATCACATGGTAGAAATTATCCAGATGCTCAAGGTCAGAGGCGCACCTGCGATAGGTATTTCAGCCGGACTTGCACTGGCTCGCTTTTCGAAAAACATCGATGATCGAGAAAAAGTTCGGCAGATGGCAAATACACTGCGCGCTTCTCGCCCTACTGCCGTTAATCTAATGGTGGTAATAGATCGAATGCTTGCGCAACTGGAGAAAGAAAACTTTCACCAGCATTTTGAAGAAGAAGCGGTAAGCGCCTTTGAAGAAGATGTAGAACTCTGCGACAGGATGGCAGAATACGGTGCCGAGTTAATCCAGGATGGTGATGGTGTTCTTACGCATTGTAATACCGGAAGGCTGGTTACTGCTGGTGCAGGAACGGCACTTGGCGTTATTTTCAAAGCTCATGAACAGGGCAAGAAAATTCATGTTTATGTTGATGAGACCCGGCCCTTACTCCAGGGCGGTCGCCTGACTGCGTGGGAACTGGAACAGGCAGGAATCCCCTACTCCATTATCACCGACAGCATGGCAGCACATATGATGAAAACCGGAAAGATTCAAAAGATCTTCATTGGTTCTGACCGGGTGGCACTCAATGGTGACTTCGCCAATAAGATTGGCACCTACTCACTTTCAGTACTTGCCAAATATCACGATATTCCTTTTTACCCGGTGGCGCCTTACACCACGATCGATTTTGCCTGTGAATCGGGCGATGGCATCCCCATCGAAGAACGTGGGGCCTATGAAGTACGTGGTGCGCGTGGTAGTTTTGGCGATGTGTGCTGGGCACCGGTGAATGCGCCTGTTTGCAATCCGGCGTTTGATGTTACGCCGGTTGACAATGTAACCGCCTTTATTTGTGATAAAGGCGTCTTTAGCCAGCAAGCATTAAAAAAAGGCGCACTGAAAAACTTATAAACTGGATAGAATAAAGGGTTTAATTTTTTCATATCCGGTTAATACTAAGGTAGTAAAATAATCCAACTGGTCATTGTCAGAAACACAACGCCCGAATCCAGAGAAAAATGGATTGCCAGGGTTAAAGAACCTGGGACTAATGGCAGCAATCATTAAACGCGTGAAATATTACTATGAATCAAACCTGGAAAGATGCAGTTCACCGGCAAAGAATTGCGCTCGCTGAACGCCTGTCTCAACCACTGGAAAATCTTGCGGCCAGATGCGGGCCGATTTTTGGAGATCGCGAAAAACTGAACGAGGTCCTGATTGATGGTTTTTCTACCGTACCTGGCGGCCTGTTCATGTACGTACTGGACACCAACGGTGTGCAAATCACCGATAATGTAAGTGCCAAAGGACTGCTACAAGGAGCATTATGGTCGTGATCGTTCTACTCGGCCATATATGCGTGAAGCAGTACCTTCATGGGGGTTTTTATTATCTGAAGCCTACCTTAGTTTACGCGCTGGTCGTCCCTCGATCACTGCGCTGCAAGTGGTGAGGCATAATGACCAGGTACTGGGGTATCTAGGTGTGGATTTTGACCTGCGTGACCTGCCGGTAACATCAGAACTCTATGAAGAATCAGGAGAGTGGCGTCAGATTAAAGGTGACCCGGCGATACGCAGCGGTGTTTTCATGCAGCACCGAATCGAAAGCCCGATGGACCAGAATATTGATGTGGCCTGTGCCATCATGGAAGAGCTAATTACCGAGCGCGGTATGTTTCAGGCGGTAATCCATTTTTCCAGCAGCCGCGCAACGGCCTGGTTCATGGCTGATCCATTCCGTTATCGCATGCTCGATGCAGATGCACTTGGCCACCCAGATGTCTGCCTGCTTTATCCGGCGCATGCTTATCCGGATGATGCCCTGATCCCTCGCAGGCGGATTACTTCGATTATGAAAGCAATGAAGAAACTGCGCCTGACTGACGAAACCTTTTATCTGCGTTCCGCCTCAATTAATATTTTTAACGGCATGATCAGCCTGACATTTTCCTGTGATGGTTCGCATTACATGTCATGGCAGGAGTTTCTGGATAAGGATGAATCATTCTGGTTTGGTGCCGCCAGCAGTTGATTATTATTGAGCACAAACAGGAAAACAGCAAACATTATCGTTGTACTCTTTTAAGCCCTTCCTTTTATTTGATAGAAGCTCAATTATGGACAAAATGACTGGTAAAAAATTGTTGATTTCCGGCATGGCTATTGAAGTTATTTCTGATCGTGGTGAACAATATGAAACCCGTAACCTCACCACGAAAGAGACGGTATTTTTTAACAAAACGGTTCTGCAAAACGCGATTAAGCTTGGCAAGGCAGAAGAAATAATACCAGCAGAGGGTAAAGAATAAACGGCTGAACAGTTCAAGCCTGTTTCATTTACTGGTTCAGACAGCTGCTCACAAACCGTTTCAATATTTCCTGTGCATATGGCGTAGCTTTTCTGCTGACCTGCTTTTTTAACGCTTCCGCTTCATGCGGTTCGAAATAACCGTGGTCGGCGTAAGTATTGATGCGCAGTATAAACTCAGCAGCATCACCTTCTGGATGAAACTGGGTAGCGTACACGTTCTCACCGACGCGAAACATCTGTACCGGGCAGTTGCTTCCGGTCATCAGTAAGGTAGCACCTTCGGGTGTACTGTCGCAGGCTTCCTTGTGGCCAAGCAGAACATCGATCTGTGGCGGAAAGTCTTTGAGCAGCCTGTCCTTCCTGCCCGCTTCAGTAATATCGAGGCTGACGCAGCCAACAGGTTCACCGTATTTTGTAGTGATGGGGGTTCCCAGGTACAGACCCAGCAGACCGTTACCGGAACAGGCACCGAGGAACGGGAAGTCGCGGCTTACCACCCTGTCCAGCAAACCCATGAAATCGGTTTCAATTTTTTTCTGGATGCCGGTTTTTTTATTTTCGGGCGTACTAATATCGAACGGGCTGCCACCCACGATGATGGCAGCGTAATCGTCAAGTTCGATATCATCAGGAATACCGTTTTTCTCGATGCGTATCCTGCACGTGTTCTCAGCTTTCATCTCGCCGTATTTCAGAAAACATCTATATTCGCTATCGGCGGTTACATCTTCGGGGCGCAGCTGAAGTATCAGTACTGGTTTATCTCCGGGCATTGGCAGTATCACACTCTAAAATTTCTCGTTTACGATCACTTGATATTAACAGGATAAGGAAGTAGTCCATAATACTTATAGTAGAATAGAATATTCTCTGTCTCTTCAGGTTGGAAGTACTGCATATTAACCATAAGCAATTACGTTCGTTAGTAACATCGACACTTTAAAATGCCTGCTTATAAAAGCCACAAACTTTAGAGCTGCTCACCCAATCGCCCATGCCTACTTTTTCTACCATAACTATAGTATGGATAAAACTTGTGTTAAGTAAGTATTGTAAAACGCTAACCGTGCCCATATATACATGTTTATGTATTAATTGCAGGAGAGCAAACTATGTTTAACCCTATCAAAATACCCTTTGGCTGTGTCATGTTATTTAATGTCGTTGATCTGAAAGAAGGAGTCAAAGTTAGTGATGTCGAACTGGTTCTGGGCGAGATGTGTAACGTAGTGAAAAACAACTACGGTGATGATCATGGCGGTTTTATCGGTGGCCAGGTATTCAAGAATGCCGGCTTTATCTCCGATGAAGGCAGCGTTATGCCTGATAAACCCGACAAACGCATACAGCAGAACATGGGCGACATGGTCATAGTCACCTACTGGAAATCATTTGAACAGCATGAAAAGTCACACGCTGACAAATTATTCAAAGAGCAGTTTTCTCATCTAGCTGATTTTTGCGATGCAACCTTCGAAGTCGGTTATGAAATGCTCTGGCAGGGTGTACCTGAAGAGGATTGATTTTAAAAATCTTATCAACTAACAAATATAAGGGGATAGAGGACTTATTACATACTTCCTCTTCCCCTTTTATTGTTTAAACAAACCAGTAAAAACCCAATTGATTACCTGCTCCGGAATGGCGAACTTTGTCTTCAAGCATTAGCAGAAATCAATCAAGCGAATCCTTCAAGAACAATCTTTCCAATTGCTTTACCAGACTCTAATTCCGCATGCGCAGCCTTCAGGTTTTCAGCATTAATGCTACCGAGGTTTTTACCAGAGGTGGTCTGGATATAGCCCTGATCGACCAGGTCTGCTACGCGACTGAGCAGTTTGCTCTGCTCGTCCATATCTTTTGCATTAAACATAGAGCGAGCAAACATAAACTCAATATGTAGCGACTGACTCCTTAACTTAAGCTTCATCACATCCAGAGGTGTGCCCGGGTCATCAATCATGGCGATCTTGCCAAAAGTTGCCAGCAGCTCTGTATAAGTCTCGAAATATGAACCGGTGCCGTTCAGGCTTGCAATATGTGTTACCTGACCGATTTCTAAGTCCTCTATCTGTGGCTGAAGTGGTTTTGTATGATCGATAACGTGATCAGCGCCCAGCTTTTTCACCCAGGCCTGCGAACTTTCACGTGATGCAGTTGCGATAATGGTAGCGCCGGTAATAGCTCTGGCAATCTGAATTAAAATAGAGCCAACACCACCAGCTGCACCAATGACTAAAATCACCTCGTTAGATCTGTCTTTTGATTCAGGGCTTTGTTGCTTAATGGCCAGGTGTTCGAATAACAGTTCCCATGCGGTGATCGTTGTCAGTGGTAAAGCTGCAGCTTCAGCGTCCGTGAGGCTCTTGGGTTTGTTGCCGACAATACGTTCATCAACCAGCTGGTACTCGGCGTTGCTGCCCTGACGATTAAGATCACCCGCATAATAGACCGCGTCACCCGGCTTGAACTGCGTCACCGCTTCTCCGCTCGCGACCACTTCACCCACAGCATCCCAGCCAATCACTTTGTAGCCATTGTCGGCAGCAACATTCTGGCGAATTTTGTAGTCCACCGGATTCACCGCTATTGCCTTAACCTTAACAAGCAAGTCGTGCCCGGTTGCTACAGGTTGAGGAATATCGATATCAATTAAGGACTCAGCATCACTGATTGGTAAGGATTTGTTATAGCCAATTGCTTTCATAGTGTTCTCCGAAACAGGTGGATATTAAATTTTCGCCGTTGTTTTTTAATCGACTCAGCTAATCTATCTCAGCAAGCGCAACAAGTTCATCACAACATAAATCATAATAATAACCTGACAGCTACATCCAGCTATCGATAAACTCATTCGAATTAAATCTAATAAATGTATTATTTAACTTTCAGCAAACAGCGATTCGCGCGCCGTTTCCATTATAGCGGTCACTACAGGATGCAAAATACGGCGCTCTACAGAAATAGCATAAAAACGCTCTTTCAGTTCATTGACACGGCCAATGCACACAGCATGGAATTGCGTTTCTACTTCTGCTTCTATGGCAGCTGGCGCTATAAATATGCCCGCACTTTCCTGTCCAAAAACCTTCATTAATGCACTATCATCAAACTCTGCAACGACACGCGGGTAAATGCGAAGCTTGTCTAGCCATTGATCTATAGCCGAACGCAGATGATTGCCGCTGCTTGGCAACAGTAGTGGCGCACCATCCAGGCACTGAGGAAAATCGCCTTTCAAGCTCTTCTTTAGTTTTTTAGTGGCAAAAAAGCTGACTCCACACTCACCCAGTTTATGGCTATACCCCCTGGTACTGACGGTTGACGGAATTGGACGGTCTGCCAGAACTATATCAAGGCGGTGTACTGATAGCTCTGCTAACAGCGTATCCAGACTGGATTCCCGGCATATCATTCGTACAGGTTCCGGCATTTTTAATGCAGGCTCAAGAATACGGTGCGCGATGGACTTGGGCACAACATCGACCACACCGATCCTTATTGTCTGAGGCAGGCTGGCAGGCAACTGATGCACCAACTCCTCGAGTTCACCGCCAAGCGAAAAGATTTCATCCGCATAACTCAAAACCAGCCTTCCCGTTTCAGTAATCTCCAGGTTTCGCCCAACGCGTGAAAACAGGCTTATACCCAGGTACTCTTCCAGCAGGCTTAACTGACCACTGATAGTCTGTGGCGTCAGGTGCAACCTTTCGCTGGCGCGCGCAATGCCACCCTCTTTTGCTACTACCCAGAAATAATGCAGATGTTTATAGTTAACCATAGCGTTTTCCATACTTCGTAATTTTCGAATATATATTCAATTATATTCGACTTTTATTGTTTCTTAAACATACTTAGTATGATTTCTCACGATGTTTTTATACATTACAGAGGATAATTTTATGCAAATTGATATTCAGGCTCGCAACTTCCCACTTTCGAACGCCCTTCGTGGCCATGTTAAACGTCGCCTTGGCTTTGCCCTGAGCACCAGGGACGAGTATATACAGCGCATAAAGGTACGCCTGTCTGACATTAACGGACCGCGTGGCGGTGAGGACAAGTGCTGTCACATCCAGGTAATAATTCCGCATTTGCCTGATATTGTCGTAGAAGATACTGAAGAGGATCTCTACTTTGCCATCGATCGTGCCGTTGACCGCGCTGGCCGAACAGTAGGACGTCGACTAACACGTCAACGCGATAACGGCCGTTCGGCCAGGCGACACCAGCTACAGCCCCTGACTGAAATGGAAGAGCCTGCAACGGCCTTAACTGAAACACACTAACTAAATCAACTGGAGTTAATTCATTATGAACAGTCCAATACTAAACACAGCAACACGCACACAAGAGTCGGTTCTAAACACCAACAAGGTGATTCGAAACACCTACTCACTACTGTCCATGACACTGCTATTCAGTGCACTGACAGCCGGTATTTCGATGAGTTTAAACCTTCCTCACCCGGGTCTGCTGCTGACGCTCGTCGGTTATTTCGGCCTGTTGTTCGCAACCGCAAAGTTTCGTGACAGCGGCCTGGGACTGGTCTTTGTTTTTGCCCTGACGGGTTTTATGGGTTACACGCTGGGGCCAATCCTTAACAGCTACCTGGCGATGACCAATGGCAGCCAGATTGTAACAACAGCGATGGCTGGTACCGGCGCAATCTTCTTTGCATTATCGGGCTACGCACTCACCACTCGCAAAGATTTCAGCTTTATGGGCGGATTCCTGATGGTGGGCATTATGGTAGCTTTCCTCGCTGGTTTAGCTTCAATATTCTTCGCCATGCCCGTGCTGTCGCTGGCAGTGTCAGCCATGTTCGTATTGTTAATGTCTGGACTCATATTATATGAAACCAGCAACATCATTCACGGCGGTGAAACCAATTACATCATGGCTACCGTAACCTTGTTTGTGTCTATCTTTAACCTGTTCACCAGCCTGTTACACCTTCTTGGCTTTATGCAGGGTGATGAGTAGCGGCTGGAGTTCACAGGCAGGAAGCAAATAAATCCAACGGACTACAAAACCATTCTGGTCTGCCAGCCCCTGCTTTAGCTAAAGCAGGGGCTGGCTTTTATTATCTGAAAATACAGCAAGATTCGGTTCGAATATTATATATCCAGGACTCATAATTCTAATGAGCCAAAATTACTTATTCCTTCGTTAAATTTTTATTAAGGCTGTTAAGATTAGTTCAGGCCGAAGCCTTGCTATATACATGGCATGAGGTGTATGAGGCTTAACGCATCACTGCTTGATGGTGCCTCTATTTGCAGGACCTGATATACACGATGAGTGATTACGATAAAATTGCAAAGGCCATTACTTACATTCGTAAGAACGTAAGCAGCCAGCCAACCCTGGACGACATAGCGGCGCAGGTAAATTTAAGCCCGTTCCATTTTCAGCGTCTGTTTAGCCGATGGGCGGGGGTAAGCCCAAAACGTTTTTTACAGGTGCTGACGCTGCAAAATGCGAAACAGCTAATTAAAGAAAGCTCACTGTCTGTACTGGCGGTTTCTGATGCTATTGGTTTAAGCAGCAGTTCGCGGCTGTATGACCATTTTATAAATATCGAAGCAGTGACTCCATCACAGTATAAACAGGCTGGCCTTGGATTAACGATTCGTTACGGCATCCATGCAAGTCCCTATGGCAATGCTTTTATAGCAGTAACCAGCAGAGGAATTTGCAAACTTGTTTTTATAGAAAAAGAAACGAAATCAGCACTGGTAAAAAACCTGAAACTGGAATGGCCACAGGCTGAACTTGTTGAAGATGAAAATGAAACATCAGCAATTATAGACAATATGTTTTACGGCAACCCACCCGCGTCTTCACCGCTATCATTACTGGTACAAGGTACAAATTTCCAGATCAATGTCTGGCAGGCATTACTCAATATCAAACAGGGAGAAATTACCAGCTATGGAAAAATTGCCCGCTTAATCGACAAACCTAAAGCCGCTCGTGCAGTCGGAACTGCTATAGGCGCAAACCCGGTAGCATTCATCATTCCATGTCATAGGGTCATTCAACAAAGTGGCGCACTGGGCGGTTACCGCTGGGGTGAAACGCGAAAACATGCCATGCTGGTGAGAGAAATGGCAATTAATGGTTAATCAGAATTAATATAGAACAGTAAGTAATGTAGTATTAATAGCTGTCATCCAGTACATAGGTAAACAGATATTGAAGCAGTGCAATATAGTTCTCCGGTACGCCAGCCTGTTTCATGTATTCAACATATTCACCCATGGAAACCTGATGTCAGCGAAGTTCATGCTGCTTGAAATATTTGCACCTGATGTTACTCACTCACTTCGTAACAGCTAGAATCAACCTCTGGAAAATAGCTGCAGTTATAAGTCCTGCCGCCACATTTGGCTGTCCACGTTTGCTCACCATTCAGATTAACGACTTCATTAAGTATTTTCATATCTTCAGGGTTACAGTCAGTGTTTAATGAGGTTACCTGTTCCGGCATACTCACCAGTGTCAGGCAGCCGGTTACCGCAAAACATGAAATCAGTAAAAGTATCAGCTGCCTTACAACTCTGTTCATCGTTTAACCATAGCTAAAATCATTATTGTGAAAATCATAAATAAGTAACTGACAAAGAGCCAGGCACCTTGTCTCTAGCTATTATGCCTTTTTAACACTGTATAATGGCAATTTTTTACGCGAGTTTTTATTGGCAACTGCGTCGATGTCAACACTGGCTATATTACGCTCAACTGGCAGATAATTATGATGAAACCGGAAATTAAATTCTGCGACCTTTCAAGCGAATACTTTTTTGCTGAAGGCTGCTTTATAACAGAATTATCAAACAGCCCCGATGACCCGCAACTCTCGATAGCAAGGGCGCGTGTAGAACCTGGGAAAACAACCAAATGGCATTACCTGCGCGGCGTTAGCGAACGCTATGTCATACTGGAGGGCATTGGAAAAGTTGAAATCGGTGAGCTTGAACCACAGATAGTTAAAGCCGGTGATAGCGTTATCATTCCGCCGGAAGTTCGACAACGGATAACCAATACGGGTGAATACGACCTGGTTTTTTTAGCCCTGTGCACGCCTCGTTTTCAGAATGAGATTTACGTCAGTGTATAATATGATGCTTAACTTTATAATCAAACACCAAACACTATCCTGATTTTTTATGGGTTTTTCAGGATGTGTCCTACTGCGTCATCTACAGCCGTTTTAACCTCTATCTCTAACGCTGTACGTTCACCTTCATTCATAAAAAATGCCATATCGATGTCATGCCGCATATACCGGGAAGGTAACTTTGATAAAGCGTAACAGGCTACATCCAGAAAAAAGTCTTCTGACTTTTCTGAATAGCGCGGCTCAACGTCTGATTGTATATAATCCAGTACTAGCAATTCGTTGTAATTTTTTATGTTGCTAAAATCCATAGTTTCTCTCCACTACAGGTTGAATTTACTCTGTCGGCCCCCAGAGCAGTTCATCTAAATCTTTATTTTCGTCTGATTCAAGCGGGATAACTATCCCGTTTTTAATATATACACCTTCATGCTCTAATAGTGCCTGTTGTTTTTTATAAGCGTCACTTCCTTTCTCGAACGCCAGCGTGCGATCAGAACGAACTACACGGTGCCACGGCAAAGATTGTGGTGAGCGGCACATGGCTTTGCTAACCATCCTGGCATGACGAGGGAACCCGGCTTTACGGGCGACTTCTCCATAACTCATCACTCGAGCGGGCGATATGCCAGAAACCACCTGCCATACTGCACGATCAAATTTAGATGTTGAAATGGACATACTCTAGTCATAATGCCTGCCAGCTTATAGCCGGAGGCAATACTTACAGTTTAAGTTTATCGGCAACAAAGTCTGCATCTTTATCACCACGACCCGAAAGATTGACCAGTATGCTCTGGTCTTTTGACATGGTTGACGCTGCCCGCATGGCGTAAGCCACAGCATGGGCGCTTTCAAGTGCAGGGATAATGCCTTCTACCCGCGACAGGGTCATGAATGCATCAAGGCATTCCTTATCATCCGCCGTTTCATACTGAACACGTTCAATATCTTTTAGGTAACAGTGCTGGGGCCCTACACCCGGGTAATCAAGTCCTGACGCGATTGAATAAACGGGCAACGGATTACCTTCGCCATCCTGCAGGTTATAACATTCAAATCCATGAATAGCGCCTTTACTTCCCAGGGTTAAGGTTGCCGCATGCTGGTTGGTATCCAGCCCCTTACCCGCCGGTTCTATACCGACCAGTTTTACATTCTCATCGTTGAGAAAGGCTGTAAATATACCGATAGCATTTGAACCACCACCAACGCAGGCGGCAATAATATCAGGCAGTCTGCCCTGTTTTGCCAGGAATTGTTCACGCGCTTCACGGCCAACCACACTTTGAAAATCGCGTACCATTTTTGGGAATGGATGAGGACCGACCACTGAGCCTATAGCATATATAAAATTAACAGGGTCTTTCAGGTACTCTTCAAATGCACTGTCTACTGCATCTTTCAGGGTGCGCGTTCCGCGTGAAACCGGTACCAGCTTGCAGCCAAGAATCTTCATTTTGGTAACATTGGGGTGTTCTTTTTCTATATCGATTTCACCCATATGAATTTCACAATCAATACCAACCAGGGCACAGGCAGTAGCCAGTGCCACACCGTGCTGACCAGCGCCGGTTTCAGCAATCACCTTGGTCTTGCCCATGTATTTCGCCAGCAGCGCTTCACCCAGGCAATGGTTAATTTTATGCGCGCCAGTATGGTTCAGGTCTTCGCGTTTAAAAAATATTTTTGCACCACCACACTGCTCGCTTAATCGACGGGCGAAGTAGATGGGGCTGGGCCGACCGGTATAGTCTTCGTTGAGCATGGCCAGTTCCTGCTGAAACTCTTCCGTCTGTCGAACCCTGTCGTAGGCATCATTAATATCATCCATAATTTGCTTTAATTCGGGCGGAATTATCTGGCCGCCGTATTCACCGAAATAACCCTTTTCATCGGGCATGGCAGCAAATTCAAATGACATATCAGTACTCCGGAATGTTTATAACAAAGATAATGCATATTAACTGTCAAACTCAGCAATGCAACCGGTATCCGCATAATAATCCGCAAATCGCTGAATATCGTTATATTTTGGCACAGAGGAAAAACCGGTAACTGCAATAAAACCCTGCCATCTCAGCGACGATGAAAAAGAAAAACTTTAACGGCAAATTTGTGGCGATGACTAGATAATATATTTTGTTCAATTTAAAGCCATGATGAACACGCTCGGACATTCTGTACCCAGCTTGTAAAAAACAATACACAGAAGTCTGTGAACATGATGGCGTTATATTGAGTGATTTTAATGTTGACCCGAAATTTTCAGATTGCGTCGATGGTTTTGTAACTGTAGATATTGACAAATTAAAAGCGAAAATACGTAACCATTATATTGGCGAATAAATACAACTCTCCGCTATAACTGCGCATAGTATGCTTAAGATTTTTTCGTAGTGAAAAACAGTAATATCTTTCAACACGAATAAAATAGTACAGCCCTTTCCAGGTATTTCCATCCGCACACGTTTAATAACAGCAAGAATCAATACTCCCTTTATCTGCGTGTTTTTGATCTATGTTAACAACCGGATACCGGCAATACTGTAAATTTCAGTTCTGGACATGACCAGATACAGACAGTTACCGTCTGATGCTGTGGTGTACCTGTAGCAGTAACATCAATTTTCACTATATTTAAGGTATTAGATATGATTAACAAACCATTTATTTTTGCCGCCTGCACAGCAGCCATAATTGCGTTCAGCGGCACGACTTTTGCTCAGGAAAAACAGGAAGTTAGCGGTCGGCAGCTGATGACTGAACAGGAAAGACTCCAGCATCGCGAAAGCATGAGGAATGCTAAAACTGCGGAAGAACGTCAGCAAATTCAGAAAAAACAGCATGAATTAATGCGCACAAGAGCTGAAGCACGTGGTCAGACTTTACGTGAACGCCCAGCTGGAAGTAAGCAGGGTAGAGGCGGCCTCATGACTGAACAGGAAAGAATGCAGCATCAACAACAGATGAGAAATGCCAAAACACCTGAAGAACGCCGTCTAATTCAGCAAAAACATCAGGAAATGATGCAAACAAGAGTAAAGGCTCGCAGTGACAGCATGCGCGCAAAGCCAAACAGGTAAGTCAGCTGTAATTAATACTGATTACTGGAGCGGGTGGCAGTCGCTCCCCGCTCCAGTAATTTCAACAAATATCCTATATAAAACAATCGCTTACACTTTTATATCAAGCAAAGTACCGACCAGGTTATCGCTTACCTGAAGCGCCTTTGCTGAAGCCTTCACCTGGATGACATTAGCCCGCATATCGACTATCGATTCGATAAGCGGCTTACTGTTTTCACCTTCCATAGTGGATTTACTGGCAATTTGACTGGCATTTTTTTGCAAGTCCTGCATACCATTCTGTATACCGGACAATGCTGTTTGCGATAATGAGTAATTATTTTTAATCGTCGTAACCATGTCAGATCTCCATCTATAGTATGACTACCCAGTTATCGGCAATTATTCAAAAGACTTTAGTAATAACAGTGTTTTTCCTATATTGATAAAAATAATGCAATAAATTGTGCCGACATAACGTGGATTATTAAGATTAATCTATAATTAGGTAATATTTACGGAGTTAATTAGTTATCAGTAGCCAGGCGCACAATTCTTTGACCAAGTCACACTTAAATACGCTTAAGTTAGTTACCCTGCAAAATCAATTGTTACTGTCAATTGGTGGCAGCCTTAATGCGCAAGAAGTAATGCAGGTCTTCATGGAAGCGGCCTATAAAAAACTTGGCTTAAAAAGCATACATTTCTATGGCTACGATACTGATAGTCCCGATAGTTCAGAAGTACAACAAAGACTGTCATTTCCACAGGATGCTGACAATATTGAAAGCACAGCTAGCGTGCAAAAGATTCTGCAACAAATCAAAAATATGGAAGTTGCTACGCATACATCTGAACTGCCCGATGACGGTGAATTACTCGCCTTTGCTATTGACACACATGGTGCAATTATTTTTGAAAAACACCGCGGTGAATTTCAGGAGTCATTAAAAGATGCCATGGTACCGGTCATTGTTAAACTTGCTGAGCACTACAGCACCTGCGAACGCCAGGCAGTACTCAACAGTGAAATACAGGTAAACAAGGAAGCTCAACGCATCTATGAATTACAGGCCAAACGTGACCCGTTAACCAACCTGCCCAATCGTCGTGAGTTTCGCTATTCGCTGTCGGGAGAAATCTCAAATTCGCAGCGCTATAACTACTATGGCGCATTGATGTATATCGACCTTGATAACTTCAAAAACGTTAATGATTCACTGGGCCATTCTATCGGTGACATTTTGTTAACCCAGGTAGCGCAAAGATTAAAAGCCCAGGCGCGTCATGGTGATAATGTTTTCAGAATTGGCGGTGATGAGTTTGTCTACATTCTAAGCAATATTGGCGATACAGAAGTAGAAGCCATTGCCACTTCAAAGACAGTAGCTAATCGTGTTATCGACACCCTGTCAAAACCAATTGAGATTGGTGAATTCAGCCTTCATATAACACCTAGCATCGGCATCGCAATATATCCGGATAACTTTGAAGACGGCAGTGATAGTGAAAATGTACTGCAACATGCGGATACAGCAATGTATCGGGCAAAAAAACAGGGTAGAAACTGTTACGAATTTTTCAACCCCGAGATGCATGTTGAAGCCAGCAAACGCCTGATCATAGAAGATCATTTGCGTAAAGCCATCAAAAACAACGAACTGACTATCGAGTTTCAGCCTATCGTTGATACTGATGATGAAATCATCGGTGCAGAAACACTGGTACGCTGGAACAACCCCACTCTTGGAAGAATCCCTCCCGATGAATTTATTGCTATCGCTGAAGAAAGTAACCTGATACTTGATCTTAGTAAATGGATTACACAGCACGCCTGTGCCTTTGCTGAAACTTTATATGAAGCACTACCCGACTCTTCCCTTTTCACTTATATCAGTATCAACGTCAGTCCACGTCAGTTTATCCAGAATGATTTTGTCGACTCCATTACCTCAATTATAGATTCCTACTCTATACCGAATGAATTTATCAAACTCGAGTTTACCGAAAATGTATTACTCGATAATATTGATGCCACCATTGAGAAAATGAAAAAGCTGCATGAAAATAATATTGATTTTCTGCTGGATGATTTTGGCACCGGCTTCTCTTCTTTATCCTATTTACACAAACTGCCGATCTGGCTACTCAAGATTGATAAATCGTTTATCACTGACTTCTCCCCTGAAAATAAAGACACGCAGGCTATTGTAAATGCCATTATGGTGATGACCGAACAACTCGGCATCAAGTGCATCATCGAAGGCGTCGAACTTCAGGACCAGGTTGATTATTTCAAACAGAAAGGCGTACACGGCATGCAGGGATATTTCTACTATAAGTCTATGCCAGGTGATAATTTAACAGAACTGCTTTGTACCGAACCAAAAAAAGCTATCTCGCTGTAAATCTCACCTTAAGCCTGCCCCAGTCAATATTCAGCCAAAGCATAGCGACACGAAGGACGTCGATGTATTATTGATAATTAATTTTAGATTCGTATACTTTATTATTCAGCTTGTTATCAGTTAATGCATTCGGCATGGCTGCTATCAATACAGGGCCGTTAGCAAAATCTGGATGCATACATCTTTCACTAAAAGGGAGAAATAGTATGCAAATCAATCGCTTCGCTGGAACATTAGGGAGCACCTTATGCTAATCAAATTTACACTATTTATACATTCAATAATATTTGCGGCATGTGCAAACTTACTTTTCAGCGCCAGCGTGCTCGCCGTTCCTGTCGATTTAACGCCCTGGACAGCCGAGTCATATCCCGCTGTCGCCGGCTTTGGCGCCGGTGTCTGGACAGTTGCCGTTGATGGCAGTTCCGTGCTGCAAAGTGTGAACGGACAACCGACACTATTTCACAGTGACTTCAACGCCATTAATTCCGATATAACAGGAACCATCAACTCGGGTGGTGGCGATGACGACATGATTGGTTTTGCTCTCGGCTTTAACCCGGGAGATACCAGCAATGCCAACGCTGACTACCTGTTGATTGACTGGAAGCGCAATACCCAGGCTTTTAACTTTGGCGCACCATCAGACACGCCTGATTCAACCGCCCTTCGAGGTCTGGCCGTATCCAGGGTTAGCGGACTGCCAACTGCCGATGAGTTCTGGGGACACGTCAACTTCGCCGAAAATCCAGCAGGTGGCCTTGAAGAGCTTGCGCGTGGAAATACCCTCGGCGACACTGGCTGGTTAGCGAATACGGATTACAGTTTCCGCTTTATCTTTCAGAGCAACCATCTTGAAGTCTATGTTAACGATGTACTGGAGATTAACATCAACGGCAGTTTTAATGATGGACGCCTCGCGTTTTATAACTTCTCACAGGCTAACGTAAGCTACAGTGCGTTCGATACAGAACCTGCACCACCGGTTCCACTGCCCGCATCAGCCTGGTTATTTACATCTGGATTACTCGGATTAACCGCAATGGCTAGAAGAAGAAAATACGATCATTAATTAACATTACTTTTCAACAAGTTCTACCGCATTACCATCATAATCACGGCAGAATAAAGCAGCCCGCCCGGATTTACTTTTACTGTAGGCAATACCGGCATCCTCCAGACGCTGAATAAGTCGTGCCAGATCAGATACCTGAAAAGCCACGTGCCGATCTCGACCGCCATGCTCAGGTCTGCCTGTCACAGAGTCAGGGTTTGGCACTTCTAGCAGGTGAATCTGCGACAGGCCAACCTGCAACCAGGCACCCGGATAGCCCAGATCAGGGCGTGATGAATCAACACTTAAGCCTAATATTTCCCTGTAAAATTTAAGTGCTTTATCAGTATCTGCCACCACCAGGCTGCAATGGTCGATTGCGCTGACAAGGGGTTTAGTGGTTTCATTCTCAAATAGCAAAGATTTCTCCTGAAGCAGATTGATAAATCGCTTATAATACCGCCCCTGCGTAATACAGCAACAACAAATTTTCTAACAATATATATCAATCAATGAATCCAGACCTGAAAAAACTTCAGCCCTATCCTTTTGAAAAGCTCAGCGCCCTGAAAGCCGGGTGCAATCCAGCCGTAGACGGTCACATCTCGTTATCCATTGGTGAGCCCAAACATGATGCACCGCAATTTGTTCTGGATTCAATAACAAACAATCTGAATGAGATTAAGCGCTACCCGCTGACAAAAGGCAGCACCAAACTGCGAACAGCGATTGCAGACTGGTTATGCCGTCGCTTCAAACTGGACAGTGAATCAATAGATCCGGAACAGCACATATTGCCGGTTACCGGCACCCGCGAGGCCCTGTTCTCATTCGCTCAGTGTTTTATCGACCGTAATCAGTCGCCCCTGATTTTGATGCCAAACCCGTTTTACCAGATATATGAAGGTGCAGCTTTCTTATCCGGCGCTGAGCCGTATTTTTACAACACGGTAAAAGAAAATAATTATTTACCCGATTTTGATTCAATTGATGAGAACACCTGGAAACGTTGCCAGATTATTTATGTCTGCACACCCGGCAATCCAACAGGCAGCGTTGTTTCCAAACAGCAGCTTGGCAAGCTGATCGAACTGGCGCAACAGTATGATTTTATTATTGCCTCTGATGAATGCTATTCAGAAATCTATTTTGATGAAAACAACCCACCTGCCGGCCTGCTGGAAACCGCTGCTGAACTGGGCAACACGGATTATAAAAACTGTATGGTTTTTCACAGCCTGTCCAAACGTTCTAACCTGCCCGGTATGCGCTCCGGTTTTGTTGCCGGTGATGCACAATTGATTAAATCGTATTTGCTTTACCGCACCTATCATGGCTGTGCAATGCCACCAGTTCACCAGGTAGCCAGTATCGAAGCATGGAGTGATGAAGATCATGTTAAAGAGAACAGAGCGCTTTACGTTAAAAAATTTAACGCTGTAATCGATATTCTAAGCCCGGATATTAACGTAACACTACCCGACGCCGCTTTTTATCTGTGGCTATACACTCCTGTTGATGATGAAACTTTTGCCAGGGAACTTTACGCACAACAGAACGTGACCGTTTTACCGGGCAGTTACCTGTCACGCGAAAATAATGGCATAAACCCGGGTAAAAACCACGTACGCATGGCGCTGGTCGCCCCGCTGGACGAATGCATAACAGCTGCAAACCGAATAAAACAATACCTGCAAACATTGAACTAAGAATTTTAACTTATACCTTATCTGGAGACACAAGCATGTCAGAACTAAAAAGCATAATTGAAGAAGCTTTTGAACGTCGCGCTGATATTACACCGCGCAACGTTGAAACCCATATTTCAGACGCCGTAACCGAAGCCGTCAACCTGTTAGATTCAGGTGAAGCTCGGGTTGCTGAAAAAGTTGACGGTGACTGGGTAGTTAATGAATGGCTGAAAAAAGCCGTACTGCTTTCTTTCCGCATCAATGATAACGAATTTATCAAAGGCGGTTTCACTAACTACTACGACAAGGTTAATTCCAAGTTTGCTGATTTAAATACGCGCGAATTTCGTGACTCCGGCGTACGTGTTGTACCACCGGCCACAGCAAGATTCGGTTCCTACATTGCACCCAGTGTTGTGTTAATGCCTTCATACGTCAACATCGGCGCTTATGTCGACACCGGCACCATGGTTGATACCTGGGCGACTGTAGGCTCATGTGCGCAGATCGGCAAGAACGTACACCTGTCCGGTGGTGTTGGCATCGGCGGTGTTCTGGAGCCACTACAGGCTTCACCAACTATCATTGAAGACAACTGCTTCATCGGTGCGCGTTCAGAAGTCGTTGAAGGCGTTATCGTCGAAGAAGGCTCTGTTATTTCAATGGGCGTTTACATTGGTCAGAGCACCAAGATCTTTAACCGCATGACCGGTGAAATCACTTATGGCCGTATCCCTGCAGGCTCAGTTGTTGTTTCCGGCAACCTGCCATCCAAAGATGGTACATACAGCCTGTACTGTGCAGTAATCGTCAAGCAGGTTGATGAGAAAACACGCGGCAAGGTTGGCTTGAACGAACTGTTACGTGATATAGATTAAAAGACTTCACCGCAGATTAGGGCATGGATGCCCGTAAGTAGAGTAACGCAGGAGCAGTTACCGAGACGCAGAGACGCTGAGTTATTTATTGTTAATGCTACGCATAAACAACATTGACATGGTTTTCTCTGCGTCTCCGCGTCTCTGCGGTAATTCTTTTGTTATTAAGGTTTCTAATTATGATAAAAATTTACGGCATCCCAAACTGTGACACCATGAAGAAAGCCCGCAAGTGGCTGGACAGTAATAATCTTGAATATGAATTTCATGATTACAAAAAAGCCGGTGTGCCAGAAAAAAACCTTAAACAATGGGTTAAAAAAGCCGGACTGGAAATTGTTCTGAATAAACGTGGCACAACCTGGCGCAAGCTCGATGATTCAGTGAAAGATAATATTGATGAAACTTCCGCTATTCAGCTTATGCTGGAAAACCCCAGCATGATAAAGCGCCCTGTTCTGGAAAACGGGAAAATACTGCTAGTTGGATTTAAAGAAGACGATTATAAAAAATTACAATAAAAGCAATAATCACATCAGCCTGGAACTTGATACTTCTACCGATTCGAACTCAGACTCCAGCCAGCGAAACATCATCTTCCTCGCATAAGGTTCTGCACGCTCATCATCTGCTTCACTGTCACGACGCATCATGGTTAGCAGCAATTCAATTTTCACCGTATCCGGCGTGTAATGTTTTTCCAGTTCAGCAATCGCACCTGCCTGGCTGGGACGTACTTTCGGCATGGAAAAAGCCAGCGTCTGTATTGATTGAAACTGTACCGAAGAAAAAATGGGCCGCAGTTTTGTCTGGATAGTCTGCCGAGCCAGTTTGGCCACCAGCCAGGAAACCTGTTCCGCCGAAGCAATTAAATCCGGATCGACATTATCCTGTGTTTTAAAAAATTCGATTGCCGGGTAATAACCGGTTTTATTATCCCGGGCATACTCACTGGCGATAGCGGCAAGAGTTTTACCGATAATACTTGCTGAACAGGGCAAATGTTGCTGCAACTCATCTGCTTTTAGCTGCACGTTCAAGTTCACTAAAACTTTATCAAATCGCATAGCAGTTTAAGTTATGCCTAATCACGCAAAATGTGAAGCTGCTCAATAACAGGATCGGTTATTGGTTTAATTTTTTTACGCATAACCGTACCGATGGCATCTGAACGCGCAAAGATAGGATTAACCAGCTTCACGCTAAGGCAGGCCAGCACTGTCATGGCACGAAGATACTGCTGAACTTTCTCTGCATCGCCGTTCAAAGTTGAAACAACGTTATAGATATCACTGTCGGCAGTGCAGCAAAGTGATTCAGCTTCTGTGCATATAGCTGTAATATCATCTTCGGTGTACTGTTGCGGAATAATACTCTCGAAATAATTTGCTACCGCAGCCAGCAGTGAAACAACCACATCCTGGTTGCCCGGTTTATTTAATGCATCTTCGATTGTTTTTATCGTGGCCTGTCCTTTCGCACTTAAAACCTTTTCCAGCATAACAGCATAGGGATCACCCTGATCAAGGTGCGAAGCAAGCTGCTGCTTTATCTTTTCGTAATTAGGATTGGCATCAACGTTTACTGGCAGGTCTTCTGCAGAAGCATGTAGAAAACCAACATAAAAACTGCGTTTCGTTTTTGTCTTTGCCCAGAGCTTTTCTTTTTCATCCTGACTAATCAATCCCGGCTGCAATACCAGCCGAACGGATTCAATAATGTCACTCTGTTCTTCTTCAAAAGGCAGGAACTCAAGCAGAAACTCTGCCAGCACCCTGCCTGTTTCACCTTCGACTACCGCGGGTTTTTCCAGCATACGTCGTGCATTCTCAGCAGTCGGCATTGCCCACCAGGCACGGGCAGCTAACTCATCACTTAAGCCGGGCGCATGTACAGCAGCAACAACCGCTTCCGGCTCACCAAGTAATAACAGTTGCGCCAGGCTTTCATCGCGAGCCTGTCCCATTCGAGTCCAGCGCTTCAAATAAACCGGGTAACCGCCGGGTGAACCCATAACATGCGTACTGAACAGGGCTTTAACTTCCTTGATATAAGCCTCGTCTTTTCCAATCGCATTCAGCGGTACCGTTGCTTCACCTTTAGCCGTCAATGCAAACACGGTCATTTTAGATTCGTCTATACGCACGGCATAAAGCTCCTGCGCTAAGCAATACATTTAGACGTAAATTATCTTCTGCTGAAAGTGCCACTTTAAAAAAATTTCCACCGCGGTAGACCATAGAGCCCGAAGTAGCACAAGGTTTGTGTCCGTGGATTCATATATAATTTCACGCAGAATTAGTTATTTCGTAGCCATTGACTTAGACTGCAGAGACGCAAGAAATACATTTATTTTTCTCCGTGCCTCTAATGTCTCGGTAACGATCCTACGTTTTTCCCTACAGGCGTCCTGCCCTCTGTGGTTAAAAGTTTTCTAGTTCAACTGAACGCGAACACCAAACGGTACTGTGGCTTTACCTTTAACCAGCCAGGTCACCGGGAACGTTGGTTCAACTTCGGGGAATAAACCTTCTGCATCGGTAAAATACACCAACAGGTCCGGCGCCCTGTCCTGCTCTTCAACCCAGTCAAAAACCGGTCTGAAGTTTGTTCCGCCGCCACCGCGAATCTCGACATCAAACTGAAACGCATCCCAGGCTTCAAATATCCACGGACAGCCATAATTCAGTGTTGAGTCACAGGTTAGTAGTGTAACACTGGCACGTACCTGGCTTTTAATGGCATCGATTTCGGAAATAAATTCCTGAATTTCTTCCTGATCAATCGAGCCGCTAGTATCAACCGCAACCACAATATTGGTTTCGTTACTGCGCATACTGGGGTACACCGCCGGGTCACCGCGGCGAGATGACGGGCGCATATAACTATAATCTTCACGCGCCGTTGCCGACATGTAACGCGCCAGCAGCATGCGCCATGGAAGTTTAGGCTGCAACAGGTGGTCGACCATTCTGGCCATATCGCCTTCCAGCTTGCCGGACTGTAATGCCTGCTGCGCGGCACCTGCAAGACGCTGCTCCCACTGCAGGCTTAGTTCATCTTCTTCCTGCTGCGTCATACCCGTAGGCTGTTGTGCCATGCCGCCCTGACCAGCATCATCCTGGTCTTTATCCTGCTCGCCCTGGCCTTCGCTTTGTTCGTCGTTTTCTTTCTCTTTTTTGTTACCGCCACCGCTATTATCCTGGCGAGACTGCTGATCATCGTTATCCGCATCGTCAGATTTACTTTCGTTTTCTAAATCACGCTCACCATCATTCTCATTATCTTCCAGGCAGGGATAAATTTCTTCCGCAGTCATGCCTTCGTACTCACGAAGATGCATGGCATCCGGTGTGGGCTTTAATCCGTCATTAATAAGCAATGGATTAACCGCGTAATCGCAGGCCAGGTCCCAGCGCAGTTTTATCCGGTGCCCACGACGGTGAAAGTGCGAGAGCGCACAATGCAATGCTTCATGTGATAACGCGAACTGGGTCTGCTCCTGATCCAGTGCATCAATGTAATCGTTGTTGTAATAGAACGTCTTGCCGTCACTAAATGTCGTTTCACACCATTTAGGGTCACCCGCCACCATGGGCAGGCGTAAAACCAGCGCGCCAAGAAATGGCTTGTCCAGAATCAAACGAGTTCTGGCAGTAGCAAGTTTTTGTTCAACGTCGGGATAATCGCTCATAATATTTAAAACTTAAAAACAAAAAAATTACCGCAGAGACGCGGAGGCGCAGAGAAAACATTTTAATTATTGATCAGCATAATTCAATACTTTTCGTCTTATGCCTTGCGTGAGAACAGGCACATTGTCTCGGTAACTGCTCCTGCGTTACTCTAGTTACGGGTATCCCTGCCCTAATCTGCGGTTAATTCATCTTTTAATACAACATTAAATCAGCTATCTTATCTGCCCAGTTGGCAAACTCAGGTACACTGAAAATATCCTGGCCAATAGCACGGTGCATGTCGGAAACCATCATCACACCCATTTCACGCTGCGGGAAACGATTGGCGTAACTCAGAATATTGCCGTGTACCTTCATCGCCTCATCGGTTTCTTTTGCACGAATAGCACGGCCAACCAGTGCAGTTGCCACGGCATACTGCAAATCAATTTCTTTTGGTGTTTCAACTTCTTCGCCATTTATGATGGCATCAAGATCAGGCATTTGATCAAGGCTGGCAATAAATGCAGCTAACTCAATACCCGCAGCCTTGCCGACACAGGCCTGTAAAGCACCGGAAAATAATTCCGGATGATCTTCAAATTTATGCAATGCGCGATGCGCGAATTCCCACGAACGCGGTGACGGAAAGGCAACCGGGTTTTGTGAAGCATCAAACTCGAATAATAAATCCTGCCTGAAACGCAAAAAAGCAATAACACGTTCGTCAATGCCATTGGCATATGCCCAGGCGACCCAGTCGTCGAGATTAATATCCACTTCGTAGTGCGAAAAGCGATTAGCCAGCGGTGCCGGCATACTGTAGGTAACGCCGCGATCGCCCTGCCGTTTCCGGCAGCAATAATCGCCCAGCCTTCAGGCACTTCGTATTCACCCAGTTTTCTGTCGAGAATTAACTGGTAGGCAGCCGCTGAAACACTGGGCGGTGCGGAAGTGATTTCATCAAGAAACAAAATGCCTTTTGTCACCGTGGCGTTTTGCATCAGGCAGCATCGCGGGCACAGCCCACTCAACAGTATTCTCGACTTTGAATGGAATACCGCGCAAATCACTGGGCTCCATCTGAGACAAACGAATATCAATTAATGGCGTATCCTGATTTTCAGCAACCTGCGCCACCATCTGTGATTTACCCACACCCGGTGCACCCCACAACATCACAGGTGTGTGATGTCCGCTTTGTGTACTTATATATTCTTTTTCTACGACGGTTAATAAATGTGCTGGACGCATAATATTTGTATCTTCTAATAATTAATCAATAAACTTTGTTGCCTGCAAACGGCAAAGACTAAAACTGCATATCATCAAAACCGGCAAGCTTGTACAGGCGTTTTGCTTCTTCCGGATTTTTTTCGACGCCCTTACCTTCCTGATACATCATCGCCAGGGTCGTCAAGGAACCAACCAGCCCCTGCTCACCTGCTTTGGTAAACCATTTAACGGCCTGCTGAGCGTCTTTATCCACACACTCGCCTTCCATGTACATAAAACCCAGTCCATGCTGTGCAACCGGATGTCCCTGCTCAGCGGCAGCTTTCATATATTCAACAGCTTTAGCTTCATTGGCGACGACACCCAGGCCGTTTTGATACATGATGGCACAGCGGTGCTGCGATTCGGCATCACCCGCTTCAGCCAGCGGCCCCAGAAACTGCAGTGACTGTTTAAAGTTTTTCGCTTCAAATGCTGCAATACCACTGGAAAAGCTCGCATCAACATCATTAATGCTCATTTCTTCTTTCGTATTATCATTCATTGAATTTTCAGAGTAGTCTCTGCCCGTAAAAAAAGAACAAGTCTATCATGGCTGCATTTAACGCATATACCAACAAATCTATAGAAAATCGCCTTATTTAACCAGAATTTAATTGGGGATTAAGCTGTGATTTCTTAGTAGAGCCATTAAAAAAGGCGGCCCTGTTTTCACAGCAGCCGCCTTTTTTACGAATGTTAATAAACTGACTTACATTAACGCTTACGTCTTGCCACAGCCGCCAGGCCAAGTAAGCCTGAGCCAAATAGCCATACTGCGGCAGGAACAGGAACTTCCGGAACCTTTACGGCACCTTCGATAACATCGTTAGCGCAGGTAAATCCCCAACGCATGGCCAGCTCATCACCGTTTAACAGGCCTGTACCGGCCAAATCAATGGCAAAATCAACAGTAGTCGCTGTCGTAGACCAGCTTCCAATATTACCCAGTGCTGAAACGGTAGCGCTGTTTCTGTCTACCGCTACTTCATGATTATTGCGGAAAAAACCTGAGTGTAAAAACTCATCAGACATCTGGATATTATCGGCATTATTGTTTGCATTCAGGCTGAAAAGTGTACCCGCGCCATTACTCTCCGAGAATCGGTCAGCCAGTGAAAAGCCATGACTCCAGACAGTACCGCTTGATGAGTCGTCAGTTTCAGTCTGAATTGAATTTGTCGGTGCCAGGTTATTACTCAGGAACAGATCACCATAACCAATACCGGTAGCACCATTTGTCAGCCCACTGTACAGACCGGCACTGCCTTTACCTGCAAAAGTGGTATCAATGCTGACTGTCAACACAGTGCCGCTTATATTGACATCCATAAAATTAATCTGAAAATCATTAACGTTACCAATAACATCACCATAACCATGGTTGTTACCACCGATGTAATAATCCGATACGATGACTGAATGCGCTGGTGCCGAAGCGGCACTAATTACCAGTGCTGCGGCTATTGATAAGACTGCTTTTAACATCATGATCTTCCTAACGTTTTATTGCGCCATATAAAAATAATTTGTATGGCAATTCATTATATGATCATGGTATAGCAACAACTATGCCACTCTAAAATACTCCCTTCCCAATCAATTACTTATATAAGAATATGATAATTCTCTACTGACTAAGAGCATTAATTGCTCGACAATTATCTAATACTGTAAACTAATCTTACACTTATCCCTGAATTGATGATTTAGTAACCACTTTAACAGCATCTCACCCAGATATAATATTTTCTTATTATTGAATAAGTAAAATTATACCCATATATATCAATAGTTTATTTTATAATTACCACAAATATTGACCTGTATTATTTTTCGACATTCAATAAAAAGATGTCGGCTGAAGAGCAAAAATGAAACCTTAATCGCTCCGCCTGATAAAAAGTTATATATTGAACCCAATGCGTATATAACCGCTTAACAGCATTACTCCCTCTAAAGGGATATTAGCTACGCATTCCAAAATCCATTCACAC
The DNA here is from genome assembly GCA_963711255.1 of uncultured Gammaproteobacteria bacterium. Classification (GTDB taxonomy): domain Bacteria; phylum Pseudomonadota; class Gammaproteobacteria; order SZUA-229; family SZUA-229. Next base: position 58,038 of record CAVQDO010000011.1, on the reverse strand, counting down.
TAGGTATAATCTGCGCCCATTAAACGACTGTATGTTGATTAATACAGCAGAACGTAATTCAATGTTGTAGCCACAGTGGTTTCAACGATACGCAACTTATGTATAGAAGCCCGAGAGGAAACCAAGATGAATCAAGATTACTATAATGCAGTAACAAAAATGGAAGAAGCTGGCGTTGATCCAGAGTATATCCTTGGATGGGAAGGTGGTTATGTACTGAACCCACCTCGTGAAGAGCAACGCGTAACAGAAGCTTATGAAGCCGGTTACGAAGACGGTAAAGAAAAAAATGCTGATAACTTCAGCAACTGGACTAAATAAGTAAACTTTATTTAACGCCATAAAAAAGCCGGTTCGGGTGTATTCCTGAACCGGCTTTTTTTATGGCTGAATTTAATAAGATTTAACCACAGAGACGCGGAGGCACAGAGAAAACTTGTTTATTTGTATCGACGTAGTCGACACAAATAATTAAACTCTGTGCCTCCGTGTCGCTGTGGTTTTCTTAGGTTTTCTTAGGCTTTTTAAAGCACCCCACGCGTAACACGCTTAAACGCTTTCATCGCGTCGGGAATCTCGATATCAATCACCTGGTCGGGAACCCACTTGTTATCCTTCTCTCCCATCACCTCACGAACATGTCCGCCGACACAGCGACGCATCTGAAAGCCTGGCTGGCTATCCTCTTCAAAGCTAAAGTTGCTGTATTCGGCCATACGCTCGTTCATCAGGGCAATATAGTCGTTGCGGAAATCGGTTTCCTTGTCGTCAGACACATCACGGCGGTTATCATGCATGGTCTTGGCAAGATTTAGCGCCAGCCCCGTTATCAGCGCCTGCCGGTCCTCTGCAGAATAATCTTTCGCTGAAATCACGCGATCGACAACATGCACCAGGAATGAAGTAAATTCAGCAATAACATCCAGCCGCTGAAAATGGGTATCGGTCTGAAAACCTTCGTTTTCCATATGCATAACATTCGCGCTGGCAATTTTCCAGAAATTAAAGCTCAGCACACTGCCGATTTCCTCTGGCGTACGCACTTTATCCTTATCATTCCACTTATTTTTAACTCGAATTTTCATCTCTGGCTCAGCCTTCTCGCATGCAGGTATTTATCAGGGGTAGTATACTTTATGGTGTTATTGATTAACTACGTTCCCAGAATGGATATAAAAAGCCTCATTAACGATGTACAACTGAATTGCCACATTTCTGATGCCCGGCACGCCGGCAACTATACGCTGTGCGTATACCTGCTGAAAATGCGGGAATTCTACCGCTGGGAACACCAGTATTCGTTTAGCGACAGGCTTTCCTCGGAAGATATTGGCAACTGGCTAAGCCAGCGTGAAGAACTCTGGGAACAGCTGGAAAACCGTGAATACCTGCCCATCAAAACAGAACAGGGGGAGTCTGGCCCTTTTGAATCGGAGGCAATTAATCAGCAACTGTCTGATGACGGCCTGATCTACAGCGGCGGCTACGGCGTGAAGGATAAACCGCATTTCTTTATTGCCGAGCTCGAAGAAAAGACCCAAATCGGCGAATTCACCCTTTATGTCAGCGGCAGGGAGTTTGCGCGTGACCTAACTTCACCGCCGGCAATGAGCCACAACAAAATCATTTATATTCGCCGTGAATCATTCAAACGCATGATATGGGAACGTACCGATGAATGGCGCTGGAACAAACCGGAAAACGCGATGGCACGGGCCCTTCGCCATTACGATTTTGATAACAACCTGGAGCAGTCTCTGATCCGCATGACCGACAACGAATTAAAAGTCGCAGTACTGCATGAAATAGGTGAAATACAGGCGGGCGAACAATTGCAGGGCTGGCACCAGATGATGTCCGATATAACCTTTACCAGGGCCGAGATCATGGCTCGAGCGGTACGTGACCATTATGCTGACACGCTGCATACCCTGCCGACATTAATTGAAAACAATAACCAGGCTTCCATTCATTTCTATTTTGCCAATTTAACCAATATGCGTAAGCACATCTTCCCTTCACTTGTCGATGCCTATAATCAATGGTGTGAGAGTAAAAACATTGCTACCATAGAAAAAACCATTAGCAAGGCGGTTAATCACTGGCAGGACATGTCAAAACAGATGCTCGCCCTGCATCAGAATAACGCCAAAGATTGCAGCAACGACATTGAAACACTGGTTAATCAAAATCACATTTAATTTACTTCACTTGTAGCAAAACATGAACGCAGAACAGAAGACCATTCACGAGGTCAAAGAAAATACTTTTATCTTTGAAAAACCTAACGCACTGCCCCTGGATATCTGCCGGGAAATGATACGTCGCTTTGAACAGGATACAGAAAACCAGTATGAAGGACGCGTTGGCCAGACCTTCAGCGAAGAAAAAAGCATCAAGCGCTCAACCGACCTGGTAACCAGCGGTAAGGAAAACTGGAAAGACCTGGACCAGGAACTGTTTCGCTCTCTCGGTAAGGCAATTATCGAGTTTCGAGAAAGTTACCCGTTTTTTAAAGGCCCGTTTAAAGATAATGGTTATGCTATTCAACGGACAAATTCAGGCGAATTCTACCACTGGCATATTGATGGCGGCAGCCACGAATTTGCCGCCCGCCAGCTAGTTGCAGTGTGGTATTTAAACGATGTTGAAGGCCCCGGCGGAGAAACCGAATTTTCCTACCAGCAGGTCAAGGTTAAACCTGAAGCCGGCAAACTTTGCCTGTTCCCTCCTTTCTGGACCCATGAACACCGTGGCGTAACGCTGGAAAAAGGGGTTAAATATATCGCTACAACATGGGTGGTGTTTGCCTGACGCCGGTTAATTACACGGCAGTACAGAATTCCTGCTGCCGCACCGGCATCACGCGGTAACTAATTTCAACGCAGCACGATCTATTTAAACAGATCGTATATTGCTGGTATATTACTGGCATATGACAGCTGATTTAATCCTCGATTACTTTTCAAACGATTAGGCCAACATTTAATCACAGCAACATTCTTACACTCTATGCACTACCAGATCAGACAACCGCAAACGGAAGAAGAGTTTAAAAGTTACTATAAATTCCGCTGGCAATTATTACGCGCACCCTGGCAGCAGCCGGAAGGTTCCGAAATTGACGATATCGAAGATCAGTGCTACCAGGTAATGGTTCTAAACCGGAAAAGCAACATCATTGGTGTCGCACGCCTGCAGTTTAACTCTGCCATAGAAGCACAGATCCGTTACATGGCCGTCGCTGAAAAATATCAAAAACAAGGCATCGGCCGCACTATTATCGACACCCTGGAACACTATGCAATCGATTCTAACCGTAAAAAAATCATTCTCGATGCACGAGAGCCGGCCGTCGGCTTTTACCAAAAACTCGGTTACAACGTGATTGAAAAAAGTTACTTATTGTTCGGCAGAATACAGCATTTCAAAATGCTAAAAGAACTGTAAATATTTTTCTTTAACGTCTGCGGCGCATATAAAATCTAAAAACATTTTAACTGCAGATTAGGGCATCCATGCCCTAATCTGCGGTTAATTTTTTTATAAGTGAAAAATCCTGACTACTCCCTGTACCAGCCACCATCCTTTTCCGGTTTCATCCATAAAAAACTAAACCAGTAAAAAACACCCGCTTCTGTTTTTGAAGGTGCCGTACAGTTATATTTTGTTCTGCCCGGCCTGATCGCTTCATTCGCCATAACACGAACTTCAGCACTGTTATGATCCAGCCATTCCAGCTGTATCTTCCCCTGCCCGGAGGCATAACAGGCGAGCGCTTCTTTTTTATAATTGCCAGCCTCAAGACGCATGGTTAACACTGGAATATCAGTATCTTTCGATACCAGGCCATCACGTGGTGACAATACCGTTAGTGGTAATTTTTTTGTAGAAATTTTAAGCGCGAAATCTTCCAGCGAATCGAAACCGGTCGCCATGGGAAAACGCGGCAGCGCCTGAAAATCAGACAAATAACTCACCGCGCCGGAGTGCTGCCCCAGTCCGAAATAGCCCATCTCACGTAAAATGTTTTTTACTTTACTGTCGTATTCACCGTATGGATAGGCCAGCGCCCAGATCGGGTATGTAACCTGCTGATGCAGAATGTATTGTGCCTGGTGCACTTCATTGATTATACGTTGCCGCCATTGCTCATCAGTTTCCGTCGCACGCTGACGCACCAGGTGAGGATGCGTAAGGCTATGATTACCAACATCAGCACCGTAACGCCTTATCTCCCGTAACTGATCCCAGCTCATATAATTGCTATAACCTTCAGCAATATATTGCGTGGTAACGAATACCGTAAAGGGCCAGTTATTATCTTTTAATACCGGAAAAGCTTCGCTATAGACTGAAGCGTAGGCATCATCAAAAGTCAGCACAACTGTTTTTGCAGGTATCGGTTTTCCAGTAGCCAGATGCTGCAGCGTTTTAATAAGCGGCCAGACTGTAAAGCCATTATCGTCGATATACTGCATATGCAGCTTAAACAACTCGGGACTAACGCTGGTACTGGGATGGCTGTCATTGGAGACATTGTGGTACATCAGGATAACGGCGCTGTTATCAACAACGACAGCGTCTGAGTGGGCAGGCGCTGCAAAGAAAAGGTTAATCAAAACCAGAGACATCGATATTAAGTATCGCCTGTATATCACTTGATCACGCATCAACCCGTTGCCCAATAGACAAATGTTTTCTGTTAGCACTGCCTTTAGCAAATATACAGCATTCTGAACCGCAGAGACGCAGAGGCGCTGAGAAAAATAACTATTTTTTGATTGTTATGCCGCTGGCATAACAAATACGTAATTCTCTGCGCCTCTGCGTCTCGGTAACTGCTCCTGCGTTACTCTAGTTACGGGCATCCATGCCCTAATCTGCGGTAAAAAGTTACTCTAACAATCAGGCCAGCTTATCATCAGCCACGTGATAAGCAGGATCTTCCATCACGTTCACTTCCACCAGATCACCCGCTTTAGTTAACAACTCGGCACATTCAGGACTGAGATGACGCAAGTGAAGTTTCTTGCCGGCTTTTATATATTTCTCAGCCAGGTTATCGATCGCTTCAATGGCTGAGTGGTCAGCTACGCGTGAGTTCTGAAATTCGATAATGACATCGTCCGGATCTTCCATAGGGGTAAACAGGTCCAGGAAGTTTTTCACTGAACCGAAAAATAATGGGCCATGCAATTCGTATACCCTGGAACCTTCTTCGCGATCATAACACTTCACATGAATATGGCTGGCATGTTCCCAGGCAAAAAACAGTGCTGACACAATCACACCAACAACCACTGCGGCTGCCAGATCGGTAAATACCGTCACGGCTGAAACCAGGATAAGAACAAAAGCATCGTTTTTTGGAATTTTCCCCATGATGCGCAGACTTGACCATTCGAAGGTACCAAAAACCACGATAAACATAACACCAACCAGCGCTGCCATTGGTATCATCTCAATCAGGCCGGAAGCAAACATAATAAACATCAATAAAAAAAATGCCGCAGCGATACCGGACAGGCGCTGGTGTCCGCCGGAGTTTACATTAATCATACTTTGCCCGATCATGGCGCAACCGCCCATACCGCTAAACATACCGGTAACCGAGTTAGCAATACCCTGGCCGATACACTCACGATTTCCACGCCCGCGTGTACCGGTAATATCATCAATCAGACTCAGCGTAAGCAGTGATTCAATCAAACCAACCGCCGCCAGAACAATGGAGTAAGGCAGAATAATTTTCAAGGTCTCCAGGTTCAATGCAACATCCGGGAAATGAAATGTTGGAAAGCCGCCTTTTATTGAAGCCAGGTCACCAACCGTATTGGTATTTATATCCAGCCCTATGACCGCCAGTGAAACCACAATAATGGCAGCCAGTGACGAGGGAATAGCCTTGGTCAGTTTTGGCAATAAAAAAATGATCAGCATAGTGAGTACAACCAAGCCTCCAAATACCATCAGTTGCTGTCCCGACAGCCATTCACCATTGCTGCCAGGAACCTGAAAATGCGGAATCTGCGCAAGGAAAATGACAATAGCCAGTCCATTAACAAACCCCAGCATAACCGGATGCGGCACTATACGTATATATTTACCCAGCCTTAATACACCGGCAAGAATCTGTATCACACCGGTCAGCACCACCGCTGCAAAAAGATATTCCACACCATGCTGCGCGACCAGCGCGACCATCACCACCGCCATAGAACCGGTTGCTCCAGAGATCATACCGGGGCGACCACCAAAAATAGAGGCTAGCAGGCCAACCATGAAGGCGGCGTATAGGCCAACCAGAGGATCAACACCGGCAACAAAAGCAAAGGCAACCGCTTCAGGAACCAGTGCCAGGGCAACAGTTAAACCCGAAAGGATTTCATTTTGAAAACAGACACGGTTTTGACAGCCCAACTGGAACATGCTCGCCTCGAAGATTGGTGTAACTTGAAAAAGGCACGCATCTTAGCAAATTAGACTCAACTAATATATGTCTAAGTATTGCCCACTTCAGGAATATGGATCGTTAAAACGCTGCTAGAATAATAGCGTTTATTTGAATTAACGAAAAAAACGAAAGCATGGCGGGATATTCTTCATTAACCGCTTCTTTAATTAAAGATTGGACCTAGTGGTCTCACCGATTCATGCTCCATGATAATGTCCGTTTCATTCATATCACCGGTAATATCGATGTTAATTGTTTTAACGCCAGGCATTGTTCGTAAAATGTAAGCCGCCATCAACATCAGCATTTTTTCATTGTCGGTTTCAACGGCGGTTAATATTCTATCCGCAGCAATCTGGCAACGCTGTTCTTTATCAGGACGCTCAACCCAGTCCCTGCTCATTTGCCAGCCTTTATCCATATCTGAATCAAGCTTATCAAAAAAGTCTTTCGCTTCTAACAGCAGGTTATCAGGCACATCAAATGCATTTGTTCGCCCATCAATAATGATATTCAGCTTCATAAGCTACTCTCTCTTTTAAATCCATACTCTGTTAAAATCGACGCTATTTACAACGTCGTTGCGAGCGAAGCGTGACAACGACGGATGATTAAATGCCTTTTAATTATACTCGAACATAAACAGAGATAATATGCTTGTTACTATTCCTAACGTACTAAATAAAGAAGACATCAGTGTTATTCAGGATCTGATGGCTACGGCAAACTTTCGTGAAGGCACCAGCTCAGCTGGCAGCGAAGCGAAACGTGTAAAAAACAATCACGAAATGTTTATTTCAGAAGTTGAAGTGCAGCGCCTGAACAACCTGGTCATGGGTAAGCTGGTGCAAAACCCGGATTATATTGCCGCCGCATTTGCCGCAAGAATTGCCGCTCCCTATTATGCCAAATACACCGAAGGCATGAGCTACGGAAACCACGTTGATGACCCGGTTATGGGGCCGCCAAATCAGCGTTACCGCTCCGATATATCAATCACCATTTTCCTCAATGAGCCGGATGCCTATGACGGTGGTGAACTGGTTATTAATACCGCCTTTGGTGAGCAGAAAATCAAACTCAATGCAGGAGATGTAGTACTTTACCCTTCTTCCAGCACACACCGCGTAGCGGAAGTAACACGCGGTGAACGCCTGGTAGCGGTCACCTGGCTGCAGAGCACCGTACGCGATCCCGCAAAACGAGAAATACTGTACAACCTGAGCAAGGCGCGTGAAGTTATGATTAAAACCATACCTGAATCAAAAGAGCTGGAACTGATGAGCAACAGTTACGTAAACCTGTTGCGCATGTGGTCGGATATTTGATCTACTACTCAAAGACTTAGAAGCTGAACCACAGAGGCACAGAGTGTTAATATTGTTAATGGCGCCGCAGGCGACATTAACAATAAAAGTTTTCTCTGTGCCTCTGTGGTTAAAAGCCTTTGACTTAGAAAGTCTTTACGCACAAAAAAAGCCGCGACAATGTCGCGGCTTTTTCAGGTGTTTCTTAAAAACTGGTTTTAACGCTCAGAACCAGCTTCTTCGTGAGCCATATCAACAACTTTATTAGCCAGTTCCTGATATTTTGCACGGTAACCGTCAAGCTCCGAACCCGCCTCTGGTGTGAAATATTCCTCTGGATCAACACCATTTGCCTGCTCGTAACTGGTAAATTTCTTTTGCATTTCCAGCATTTCTTTAATTAATTCTTGCTTACTGCTCATAACTATCACCTTTTTCTGAAAAAGTCTTAATGACCTTGTAAATTCTTAGCTCTGGTATAGATGAAATTTTAGCCTGTGAAATACCTTACCCATATACCTACAAATGGTTAGGCAGTTATTGCACAAACAATAAAATTTAACCTTTAGTAACCACCTTTACGTGTACTTTGTGGGCAACCGCCTATTTTCAGGCCCTGCTTTGAAGGCATACCAGGAAACTTTTCATACATTTCCTTAGATGAAACCTTACGTCCCCAAATTTTACCCATCGCTTTCATAATGCTGCGCTCATTAGGCTCATTACCATCCAGAACTTCCTGGCGTACATACTTAACCGTATCCCAGTGCTCATCGTCTGGATCTATTCCTTCTTCGGCAAAGATCGCTGCTGCTATTTCTTCGTTCCAGTCAGCTATATTTTCCAGATAACCGTTTGCTGTTCTATCAACTGAATCAAGAATTGACATAATTTTTCACCCTTTAATAAGTATCAGTATTAAAAATTTTGTTCCTAAATTTGTGCGCGAATCTTGCCGAAAACAGGCGACCTTTCCAATATTACAAAAGTGATAGTTCTCGCAGCAGATATCCATATGAGTGAAACCCAGGGTCAAACTCACTATATAAATAATATTAAAACTATTAGCTAACCACCTGAATAATGGGACTTATCTTCGGTCTCACCAACCGCTTTGATACCCTTATGCGGAACAAAAATACCACAACCCATGTGTCGATGAGGCCCAATTCCAATCTCCTGCAATGCCACTGAAGACGCCTTATCGAGGTCAGCAATCATCAAACTTCGGGTTTCGACTGTTTCCCCATTGGCCTCAAACGCATGTCCTATGCCACACAATAGTTTGCGTGCCTCGATGTCTCGCGCCTTTAAATCCTCAACCACCCATTGCAGAAAATCGTCCTCTGACATTCCGGGCGACAGCACAATATAGCGGGAAAAAATGGTGGTGAACGGATCGATGGATTTAGCGGTCATGTCGCCTACAGTCACCGGATAACCTGCAACATCCAGTGTACTTCCAACCAGTTCACGGGCATCTTCAACTCGCGACTTGGGTACACGCAGCTGCATTCTTGTCCGTTTGGAAAGGTGAATCAGCTCACCATCAGGTGGACGCTCCCAGCCATTGCCTGAGGTAGCCCCGTGTATTTGATGGACCCCGACTTCCGGCTCGTCTTTCACCCAGGGCAGCGCATCATACAATGACTGTGACAACTCCCATGCGTGACAGGTTGGAATTTGCCGGCAGTCAATTCTGTAACTCAGATCCACCACCTTATCCGAGGTCGTTATATCATTTTTTTTGTCGTCTTCTTGCCAGAACATCGTAATTCTCTTGGGTTACAATTTTGAGGTAAATGCCGCTTCCAGCTTATCTTCCCAGTCACTCGGGGTATCACTGAACTGAGGCTTCACATCCATGCGAAAAAAAAGCTCACCCGCCGCAGCACGTTTTTTGAGCTCTTCTTTCAGCTGCTCAAAATTTTCCATATCCGGATTCTGAATCATTACTTCACTTAACCACAACATTTTTAAAACCTCTTAATATACTCAACGGTCATTGCTAGCGAAGCGCGGCAACCTTCCACAGGCATGTACCCGACTTCTGAAGATTGCTTCGTACCTCGCAATGACACTCTAGATTTGACACTGTCCATTTTTATCTCCATGGATGGAGTGTATGCTGAAAATCGTCGGAACGATTTCAGCCCTTCACAGCATCATAATACCTGGCACGATACATCAGTCGCTTCTGATCATCTGTGTCAGTAAAACCTGTGCGATTATGCAGTACGTTATTACAGACAATACCCTGACCTGCTCCAAGCGCTACCTTGAACACATTATTTTCATCGGCCATCAAACTGTTCATCATTTCGACTGCAGCCAGTGTTTCCGGCGTATCGCGCCAGACAATATTGCGTTTTCTTGCTGAAAACCGCATATGCAGACGCCCATCCGGCTTTACCATAAACACCGGACCGGTTTGTGCCGCGCGAATAACCTTGCCTGCTTCGATATTGTCCGGAATCGTCATTGCCTGCGGATGTGTTAACGCTTCTATGTAGGCAGGATTTTCATCTCTTAGCCTGATATACACATTCTCCGGATTCAGCAAGGTATTAACTCCGCCTTCAGCTGACGGTCTTACACAATGCATAATGATGCCAAAAATCTGTTTATCAAGGTAATTATAATAACCGTCCGTATGCCAGCTTAATGCTTTGTTTGTGTAAGGAATATATTGATTACCCGACTGATCACGTACTTCCAGGCTGGTGACACTGTCTTCATCGGCACGCAGGTTAGCATCCAGGTTTTTCATCCCTAACTGCTCGCCCAGGGCATGAACCAGTGTTTTATCCTGCATTTCAGCATCATTCAGCTGGTAAATTGCCATATTGAAATGCTCACAACGTTCGACAATTGCCTGCTTTTCAATACCCGACAACTGGTATGGGTTCTCCAGCTTCACCAGTAACGCTGCTAACTTCGGCGTACTATACTGCAGCCGCTCGCTTCGCCACTGTCCATATGCCTGTTTATCAGTTAAATCGAAAGCTGAAGTTGCAAAATTTGTATGTTTTTGTAACGATGTCATCAAAGAAACGGCTCAAACGTTGTGTTCATTATGGAAGGACTAGCTTGCCGAATAAATTATATCGGCACAATATCACCAAAGATTGGTTTATACATATTGTATATAGCTCAATAGCCACGATCCTGGCTCTATTAGCAATAAGCACCCAACTCATTGTTTTTAAATAAAATAAATACGATTAATTAGACCTGGGATAAAGACCGCTATCCCATAGGGGATAAAGCAGGCCTTGCCAACCCTCCCATGCGTAGGATTCTACAGTCTTGCGCCTGCACCTAAACTCCATCCCACAAATTAGTGAGCCCCCGGATGATACAAGCTTATGCATCAACTGGGATATTGTTTAAAAAATAGATTGGTACTAGAATCCCCATCCCTAGTACGAAATCAATCAGTACATACTGACATAACCATAGCGGCAGACAGGAGAGATTCCATGGCCAAGAAGATTTATGAAACACCGATGCTCGACGAGCTTGAAAATGGCCCTTGGCCGAGTTTTATTTCAGGCATCAAGAAATTACGTGATGATCACCCTGATGAGCGTATCCAGGCTGTAACTAGCAGCTTGCTTGGACAACTGGAGCACTCTTACGAAACACGTAAAGGTTACTGGAAAGGCGGCACAGTATCTGTATTTGGATACGGCGGCGGTATTATTCCTCGCTTCTCTGAAGTAGGCGCTGCTTTCCCGGAATCTAAAGAATTCCACACTATTCGTGTACAGCCACCTGCAGGCAACCACTACACTACTTCTATGCTTCGTCAGCTTGGCGATAGCTGGGAAAAATGGGGTTCAGGTCTGCAAACATTCCACGGCCAGACCGGTAACATCATGTTCATCGGTACTACAACTGAAGGTACTCAGCATTTCTTCGACGAAATCAATGATTACGGTTGGGACTTAGGCGGTGCTGGCCCATGTGTACGTACTGCAATGTCATGTGTTGGCGCTTCACGCTGCGAAATGTCATGTGCCAACGAGCACGGTATACACCGTCACCTGGTAAACAACTTTACTGATGACGTTCACCGTCCTGCTCTGCCATACAAGTTCAAGTTTAAAGTTTCTGGTTGTCCTAACGATTGTCAAAATGCAATCGAGCGTGCTGATATGGCCATTATCGGTACATGGCGCGATGACATGAAAGTTGATCAGGAAGAAGTAAAGAACTACATCAACGCTAAAGGTGAAAACGGTCGTCAATACTACATCGACAACATGACTTCACGTTGCCCTACTAATGCACTGTCTATTACTGAAGACAACATATTAGAAGTAGACAACCGTAACTGTGTACGTTGTATGCATTGCCTGAACGTTATGCCTAAAGCGCTTCACCCTGGTGATGATCACGGTGTAACTGTTCTGGTTGGCGGTAAACGCACACTGAAGATCGGTGACCTGATGGGTACTGTAGTTATACCGTTCAAGAAAATGGAAACCGAAGAAGATTACGAAGAGCTGGTTGAACTGGCTGAAGAAATGATCGACTTCTGGGCAGAAAATGGTCTTGAGCACGAACGTACTGGTGAAATGATTGAGCGTATCGGCCTGGTTAACTACCTGGAAGGTATCGGTCTTGAAGTAGATCCAAACATGGTTGGCAATCCTCGTCAAAGTTCTTACATCCGTATGGACGGTTGGGACGAAGAAGCTGAAAAATGGTTCGAGCGTAAAGCAGAAGCTGCAAACGCATAATCGGCCTGTAATCTGCTGATTTTAAAAATTTAGCAAAGGGGGCCTGCTTTGATAATCATGGCAAGTTCCCTTCTAACAAATATTGAATTTTTGAGGAATATATAATGAGCGCTGATAAACCACGTTCTCCAATTGAATCAGGTTGTCCTGATGGTTTCCAATACATGCATCCAGTTATGCGTAAAAATTATGGTGCATGGAAGTTCCATGAGCATCCAAAACCAGGTGTACTTCGCCACGTAGGCTATAGCGGCGACGAAATCTGGACAGTACGTTGTGGTACACAACGTATTCTTGATATTTTCACTTTACGTGAATTATGTGACATCGGCGATGAATATGCTGACGGTTACATTCACTTTACTATTCGCAGTAACGTTGAATACATGGTTTCTGACCCAGCGAAAGTTGAGCCATTAATCAAGGCAATTACAGATGCCGGTTACATTGTAGGCGGTACTAAAAACTCTGTAACTATGCTTTCTCACACACAGGGCTGGTTGCACTGTGACATTCCTGGTACTGATGCATCAGGTGTTGTGAAATCTATGATGGATGAGTTAATTGACGAGTTCCGTGAATGTAATATGCCTAACCGTGTACACATCACTACTTCTTGCTGCCAGATTAACTGTGGCGGCCAGGGTGATATCGCGATTAACGTTCAGCACACTAAACCACCTAAGATTAACCATGATTTAGTATCTAACGTATGTGAGCGTCCATCAGTTGTTGCTCGTTGTCCTGTTGCTGCGATTCGTCCTGCAATGGTTAACGGTAAACCTTCACTGGAAGTTGACGAGAAGAAATGTATCTGTTGTGGTGCATGTTTCCCACCTTGTCCTCCAATGCAGATTAACGATGCTGAGCACTCTAAACTGGCTGTTTGGGTTGGTGGTAATCACTCGAATGCACGTAGCAAGCCTACTTTCCAGAAACTGGTTGCTGCTGGTATCCCTAACAATCCACCACGCTGGCCTGAAGCTACTGCTATCGTGAAAAACATTCTTAAAGCATATAAAGAAGATGCGCAAGACTGGGAACGTATTAATGACTGGATTGAGCGCATCGGCTGGCCACGTTTCTTCGAAGTTACTAACCTGCCTTTCACCAAGTATCACATTGATAACTGGCGCGGTGCTCGTAACAGCCTGAATGCTTCAACTCACATCCGCTTCTAAAGGAAGGTATCACTGTGAAATTTAGCATTCAAGTTAACGAAGGGCCATACCAGCACCAGGCATCTGATACAGCGTATCAGTTTGCCAAGGCTGCTATCGCCGCTGGACATGAAATATTCCGTGTTTTCTTCTATCACGACGGCGTGAATAATGCGACCAAACTTGCGGTTCCACCACAAGATGATCGTCATATTCCCAAGCTGTGGTCTGAGCTGTCAAAAGAAAACAACCTTGATCTGGTTGTTTGTATTGCTGCAGCACAACGTCGTGGCATGATGGATGTCGACGAAGCAAAACGTCAGGGTTTTGAAGATGACAATCTGATTGAAGGTTTCCGTATTTCTGGTCTGGGTCAATTGATCGAAGCCGGTATCGAATCTGACCGTTTAGTCGTGTTCGGTGCATAGGAGATATAGTAATGGCAGTTAAAAAATTCATGTACGTCAACACTAAAGCTCCATACGGTACGATCTACGCCCTGGAATCTTTAGAAGTTGTTTTAATTGGTGCAGCATTTGATCAGGACGTTAGCCTTGCATTCATCGGTGACGGTGTTTACGAACTAACTAAAGGTCAAAGTACTGATGCCATTGGTCAGAAAAACTTTTCACCGGTTTATTCTGCGTTAGGTGATTACGACGTAACCAAAATTTACGTTGAAAAAGAATCACTGGAAGAGCGTGGTTTAACACTGGATGATCTTCAGCATCTCGTTTGGGAAGATGAAGATGAGGACTGGGCTGAAAAAGACTCTATCCGTCTGGTAAGTCGCGCCGAGTTAGCTGATGTTCTGGCTGATCAAGATATTTGTTTAAGTTTCTAGGGGATTAATCATGGGACTATTACACACAGTTAACAAATCTCCATTCGGATCTAATACATTCGATACCTGCGTTGATTATGCTAAGGACGGTTCTACCGTTCTGTTAATCGAAGACGGTGTATATGCTGCAACCACTGGCACCAGTGCTGCAGAGAAAATCAAAAACGCCAGTGGTGTTTCATTCGCTGTACTCGGTCCTGATCTTCAGGCTCGCGGACTTGAAGGGAAACTGGCGGATGGTATCAAAGTCGTCGATTACGAAGGCTTTGTCAATTTAGTAGCTGAGCACGACTCTGTTCAATCTTGGCTTTAAAATTTAATTTTAATATTTAGCTCACTACGAGGAAAACAATATGTCATCAATCGAAGTAAACGGTAAACAATTTGAAGTCGATGAAGAAGGCTACTTAGCTAACTTGAACGAATGGGAGCCAGCTGTTGGTGAAGCAATGGCTGCAGCAGAAGATCAACCACTGACTGAAGAGCACTGGGACATCATCAACTTTCTTCGCGAATACTACGAAGAATACCAGATTGCTCCAGCAGTACGTGTACTGACTAAAGCTGTTGGTAAGCGTCTGGGTAAAGAGAAAGGCAACAGCAAATACCTTTACGAGTTGTTCCCATACGGTCCAGGTAAGCAAGCATGTAAATATGCTGGTCTTCCAAAACCAACTGGTTGTGTATAACGACTAGATAATCACTGTTTTTTTTCATTAAAACAGAGATTTAACAAGTTCGGGGCAGCTGCGTTGCCCCGCAACTTTAAATAAGACACATTTACCTGACTAAAGTCAAAAGCGGGTTGATGTGTTTTATTTAAAATTGGGTATCGCAAAGAGAGTTTCTCTGCGACCGTAGCGTAGATATTTATTATTAAGATTCACTTAAACGAGACTGTTCAATGAGCGCACTCAGTATTTTGTACGTCATACTTTTTTATGTGGCAATGATCACATTGGTAGCTGGTATCACCAATAAGATATTGCAATACAAACGTGTCCCAGCGCCCTTGAAAATTGCGGTTACGCCTGCGCCATTGACCAGGAGCGGTGTTGCCTATCGATTCTTTACCGAGGTTGTGCTTTTTAACAGCCTGTTCCGTGCAACAAAATGGACCTGGATATTCGGTTTCCTGTTCCATGCTTCATTACTGCTGGCCTTCTTCCGCCACTTACGTTATGTCGTTTCTCCCGATTCCTTCATCTGGCCATTAGTTGATAACATGGTGGTGCAGAGCTTTGGCCATTACGCCGGCTTTGCCATGCTCGCTGGCCTGCTGGGCTTACTCGCACGCCGCATTTTTGTTGACCGTGTTCGATATATTTCTTCACCGTCTGACTACCTGATGCTGATATTAATAATGGGCATTGCAGGAACCGGGCTGGCGATTTCTTATGTCGCACACACTGACATCATTCAGTTAAAAGCATTCATCATGGGGCTGTTCCTGTTTGACTGGCAGAATCTGCCTTCTGACCCTGTATTACTGGCTCACCTGACTATGGTTCTATTTTTAGCAGTGATTTTTCCAATCAGTAAATTAATGCATGCGCCCGGCCTGTTTATGGCCCCTACTCGCTATCAAATAGATAATCCACGTGAAAAGCGTCACCTGTCACCCTGGGGTGCGGAAATTGAAGCTAAAGATGGCCGCAACGCCTAATAATTATTAGAACAGGAATAATACTGGAAAAAAATAATGGCTGATTACGAAATACCAGAAACGCACGAGTTCCCCATCATTCCATCTGTTATGGAAGGTGCAATGGCGCACAGCTCACCTTTTGTTGCTGGTGAAGAATTCCAGAAAGATATGGGATTTCCTGTTGCAGAAGAAACGGGCCAGTTGATCGATGGCTGGCAAGAAAAATTCCTCGGGTTGATGAAAGAAAAACTCGGCAAATACCGTTCTTTACAGGTATTCATGGACACCTGTGTTAAATGTGGTGCCTGCACTGATAAATGTCATTACTACATCGGTACAGCCGATCCAAAGAACATGCCTGTGGCACGCCAGGATCTGCTGCGTAAGGTTTATCGCCGTTACTTTACTTTCGCCGGTAAATACTTCCCTAAGCTGGTCGGTGCGGTTGATTTATCTGAAGAAGTTATTAAAGATATGTACAGCTACTATCACCAGTGTTCTGAGTGTCGTCGCTGTGCCGTATTCTGCCCGTTTGGTATTGATACTGCCGAAGTAACCATGGCGGCTCGTGACATGCTGGCCATGATCGGCATGGGACAGAAATACTCTAACCAGATTATTCCTAAAGTACACAAGATTGGTAACAATCTTGGTCTGCCTGAGCCAGCCCTGGTTGACACACTTGAAGGTCTGGAAGAAGAAGTTGAAGATGACATTGGTATTAAGGTTCGTTTCCCGCTTGATGAAAAAGGCGCAGAAATATTGCTGGTTACGCCTTCCGCTGATTTCTTCGCCGAGCCTCATATCGATGGTTTAATCGGCTACGGAAAAGTATTCCACGCAGCAGGTGTTACCTGGACAATGAGTTCAAAAGCGTCAGAAGCGGCGAACTTTGGTTTATTCATTGGTAGTTACGAGCATATGCGTGAGATTTCACTGCGTATTCGTGATGCAGCCAAAGACCTTGGTGTTAAACGCCTGGTATTCGGTGAGTGCGGCCACGCATGGCGCGTTGCTTACAACCACCTGAACACACTGGCTGGACCATGGGATTTCCTGGATCAGAACTACCCTATTCCACAGCATATTCTTGAATTTACCAAGGACTGTCTGGATCGCAATATTCTGAACATCGACAAAACAGAAAATGATCACATGACACTGACCTTCCACGATTCATGTAACATCGCGCGTGCTTCACGCATCGGTGAAACACCGGGAAGCCAGTTCACAACACCACGCGAGGTGATCAAGGCTGTTTGTAATAATTTCCATGACATGTCTGCCGACACGATTCATGACCAGACATTCTGCTGCGGTGGCGGTGGCGGTCTATTAACAGACGACCTGATGGAATTACGTATCAAGGGCGCTCAGCCACGTATGGAAGCCCTTAAGAACGTTACTACAGATCATGGTGTTACACATATGGCAGCGATATGCGCCATCTGTAAATCACAGTTTACAAAAGTCCTGCCTTATTACGGCATGACTATGGACCAGATTGTAAGTGTTCACCAGTTAGTGAGCAACGCAATCATATTAGAAGGACAAGGTGAAGAAGCTGGAGACAGCGACGACACCGATGAAGCGGCTTAATGTAATACATTCGCCGGATAGAAAAGTTTAAAAGTTTTATAACACGTATTTATTGACACACGCCAGGGCAATATACCCGGGTAAAGCAACAGGAGAGCTGGCATGGCCACTTCGAAACAAGATATGCAAGACAATAAGTTAACCTTCAGGAAATTTGAAGACGGCGATTTCAAAGTAAAGAATTTCGGCGAACAAATTTTTAATGAAGATACGACATATAAATGTCCTACTTATGTACATCGTACTCCGCCTTGTCAGGGCAGCTGCCCATCAGGCGAAGATATTCGTGGCTGGTTAGACATTGTTCGTGGCATCGAATTACCTCCAGAAGGTGTTTCTATGCAGGAATATGCGTTCCGTCGCTCCACTGATGCTAACCCATTCCCTTCAATGATGGGTCGTGTCTGTCCAGCACCTTGTGAAACTGGTTGTAACCGTAACAACGTAGAAGACTTCGTTGGTATTAACTCGGTTGAGCAATACATCGGTGATACTGCATTTAAAGAAGGTTTCAAGTTTGATAACAGCGCTGAGATGACCGGCAAGAAAGTTGCCATCATCGGTGGTGGTCCTGCAGGTATGGCCGCTGCTTACCAGCTTCGCCGCAAAGGTATCGCTTCTACAATCTTTGATGATCACTCTGAGTTAGGCGGCATGATGCGTTACGGTATCCCTGGCTACCGTACACCACGTGATTTCCTGGACAACGAATGTCAGCGTATCCTTGACATGGGCCACATCGAAACTCGCATGAACACTCGCGTAGGTCGTGATGTTGAACTTGCCGACGTAGAAAAAGAATTCGATGCGGTTTTATGGGCATTAGGTTGCTGGACTGGTCGTGGCGTTCCCCTGGAAGGCTGGGAAGAAACTCCAAACTGTGTATCTGCGGTTCAATTCCTTGAGCAATTCAACAAGGGTGAAATGAAATACACCGGTAAAAAAGTACTGTGTATTGGTGGTGGTGATACTTCTATCGATGTTGTATCTGTATCACGTCGCATCGGCACATCGCCTGCTTCTACCGAAACACCTGAAGCAGTTGTTAACGGTGAAGTGTCGCACGCTGGTCACGATTCTTCTAAAAACATTCCTTGTGAACAGGTTACATTGACAGCTCTGTTCAAGAAAGAAGAAATGACTGCTGCACAGCACGAAGTTGAAGACGCGACTATCGAAGGCGTTAACATCATGAACGAAGTAATGCCTGTCGAGCTTATTCGTGATGCCGATGGCCGTGCTACCGGTATGAAATTTGTTGACTCTACCTGGGAAAACAATGCACCTGTTGCTGTAGAAGGCGGTAAAGAATATACCGTTGAAGCAGACATCATTGTTGCTGCGATTGGCCAGGGTGGTGACTTAACCGGTGTTGAAGATTTCAACAATGGTCGTAACCTGATGGACGCTGACAACCTGTTCCGTGTACCAGGCAAGCCTAACCACTACGTCTGTGGCGATATTGTTCGTCCTCACCTGTTGACCACAGCGATTGGCCAGGCTTATATCGTTTCTGAAACTATCGAGAACGATTTCAACAACATTACAATGAAAAAACGTCCTAAAGTTGACGTTCATCACTTCGATCTTACTGACAAGTTAGTTGAAGCTGGCTTAAATGTTGATGCTTATGATGCAAACGAACACAAAGAAGATGGACAGCGCGGTACTGACAGCAACAACTACGCAATTCATAACTTCGAAGACCGTTCAGAGCAGGAAATCATCTCAGCTGATGAGTTATTCCTGGGACATTTTGAGTATGAAGAGCGTAACTTACGTGACACCGACGTACCATCGTCTGACGAAGTATTAGGTCACTTTGCAGAGCGCCAGATCAGCCTGGAAGAGGAAAAAGCCGTTGCTGAAGCCGGTCGCTGCATGAGCTGTGGTATGTGTTTCGAGTGTGATAACTGTGTTATCTACTGCCCTCAGGATGCCGTCTTCCGTGTTAAGAAAGACAGCAAAACCCTGGGTCGTTACGTAGACACTGACTACACTAAATGTATCGGTTGTCACATCTGTTCTGATGTATGCCCTACTGGTTACATCGATATGGCATTAGGTGTTGCATAAATAATAGTTAACGTAGGAGCGGAATTTATTCCGCTCCTACATAACTGTTTATTACAGATATAAAAAAACAGGTAATCTGATGACAAGATTTTTACGTTTAATATATGTATTGATTGGCTTCACGCTAATGTCGAATTCGGCACTGGCAGAAACGCCCTTCCCTACGATTCATGAACCCACGGATGAAAGCTTAAAATGCATTCAACCGGAAGATGAAATGCGTAGAAATCACATGAACTACATACTTCATGAGCGTGATGAAACCATGTATGGAGGCATTCGCAATGAACCAGGCAGCCTTGCCGCCTGTATCGATTGTCATGTTGAGCCAAATGAAAACGGTGAGATAGCTGGCATTGATAGCAAAGAGCACTTCTGTAACGCTTGCCATCAATATGCTTCTGTGCAAATTGACTGTTTCCAGTGTCATGCTGATCGTCCGCAAAAGTTTATTAAACGTGCAGATCATACCTCGTCAATTAGACAACAACTTCAACAGACGCTTGTTACTAACAGCAAAGCAGATGAAGGAGTTAACAAGTAATGACTGACTCTATGAACAAAACTTCAGATGAAACAGCAGTAAACAATTCAAGACGTGACTTTTTATCGAAAGCCGCTATTGCGGGTACCGTTACTATTGCGCCTGGTGTTCTATTACACACAACAGCACAGGCGGCAACAGGTGGAACATCGACTAAAGCAAATGATGAGCCTGTCAGCAGCAAAAATCGCTGGGGCATGTTAATTGATACTGCAAAATGTGCGAATGGCTGCACTGACTGTGTCGATGCCTGTAATAAAGAAAATGGGCTGGTTGGACATGGTCGTCCTGCGACAGATACACAGTACATTCGGAAAGTTACATTAAAAGAAAAATCAACAGGTCATGAACTGTCATTGCCCTTGATGTGCCAGCACTGTGAAACTGCACCCTGTGTCGATGTATGTCCTACCGGTGCATCATTCGTTCGCGCTGATGGTATTGCACTGGTCGACAAACACATTTGTATCGGTTGTCGCTATTGCATGATGGCCTGCCCCTATAAAGCACGCTCATTTGTACATGAAAATGTAGAGAACCAGAAACTAACTGCACCGCGCGGTAAAGGCACGGTTGAATCCTGCACCATGTGTGTAACACGTATCGACAACGGTGGTATTCCTGCCTGTGTTGAAGCCTGTTCTGCAGAAAATCACAACGCAATGATATTTGGTGATCTAAATAACCCGGACAGTGAAATCTCGATTGAACTGAAAAACCGTGGTGGCAAACAACTTCGTCCTGACCTTGCACTAAATACTGGCGTTCGCTACCAGAATATATAGGTCTAAACGATTACTCGGCAAAAATAAGCCTGATGAATAAGAGATTATAATGAGTAAAATAGAATACACCTCTGTAGAAGGTAAAAGCCTGCCTTATTTCGCATTACTTGGCGGATTAGGACTGATCATGTTACTTGCCCTTGCATCTGTATTTTACATGGAGCATGAAGGCCATTATGTAACAGGTATGACCAACCAGATCGTCTGGGGTATGCCGCACGTATTTGCTATTTTCCTTATTGTTGCTGCATCTGGCGCACTAAACGTTGCTTCGATCGCCTCGGTGTTCAGAAAGAAAATGTACGAGCCAATGGCACGTTTATCAGCCCTGCTGGCAATTGCCCTGCTGGCTGGCGGCCTGGTTGTATTGTTGCTTGATTTAGGCCGTCCTGACCGTCTGATTATTGCGATGACCTATTACAACTTCAAGTCGATCTTTGCCTGGAACATCATTTTATACACCGGTTTCTTTGCTTTTGTTGGCGCTTACCTGTGGACCATGATGGATCACAATGTTTACAAATTTAAGAAATATGCTGGTTTCTCTGCTTTTATCTGGCGTCTGATCCTTACCACTGGTACCGGTTCTATCTTCGGTTTCCTGGTTGCCCGTTCTGCTTATGATGCTGCCCTGATGGCGCCTATGTTCATCATCATGTCATTCTCATTTGGCCTGGCAATTTTCCTGCTGGTGCTTATGGCCACATACAAATGGACCGGTATGGAACTGGGTGATGCCGTAGTAAACCGTCTGCGTAACCTGCTGGGTGTTTTTGTTGCTTCAGTGCTTTATTTCACAGCGGTTTATCACGTAACCAACCTGTACGCGACTCAGCATCATGAAGTTGAAAAATTCCTGCTGCTTGAAGGTGGTATCTTTACTACCGTATTCTGGGTTGGCGAAGTCATCCTGGGCGGCCTGATACCTCTGGCACTAATTTATGCACCCGGTGTTAAGAACTGCCGCACCACATTAGGCCTGATCTGCTCACTGGTTATCATCGGTGGCCTGTCAAAAATATACACCATATTGATTGCTGGCCAGGCATACCCACTGGAAATATTCCCGGGCTATGAAGTAAGCAGTTCATTCTATGATGGTGTTGTTAACAGCTACACACCTAGCCTGCCTGAAATAATGCTTGGTCTGGGCGGTGTTGCTATGTCGCTGTTTATTGTTGTATTTGCGCTTAAAGTTTTACGCTTCCTGCCTGAGTCACTGGCTGACAGCGTTGCAGACCCTCATCATTCAGCTAAATAGAGCAAGAAACATATTATCCACAGATAAACGCAGATAAATAACTTTTTTGCTTCAAACATCTGTGTTTATCTGCGTTCATCTGTGGACTAAATATTCTATTCTTATACGCTCTTCTGTTCGGTATCACACGCGCGAACTAGTAAGCTATAATCCTCGACCATGTCATCACGCATATTCATTTCCGCCGCACATAAATCATCTGGCAAAACAACTGTCAGCATAGGTCTTTGTGCTGCGTTAAAACAGCGTTCTCTAACGGTGCAGAGCTTTAAGAAAGGCCCTGACTATATCGACCCCTACTGGCTGGCACAGGCTACCGGACGAGATTGTTACAACCTCGATTTTTACACCATGGAGCGCGACGAGATCCTTTCCCTGATACAGGAAAAATCTGCTGATGCCGACGTCACACTCATCGAAGGCAACAAGGGGCTGTATGATGGTCTTGATCTTGATGGCAGCAACAGCAATGCCGCCCTTGCTACGCTGACAGAAACACCGGTGATACTGGTATTAAGCGCACGCGGCATGACTCGCGGTATCGCACCATTAATTCTTGGCTACCAGGCATTTGATAAAAACGTCTCAATTAAGGGCGTCATTCTCAACCAGCTCGGCGGCTCGCGCCACGAAACCAAACTGCGCAGTGTTATTGAGCACTACACTGATGTGGATGTGGTTGGAGCCATACATAGCGATAAACGCTTTAATATCGATGAACGGCATTTAGGCCTCGTTCCTGGCCATGAAGACCCGTTCTGCACACAGAAAATAGCCCTGCTTGCCGAAGCCGTGAAGGAACAGGTTGACCTGGATGCTGTATTAAACATTGCGCGACAGGCTCCCGAGTTGGCTGTAACCGCTAGTAATATCCAGACTCATACTCATCCAGCAGTCGAAAAAGATATTAAACTGGGGCTGGTACGCTGTTCAGCATTTGGTTTCTACTACCCGGATGACCTGCAGGCACTGCAACAGGCCGGAGCAGAGATTATCGAGATTGACCCCTGCCTCGACAGTGAGCTACCGCAGATCGACGCTCTGTTTATCGGTGGCGGCTTTCCCGAAACCCACATGAAACAGCTTGAAGCCAATACGGCTATGCGGACGCAGATAAAGCAGGCCATCGATAACGGTCTGCCTGCTTACGCTGAATGCGGCGGCTTAATGTACCTTGCACACTCGATCGAATGGCAGCAGAACGCTGGTACCGATACTGAAAAATGCCTCATGGTCGGCTGTATTGATACCCATATCATCATGGAAAAACGCCCCCAGGGCAGAGGCTATGTGCAACTTCAGGAAACAGAACACAGCCTGTGGCCAGGTCGCTCTGCTGATATTATCAACGCCCATGAATTTCATTACTCACGCTTTGATCATGATGACTTCAATAAAGACGGGAAAAATGTTAAATTTGCCTACCAGATAAAACGTGGTACAGGTATTAATGGTAAGTCTGATGGTTATATTTATAAAAATCTATTAGCCAACTATACTCACCAGCGCAATACAAAAAATAACCCCTGGGCAAAACGTTTTATCGACTTTGCCAGAACCTGCAGGAATACTGGCAGTTAACCAATGCATCACAAACAGTCGAATAACAAGATACTATGATAACAATCACTCCAGCAGCCGCTGCACAAATTAAACTTTCAGCCGAACAGGGCAAAACTGCGGGCATGTCTCTGCGCATTGCAGCTTCACGTAATGACGACAACAGCATTCACTACGGTATGGGCTTTGACGATAGCAAGGAAGATGATGTAACCGTAAATGCTGATGATATCGACATTATCGTTTCTGCCACCAGCGCCGAATTGCTGAAAGATACAACGATCGATTTCGTTGAGCTTGAACCTGATAAATTTCAGTTTATCTTTCTTAATCCAAACGACCCCAATTACAAACCGCCTTCTGAATAAACCGGCACAAGCACTCCATTCTTAAGTAAAACCATGTCTGAAAAATCAACTTTTGAATGGAGTTTTTCATCATTAACGCTGCTCTATCGAATTACCAGCTCGTTAGGTTCAGCCAATGACAAAAAACAGATCCTTCATGATTTCCTGATTCTGTTAAAGCAGCATTTCAATGCATCTGCCGCTTCAATTCAGTTGATTACCGATGACGGCCTGATGAACCTGATCGCCTACTTTGGCATCACCGAAGACCAGGCTAACAGCATTCAGCACGCGCCCATAGACGGCCACCTGTTCAGCTTTGAAACCGATGCTATTGATGAAATCCAGATTCATAAAAACAAACTGGGTATCGACACTCTGCCGCCAAAACAGCTTTGTATTCCCGTCCGCTTTAAAATCCAGACACTGGGCGTCATCAACCTGTTTGTCGAAGAAGATATAGATATCACAGAGGAACTTGCCTACCTGCTGCTGTCACTGGGCGCACATCTTGGCGAATTTATTGAACGTGACAATATCGAACAGAAAAATCGTCGCCAGCTTATCAAGGACGAACGCAATATCATTGCCAACGAACTGCATGATTCACTTGCACAGACATTAGCCTCGTTGCGCTTCCAGGTACGTATCCTGGATCAGAACCTGCAGCCTGTTGCCGATTTCATGTCGATAAAAACCATTGAGTCCATTGAACATGGTCTTGATGAGGCCACCACTGACTTACGTGAATTGATCGCACATTGCCGTGTTCCCATTGAACAGCAGGGGCTGGTACCGGCGGTTAAACGTGCGGTCGAAAAATTCCGTAAGGAGACCGGTATTCATATCCTGCTGCAAAGTGATGAACAGGTGTTGCCCCTGCCCTCCAACATGGAGCTAAACGCCTACCGTATCGTTCAGGAAGCGCTGACCAATATTAAAAAACACGCCAATGCCTATATCGTTCGCGTATTACTAAGTTGTGACGATGATGGCAATATTCGGCTGTTAATTGAGAACGATGGCAAGGGTTTTGACCAGCAAAAAATACACAGCTCCGAGGGTGACCACCTGGGACTAACCATCATGAAAGAAAGGGCCAGGCACCTCGGCGGGGTACTTAAAATTGAGAGCGAACCCGATGAAGGCACACGCGTTGAGCTCAAGTTCCGTTACCAGAACCCAGCGGAAAACGAATAAGTATTTGATATTATTTACCCGCCTGTTAAGACACCTCAGGTAATTCGTGATAAATTCCCTATTCTTATTCAAATTAGCTTAATTTACTTAGCGAAATATTATGCGCGTAATAATCATTGATGACCATGCCCTGTTTCGGGACGGCCTGAAGGGCCTGTTGGAGCAACGCAGTATTAATGTCGCTGGTGTTGCAGCTGACGGTAAAGAAGGTATTGAACTGGCGAAAGAAATCCAGCCTGACGTTATCCTGCTGGATTTACGCATGCCCAACATGGGCGGCCTCGACACTTTGCCGATATTACGCAAAGAACTGCCAACAATACCCGTTGTTATGCTCACAACCAGTAACGATGAAAGCGACCTGATCAAGGCATTACGCACCGGCGCCCAGGGATACCTGTTAAAAGACATGGAGCCCGAGGAACTGGTTGCTGCCCTGCGCGATATCGAAAAGGGCAAGAACGTTGTTGCTGCCGATCTCACCGATGCACTGGCGAGAATGGTTCAGGGCGAAACAACGATTGATGATGACGAAGGCCCCTTCTCTGAACTCACCCCGCGCGAAACTGAAATTCTGTGCCTGCTTGCTGAGGGTCAAAGCAATAAACTCATCGCACGCAACCTCGGCATATCTGACGGTACCGTCAAACTGCATGTGAAAGCCATCCTGCGAAAACTGAATATCCATTCCCGTGTTGAAGCCGCTGTTATGGCCGTTGAGCATGGACTGCGTAAAAAAGAGAATAGCTAAAATTTTCTAACCGCAGATTAGGGCATGGATGCCCGTAAGTAGAGTAACGCAGGAGCAGTTACCGAGACGCGGAGGCGCAGAGAAATCCAAAACTTACTGTTCACTGCGTCGCAGGCGCAACTAACAAAACTCTGCGTCTCTGCGGTAAATATCTTTTGCTTTTCCACCCCAACTATTCACAACACACATTTTCTTTTTACCTGCAAACCTATAAAATCAGACCATGAAAACATTCAAAGAAATCGTTGCTGAAGCCAGCAAGACCATTACCGAAGTCATGCCCTGGGATGTGGATGAACGCATCAAGCAAAACAGGGACCTGATGATCGTCGATATACGTGAAGAATGCGAATTTTCCCGCTTCCACATTAAAGGCTCCATGCTGGTACCGCGCGGTATCCTGGAATCCGCCTGCGAAGCGGAATATGAAGATGCGATACCAGACCTGGTTGACGGTCGTGATAAAGAAATTGTCGTGATCTGCCGTTCTGGCTTACGCAGTGTACTGGCCACACAAATGCTGCAAATGCTGGGTTTCGAGAATGTCTGTTCTATGAAAACCGGTTTACGCGGCTGGAATGATTTTGAACTTCCACTTTACGACCTGGAGCAAAAAGCAATTGATCCGGATGATGTTGAAGAGATGCTGAAAGCCGGGTTCTGTTCAGCCTTCATGCACCCGGACAGACGCACGATAATTGCTTAAGAAATAGTGTTTACTTAAGTTTGCGTCATTGCGAGCGAAGCGCGGCAATCTCCTGTAGACGACTCAGTCGCTTAAAGGGCTTGCCGCGCTTCGCTCGCAATGACGGCTGCAATGACGGATCGTGATGACGGCTATAACGACGAAATTAGTCGTCTTTAGCGTAATGTTTGTGATCTTTACGACGTCTGCCGGCCTTCTGCGTGATCACGCCCTGAATAACGTCCTGACCGCTGATCTCGACAGTATCGTATAAATCATTTAACGGCTGCAGGTAATACTTGTTATCAACGATGCGTAGCTGGCGAAAGATGTATTCGTTTTTATATTCTGCCATCACGTAACAGCCGTCACGTATGGCACCCGCCGGGTCAATAATTATCACTGCGCCCTCAGCAAACTCCGGCAACATACTGTCGCCCAGAACACGTAAAGCAAACGGCTCACTCGCCGCGCAACCACCACTGGATTCCATAACACTACCTATTTAAAGTACGCTACTATTATATACCGCGCACGTCGTTTTAAAACACTGATTATACTATCTTAAAAGCCATTTTAACCACAGATACATAGAGGGCACAGGAATTACCAGCCATAATCACGGCTGATAAAACCAATCAATAACTATCAGAACACAGACCAGATGCTTTTGTGATGCGCCAGTAGCGTACAGCAGAACGACTAACCATACTTATCAGTTCGACGCTATTAACACCTGTTTGAATCAGCTGCACGCACATTACAGTTACTACCTGCAAACCACCGTGGAAGCGTGTAAAATACGCGCTTTGATTCAACGTATTCAAGTAACCCATGTCAGATAAAATCACACAGAACAAATTTGTTTCCCTGACTTATACCATTTCCGATGAAGACAACAATATCCTTGAGCATATCGATGTACCCATCCAGTACATACAGGGCGTAAAAAGTCAGGTTATTAAAAAAATAGAAATCGCGCTGGAAGGCCATGAAACTGGCGACCTGGTTCATGTCACACTCAGTCCGGAAGAAGGGTTTGGTCCGCATCTGCCAGAACTGACCTTCGCCGATGACATCAATAATGTACCAGAAGAATTTCACAGCATTGGTGCCGAAGTAGAGTTCCAGAATGACCACGGTGAGAGCAAAATTTTTCGAGTTACTGAAATTGCTGACGGTAAATTAACCGTTGACGGCAATCATCCTTTTGCAGGAAAAAGCATTACCTACAACATCACGGTTAAAGAAGTTCGCGATGCGACTGGAAGCGAATTGAAAAACAGCGTTGATAATATGAACGCCTTACATTAAAAAACCACGCAATATTCCACTATTTAGGGATATTACACCCTCTTTGGGGCTGAAATTTATCTTGATTTAGGGTATCCTCGCCAGCCAAGAATATATCTGGCAAAAAATACCTTGCCAACAATCTGGACACCGCCTAATGTCAACAATTAAAGATTTCTCCGATGCTGAACAATGGGCCGTCAATACTACGCTGCGTGAAAGATGGCCAAATCAGGATCAGGATATACAGCTGGCTGATGTTGAACTAGAGATGTATCCACAGGATCGAGAGTTAACCGTATGCCCGGCACTATTCTGGCAGGTTGGAGAAACCAGTTTTGTCATTGCTAAAGTTGGTGATCGCTCATATCGCAGCCAGTTTTATTACAAAGGCTATCAGCAATACGGTACCGGAAAATCTGAGTTCAATGACATCACGGACTGCACCGTAACCCTGCTACAGCTTGACGCTGATAAAGAAAAAGACATAAAACAAGAAGCAGAAAAAGAAAACTACATAACTATCCAAAATTTAAACATAAACCCTAAATATACAATCTGAGGAACATTATGAGCAAAATGAACGCATTTTATGCACAATCCGGTGGTGTAACCGCAGTGATCAATGCATCAGCATGTGGCGTAATTGAAACAGCACGTAAACACAAAGATAAAATCGGTAAAGTCTATGCCGGCAACAACGGCATTATTGGTGCTTTAACTGAAGAATTAATCGATACCGGCAAAGAAACAAAAACAACCATTGCTGGCCTTCGCAGTACGCCTTCAGGTGCTTTTGGTTCTTGCCGCTTCAAGCTGAAAAGCCTTGAAGATAACAAAGCTGAATACGAGCGTTTAATCGAAGTATTCAAAGCACACAACATTGGTTACTTCTTTTACAATGGCGGTGGCGATTCTGCTGATACCTGCTTGAAAATATCTCAAATCGGCAAGAAAATGGGTTACCCGATCACTGCTGTTCATGTACCTAAAACTGTCGATAACGATCTGCCAATTACTGATAACTGCCCGGGTTTCGGTTCAGTTGCCAAGTACATTGCAGTATCTACCATGGAAGCAAGTTACGATGTGGCTTCAATGTGCAAAACATCAACTAAAGTATTTGTACTGGAAGTTATGGGCCGCCACGCAGGCTGGATTGCAGCAGCGGGTGCTATGGCTTCAACAGAAGATCACGAAATTCCAATTGTTGTTTTATTCCCTGAAGTTAAATTTGACCAGAAGAAATTCCTCAAGAACGTTGACGAAAAAGTTAAAAAATTCGGTTACTGTTCTGTTGTTGTTTCTGAAGGTGTTGCATGGCCTGACGGTCGTTTCCTTGCTGAAACAGGTCTGAAAGATGCATTTGGCCATAGCCAGCTAGGCGGCGCGGCTCCAGTTATAGCTGAGATGATCCAGAAAAAACTGGGCCATAAATACCACTGGGCTGTTGCTGATTACCTGCAACGTGCGGCACGTCACATTGCTTCTAAATCAGACGTTGAACAGGCTTATGCTACAGGTAAAGCTGCTGTTGAATACGCGATTAAAGGCCATAACTCTGTTATGCCTGCAATCAAACGTACCAGCAACAAGCCATACAAATGGAAAATTGAAATGGCACCACTGAGCAAAGTAGCAAACGTTGAAAAAATGATGCCTAAGAGCTTCATTTCAAAAGACGGTTTTGGTATTACTAAAAAATGCCGTGAATATTTAGAGCCATTGATTCGTGGTGAAGAATATCCTGCATACAATAAAAATGGTCTGCCAAAATATGTTCAGTTGAAAAAAGTTATGGTCGCTAAAAAGTGCCCTGATTTCAAACTAAAATAAAAAGCTGGAAGTAATATTCCTGATGACTCTCGAAAAAGCACATGAATTGATTGCCATGCACTCCAGCCTTGGCAGTGGTTATAACCGTAATGCTGCGAGGATGTTTTTGGGAGGAGTCATGCGCGACCATGGACAGGCAGCGGTTGATTCGCTGATTCGAGAATATGATCTGGAAAAACAGTGGGAAATAAAACCAGGCACGAAATTTGAAAGTGCCTTTAAAAGCTAAAAATTAATGCCTGCTTCATGGCCACATGAGCAGGCATTTTTAATTGCAAATACAATTAAGAGAGTGCTTTGTACGATGCAGATTTTTCGATAGGGCAAGGCAAAAATCATCGTAATAGCGGAGCTTACAATTGTAAGTGAGCATTTTGCGATGATTTTAAACGCAGCCATAGCGGAAAAGATGCGTCGTACAAAGCACTCGTACAACCAAAGAGAAGAAATATGAAACTAATATTATTAGGTGGCCCTGGTGCTGGTAAAGGCACGCAGGCAGGCTACATAACAAAAAAATATAACATCCCTCAGATATCTACCGGTGACATGTTACGTGCCGCAGTAAAAGCTGGTACCCCGATGGGTCTTGAAGCCAAAAAAGTAATGGATGCCGGTGGCCTGGTTACCGACGAGATCATCCTGGGACTGGTAAAAGATCGTATTGCAGAAGATGACTGTAAGAACGGCTTCCTGTTTGACGGCTTTCCACGCACATTACCCCAGGCTGATGCATTAAAAGCTCAGGGTGTCGAGATCGATGCAGTGGTAGAGATCGACGTCGATGATTCTGAAATCGTCAAACGTATGTCAGGCCGCCGCGTTCATGTTGCATCCGGCCGTACTTATCACATCGTCTTCAATCCGCCTAAAGTTGAAGGCAAAGATGACGAGACCGGTGAAGACCTGATTCAGCGTGACGATGACAAGGAAGAAACAGTGAAGAAAAGACTTGATATATATCATGATCAGACTGAACCACTTATCGCATACTACACCGATTGGGCAAATTCAGGCGAAGCAAATGCACCGAAATATCACCACATTGCCGGAATCGGCGGTGTCGAAGATATCCGGGACGCAATCTTCAAGGCCCTTGACAGCTAAAATTAATAACCCGGAAGCCCTGTTCGTCAGGGCTTCTTATTATAAAACTTGAACCTTTAAATCGAAGGGAGACTTAAAGAATGTCTACTGAATTACTATTTGCCCTGGCCTGTTCGCTGCTCGGCGTCGGTTACGGTATTTTCACAATTTTTAACGTACTTTCAAAACCCATGGGTAATGAAGAAATGGTACGTATACAGAGCGCCATACAGGAAGGTGCTCAGGCTTACCTGAAACGTCAGTACACTGCGATCGCTGCAGTCGGCGTCATTGTATACCTGGTCATCATGTTTGCACTGGATACGACTACAGCGATGGGATTTGCCATCGGTGCGATCTTCTCCGGTCTGGCCGGCTTCATCGGTATGAACGTTTCTGTTCGTGCCAACTCACGTACGGCAGAAGCTGCACGTATCGGTATCGCGCCAGCATTAGACATCGCCTTCAAAGGTGGCGCTATCACCGGTATGCTTGTCGTTGGCCTTGCTCTTTTAGGTGTTGCTGGTTATTACGGCATACTAATGGCTATGGGTTTTGAAATGAATGATGCCCTGCATGCGATGGTTGGCCTGGCATTCGGTGGCTCACTCATCTCCATCTTCGCTCGTCTCGGTGGTGGTATCTTCACCAAGGGTGCGGATGTTGGTGCAGATATCGTCGGTAAAGTCGAAGCCGGTATTCCGGAAGATGACCCACGCAACCCTGCCGTAATCGCTGATAACGTTGGTGACAACGTGGGTGACTGCGCAGGCATGGCGGCCGACCTGTTCGAGACATATGCGGTAACACTGGTTGCCACCATGTTGCTCGGTGGCCTGTTACTTAAAGACGCAGGTGAACTGGCTGTAACCTACCCGTTAATACTGGGTGGTATTTCGATCATCACTTCGATCATCGGTACATTTTTTGTAAAAACAAAAGATGGCGCCAAGATCATGAACGCGCTTTACAAGGGCACATTGATCTCAGCAATACTCTCTGCCATAGCTTTCTATTTTGTCACCGAAAGCATGATGTCAGGTATCGAGGGTTACGAATCGATCAACCTGTTCTATTCAGCCCTCATCGGCCTGGGTTTAACCGTCGCCATGATCGGAATCACTGAATATTACACAGCGACAGAATTTGGCCCTGTCAGACGTATCGCTGCAGCATCAACCACCGGTGACGGTACCAATGTCATCGCCGGTCTTGGTATATCGATGAAATCTACCGCAGCACCTGTAATAGTTATATGTGCGTCTATTTGGGGTTCGTATGAACTTGCAGGTTTGTATGGTATTGCTATCGCAGCTACTGCCATGCTGTCTATGACCGGTATAATCGTTGCTCTTGACGCCTACGGTCCGATTACCGATAACGCTGGTGGTATTGCAGAGATGGCTGAGCTTCCTGAAGATGTACGTAAAACGACTGATGCCCTTGATGCGGTTGGTAATACAACGAAAGCGGTAACCAAGGGATACGCCATCGGTTCTGCCGGCCTGGCAACACTGGTACTGTTTGCCGATTACACCAACACGCTGAGTGCTGCCGGAAAGGCAATGTCTTTTGACCTGTCAAATCACATGGTAATCATCGGCCTGTTCATCGGCGGACTGATCCCTTACCTGTTCGGTGCGATGGCGATGGAAGCTGTTGGTCGTGCTGCGGGCGGTATCGTTAACGAGGTTCGTCGCCAGTTCAAAGCGATGCCAGGTATCATGGATAAAACAGAGAAACCTGATTACTCTAAAGCAGTAGACATGCTGACCAAAGCTGCGATTAAAGAGATGATGATCCCATCATTATTACCGATCGCTGCACCAATCGTGGTTGGTCTGACACTGGGTGCACAGGCTCTTGGTGGCATGCTAATCGGTACCATCGTTACCGGCCTGTTCGTCGCAATCTCGATGACCACAGGTGGTGGTGCATGGGACAACGCCAAGAAGTACATCGAAGATGGCAATCATGGTGGTAAAGGTTCCGATGCCCATAAAGCAGCCGTTACTGGCGATACTGTAGGCGACCCGTACAAAGATACTGCGGGCCCTGCAATTAACCCACTGATTAAGATTATTAATATCGTTGCTTTAATGATGGTACCACTGCTGTAATAGCACAGTACATCGTCAAAAACTAAAAGCCGGGCCATATAATGGTCCGGCTTTTTTATTAATAAAAACAATCACTCAGAATCTTAATTCAAGATAAATTTGATTCTAATCAAGGCAGCTATAGACAATTTGAGATTAACTCTTATTATTACAATAAAAGAGAGTGCTATATGCCTATTTCACACCACCCGTTGATTGAAGAATTTGCAGAATATAAAGATACCATTCATGATCTAAAGTTAAACAACGCACATTTTCGACGGCTTGCACATGAATACGAAGGCATAGATAAATCCATTTTCCGCGCTGAGCAGGGCATCGAAATTGTTAATGACGACTATCTGGACAGCATTAAAAAGGAACGTCTGCACCTTAAAGATATTATTTATAAAATGCTGAGAGAATGATATTTTTTACGGGAACATAACAGGAAATATAAATGACATCACTTGATCAAACGGTTAGCAAGTTGCAGACATTGCGTAATGAACTAACGCATAGAATTGAAGCTATTGATGCTGACATTCATCACAAAAAAGAACCAGTCGAAAAAGATTTTGCCGAGCAGGTAACACAGCGTGAAAATGACGAAGTACTCAGCGCCATCGACGACGAAGCACAGCAAACGGTTAACTTAATTGATGCTGCACTCGCACGCATTGAAGCGGGTAATTATGGCATCTGCACAAAGTGCAATATAGAGATTCCTGAAAAAAGGCTCTCAGCCCTGCCCTATGCAACCACTTGTGTGGATTGTGCCGAATAGATACCTGACCGGCTACAAGTTTTTACTATGACAGGCAGGGATTTTATATAATCGGGCATCTTTCGTTAGAGAAAATATACTATGGAAGTCTTGCCTGCTTCATATCGTTGCACCCCGTTGCGTGCAATTTCTAACAGATGCATTAATGCCCTTTTAATTTTAATATCATTATCCAGTTTAAACGCCAATGCATTTAATGACTCTCGCAGTGAAAAATGGGAATTTTTCCTGGCACCACAATTTACAAATTCTAAACTTTTAGAATTTGATAATGCTGCCGAAGCCGACATCAATGAACGCTCCAGCCTCGGCTTCGGACTTCGGTTACAATATAAACCGCCATATCGAGCTGAGCTTATTGTTTGCTGCCAGCAATTCTAATTATTCCGGTAAACGGATAATTGACGATGATTCAAATACACTCGAGAAATTTTCAGCCAATTTATATACCAGTTCGCTTAATTTTGATTTCACTTACAATCTGTTAAGTACAGCCCTCACGCCATACATTTCGGCCAACTTTGGCACCACATTCATCGATTCCGGCATTCCTACCGGAAACATTACCACAGGCTGCTGGTGGGACCCGTGGTGGGGATATGATCTGCACACCAAGAGCACAGACATATACAGCAACAGAGTTTAACTACGGCGCCGGTGCGGGCTTACGTTACGACTTTAACCGAAAGATTTATCTCAAAGGCGGCATAACGACTAACATTATTGACATCGGGAGCAGCAATACAGCTGATTTCACCAGCTACCGTTTTATCTTTGGCTTAATGTTTTAGCCGAGGTAACAGTCCATGCATAAATAACCGCGCCTTTAATAATACCTGACTAAGATTTATGGTTATTTAATATGGAAATGGAAGATAAAAGCATTCTCATTAGCAATGATACAGATGACTATATTGCAGAAGCTTAAACGCTTTAATACTTCAAACTGATGCCTTGGCAGACCGGTATTAACTGCCGGCTCTAGCTGTTATCGATTTCATAGAAACTATCTTCAATTTCAGTAGTCCCACAACTCTCTGTTACCACAAAAATTGACCACTGGATTAATATGAAACCAATACTCATACTCCTGCTCACAGTACTTATTTCTTCCGCTTATGCTGACAACCACGAACATAAAAAAGCCCTGTTTGCCGGCGGTTGCTTCTGGTGTATGGAACCTCCCTTCGATAAACTTGACGGCGTAATTTCTACCACTTCCGGCTATACTGCCGGGCATAAAAAGAACCCTGGCTATAAAGAAGTTTCTGCAGGCAGCACCGGACATACTGAAGCCATACAAATTATTTATGATGCGAGCAAAATCAGCTACACACAGCTGCTTGAAACATTCTGGAAAAATATAGATCCGGTCGCAGTTAACAGGCAGTTCTGTGATTCAGGAACGCAGTACCGCTCCGGTATTTATTACCTGGATGAGCATCAAAAACAGTCTGCTCTGGCTTCACTGGCCAGGTTGAACAAAAGTAAAATGTTCGACAAACCAGTAAGCACCGAAATATTACCGGCTTCTACCTTCTACCCGGCGGAAGACTACCACCAGGATTATTACCTGAAAAACCCTGTTCGCTATAAGTTTTATCGTTACAGCTGTGGTCGAGATCAGCGCCTGGAAGAAATCTGGGGTGGACAATAACCAGATTTCGCTTGGGCCGCAGCGATATACCGTACATCCTGTACATATTCGCACCGCCTTCCATGGCTCCTTGCGATATACCGTACATCCTGTACATATTCGCACCGCCTTCCATGGCACCGCGATATACCGTACATCCTGTACATACACGCACCGCCTTCCATGGCTCCTTGCGATATACCGCCCTTCCCTGGGCATAAAAAAAGCTGACTATCCGTGTGGATAATCAGCTTTTAAGCCTTAACACCTGCCCTGTCGCCATCGGCGACAGAGCTAGCACTATTACTGTGCTGGTGCTGGAGCAGCTGGTGCTGGAGCAGGAGCTGCAGCAGGGCCTGGACCATAATATGGACGAGGACCGTAGTACGGACGGTTGTAATAACCATTATAGTTGTTATAACGGTTGTCCCAACGATTGTCCCAACGGTTATCCCAGCGGTTGTCACCATAGTACTCGTTACGGGCATTACCGCGACCGCTACCACGTGCGTTACCGCTCATACCAAAGTTAAAACTACCATCCACATCACCGGAACCATCACCATAACCATCACCGTAACCTGAACCTGAACCATAACTATCGTTATTCCAACGATTATTATTATTCCAGTTACTATCGTTATTGTCGTTCCACCAAGCGTTGGCAGAAGTTGAAACAGCTAATATAGCTACTGCTGTAGCGATTTGTAAAATTTTCATGCGCTATCCTCCAGGGATCATTTGTTGAACATTTCTCACATTCACCCTAATACAGATAACGGGTCCGTGAAAACTAAATAATATAACCAACGACATAAATATTACAAGAATCTACCGGTAACATATTGATATAAATCAAAAACGCATAATATCATCTGAGAAGACCAATTTTCAGCTTTTCAGGCCTGAAATAAAGTCAAAATAGCCGCTTACTTCAAGTGACTACGAAAATGTCTAACTTTAGGTTAGAATACGCGCGCATTTTGAGTAGTTGGTGATTCTCTCGATAATTAAGCATCGCTCTTCGTTAACGCCATAGTCAAAATAACATATTTTTTAAATATTAGGCTGGCCCTACAGCTATAAAGGTCAGCGTGATGCCACTTGGAGATTACACATGATCAAACCTCATGGTTCTGACGAACTTAATCCGTTGTTCGTATATGACTCGGCTGAAAATGACGCCTTACAGAAAGAAGCGGAAAGCCTGCCTTCTATCGTAGTAAGTTCTGCTACAGCTGCTAATGCAGTAATGATGGGTGCAGGTTACTTCAACCCGTTAACTGGTTATATGAGTAAAGCCGATGCACTTTCTGTTGCTACCGACATGAAAACAACTTCGGGTTTATTCTGGCCTACACCTGTTTTAAACCTTGTACATGATGCAGCGGGTATTAAAGCCGGTGATCGTATTGCACTTAAAGATCCAAACGTAGAAGGCAACCCTGTTGTTGCGGTTATGGATGTCGAAGCAGTTGAAGAATTTTCTGACGATGAAATCAAATTAATTTCAGACAAGGTTTATGCGCCGGCTGCAGGTGAAGACCATCCTGGTGTTGACGCTTTTGCAGCACAGGGCAAAGTATGTCTTTCAGGCCCAATCAAAGTATTGAACTTCTCATACTTCCAGACTGAGTTCCCTGACACTTTCCGCACTGCTGTAGAAATTCGTAATGAAATCTCAGAACGCGGCTGGAAGAAAATTGTTGCATTCCAGACTCGTAATCCAATGCACCTGGCACACGAAGAACTTTGCCACATGGCAATGGATCGTTTGAACTGTGACGGTTTAGTTATTCACATGTTACTGGGCAAACTGAAACCAGGCGATATTCCTGCACCAGTTCGTGATGCTGCTATTCGTAAAATGGTTGAACTCTATTTCCCTGAAAACAGTGCCATGGTTACTGGTTACGGTTTTGATATGTTATACGCTGGTCCGCGTGAAGCTGTACTACACGCACTATTCCGTCAAAACATGGGCGCAACACATTTCATCATTGGTCGCGACCATGCTGGTGTTGGTGATCACTATGGTGCCTTTGATGCGCAAACAATTTTTGAAAATGACGTACCAGCTGGCGCTTTAGATATTGAAATTTTCAAAGCCGACCACACTGCATACTCCAAGAAGCTGGATAAAGTAGTAATGATGTGTGAAGCCCCTGATCATGAAAAAGAAGACTTTGTTCTTCTCTCAGGTACTAAAGTTCGTGAGATGTTAGGCCAGGGCATAGCTCCGCCTAAAGAGTTCTCTCGTCCTGAAGTAGCCAAGATCCTGATCGAGTACTACCATGCTTTAGACGCTGCTAAATAATCTTATTTAGTTGTTAATAAAAAAGGCGCTCATTTATGAGCGCCTTTTTTTATGCCTGCATTGATGTGGCTAAGGTGTGATTTCATTTTAAAGCTTTTCACCGCAGAGACACGAAGGAAACTTTATATTCCCCGTCTATGCGGTTAAATGTTTTTCAGCTTTCAATCAACCCAGTAAGAAACTTCCTGCATTTTTAAAAACTGTTCCGCATCACCACCCTGCAGCATTGCAAAAGTAGACATCATTCCCGCCTCGACACAGGTGGTAGCGGCAACACTAACTGTATGCGGCGCATCTAACACAGGCCAGCCGGTTTTCGGGTTTAATATATGGCTGTAACGAATGCCGTCTTTTAGTAAATAACGGTTTGCGTCACCACTGGTTGCGATGGCACCGCTGTATAACTGGAATATTCCGCAGGCATCATCAGAGCCTGTAATCAAGCGCCCCACTGACCAGTAAGCATCATTACTGCGTGCAGCTGTCATGGCCAGGTCACCGCCAAAATTCACCAGTACACTGTTATCGGTTTTTTGCCGGGCGATTTGCACACATCGATCCACGGCATATTCTTTACCGATACCACCAAGGTCAATTTCCATTTGTTCCGGCAAGGTAATACTGCCAGCTTCCCTGGTAACTTTTTCCCAGCCTATTTTTTTTAAAATCTTTTTAATCGCTTTTTTTTCGGGCAAACGGTCACTGCCATCAAAAGTCCATACCTGGCGTAACACACCCGAGGTAACATCAAACAGACCTTCACTTAATTCGTATAATTCGTTAGCAAAATCAAGCAGACGGGAAGTTTCCTCATCAAGTGAAACCGTTTCACCATTCGCGTGATTGATCTGGTAAATGATATTGTCTTTTTTATAACGGCTGAACTTGTCTTCGATGCGCCATGCCTCATTGGCCACTGCCTGAAGAATTTGCTGCGCCAGCGACTCATCCTCAACTTCCATCAAGACATCACAGGGACTGGCCATTGCCATGAATGTACCCTTCCAGAAATTCGGTTCTTTGCTTAGTTCGGTATTACGCATACGTACATAATAGTCTAGATT
Organism: uncultured Gammaproteobacteria bacterium; assembly: GCA_963711255.1. GTDB lineage: Bacteria > Pseudomonadota > Gammaproteobacteria > SZUA-229 > SZUA-229. Next base: position 18,948 of record CAVQDO010000011.1, on the reverse strand, counting down.
ATAAAAATATTTCAGCGCAGAGACGCGGAGGCGCAAAAAACAGAAAAAATATCTGCGCCTCCGCGTCTCTGCTGTTAAAATATCTCTAGTTTATTAATACTATTAGAAAATAATTTTCAATGAACAATAAAAACGTAACCGTAGGCATACTTTCTGACTCACATGGCTTTCTCGACCCGAGAATAACTGAGGTCGTTAACCAGTGTGATTACATTGTGCATGCCGGAGACATTTTTAACGCGCATGTGCTGGAACAGCTTAAGCCGCGTAAAAAACTCATTGCAGTAGCAGGAAACAATGATTTTCCCGCATTCTGGGCGGACGAAGAAGCCGAAATTGTTAGTGCCCTGCCCGCGTGCGAAAAACTGGAACTACCCGGCGGATACCTTATCGTTGAACATGGCCATCGTCTGGGCAACCACCCTGAACACGAAACTTTTCGTACAGATTACAGCGATGCCAAACTGGTTGTATACGGCCACACGCACCACAGAGTAATAGACCGGGAGCAGCACCCCTGGGTAATCAATCCCGGCGCATCAGGAAAAGTCCGCACACATGGCGGCCCATCGTGCCTGGTGCTTAATGCAAACGAGCATGACTGGATGATTGAAAGTTTCCTGTTTGAAGAAGATACAGAAACGTAGGAGCGGAATTATTACGCTTTTATATAAACCCAGCCCTTCTCCAGGCGCCTGGGTATAATTTCTCTCGCGGTCTTATCTTTTTTCACCTCTGGCATCAACACTACCTCTACACCTTCTTTCCTGGACGCCTTTTTAATAGATCGTTCACAGGCATAAAAAGAAACACTGTCATCATCAATCAGCTTTTGAATTCGGCCGACATAAGGTGATATATCCGGCCTTAAAATATTAATACCCGACTTATTAGTAACCACTTCAAGCTGCATCGGCGTATTGGCATGACGGTATGTCGCTATCAAATTATCCACCTCATTCAATGCGGCATTAACCACCTGTAAATCTGCAGAATCGATATGTAAAATGATTTTACGTCTTGTATGATCAACCTTTACATGATTAGCAACATACTGAAATGTATTTTCAGCTGAGATCGCATTCGCAGCATTAGGTGAATACTGGTAAGTTGACCAGCCGACAATAACCCCGATAACCAGTGTTACAGAAGCTGCAATTGCTCGAGCAAACAAAGACCCGGATGGCGGTTTAACCACGGCCGGGTATTTTGACGCTGGCACTTCAGTGTACGCATAGCCGACAAGCTCTCGGACTGCTTTCAGTTGACAGACCTTCTCACGTAATTTTTCATCACTCAATAATGCCTGACGAATTTGATCCATTTCATCACTGGCAAGCTGCTCATCGATAAACAGGTTTAATGTATCTTCGTTAATTTCAATATCACTCATTATTTAACCCTCCGCAATTCAAATGCAGATAATTCACCACTACCAAATTCAAGCAACTGTTGTTTTAATGTTTTTCTCGCCCTGAACAGCCTGCTCATCACCGTTCCTATCGGAACCCCTGTAATTTCAGCAATCTGTGCATAACTAAAACCGGCAAAATCTGCCAGCGTCACCACTTCGCGTAACGGCAATGGCAATTTCTCCACTGAAGCTCGCACACGTTTGACTATCTGAGACTGCTGATAATGTTCAGTCTGAGACACCTGATCATCATCCAGCATTTCAACGAATTCTACATTTCTGCCTTTAACACGTAAATAATCCTGCCAGCAGTTATACAGAATCCGGTATAACCAGGTATCGATAGTTTGAACATCTCTTAAATTCGCTGCATATTTTAGCGCCTTATAGATAGTTTCCTGAACCAGGTCATCCGCCAGCGATTGGTCATGGCACCATGAATAAGCAATGCGGTACAACTTATCGCGTCGAGCCGAAAACTCCGATTTCAAAGATAGTGCCGCTACCAGATTTTTTACAACTTTCATATAAAACTCCCTATACCTCATGACTAGACGTAGCAGCTAAGAAATTATTCCATAAATTAACAATGAATAATTACAAAACACCGCCGTCTATATGTTACTGCATAGATAAATTTAAAATAACCCGGGATTAACACAATTATCAAGCATATGAAGCTATTTTTTCCAAATACCTGTTTTCTCCTGATTTGCTTACTGAGCGCTCACAGTGTCAATGCATCCCCGCCATCGACTATTTCACTGATGAATATAAGCGGAGAAAATGAGATTCTTTCTAAATATATCGGCCATGGACAATGGGTGGTGCTGAACATCTGGGGTACAGATTGCCCACCCTGCCGTGAAGAAATGCCCGAACTTGTGCGATTTCACGATGAGCACAAAGACACCGATGGCGTTGTTGTTGGTATTGCCATTGACTTCCCCAGTTATGGCTACGCCAATAAAGATGAAGTCATCACGTTTGCAGAAGACTATCTCATCGACTTTCCATTACTACTAAGCGATTCAGACATTACAGTAAAAATGGGACTCGGTCGCCTCGAAGGTTTGCCCACGACCTACATATTTGACCCGGATGGAAATATTAAGGGCATGCAGGTCGGCGCCGTCACACAGGATATTCTGGAAAAGTTTATTAATAAATTAAAACTGCACCCCCGAAGCAGTACTAAACAATAAATTCGGGAACAACCTTCAACGATAAAAGGAAAAACCATGAAACTTTTAAATACAAAAGTATTATCCGCTTTTTTAGTCGTAATGTGTCTATTCGCGACAACAACATCCAATGCCAATGACCGATATGGTAAACAAAAAGTTGTATACCACATCAACTATGACAATCCTAAACAACAGGCTGGCGCCCTGCGTAATGTACAGAACCACATCAATGCTGTAGGTAAGGAAAACCTGGATTTAAAAATAGTATTACACGGTAACGGCCTTGCACTGCTGCTTGAGCCTGACTCATTAGCAAAGTTAAAAAAATTCAAACATGCCAATGCCAATGCAGAGATGACAGCAAAAATAGACGGCCTGAAAAGCCAGGGTGTTTCATTTAATGTCTGCGACAATACCGTTCGAGGCCGCAAGGTTGACATTGAGAATGACCTTTATAACGTAGAAAAAGAAGACATCGTTCCCAGCGGTGTTGCTGAAGTCGCCCGCTTACAGTTAATGGGATACGCCTATATAAAACCATAATTTATCGGCCTTAATTAACAATAATGAATTTATTGCGAATAAAAAACTAAAGACAGCGTCTTTCACCTATAACAAAAACAATAAATCATTTTTATTACTTTTAGATTCACCAAAGCAGGAAATACAATGAAAAAAATAACAGCAATACTTTTTCTATTAATAACACTAAGCATTAGCTATCCCATACTTGCCGCAGAGGACGATAAACCCTTTGCAGAAGAAAGGATCGTCTTACAAATCAGCGACAATGACCCTTCGAAACAGACATTAGTACTTAATGTCGCATCAAACCTGATCAAACATTATGGCCAGGACAAAGTTGATGTGGAAATTGTTGCCTTTGGTCCTGGCTTACGCCTGATGTTCAAAGACAACGTTAACAAAGGCCGTATTACTGGACTGACTTCCAGTGGTGTGAAGTTTGCCGCATGCGGAAACACAATTACAAAGATGTCAAAAATTTTAGGACATCCACCAGAAATAAATAGTAATGCAACTGTCGTTCCAGGCGGAGCAGTACGCATCATAGACTTACAAAACCAGGGATTCAAACTGCTCAAACCATAAAAAATTGCACCTAAAAAAATATATTTCCTTTCGGGAGGATGAAGAATGAATTACAAGAACAAATTATTAATAAAAGCCATTGGCGCGACGCTGTTGACCTGCGCGTCATCTGTACAGGCTGCAAACTGGTTAATGCTGCAGGGTACAGAACCTGCCGGGCAATCTGCACGAGCCAAATTGTGGGGCTTTATACAGGTGCAGTATCAAAAAGATAACAGTAATGCTAATGCAGGCGGCGGTTATATCCCGCCTAAATTGATCGGTCCTAACCTGAGTGAACAGGATCAATTTAACGTGAACCGTGCACGTATAGGTGTCCGCGGCACCGGGTTACCACTAGACACTGACGTTAATTACTTTTTACTCGCTGAATTTGGAAATAACGGTATTACTGGTCCAGGGGATCGTAATGTACGTGTTACCGATGCCAGTATCACATTTAACCAAATTCCCGGCGCTCGAATCCGTGCTGGTTTATTTAAAACACCCGGCTCTGAAGAAGGCTTACAAGCTATTCACGTGTTTGATTACATTAACTTCACCACGGTTACAAACCAGTTATTACTCGAACGTTTCCCAAATAATAATGGAGAGTTTGAGGCACAATCAAATAATCCCCCGCTAGTACTACCCGCAACTGAAGGTATCGGCGCATTTAACTCTTCAGTTAGTGCTTTTCGTGATACCGGTGTACAGGTATTTGATACTTTCAAGGTCGATGACTGGGAGCACAGCTATGCGGTCATGGTTGGTAATGGTAATGGCCTGAACTTCGGTAACGCTGATGGTTTCTATGACAAATATTTATATTGGTCATCTGAAATGGTATTTGGTGGAAAAGGCGGAAGACGCGAAGGACTGAAAATGTTTGCCTGGGCGCAAACGGGTAAACGCTTGCTGGATGCTAGCGACGACGCTACCTTCAACCCGACATCACATGATCGTGATCGTAGTGGTCTCGGTGTAAAATACCTGCAAAAACCTTTCCGTGTTTCAGCTGAATATATGCAGGGTGAAGGCATGATTTTTGTTGGTCAGGATAAATCCACCTTTGATATTAACACCGCCACGCCAGCGGGTAATGGCGCTGACGGCGAAGCAAATGGTTACTACCTGGAAGGTGGCTGGTACATCCCAGGCACAGATTGGGAAATTGATCTTCGTTACGATGTGTACAATCGTCTGACAGATGACACACCTTTCCCAGCTGGAGCACCAGCACCTGTTGCTGGTAAAACATTAGAGTTCAAGTTCGAAACTCTTACATTGGGCGCACAATACCATATCAACAAAAAAACACGTATAAACATGGAAGCTGCTGGTCGTTCGTTTGAAGCTGTAGATTTCGGTGCTGGCGCAGGACCTAACGCTAACCTTGATACTGTTAATATGCGATATGCTGTACAACTAACACACATATTCTAAAAACTATGGGTAATTAGTAATAATAACGACAAATATATATCATGCTATGTGATATGCATATTATGGGGTTCGAAAGAACCCCATTTTTTTTCTATAATAAATGACACTCATTCCCTGTAATTACTATAACGGAGGCTACATGTATAACAAGTCTTTAAAAATCTGCTTACTCCCCATTATTTTACTTGGCGCTATAAACACGCAGGCAACTGCACAAGAAACTGAAAAGAACATGGCGACAGGCTTAATCACCATCATAAGCAAGCATAATGTTAGTGAAACCATAAACCGCCTGGAGAATGCATTAAAAAGCAAAGGCATGACTATTTTTGAACGTGTTAATCACACAGCCGGCGCCGCAAAAATTAATTTACAGCTGCGTCCTACTGAATTACTGATTTTTGGCAATCCAAAAGTCGGCACACCACTCATGCTATGTTCACAGACCATGGCTATCGATTTACCGCAAAAAGCGCTGGCTTACGAAGATAAATCAGGACAGGTATGGCTCAGTTATAACGACCCTGCATACCTGGCAAAACGACATAATATACAAGGTTGTGAAAAACCGATTGAAAAAGTCAGCAAGGCTTTAGCCAATTTTGCAAAAACTGCAACGGAATAAAAGAAAGTTAGAAGTTGGCAGTTGGCAGTTGGCAGTAAAAGATTTACCGCTTTCAACTGCAAACTGATAACTGATAACTGATAACTATTATTTAAGCTCCATTAAATAATCAAGCAATACCTTCCTGTTTTCAGGCTTGATAAATATATTGCTATGATTACTATCAATTAACTGCAGCGACTTCGGCTCTTTTGCAGCATCATATAAGCGCTGCGCATGATACATATCGATCATTTCATCAGATTCGCTGTGCAGTATTAACAAAGGGACAGGAGAAATCAGCCCGACAGAATCCAGTGGCCGGTAGGTATTATCAACGGTGTACGATAAAGGCCACTGGAACAACCAGAATAACCAGCTTCTCGACAGCACATCCTGGGTAACATCATGATAATCGCTAAAGGCCTCGACGGTTACCAATGCTTTAATTCTGTCACGATAGCTACTATGAGCGAGTGAATAAATCGCCATGCTGGCACCGAGGCTATGCCCCACTATAATCAGCTTTTCATCCGCTGGTAATTCATCAACTGCGCGGGCAATCATTATTTCCATATCGTTAATTATTTTATCAAGTTCTGCCTTTCCCTGTGAGCGGCCATATTCACGATAGTCAAATATATAAACATCATAACCAGCTTCTGGCAGCCAGAAAGTATTGGGTAACTGGGTACTGACATTATCACCGTTACCATGAAAGAAAAGAATGCTACCGTTGGCTGGCACGTCAGATAACAGCTTCCAGCCATGCAATGTTAAACCATCGTTAGTGGTTATATAAATATCTTCATGCACAAGTTCAATCGCATCCGGCGTAATGGGGTGCGATTTTAAAGGCACAAATAAAAGATTACTGCATGCGGCTAGAAATGAAACCACTGACAGCAAAAAAAGATATCGATACATAGTCAATAAGTTGTTAATAATAAAACGCTAAAACTACCATATTTTCTTAAATTAATAAGCTCCGACACATTAGAATACAGTAATTTAATAATTAATTAAAATCATATAAGCCTATGATACTGTGAAGAAACTTTCATGTCTTTGCTATACAGGACCACCGGGATAAATACTTATACCTATTATTAGCCTTTCATCACTTGCATCATGACGCATAATTAGATTATTATCTTGGCTCTTTATAAAAAGATAACAATAATATTGGAGTTGTAGAATGAAGAAAATCATAACAGGTTTAGTTTTACTTAGTGCATCATCCGTTGCTATGGCAGACGCACCTGGTGGCCCAAATTGTGGCTGGGGAAACATGTTATTTGAAGGACAATCTGGATTAGGCGCTCACTTCCTGGCATCTACAACCAATGGTACTTCTGGTAACAACACCTTTGGTATGACTACAGGTACGAATGGCTGTTCGACTTCAGGCACACTGACATACGGTGGCGCATCAATGGTTGGCTCAATTATGGGCGAATTCTCAGAAGATGTGGCTCGCGGTAATGGTGATGCGATGAATACAGTTGCTGTCATCTACGGTGTGGAGCAGCAGGATCGTGATACATTTGCAAAAGTTATGCATGAAAACTTCACTGCTATCTTCCCAAGCGAAGATGTAACTGCAGCTGAAATGATTTCATCGATTGAAAAAGTAATGAAAGCTGATGCGACATTAGCTAAATACATCACTGCTTAAGCAGCATCATAAAATAAAAAAGCCCTGCATCTTCGGATACAGGGCTTTTTTTTGTGCAACATCTACAATTAACAACCCCTATGCTTAACTCTCCAGGTACACGGCTATCTGCTCTATATTCCGCTTATTTACCAGCTATGCTGTACGCATTACTGCTATTGAGCTTAACAATAAGCCAGGCTAATGCAGACCCTCAGCAAACAGGTCAAAAGCTCGTTGATAAAGCCAGGGAAATGCGCTTATGGAATAATAATGAATGGCTAAACCTATTACATTACAACAATGAATATAACTCTTTTAACAGCCAGGTAGATGATGATCGATTTTTCTATGCCAGCGACGGCAGAACTAACCCGCAGGCAGAGTTACTGGAAACAGTCAGGCATCTATTTCTCACAACAGAAGACGATAACAGGCAGACACAATGCCAGTTTGTAGCACGTACAGCATGGCTATCTGAAAAACTGGATATAAACCAGGGTGTTCTTCCCGAGGTACATTGTTCTGAATACCTTGAGTGGCGACAGCTAACACGGGCGGATAGTGTCACCATGATATTTCCTGCCTACCACCTTAATAGCCCCTCTTCCATGTTTGGCCACACCCTGTTAAGGCTGGATAATTCATCTGATACTCAGTCTGAATGGTTATCTTTTGCGGTTAATTTTGGCGCAAACATAAACAATGATGATAACTCATTGATATATGCTTACCGCGGCCTGGCCGGTGGTTATCCGGGATCTTTTATTACCGAGCCCTATTATAAGAAAATACAGGAATACAACCGGATTGAACATCGCGATATCTGGGAATATGAATTAAACCTTACTCCTGCAGAAACCGAAAGAATGATATTGCACCTGTGGGAACTTAAAACAATTAATTTCGATTATTACTTCTTTGATGAAAACTGCTCTTATCGATTACTTGAACTACTGGAAGTTGCCCGCCCTGGTATTGAACTTACTGATGAATTTATACTAACAGCGATTCCAGTAGACACTGTTCGTGCGATTGAAACTGCCGGCCTGATTAAGGCAACCAGTTATCGACCAGCGCAGGCAACAGAAATTCAGCATATTAAACAAAGCCTGAACGATAATCAGCGAAAGTTAGCCATACAGTTATCCGGTGATATTGCAGTTATTAACAGCGATGCGTTTAAGCAACTAAGCCTGCTTGATCAAAAAAAAGTCATTGACCTTGCCTACCGGTTTTTAAGATATCAGAACACGAAAACATCTCGTGACTCAGCTATAGCAAAACGCAGTTACCAGTTACTGCAGAAAATAAATGCCTATGCCAAAGACATTAATATCGAAACAACTATAACAACGCCTTACCCGCCAGAAAACGGACATAAAAGTAAAAGAGCCAGCTTTTCTGCAGGTGAACGGCTAGATAACAGCTATGCCGAATTTGCATTAAAGATGGCCTTTCACGACCTGGAAGATAATAATAATGGCTTTTTACAGGGAGCACAGATCAATATTGGCAACCTGGTAATGCGCGCTGAAGATAATGTCGGCCTGAGATTATTCCGGCTTGACCTTGTCGATATATTTTCGCTAACACCGAGAAATGATTTTTTCACACCGATGTCATGGAAAGTTTATAGCGGCTTCGAAAGACAGCTAACTAATAATAAAGACCAGCTTACTTATCATGTTACCGGCGGAGCCGGTGGCACCTGGGAGTATTTAAAAAACCATCAATATTACGCACTCGCTATAGCCCGCCTGGAGGCCAACAAACAGCTAAGAAATACGCTGGAACCCGCTATCGGCTTCAACACCGGTTTACTGTCACATTTCAAAAACACTACCGCCCGTCTCGAAATCAGTGGCGAACAGTTCCTGGATAGTGTCTATCGCATCCGTGCCCAGTACACGCAGAATTATGCTATTAACACAAACCATTCCATCAAGTTTTATGCAAGACAGCAATGGCAAAATGATAATACAGAGTTCACCGATATAAATCTAAGCTATCAATACTATTTCTAATAACATATCACTTTGGCGATACCTGGCAAGGCATCAAAAGAAAACCGTAAAACCCTGAATTAATACAGACCCTGAAATGACAGGTAGCTGACACTATCACCTTTCTTGATCTCACAACCGACATTCACGGTTACCAGGCCCTCAGCCCAGCTTGCAGAACTCAGCACACCGGAACCCTGATGTGGATATAATTGTGCAACCCGTTGATTATCTTTATTTACAATGCGTGCACGTAAATATTCCTGGCGCTGAACATTGGGCCAGTCAAAATCAGCGACGACATTTACCGGCCTGGGCATGTAGTCAGCTACGCCCTGCATCTTTAATATCAAGGTACGTGCAAAAATTAAAAAGGTAACAAACACAGAAACAGGATTCCCGGGCAGCCCCATAAACAGTGCATTGCCAACTTTACCGAAGGCAACCGGTTTACCCGGCTTCATCGCAATCCGCCACATCGAAAGCTTACCGAGCTTTTCTAATGCAATTCGTACATAATCTTCTTCGCCAACTGATACACCGCCACTGGTTATAACAAGATCAGCCTGTGCTGCTGCTTTTTGTAACACCTGCATTGTGTCTGCTAATGTGTCCGGCACAATACCTAAATCAATCACATCACAATCCATTGACTGCAATAAGCCACGCAGCGTGTAGCGGTTAGAATTATAGATTTGCCCGGAAGCTAATGGCTTGCCCGGTGCAATTAATTCGTCACCGGTAAAAAATGTTGCAACGGTCAACTTTCTTTTTACTTTCAAATCAGCCAGCCCTACTGAAGCCAGTAAACCCAGCTCCTGGGCGCGAAGTTGTTTGCCAGCCTTTAAAACAACACTGTCTTTTTTGATATCTTCACCCGCGCGGCGAACATTACTTGCGGCCTTAACAACCGTATTTATCGTTACCTGCTCGTCCTGAAGCTGACACAACTCCTGCATCACCACAGCGTCAGCACCATCTGGGACTGGCGCACCGGTAAAGATACGCGCAGCAGTGCCCGGCTCCAGTGTTGTACCCACCTGCCCCGCAGGTATGCGTTGCGAAACCGGTAACCGCTCACCTGATTGCTGGCAGTCTTCACTTCGCACGGCGTAACCATCCATCGCACTGTTATCATAACCCGGTACATCAATAGTTGAATGCAGGTCTTCAGCTAACACTCGATTTAATGCATTGAGGATATCAACCGATTCAACTGCATCAATAGCGACAGCTTGTGACAAAATATTCTCTATCGCCTGGTCAACGGTTAATAGTCCAGGCGAAGCACAGCAATCATCAGCTTTGGTTTTTATATTACTCATTCTTTATCTCTATGTATATGAATTAATTTCACCGTCATTGCGAGCGAAGCGCGGCAGCAGTGGTGCAAGGACGCTCCGTTAACGAACCTAACGATGGAATCTCTTTTTAGCTGCACGGTCACCGGCATAAGATTGCTTCGTTCCTCGCAATGACGTTTATATGCTGTTTATTTTTTCGCAATGACGTTTTATATTCTGCTTATTTTTCCAGAAGCCTTGGCATCAGCGCAACAATATTACACGGCGTTGTATTACAGTCGAGTTGCGGCGCGATGACTTTATCCCAGCCGGTTCGGCAGGCGCCGGTAGAACCCGGCAGGCAAAATATAAAGGTACCGTTCGCCAGACCGCCTACACAGCGTGAGGCAATCGTTGATGTGCCAATCTCCTGGTAGGACACCCAGCGAAATAACTCACCGACGCCTTCTATCTCTTTATCAAATAACGGGGTAACCGCCTCCGGGGTAATATCCCTTCCGGTTAAGCCGGTACCACCGGTACTGATAACAACATCAACTTCTTTATCGGCTATCCAGCGTGATACGGCTGCGCGAATAATGTATTTATCATCAGGCAGAATCAGTTTCTCGGCCAGTGTATGTCCCGGCCTGTGTCAGGCGCTCAACCAGGGCATCACCAGAGGTATCATCGGCTTCAGTTCTACTGTCTGATACTGTTAATATGGCAATTTTTATAGGCACCCATTGTTTACTGGTCATTGATTAATCACTCTTGATTTAGAAAAATTTAGCCGAAATACGAATTTCGCAGCCGTTAGCTGGAAACAGCCGTAAGCGGTAATATTAATACAACTTCAACACCCTGTTTATCCCCACGATTAGCTATTTTCAACTGCCCATGGTGAAACTGTGCAATCTGCCTGGCAACATACAAACCAATTCCCAGGTGGGGATTACCAGGCTTCGCCGCGCGATGAGAAACCATACCCTGAAAAAGGCTATCCAGCTGTTGCTGTGGAATGGTCTCACCCTCATTTAGAATACGGATAATCGCACTATTTTCAGTAATGCCATCATAATCAGCACCACGGGTTTCAAGCAGGAACTGAATCTCGCTGCCAGCTCGTGAAAAATCGAGTGCATTGTCTTTGATTTTGTCTAACAGCTGAACAATGACGAAGATCATTGCCAAAAACAAAAACACCCTTCTCGCTGCCATGATAACGCAGAATAGCCTCACTGTGTTTTTGCTGTGAGTTATCCACATATTCACTGAGCAATGCAGCAATATCGAGTTTTTCAACATCAGCCTGGTTTAATGCTTCATCAATATTCGCGGCTTCAGTCAAACTCGAAACAATAAGCTGCAACTGCTTTATTGCATTATTAGCCGCTTTCACATCCGCTGCGTCCTGCTGCTGCTATATTTTGTAAGGACATACTAATGGTATTAACCGGGTTTAATATTTCATGGCGCAACATACGCGGCACTGTTTCCAGGAAACAGGTGTACCGGTTAAGCCTGTCGAGTAAAGAAGAAAAACTGCGTGCCAGTTCACCAATTTCATCACCATGACGGGTATCAGGCAGATCTACCTGGCGTATGAAACGGCCAGACTCGTCAATCAGTGATGATGTCTGATTGGTTAGCCGGTTAATTCTGAATGTAAGCCATGAACTAAAGCTCAGCAGACTGACAAACACCAGCACAAAGAGACCCGCTATAACAAAAATAATATCCTGCAAAGTTTCACGCTGTAATGAAAGGATCTGCTGACTGTTTTTACTGACCAGCACTGCACCTATTATTTCATCAGCTGCAAACACCGGGTGCGCTGCAACAATGAGAGTTTCACTATCGTCATCAAATCGTGTTACCTGTGAATCACCAAGCAGCACCCGGTTTACCATTGTCTCACTGACTTTATCAATTGACTGACACAAGGACGCGTGCAGACGCTGACCACCCATAACAGCACGCACACGCCGGTACTTGTCAATCACGCATATACGCGAATCAGATTTTCCGAGGTTTTCGATAACGCTGTTTATTTTCTGTGACTGGAACAATAAAGGGTTTAATCTATTTTTATTCATTGTATGCGTTGAAACAATGGTATCGATATTTCTTTCATTTTCACTGAACATATTGACCACACTCAATGACAGGCGTCGATTCGGTTCCAGCCATTCTCGCGGCAATCTGAACTCAACATCGTAACCGGTAGCTGTTTCATGCCAGACACCATAGACAGCATTTATGTGTCTGCCGTTCACCCAGGTTTGCCAGTCTTCATTTACTTCATAGACGCTGACATTACCCTGCCCTTCGGCGAGCAACACAAGCCTGTGAGCCACGTTTTTTCCATCGAGATATTCGAGACGAATATGGTCACTTGTATCCAGTGCAATGTTACGTGGATTTCTATAAACGATATTACTGTCATACACTTTCAGATAGGCATACAAATATTGCCCCTGTTCTACCAGCAATAACGAAAATGCGTTATCGGCGTAAGAAGTAAACTGGTCACTTAATTCATCCCAGTCTTCATCATAGCCATCAACATCTATATCCTGCTTAACCGGGTAAATATATAAAGCATCCTCATCAATATCAAATAATTCAGTGTAACCGTTCAACACTGTAGCAATGGCAGACGCAGCCATAGATTGTGCTTCTTCCTGCGCCTGCAACAGTGACCGCTCGATTCTTTCAATAAAATGAAAACCAAACCAGGGAATCAATACCAGGAATATAGAACTGAATATGAGTAAGCGTGTGCCAAGTTTCATTCACAAAGCCACTGATAACCAAAACCATATCGTGTTTTTATACATTTAAAACCGTCATCAACTTTTTTAAACTTCTTTCTTATGTGCAGAACGTGAGTATTAATCGTATTATCTTCAACTATGCCCTGCCGTGTCGCTTTAATAAGGTCATCCACGCTGATGGCTTCTTCCGAACCGACCATTGCAGCAAGAATAGAAAATTCGGTTGGTGTAAAATTTATTTCTATATTCTTCCAGAAGCACTGCATCGAATTCATGTTGAGACTGCAGTCACCCGAGTTTTTAATATTTTTATTACCGGTATTTAAACTTATTTCCTTGATTTGCAAAAAAGACTCAATACGTACAATTAAATATTCCAGCGAAACCGGCTTGGTCTGATAGTCCCACGCACCAAGCTGCAAGCCGTATATTTTATCCAGCTCATCACCACGACTGGTTAGAAATATCACGGGCAGGCTCGCATCCTGCTGTTTAAGGTAGCGGCAAACTTCATAACCACCGCCAACATCTGAATTAAGTGCGATATCGAGTATCGCAAGGTCAGGCAAACCAGCTTGAAATGCATCCATAGCACTCTGCCTGTCCTCATATTCCACGACATTGTAATCATTTGACCTTAGGGCATCAGCATAATAGCGCCGTTGCTGCGCATCATCTTCCACGATGGCGATAGTCTGTTTCACTAAAGTTATCTCCGATTATTTTTATCTCATGTTTGTTCGTTGATCTGCAGGCGTATTGCTAAAAATCTGTGCAATCTCCATTTTTTCTCCATATTTCCTCCACCTGCTGACAAAGATTGAAACCGCAGTAGTTGTTGTAATGACCCCGTGGAAAGCACGTAGCTAAACATTTTTTAATCAACATTTGGAGAGAATAATGAAAAAATCACTTTTAAACATCGCCGTTTCAATGGCCGTATCAAGCGCTGTATTTTCAGGAACTGTTTTGTCTACACAGGCATACGCCGACGAAGCAACAGCTTCAGACCTTGCTGTAGTAGACCAGATTACAACAGAGCAAGTTCCCGTCAATAATAATACCAGTAAAGACAATTCAGAAAATACATATATGCTGCCGGGTATGGGTCTTGGCGCAGCCACAGGCACCGTTGTTGCAGGCCCGGTTGGTTTACTGGTTGGCGGCATCATTGGTGCATTCATCGGTTCTAACCAGGAAACAGTAGCCAGTGCCGAGGACGAAACAAACATTTTGACAGCATCATTCGATATTGATTCTCTGGAACAGGTAAGCACCGCTCAGGATAATAGCGCTGCATTTACAGATAACTTACCTCAGCAAACACAGCTGGCACAGCTTGCTGGGATCATACCTGTTGATAATAACGACACCGAGAACTTTCAAAAAGAAGTCATCAACATCCTCACTTCGGACCTCAATCTTGATATCTATTTCCGCTCAGGAAGCACAAATATCGAATCTTTTTATCCAGACCGCCTGGCGGCCGTAGCTGAACTGATGAAAACCGTTGATAACCTTGAGCTGCATCTTGACGGTTATACAGACCGCAGAGGCAATAAAGCACAAAACATCTCACTGGCTAACCAACGTATCGAAAAAGTACGACAGCTGCTGCTACAGAATGGCGTCGAAGGCAACAGAATTATTAGTAAGGCCTTTGGTGAAATGAAAATGGTATCCACTCCGGGTGACCTTGATGGTTATACCTTTGACCGTAAAGTTGTGATTCGTTTTGAACAGGCAGGCCCGGACTCGATCCAAACAATGGCAAATGCACTAGAAGACGAAGTCAAAGAGATAACGGCTGTTTCAGAAATAACACCGGCTGAAAACAACTCCAGCCCTGTTATCGCTGACGCTCTAACACGGTTTTGAAGTCTCACAAGTCAGTAACGACCAACAGTACACCAGGGTTTGAAACCATGAGCGGTGTGAATATGATTTCGATGAATATTTTCAGTAAAACCTCCGGTTTTCGAATGACAAATCATGCACTGGAAACAGCACAGCAACGCTGTATTCCACCGCTGATCATTCACTGGCTATGTAAGTACTCCGCCAAGGTTATATTGATGGATTCAGCAACACTGTGGTGTTTCGTAACAAGGAACAGTACGCAGGTAATGGCCTTAGTCCTTACCAAGTGCTGTAACGCAGTAACGAGACACCACAGTGATGCCCGCAGGGTTGGCCTGTCAGCACCCATGGCAGCGTTACATCTCTTGCGAAGGACTATGGCCATTCACTGCGAGACGTGCCTTGCCACGGGCGCTGACAGACCAACTGAACCCACCAATATAACCTTGGCGGAGTACCCATATGGTTCACGCAAACGAAATAAGAACGGCACCATACTGTGTTATTTCGATAGAAAAAGTGTGCGCCTTATATCCTCGGACGTAGGCAACATTGTGATAAGGAAACTATCCGACCTGTTAAACGCCTACCTGGTGATTACGGGCGATCAAATCCTTACTGTTGGACATCGTTACAAACGAATCAAAAGTCTCTAACAAAAAACTCCGGTGGTACACACTGCCGTGTACCGCCGGAAGGAGTAATGACGTGAATAGCATGAATGATAATTATTTTCACAGCCATACAACAAGATACAGAACTACTGCAACAACCTTCAGTGCATTACGAAAGATACTGATTGTTATCAGTGTATACCTGCTGTTCGGTTTAATACTGCAGCATGTATATGCCAGTGGTTCAACAAATGAAACTATCGATCCATACCAGTCACAACACGGTTCCGTCTGGTTATTGCCTGACAACGGCATCTACCTTGAAGCCTTGCAGATTCAAACCGATGTGGATTATGAAATTACAGGACCAATCGCACGAGCCAGGGTCAGGCAACAGTTTACAAACAACAGTGGTTTCTGGGCAGAAGGTCTGTACGTTTTTCCATTACCTGAAAAATCCGCCATTGATCAATATAGAATGGTTATCGGTGAACGTATTATTGAAGGCCGGATTAAAGAACGAACACTTGCAAAAAAAACTTACCAAAAAGCAAAAGCGGCTGGCAGAAAAGCCAGCCTGGTAGAACAGCAGCGGCCTAATGTATTTACCACAGCTCTCGCTAATATCGCCCCGGGTGAAACGATTACTGTAGAGTTTGAATACCAGCAGCTGCTTGATTATCGTGATGGCGGCTATCGGCTGCGATTCCCCATGGTCGTTGGTCCGCGTTACAACGCCAAACAACCATTGGCGGGCAACGCAATCGATAAAAACAACAAGCAGGAAACATCCAGTGTCTATACAGAAACACACCCACACAACAGAACACTAAACCCGACACGCATACATGTTTTACTTGATGCGGGCGTTAATCTTGCCGAGCTGAAAAGCCCGCATCATAAGATAGATATTTTTCAAACCAGTGAAACACGCTTCAGCATTTCAACCATTGGCGACAACATCTATGCTGACCGGGATTTTGAACTACTTTGGCAGCCTGAGTTATATGACCAGCCACAATTAACCGCCTTTAATGAAACAACTGATG
Source organism: uncultured Gammaproteobacteria bacterium (assembly GCA_963711255.1). Lineage (GTDB taxonomy): Bacteria > Pseudomonadota > Gammaproteobacteria > SZUA-229 > SZUA-229. Next base: position 1,959 of record CAVQDO010000011.1, on the reverse strand, counting down.
AAGGCAGTTACACCATGATTTCATTATTACCGCCTGAGACGAGTTTTGCACAACAAAAAATACCGGCACGTGATGTTATTTTTGTGCTCGACATATCAGGGTCTATGTCAGGCACATCAATTAAACAGGCAAAAGCTTCGTTAAAAACAGCGCTGGACGGCCTCACCCCGGTCGACCGTTTCAATATTATCTGGTTTAACGACAGGTCAGGAAGCCTGTTCCCGAAAGCAGTCGAAGCATCTTTTGAATATAAAAATTACGCAAAAATATACATTGAACAGCTACACGCAGATGGCGGCACAGAAATGCTGCCGGCATTAAAACTTGCGCTTTCCAAACAGGAAGAATTCTCCCGCTTCAGGCAGGTTATCTTTTTGACAGATGGAAACATAAGTAATGAAACAGAATTATTTAATGTTATTAAAAAACAGCTCGGTAATGGCCGCCTGTTTACCATCGGTATCGGCTCTGCACCCAACTCTTATTTTATGCGCAAAGCAGCCAGGCATGGGCGCGGTACATTTACCTATATTGGCGATATCAATGAGGTACAGAAAAAAACCATAGCACTGCTAAAAAAACTGGAATCTCCGGCCCTGATCAATATTCAGCTTGATATTAATTCAGCAATAAAAGAAAAAGATCAATATGAAATATTCCCGTCAGTAATTCCTGACCTGTATGCTGGTGAACCGTTAACGCTGTTACTCAAAGGTAAAGACATCCCGGAAACATCACCTTAAGCGGTGATTATGGAAATACTGAGTGGCAAACTAAGGAAACCATAAAACCGGTTACACAAAACGGCATTCGCATCGGCTGGGCGCGTGAAAAAATTGAGTCCTTAATGAACAAACAGCATGAATATCATGACGAAACAGAAACGCAGAGAAATTCAGAATGAAATCACACAAACTGCTTTGAAACACGGCCTGGTGAGCAAATATACCAGTATGGTTGCAGTTGATGTAACGGCCAGCAATAACCAGGGCATGCTGTACAAAGAGCGGTTAAAGAATAACCTGCCTCATGGCTGGAAATCACCAAACCAGTCGACTGGCATCATGCTGGCGCAAACTGCAAGCAACTCAAGACTTAACTTGTTACTGGCAATGCTACTGTTATTAAGCGGCTTTATCTTTTATCGATACACCTGCACAGACAGCAAAACATGAGCGTTTTTGCAAATCAAGAACCAGCAAGATTGATGTTTAGGTTCTTCCCCAGGACAATAAACAGACTACCCAGTGTGATCATTTTCATATTGATTATCTCAGGAATCTATCAATTAGCCGCCGCGGGCTGGATACAGGGAAAAGCAATCGTTGCACAGCATCTGCTTAAACATTCCTGGGAACAGACTATCAAAGATAACAGCACAGCTTATAAACCCTGGCCATGGGCGGACACCTGGCCAGTAGCTAAACTGCTCGTAACTGAGCTAAACATTGAACAGATAATTCTCGCCGGTGACAGCGGCAACAGCCTTGCTTTTGCACCGGGATATTCTTTAGCAAGCGCCGAACCAAATACCCATGGCCTGACAATGATCAGCGGACATCGCGACACTCACTTCAACTTTCTTAAAAATCTAAAAATTAATGACAGCCTTGTTTTACAAACCACAGACAGGACCATCAGCTACAAGGTCTACGATTTACAGATTGTAGACAGCAGCAGCTATACCCTGCCAGGTCATAGTGAACAGGGCACTCTGGTACTTGCGACCTGTTACCCTTTCAATGCAGTAACTACAGGCGGTACATTACGTTACCTGGTCTATGCAGAAAGAATTCAAAATTGACTCATCACTAGCCAGCCAAATACTGCTTGAAACCTGTTGTTTAACTCCGGGTAGTAAAAAAATACCCATTAATCTACCGTATATTCATAACTATCAAAATTAAATGTGCAATAAAATTGAGCTCCGTCAAATGAGAAAATTATATTTAGGTTAAT
>CAVQDO010000010.1:0-17304 GCA_963711255.1 uncultured Gammaproteobacteria bacterium | reverse complement strand
ATCGTCCGAGCGTCTCTTGTCGACCCATAAGAGACATTCATTTACTGTTAATAATTCCTAGTATTTATATTTTCATTCTGTATCGTGTTTATTACATATTAAAAAACCAACAAATTCTAATGTGCCGGCTTTAAATTGACATTCGTTTCTGTTTCATTATTCTATCTAAGGTTATCAGATAAGCTTTTTGTCGCGATAACGAATAAATGAAACTAAATAAAGGAAGGGGAAAATGGGAATTAAATCAATTTTATTAGCAGCTACGGCTTTAATTTTATCAACCAGTGTAAATGCGGCTTTGGTTGGACGCTTAGCGGCCACTCCCGGAGGTACTGATTATCAAGCTTATTATGATGATGTTGCTGATCTCACCTGGCTGGCTGATGCGAATGCAGCGGCGGGGTCTAGCTTTGATGATGGTCTTGGTGGGGCTGCCGGGGATGATTTTAATACGACTGACGGGCTAATGACCTGGGCTAGTGCCAGTGCCTGGGCAGCTAACCTAACTGTTGGCGGGATCGATGGTTGGCGGTTACCCAGTATGGATGTAGATGGTGACAGCATTACCGTTAGTTGCTCATCAGTCGCTCAAGAGGCGTGCAAGGATAACGAATACGGACATTTATACCGTTATGGTTTGGACACAATGCCAGCGAGTGGTATCACGACCGTAACCCCGGGCCCATTTACTAATATCCTGTCCAGCAGAAGAAACTATTGGTCTAGTACGGATCTTTTTGGTACGGGGTCCGATAGTGACTTCATATATAGTCATAATTTTGAAACCGGCGGTCAAAACGGAAGCAATAAAAACACGGTCTCCAACTTTGCGTGGGCAGTGCACTCGGGCGATGTCAGCGAGGTACCGATCCCGGCAGCGGTATGGTTATTCGGTTCTGGTCTTATCGGTTTAATCGGTATTGCTAGACGAAAGAAAGCATAACGATTAAATGTTAATCAATAGCGGCTCCTTCGGGAGCCGTTTTTGTTTGTGCTGAACGTCCGCTTTTGGCCGAAAGCTGACGTCGTAGTCTTCATGTAATAATTCATTCCGAATTGATGAGGGTTATACCTGATAGGTATCGCGCTTTGAAAAGCGCTCCTACCAAAGTATATAAAGTTCAGTGAAGGCAATTATCCGGTTTTGAAGCAAATTATTAATCTTTATAACGCTTAGTCATGTTTTTACCCATATCATCAAAAATACACACTAAGCTCTATTTATTGATCAGCAGTAATATAATCCTGCATACTTAAACATTTAACATATAAAGTAGCGCCCGATGAACAAGTATTATCCATTTATATTAACAATTCTATTATTATGTTTTGTGGTACGAGCATCAGCTGAAACCCTCAGTTATACTTTTATTTCTGCTAACTATTCTTTATTTACAACAAAATTAGACGGATATACTGAAGATCTTGATGGCGATACCTTTGGCATCGATGCCTCCATCGCCGTCAGGCCGAATATAGCACTAGTAGCCAGCTACAGTGCTGGCAGTGCCGATTTCAGCACCGAAGGAAGCAGCACCTCTGCTGACATCAGTTCGACTTCCCTGGGACTGGTCGTGCATTTGCCGGTAAACGAGAAAACAGACTTCATTCTCGGTGTCAGCTTTTTTAATGGTGATATTGATGTGCATGATAACGCGGTTAGTGACAATGATGCTGACGGCGGAATGACACAGCTTGGTTTCAGATCCATGGTGTCTGATAAATTAGAACTTAATGCTTATGTACGCCGAAAATCCGTTGAAGATAAATCACATATCGGGATAAAACTGGGCTCGGCATTTTATATCAACGAAACATTCTCCGTGGATGCGGGCTTTACTGCTGACAGTGAATCTCGCCTGGTTGGATTCGGCGTAACAAAATATTTCTAGACCCTTCAGTAGCACCAAATTTTAAGCATCGATAGAATCAGGTGTTAAAGTCATTGATCGCAATCGGGATACGCCGTGCGCCAAAATTACCTGCTTTTTCATCATACCTTCCCGCCAGAACTGTCCCGCAGTCAGGGCAGCTGCCGTCAGCTTGCAAGCGATACTGATTGATTTGATACCAGTCGCGCTCGATCAAAATAGCATGGCAGCCGTGACAAAAAGTTGTATCACCTTCCTTGTTATGCACATTGCCGGTATAGACATAATTTAAACCTTGCTTAAGCGCGATATCTCTGGCGCGAATAAGTGTCGCTTGCGGGGTAGCCGGTATATCACGCATTTTATGGTCAGGATGAAAAGCCGAGAAGTGCAGTGGTACATCCGGCCCCAGTTCTTCCTTAATCCACTGGCTCATGGCCGTAATTTCTTCATCAGAATCATTTTTACCGGGAATCAGTAAAGTGGTTAGTTCCATCCATGCCTCTGTTTCATGATTTATATAGCGGATGGTATCCAGTACCGGTTGCAGGTGCGAACCGGTTAGTTTGTAGTAGAAGTCATCGCTAAACGCTTTCAGATCGACATTGACTGCATCCATTTTTGAAAAGAAGTCTTTTCGCGCCTGTTCATTAATATATCCAGCGGTGACAGCAACCGTTTTTATGCCAGCAGCATGGCAGGCATCAGCAACATCCATGGCATATTCAGCAAAGATTACCGGGTCATTGTAGGTAAAGGCGACGCTTTTACAGTTATTCTGCTTTGCTGCCAGGGCAATGGTTTCCGGTGATGCCTGGTCCATCAGCCGATCCATATCCTTCGATTTACTGATGTCCCAGTTCTGGCAGAACTTGCAGGCAAGATTACAGCCAGCGGTACCGAAGGAGAGCACGCTGCTGCCGGGGTAAAAATGGTTTAACGGTTTTTTCTCAATAGGATCGATACAGAAACCCGAGGAACGCCCATAGGTGGTTAAAACCATCTGGTTATCCTGACGCATACGGACAAAACAGGCGCCACGCTGATCTTCTTTCAGTTTACAGTCACGCGGGCACAAATCGCATTGAATACGGCCGTCGTCAATAAAATGCCAGTATCGACCTGCATGATAATGGCTCTGATTTTTGCTGTTTTCTAACATGTCAGACATTAACCCGTTTCACCCAGCAACTCGCTTTCCTTCCATTTGGTAACGCTATATCGCGATAATTTGACATCATCCGCCCAAAAATCGGCACTTAAACCAGCCTTGCTTTTTAAATGCGCCATAAATGAGGTGCTATCTGGCAACTGCTGCCATACCTGGGGAAGAAAGGTGCTGCGATAATGTGCGTATTCAAAAACTACACCATCGACACCCGGCTGCAACTGCGCCAGAGCTTCCTGTTCATTATTAAATTGCATCTCGCTACTTGCTGATAGTAATGAGATTTCGATGTCTACCTGTTTAAATTCGCTATTACTCAGCGCTGGAAATCTCGGGTCAGAAAAAGCTGCGGCATTAGCATTAATTTTTACATCATCCAGCAAACTGCGATGCGCTTCCAGCGTACCGATACAACCACGTAGCTGTTGGTGCAGCATCAGTGTCACAAAGCAGGCGGCTTTATCCTGTAACCAGTCGGCATTTTCTGCTGCCTCAAAATGCTCACCTAATTCGCAGGCAATCGATGCACGTGCAACAGGCAGCAGTATTTGTCCGCGATTATCAGTCATTGGTCTTCTCATCATAAAATGCGAAAGAGGCATAACCCACAACACGATTTTTCTCGCCTGCCGTATCACCCGAATTTCGTTTATCCAGCAGCCGTGGCTGTAGATTGTGATGTTTTGCGGCCAGCAAGACACCATTCAGCGGGGTTCCACCGCAGGCCTGCTGATGATTAAGCGGCCCCTGCAGGCTTAGTACTGCCCGAACGGTTTCATCATCAATTCGCTGCGCTTCCTGGTAATGGTGAAAGTGTGAAAGGTCGGAGCTAATAACAATCAAGGTTTCTTCACCGCCCCATAAAGTTTCCAGCACTTCGGCAACCTGCTCAGCTGAGGCATCACCTACCGCTAACGGCAGTAGCCGAAAATCATCCAGCACTGTTTGTAAAAAGGGCAGTTGAACTTCCAGCGAATGCTCCATTTCGTGCGCCTCAGGGCTAACGACTATCTGAGGAAAATGTTCAATCTGTGCAATAGCCTGCTGATCAATTTCAATATTGCCAAGCGGGCTGGAGAATGCAGCAACGCCGGGCAGGGCCAGACCATTTACCGGTACGCGGTGAACCGGGCCCAGTAAAATCACACGTTTAATGAGGTGACGAACAGGTGCTAATTTTGCATAAGCAGCGGCAGCCGTAAATCCCGAGTAAATATAACCTGCGTGAGGCACAATGATCACTTTCGGTGATTTAGTAAAATCACCTGCTAAGTCATCATTGCTTTGCTGCCGGGCAGAAGCTAACAGCTCATCGACATTATTTTTCAATGCCAGGCGATCACTATGATAAAAACTGCCTGCTACGGCGGGCTGGCGAACCTGTAACACATAAATCTCCAAAATATTTAATAACTACACTTAATATCTGGTTAAATAAGAATATATCAAGAGGCTAATTTAAGATTGCTATTATTTATAGCGATCGCGTAATTTATAATAATGAACAAAGGTCGATGGCAATGAGTTCAAAAAACCTGTGTATCTACCATAATAACTGTCTCGATGGATTTGCTTCCGCCTGGGTTGTACATAAGGCACTGGCAGGCGAGGTAGCTTTTTATCCCGGTGTACATCAACAGGCTCCGCCTGGTATAGACGGCGAGGATGTCTTCCTGGTTGATTTTTCCTATAAAAAAGACGTGCTGCAAAAGATGTTAAAAACTGCAGCCAGTATCACCATCATTGACCATCATGTATCTGCAGAAAAGGACCTGTCTGAGCTGTTTCAAAGTGGCGAATTGAACGGCATATTCGATATGACGCAGTCGGGCGCCATGCTGACCTGGCAGTGGTTTAATCCCGGTAAAACGGTGCCCAGGCTGATCGAACATATTCAGGACCGGGATCTTTGGCAGTTTAAGCTTGATGGCACACGGGAAATACATTCTGCGCTTTCTTCCTACCCATACGATTTTGCAACCTGGGATCAGCTTATGGCCAGCGATGATAAGCAGCTGGCTGCACTCAGGACTGAGGGCGAAGCAATCGAGCGCAAACTGCAGAAAGATATCAGGCAACTGATCGCCAGTGGCGTAAGGCGCATGAAAATTGGCGGATATGATGTACCGGTGCTAAACGCATCCGCGGCCTATGTTTCAGATGCAGGCAACATTATGTCAGTTGGCGAACCGTTCGCTGCCTGTTACTGGGACCACGCATCAGGCCGCTCTTTCAGTCTGCGCTCGCAACAGGATGCCGTTGATGTCTCCGAAGTCGCTAAAGCGTATGGCGGTGGCGGTCATAAGAATGCGGCTGGTTTTACCGTAGCATCAGGCTGGGAAGGGGAGCAATAATGCAGGCATGAAAAACGGCTGCTGAATATTCTTCATGCCTGCATAAATTCTATGCTGTCGTCGTCAATTGATCTGCGGCATGCTGATCGGCGAATGCATAATCGGTATAACCTTTTTCATCGCCACCGTAAAACGTGGCCTGGTCAGCTTCGTTTAAAGGCAGGTTATTTTTATAGCGATGCACAAGGTCCGGATTTGCCAGGAAAGGTACACCGAACGCAACCAGGTCACAATCACCATTACCTATAGCAGCTTCAGCACGGGCCTTGTCATAACCATTATTGGCCATGTATATGCCGTGATATGCATCACGCAGGGCGCGATAGTCAAGGTTTCTGGCCGGGCTCATCATGTCGCCTTCCAGGACATGGAGATAAGCAAGATTGCGTGTATTCAGCTGCGAAATAATGTAGTTAAAATGTGCCTGCGGGTCTGTGTCAGACATTGAATTAAAACTGTTTTCGGGGGTCAGTCGAATACCGACACATTCACAGTCCCAAACTTCCAGAACAGCATCGATTACCTGGTTCAAAAATCGCATGCGGTTTTCGACACTGCCACCGTATTCATCGCTACGCTGGTTGGGGCCGTCGCGCAGGAACTGGTCAAGCAGGTAACCATTGGCTGCATGTATTTCAACACCGTCAAAACCTGCCTGTTTTGCCATTTCTGCGGCATTTTTATATTGCGCAACGATGGCCTGTATCTCATCAATTTCTAACGCATGCGGCACTACAAACGCTTTCATGCCTTCAAAAGTAACCGCATCTCCCTCAGCTGCTATGGCAGATGGCGCTACCGGCAGTTTGTTGCCTGGCAATAAATCAGGATGCGAAATACGTCCGCAAAACCATAACTGGTTAACGATAAGACCGCCTTCCTGGTGCACCGCATCGGTTACTTTTTTCCAGCCTGTAACCTGTTGTTGATTATGTATTCCCGGTGTTGCCGGGTAACCCACACCTTCGGGTGCAACCTGAGTTGCTTCTGTAATAATAAGGCCGGCAGTGGCTCGCTGCCGGTAATATTCAACATTCATCGGCTGCGGGGTATTTCCCTCGGCGGCACGGTTTCTGGTCAATGGAGCCATGACCATACGATTTTTAAGTTTCAGTTTACCAAGTGTAATATCTGAAAACAGGTTGCTTGAGTTCATTGTTTATTCCTTTGTAAGATTTTTTCTTATTTTTAGACATCTGTCTGAATAACTGCTGACAAAATATTGTAATCGTCAGTGTAAGTCAAGTGTGTTGCAGTTTATCTCATTACGAATAAGGACAGCATGGTATTAATATTGTTTAATTTTCCTTACAATAAATTATATACATGGCACGAATACTACCCCATAACAGGAATAGACCAATGGACATTGAGTCAGAAACAAAAATCATTCAGTCGTTTGTCGATAAGGGCAATTATCATGCAGCAATGAATATCGCAATTTCCGCTCTAAATGATTGCAGGAGAAATAATAATCAGCCGGGTATCGATACTTTTCTCGATGTTATCAAGGGTATTGCCAATACCATGAAGGACGAATTTGGCAGTTAATCACTGTATGGAATGTTCATGACTAAAATCGGACTTATCAGTGACGTTCATGCTGCACCCGAACCGGTGGCAGAAGCACTGCTGATTTTTTCCCGTGCCGGTGTTGACCAGGTACTGTGTGCAGGCGATATTGCCGGTTACATGGATCAGCTGGAAGAAACCATATCACTACTGGAATTAAATAATTGCCAGACAATCATGGGCAATCACGATTTGTTATACCTCGATCATCATGAAGATGAAAGCGATAATCCGTGCATTCGTTTTCTAAAACAGTTACCGGCAACTTACCAGGATGAGATTAATGGAAAAAGCCTGTACATGGTTCATGCGCAGCCCCCCGATGAATGCCATGGCGGTATCAAGCTACTGGATAAAAGTGGCAGCGTGATGCCTGACAGGGTTTCAATCTGGACAGACAAGTTACGTTCTTTTGATTACGATGTGCTGATCGTGGGACATACCCACCAGGTATTTGTAGAACGTATAGCTAATACGCTGGTAATTAATCCGGGAAGTTCGATATTTAATAATTGCTGTGCAATTTTAAGCCTGCCAGAAATGAGCGTACAGCTGCATGCCTTATCCGGCAGAACGATACAAAAAACCTGGAACTGGGGACAGCATGTTATTTATGCCCGGTAAGCCTGGATATACAGTTCAGCATTACAGTTTTTCTGCAAAGCGTTTTTTATGACTTGAGCTAACTCGCCATGCTTTCATTATGCGGTGCCAGCATAAGAACCAGTGCCTGCGCATGTTCAGCGGCTTTACGGCCAATATCGGTAAGATAACCACCATCAACCTGGGTAACCAGGCCTTTATCGAATAAACGCTGAACCGCTTCAATCTGATCCTTGTTTGCGCTTGAATGTACCTTAATGCCTTGCTGTGTGGAATCCAGGTTAAATCGAATTAAAATGTCGATTTCAGCATATTGTTCTTGTGTATAGTTCATGATTTCACCTGCTTGCAGCGATAGGAATTGTCACCGTGAACGACAAATACTACATGAAATTCAACTCCTTAAACAGCCCTAACTGAATGATAAAGACACCGCTAAGGACATATTTTAAAGCAATATCAGCATAGACTAATAAACTACAATGTGTAATATTATGCCTTTCGAAGGTATTAAGCGTTAATTATGAAAGTTATACAGCTACTCAATCGTATTTCACATAGCCGATGGTACTGGCAGTTTTATATTCTGGCCGCTTTAGCGTTACTGGCAGCCGCCCTGTTTTTTCAGCATGCACTGGACCAGGGTCCCTGTGTGACCTGTATCCAGGTACGCGTGTGGTTAGTGATACTGGTTATGGTTTCAGTATTTGGCCTGTTTACCCGCCACAAAATAGTACTCAATACCCTGGCTCACGTTTTCGTTATCAGCATCGCCGGCGTACTGCTCGAGCGTTCTTATTTGTTACTTGGCACTGAACGGGGTTTTATTTTCAGCGATTGCGGCTTTGACCTGGGTTTACCGCCGTGGCTTGCACTCGAAGAGTGGCTGCCCTGGCTATTTCGTGTTGAGACATCCTGTGGTTATACACCGGAAATCATTTTCGGGATAACCATGGCTGAAGTGCTGATTGTACTTTCTGTTTTATTACTCGTTAGCAGTATCCTGGTACTCGTGGCTTCATTTTTACCGGCCAGAACAGCAGCAGGCAGCGAACCATAAACAGCACCATATACAGGGAAAACAAGCAATAGATGTGATTCAAACTCCATTGTGCAATATAATGCGCAGCTGATTACATACGTATTAGCCGCTAAATAAAAATCTTCAGAGACCGAGACGAGACAATGCCCAGCAACAAAATAATCTATACCCAAACCGATGAAGCACCTGCTTTAGCCACTTACTCTTTTCTACCCATTGTTCAGGCATTTTCCAAGGCAGCCGGTATCGAAGTTGAAACCCGCGACATCTCGCTATCGGGTCGAATTATCGCAAATTTTCCAGATAATCTAAGCGACGAGCAAAAGCAGAGTGATGCCCTGGCTGAACTGGGTGAACTGGCAAAAACACCGGAAGCTAATATTATCAAGCTACCTAATATCAGCGCATCTATTCCACAACTGCAGGCCGCGATCAAAGAGCTGCAGGCGCTGGGATACGATATTCCAGATTACCCGGAAGATCCATCCAGTGGTGCAGAAAAAGCGATTAAAACACGTTACGCTAAAGTACTGGGTAGCGCGGTTAACCCGGTGCTGCGTGAAGGCAACTCGGATCGCCGTGTCGCGGGGCCGGTAAAAGAATATGCACAGAAACACCCGCACTCAATGGGTGCATGGTCAGCTGATTCCAAATCTCATGTAGCCTCGATGAGTGATGGCGACTTTTATTCCAGTGAACAGTCCGTCGTTATTGAAAATGCCGGTGATGTAAAAGTAGAACTGCTAACTGATTCTGGCGAAAGCCAGGTGCTAAAAGAAAAAACAGCTGTAACCGCCGGTGAAGTGATTGATGCCTCGGTAATGAGCCGCAACAAGTTGCGCGCATTCTTTGAACAGGCTACAAACGAAGCTAAAGAACAGGGCGTTTTGCTTTCGCTGCACCTTAAAGCCACCATGATGAAAGTTTCTGATCCGATCATGTTTGGCCATGCAGTTAGTGTTTACTACAAGGATGTTTTTGAAAAACATGCCGATACGTTTGCCAGCATTGGTGTCGATACACGCAACGGTCTGGGCGATGTTTACGCCAAAATAGCCGAATTGCCAGAGGCTAAACGCAATGAAATTGAAGCTGACATTGAGGCCGTTTATAAAACCCGTCCGGAACTGGCAATGGTTAATTCTGACAAGGGCATTACAAACCTGCATGTTCCCAGTGACGTCATTGTTGATGCTTCCATGCCGGCGGCATTACGTTCTTCGGGCAAAATGTGGGGGCCTGACGGCGAACTGCATGATACCAAAGCCATGATTCCAGATCGTAATTATGCCGGTATCTACCAGGAAGTATTCACCTTCTGTAAAAAACACGGTGCCTTTGATGTTACTACCATGGGCAACGTCAGCAATGTTGGCCTGATGGCGCAAAAAGCGGAAGAATACGGCTCACACGACAAGACCTTTGAAATTCCTGCAAACGGCACAGTAAGTGTCACCGATGCTGAGGGTAATACACTGATGCAGCATAAGGTCGAGCAGGGCGATATCTGGCGTATGTGCCAGACCCGGGATCTACCGGTCAAGGACTGGGTTAAGCTGGCGGTCAACCGTGCAAAAGCAACCGGGCAGCCGGCTATTTTCTGGCTGGATAAAAACCGTGCACACGATGCCAGTATCATCGCTAAAGTAAACGTCTACCTGAAAGATCACGATACCAGCGGCCTGGAAATTAAAATTATGGCGCCGGTTGAGGCTATCCGCTACACCCTGGAACGAGTAAAAAATGGTGAAAATACTATTTCTGTCACCGGTAATGTATTGCGTGATTACCTGACCGATCTGTTCCCGATTCTTGAACTCGGCACCAGCGCAAAAATGCTCTCTATCGTACCGCTGCTTGCCGGCGGCGGTTTGTTTGAAACAGGCGCAGGCGGCTCTGCGCCGAAACATGTGCAACAGCTAGTAAAGGAAAATCACCTGCGCTGGGATTCCCTGGGAGAGTTTTTAGCACTGGCGGTTTCAATCGAAGACCTGGCGCAAAAAACCGCTAGCGATAAAGCACAGGTTCTTGCTACAGCACTGGATAAAGCCAACAGCCTGTTCCTTAACAACGATAAATCACCTTCTCGCAAAGCCGGCGAACTGGACACTCGTGGTAGTCATTTTTATCTCACGATGTACTGGGCGCAGTCACTGGCAGAACAAAATGATAACCAGGAATTAAAAGCGTTTTTCACACCAGTCGCACAACAGCTTGGTGATAATGAAAGTAAAATAGTCGACGAGTTGAATACTGTGCAGGGCAGTGCGGCTGATCTTGGCGGTTATTACCGCCCGGATACTGTACTGGCGACTAAAGTAATGCGCCCAAGTGCCACGCTAAACGCAATAATCGACCAGTTGTAATCACTGATGCTTTATAGCGAATAATCTATTCGGTATAAAGTGACTAAATCAGCTCAGATTACTGAAGAGATCGGGTTATCGGTCGATAAGTAAAGAAGGATTATAAATTCCTTGATAACTTTACTATCGTAATGAAAATAGCAACCGACAACTTGAACTTCACCGCCAGTAAGAATGTACTGGCTGAACTCGGCAATGTGCTTAAGGTAGGCCAGGTAGTCAATGCCACGGCCATGCATCGCGGTAATGCTTCAGAAACAGTGCTATTACGTCTGGGCCAGTATCTGCTGGAAGCAAAAACACCCGTCGCATTAGAGGATGGCCAGTTATTAAAATTACTGGTTAAGTCGACCGGCAATACAAGCACCGGAAGCCTGCCGCAACTTAAACTGTTAGCTGATGCATCAGGCAATATCGTTGGTACATCATCCAGTAATACCCTGCATGCCGACAGGGCATCCATGGCAGCGGTTAAATTACGCCAGTTTATTTCTGTTCAGCAGTCTTTCAGCCAGTTACATCAGCATAGCCAGGCTTTACTGTCTGAGTATAAAACAGCTCAGCACCTACCGGAAACCTTAAAAGCTGCCTTAAGCAAAATTCAGGAAAGCGTATTAATAAATAAAAATACGATATCTGCAGCAACACTTAAACAGCATATCGTAAACAGCGGTTTATTCCTTGAATCAAAGCTGAATAATATTGCTACTCAATCATTAGTAAAGCCGGTAGCGCAGCAACTGCTAAACAATGATCTAAAACATCAATTGCTAACCGCCCGCAGCGAATTAATGCAGCTGGACAGTTCAGGATATAAACACACGCTCAATACTAATAACCAGGCCTTAACATCCAGCCAGCTTGGCCAGTTACTCAGTGATATTAAAAATATTGGCCATCAGCCTCAGGAGTTAGCAAACAGGCTGCTCTCAGTCCTGCCGCGATCATCAATTGATACTCTGATAGCATTGCTCACCAGGCCAGGTACAACACATGCGGGAAATGAATTACTGCAACTGGCGAATACACTTGCAAAAATTATTCAACAGCCACTGATGCCGGGAACAGAACAGTCCAGCAAACATACAAACCTTGCCCAGCAATTGCAACTACGCCTTATGTTAAGCGAACTGGCACAGCAGGTAGAGCAGTCTATTCAAAAACTCAGCAGTATGCAGCTGCAGCCGCTCAGCAGGGAAGAGAACAATATGATGCTGCTGCTGTTTAACCTGATATTCAAGGATAACAGTCAGCAATTTGATATTAACTTTCGTATTGAACAACAGGACAAAAACTCCAGCCAGGAAAAAGAAAGCTGGAAGATAGATTTAACTTTTAACTTTAAAACTCTGGGTAACGTACAATCCAGAATTATTATACAAGATGATAGTGTATCAACTTCTTTTCATACCGAGAAAAGTGCGACCGCTGACAAGGTACAGCAGTTATTACCATTACTGGAATCAGGACTGAAAAGAGCCGGCCTGCAGATAAATAAATTATCCGTTAGCAGCGGGCTTCTTGAGCAAAACCCGATGATTGATCGTAACATTAAATTAGTGGACGTTACCGCATGAGGAGCGCGCATGAATAAGCCCAGACCGATAGCAGTCGCCCTCGAGTATGACGGCAAAAACACGCCAACCGTCTGTGCACAGGGCATCGGAGAAGTCGCCAAACAGATTATTGAGATTGCCAGGCAAAATGGTGTGCTGATACAGCAGGACAATGAACTTGTTGAAATCCTCGCACAGCTGGACATCGGCGATCAGATTCCTGAAAACTTATATATCGCTGTTGCAGAAGTCATCGCTTTCGCTTACACCTTAAGCGGTAAGTTCCCTGCAAACTGGAATGCCGAAGAGCATTATCGCTCCAGTCAGCAGACAGGACTGTACCTGGAAAATCAGTAATCTGGAGCAATCGTAACTACAGGCTAAAGCGTTATTAAACTACCTGTCCCGCAGCCCAGCCGGAAGACCAGGCCCACTGAAAATTATAACCGCCTAACCAGCCGGTCACATCAACCACTTCACCGATAAAATATAAACCTGGAACGATTGTTGACTCCATGGTTTTAGAAGCCAGTTGATCACAGTCAACACCGCCCAGGGTTACTTCAGCAGTCCGATAACCTTCGGTTGCATTGGGCTTTAACTGCCAGCGGTTTAATTTTTCTGCAACCGCCTGTATTGCATCCTGTGACAGGTTCTGCAATGGCGCATCGGCGAGTTCATCGCCCAGTTGTACCGGTATCAAACGTTTGGGCAGTATTTCCAGTAATGCCGTTTTTAACTTTACTGCTGGTTGTTTGTCTCTGTAAGCATTTAAATAGTTTGCGACATCACAGTCTGGCAAAAGATTAATAGTCACCGTTTCACCGGGTAACCAGTATGAGGAAATCTGCAGTATAGAGGGCCCGCTCAGGCCACGATGGGTGAACAGGATGTTGCCTCTAAATTCCATTCTTTCATTGCTCACTATGCTGTCGACAGAAACACCGGACAGGCTTTCATACTTTTGCTTATCTTCAGTATGCAATGTGAATGGTACCAGCCCCGCAGAGGTCGGCCAGACTCTATGGCCAAACTGTTCAGCCACTTTATAGCCTATCGGAGTAGCACACATTTTTGGTATCGACAGGCCGCCACTGGCTACAACCAGTGATTTTGACAGGTAACTTGCGGTTGATGTATTGACTTCAAATTTTTCATTTTTAGCAATATCCGTAATCTGACTGTTTAACACTATTTTAACCTTAACTTTTTTACACTCCTGCAATAACATTTCAAGAATATCTTTGGCGCTGTCATCACAGAATAGTTTACCCAGGTCTCGTTCATGGTAGGCAATACCATGTTCATTAACCAGGGAGATAAAATCCCATTGGCTGTAGCGGCTTAGGGCCGACTTGCAAAAATGAGGATTATGCGAAATGAAATTAGTTGCATCAACATCCATATTTGTAAAATTGCATCGGCCGCCGCCTGACATTAAAATTTTCTTTCCCGCTTTATTGGCATGGTCGAGAACAGTAACATCGCGTCCGCGTTTACCGGCTTCAATAGCACACATCAGGCCAGAAGCACTGGCACCAATTATAAGAACATCGGTTTGGTATTTTTTTGGCATAGCTGTTAGCCCCAGCGAAATAGTGTATCGCTACAGGGCTAGCGGTTCAGGAAAGGGGAATACTTTAAATACGTGCTGTTACTTTGTGCGCCAGATACCATCCTGCTTGATATAGCTGCCTGGCTTTGATTTCTCTATGGCTTTTTTAGCAGCAAGCAGTTCAACATCTTCCAACGCGGTTTTATTGCGAGCAGCAATCTCCTGGTATTTCTGTTTTCTTAGTTTATTAACAGTATCTATTAATTCCTGCGTTTCTGGCGAAGCTGAAGTTACTGCTTCAAGGTAACCACTGGTATTTTCACCAACCAGGCCCTGATTTTTTGCAGACTGTAAATCGATTGCATAAACTGATGGCGCAAGTAACAGCAGACACAGGGTCAATATCACACTTACTTTGTTCATCGTATAATTTTTCATTCTGGCAGTCTCCGTTAAAATAATCCGCTGTCTTTACTAAATACATCATCAAGCTCTTTATCGACCTTGACTCGAATTTCATGTTCAATTTTCACATTAAGATTTATTGTAATAGGTTTATCAGGGGCTTCAACCTTTACTGTTGGAGAACAACTAACAAGAAATGCTCCCAGTATTAATATTACTATTGATTGCCGCCTCAATTGATATGTCATTCGATGTGTCATTAGCTACCAACCCGATTGTTTGTATTCATTGTTGTTTTTCGTATTGTTGACGTACTTGCTTATCGATACTATCACTTATACCCTGAGCATAGCGTAAGCTTTTGAGCAATGAAAGCAGGTTTTGTTCCGTATTAATATTCAAATTCACTGGACGATTAGTGTCCAGCTCGGGGCTGATACCTTTTAGCTGAAGACTGACGGACAAAGTACCTTCCGGAGTAAAGTTTACACCAGCTGCCAGATGGCTGTAACGAAAATCTTTCAGGGCATCCAGCGCGATACCGGTCAGCGGGTTCTGCTTAAGCTGTTCGGTGCCGGCTTTAGGATTGTACCGTATTGTGCCACTTTGCATATTATTCAGAAAGGCACCATTATCAACAAAGACTCCGTCTTTAGTTATCTTCACGGGTATAGAGCCATCAATTTTACCTGTTGCAGTAATATCATCCAGCTGCTGCGTTTTAATAATTTCAGACAGGTCAATATCGCTGGCATTAATAGTAAATTTATTTTCCTCTGCATTAAGGTTATAAGATAAAGCCTGAGAAGAAAATGAACCGTTAAATATAGTACCATTTAACCGCTTCAGCTCAATGCGTGGTAAGGCTTCATTCCTGTCTGTGCTTATTTCTACCATGCTATTTAAATCACTAATTATAATGCCACTGTCAATTTTAGATATTGTCAGTCTTGTGCTGTTTTTTGACTGCAATGTCGGCAATACAGCAAGATCATGTTTAAAAGACAGACCTGAAAATAGCTGTGAATAGACATTACCGCCAGCATCATCAAGATCAACAACAATATTAGCCTGCATTGGCTGCTGATCAGCCCAGCGGCCAAATGCGGATAACTTCAGGGTTCCTGTATACAGATCAAAATTATAAGGCCATGGCATCATTAACTGACCCAGGCTGTTTTCTTCGTCGTTGAAGTTCAACGGCAGATCCGGCAATAGTGACAGCGATCCGCTATTGTCGAGCATACTATGGCTAAGTGAAAACGAAAACTTTCCGGGAACGGCATCAGGCGTAATGTAAGCAAAGACATCAATAGCATCCTGGCTGGCCGCGATACTCGCAGTTAATGACTTGAATTTAACCCGCCTGGAGTCGTACTCAAGATTAACAGGAGACCAGTTAATACCACCGTCATAATTCCAGCCGTTTTGTAAAATCGCAAGTTCACCAATATAATACAGGCGACTGGTAGTTAGTTTTATATCACCGGCATCAATATATCCGAGCTTAATATATGAACCGTTAAGTATCTGAGTGATTTTTCCGGGATTCTCACTTGCACTGCTGAGTTTAACCTTGAGTTCAACCGCATCAGCCCGGTATTGATTAAAAAACACCTTGTCCGATTTAGCAGTTATTACGGACTTAATGATGTCTTTATCAGAAAAATCAAAACTTAGCTTGCCGTTAACCAGCTCAATATTATTGTTTAAGCTGATATCCTGTTGCAAAGCCTTCTGCAGCCAGTCTTTTAGTGAAGCCATAATTACCTTATAGCTACCGTCAATCGACTCGTTATGAATATTCAGATTAATACTGGTGGCATTCTTCAGCGACTCGTTGTCTGTTTTTAGCACCATGCTGAATGCTTCGGAAGATAGCTGAGTAATGATCTGAGCGGTATTACCGTGATTAATATCGATTCCGGTCCCAGTTCCGGGGAATACGATCCCGGTTGCTAACACATCATTATTAGTGGAACCGTTAACGGCAAATGTTTTCTTATCCAGGAAAGAAAAGGCTTCACCATGCAGAAACACCTGCTTAATTTCTATAGTGTCAAACAATTGATACTTTTCCAGTGCATCACGCAAACCGGCTATCAGCAAAAGCGGTTCTACTTTCAACGGAGCATCTTTAACCGCTAGCTGAGCTGATTCAATATCGTCACTGCGCAGTTCAAGCCTGTCGATCAAAAGTGTTTGTATTTTTCCCTGCCTGAGCTGCTTTGCCTGATAAGAAATTGTGACGTTATCCGCCTTCAGGTGAAGCTGCCTGTTTGTTGTCCTGTAAGTGAAAGCCAGCTTGCTTATAAAGCTGTTATTACTATCCAGTTGTTGAATATCAGCAGTAACATTTTGCAGGCCAGCATCACGCATAAGCGTGCTAATGCTCACTTCAGCCAGCTGTGTACGCGTCAGCCAGGCGCTGAATAGCAGTACCAGCAGAGAGCAATAACAGGGTAATAGCGGCGAACTTGCCAGAAAATTTATCAACAGGCATACATTGTTATTAAGTTATTTTCCATTAATCGGTATTTTACCTTTATATCAAAAACACGTCTGCTACTGAATAACTGTTAATTCGCTGATAAGGCAGTAAACTAAGCGCCATTATTATCGATTAACTTATATGGTACGCCAATGTTCAAATCAATCAGCAAGATTCTGCTAACTGGATTTATCACTCTATTACCCGTGATTCTCACTATTTACCTGTTGTACTGGATTGCCGTTTCGTCCGAGAATACCATGGGCGCTGCTTTACGCTGGGCATTGCCAGAAGCAACTTACTTCCCCGGCCTTGGCATAA